>DDJC01000063.1 GCA_002339015.1 Burkholderiales bacterium UBA1834
TCAGGTCCTGCGGGAGGTTGAACACGGGCTGTGGGCGTTTGTACTTGTCGAGGACATGGCCCGAAAACTCGGGAGATGTCTTGCCCAAGGCGGCCAGCATGGTGCGGATGTCAGCCAGGACATGGTCGTGGCGTTTGCCGGTCAGGTCGGCAATCTCCTGGCTGGACATGGTGAGGGTGGTGCTTTGTCTAGGCTCAGGGTTTAGCCGTCACACCAGACAGCGAAGCGCACGTCCAGCCAGCGGGCGAAGAACACGGCCAGCTTGGGGTGAGCCCAGGTGCCAGAGCGGCTTCCCGGGATGGTCACCACCATGCTCCCTTGAATTCCAGGGAGCTGGGAAAGGGCGGCGAGGTATTCCTTCGTCTCTGCGTTGGTCCAGAAGTTGTCCAGGCGCTTCCCGAAGGCCTGCGCAGCGGCAGTCATGTCGAACCAGCCGTCCTTGCGGAAGTGGAAGGCGGTCTGTACGTGGGTGCCACCTGTGTAGGGGCGGGTGATGGTGGTCAGTAGAACGTGCCAAGTCCGGGCGGATCCAAATCTAGGCGATAGCGTGCCTGTAGCCGCGCGGCTACTTCTTCCCCCGCCTGTATCAAGTCTGGAGTCCACTCCTGCGGCCAGAACGTCCCCCAGTTCGGCTTATCGGGATCCCGAACTTCAGGGTGCTCAACAATGGGAAGGCTAGAAGGAAGGCCAGCTAACAAGTACGTAGCCAGGGGGTGGGCGATGATGCTGTCGCGCAGCAGGCCCTGTAACGTGGGCTTATCGACGGTTTGTAGGGGCATGTTGGCTCCTGTGGTTGCAGTCTGCTAACGATAGAGTCACGACGCGGCGGCTGTCTGCCAGAAGCTCCCCGGATATAGGGGTGGCTTTATGTCTTCCTTGCGGTCATGCACCAGGGTGTCCAGCGCCTGGGCCTTGGGGGCGGCCAGGGCCAGCGCCTTGGAGGACTCGATAGCCTTCAGGGCTTCCTGCTCGGCACGTTCAAACTGGATGGCCCATGCACGGGCGGCCTCTGCGGGGTTCCCGAAGTTGGGCAGGGCAGGGGCCACAGCCTTGGCCTCCAGTTCCTGCCAGCGGTCGATGACGCGGGCGGTGAACTCGGGGGACAACTGGGCCACCACGATGTAGGTCGAACGCTTGTCCAGGAGGTAGACCTGGGTGATGCGCGGGCGGCCCATGGAGTCGGCACCGGGTTCATCCACCAATGGTGGGTGGACGATGGTTCCACGCTCCACAAGGCGCTCAATGGAACGCTTCACGCTGTCGGGGCGCAGCTCCAGCAGCTCGGCAATCTCCCGGCTGGACATCGTGAGGCCGGCATCGGTGGCCGAAGGGGTCAGGGTCAGTTGGTGCATGGTGTGTCTTCCGGTGGAAGTGAGACCACTGCGGCCAGGGCACCAAAAGCAAAAGCCCCCACGGAGTGAACCGCAGGGGCCTCAGGATGGATAGGCGCTGGCGCTGGATCAGGCCGCTACCGTGTCCCGCACTGCGATGACCGATGCCCGGGATATGCCGTAGTCCTTTGCCACTTGGCTGACCGTATCCCCGGCCCCCAGGCGCTCGCGGATGGCCTGCTTGTCTGCCTCGGTGGTCTTGGAGGGGCGCCCCAGTTGCTTGCCCTCGGCCTTGGCCCGCGACAGGCCCGCCTGGGTACGCTCCACCAGCATGTCCCGCTCCATCTCAGCCACAGCGGCCAGGATGCCCACCACGGCCTTCCCTGCGGTGCTGGTCAGGTCGGTGTCCCCGAGGGCCTGGACCTTGACTCGGACCCCACGGCCAGCCAGGAGGCGAAGGGTCTGCATCACATCAATGATGTCCCGGCCCAGGCGGTCCAGCTTGGAGACCAACAGCATGTCGCCTGCCTCCATGCGGTCCATCATCTTGGCGAACTGTGGCCGCTGGAGGGCCGGCACTTTGCCCGAGATGGTGTCAGCGAACCACCGTTGTGCCGGCAAGCTATGGCCCATGGCCTCCAGTTCCTGGCGCTGGTTCTCAGTGGTCTGGTCGGCGGTGCTCACGCGGCCATAGCCGTAGATGCGGGCGGTCATGCTGCTGGGTCCCTGGTGTTGGAAAGGGCTGTCAGTATCTCGGTGGTGTCTATAAATGTCAAGGCCTATATTTCCAACACACCTCAGGTCAGCCAGGGCGGGGTGTCGGAATCCTTCGTTTTCCAACAGGGCGCCTTGGGCTGACGCTGGATCAGGCCGCCCAGAGTTCTTCCGCCGTCCACCAGTCCACAAGCCGGTCCATGTCAAAGCCGCGCATGTCATGCCTCTCAGACACCTCCTTGCGCTCGATGCCGTGCGCCTCGTGGAAGTCCTCCAGCGACTGATAGAGCGGGTCCAGCGTCTGACCAACGGTGAGGCCGACGATGGCAAGCAGGGCCTGTGCTTCGGTGACCCCCAGCGTGAATGTGAACTGCGCGGGGGCGGACTCGGGTGCTTGCTTCTTGGCGGGGCGGGACGCGGCTTGAGCCATGTGTTCTCTCTCGTTCTAACTTCGCGTCAACATCGACGCGGAACGGAGAGTAGTGAGGCGCGGGCATCAGCGGCGCATGGCCCGGCAAGGCGCGGGGTATTGATAAGCAGGGAACGTCCCGCTGTAGGGACAAACTGCTTCTGCAAATTCTTGAGGGGTCGAAAACATCAACCTGCTCAAACCCGCAGTGTAGTCAAGTGCTGCGGCGTGCTGTCGTGTGTTCCCCACGTCGTCCGGTGCGCAGTGTCCACGCTATAGGAAAGCGAGGGGGCCACGGGGGAAATTCGGGGCTGGGCGCTCTCACATACCCCCTCGGAAATTTTCGCTGTTTATGCGCCGCCCGGCTGCATCATGCTGATGAACTGGGCGAGCACTTCCCGTTCGCGGGCCGTTCCGTTTTCCCGCTCTGCTTTCCAGTCTTCGGGCCAACTGGCTGGAAACTTTAGATGCGGTGCAGCGGGGAAGATGTCCAAGGCCGCAGCAACGCTTTGATGAAGCCGGATTGCCACGGCCATCACTGCACACCAGGGCGGGTAGTTGTAGAGGCCTGACTGGCGGTATCTCAGGCCATTTCTCTGATTGAGGTGGGCGAGCCAGTCAATAACCTCCTGGTCGGCAGACGAGGGGGTATAGATGGCGCTCAGATTGTTGTCCAGCGCCTCTTTGTATAGCGTGGGCAAGTGATGTCCTAGGTCCCGCAACTTCGCTACGGTGTGGCCCTGCTGACGGAGGAAAGACTTAAAGCAAAGCTCAAGGGCGTGAGAAGCGAGGAAGTAACCAGGATCTGCTGGGTCGGCACGGCCACCCCAAGGGTTTGGCTCCCCGCCCAGCTTCAGCGCCGCATCAACGTACTCTAGTGCTGAGCACCCGAGACCACCCGCAGTGGTCCATTTCTCGTCTGTATTCTTGGTCATGATGCACGCCCCCCAGTTGACTCTAGTTGCGGGGATTGTGCAGTTCGCTTCTTTCTGAGTCCATCCCGCCCCGCCCCGGCGCGTCGCATCTTCTCCGCCTCAGGCGGCCTCTGCCGTGCTCTCGGGTAAGACAACGCCCAGTTGCGCGGCCATGGCTTGCTCTACCTTGGGTGGGTACTTGGCCTTGCCCGCAATGGTCCGAAGCGCGTGCATGGGCACGGCCCGATAGTGGGCGTCCGTCATCCCTGGGGGCTTGTGTCCAACGTACCGCTTCAGTGCGTGGTCGTTGATGCCTTCATGGTTGCCCACCTCAGTCAGGAACGTGTGGCGCGTGCAGTAGGGGACCTTGCCTTCTGCCAGACCTGTGGCCCGCTGGAGGTGGCGGCTAATAGCTCGGCCGACCAACTCATACAGGTTGTCATTGCCCTTCTTGGGGCGCAGTTCCGGGAACAGTTGCTCAGCCGGGGCCTTGCGGTCTCCAATGCGGCGCTTCAGCAGATCCACGGCAATGGGATGCAGAACAGGGATGGTCCGCACGCTCTCGTCATTCTTCGGGTCATCGAAGGCGAGGGTGTAGCCGCCTTCAATCGGCCTGACGTGCTTCAGGCGTAGGGAGCAGACCTCATCAGGCCGACAGCCGGTGAGCAGTCCCAGGGTCAGCACCTCAATGATGAGCGCCTTGCCATACTTGGCCTTGCGTGGGTCTGGCCCCGGGGCGTCCATGATTGCCAGTAGCTCGGCCTCATCAAAGTATTCGCGCCGCTTCGGGCGCCCAGTGTTGCCCAGGTCGTCCCATGGGATGTCCGATGCGGTGGGTACCTGGGTGACCTCCAGGCGGGACCATGGGTTCAGTCGTTCGGTAGTCTTGCGCCGTGGGTATAGCCATTTCGTCCAGAAGGCGCTGAGTGCCATCAGGCGGTCCCGCTTGGAGTTGGGGGATAAGGGGACTAGCTTGCTGGTGCGCTGGCTGCGGCCCTCCTTGTTGAGCCAATCCGCGTACCGCACCGCGTTGTCTCGGGTCATGTCGGCCAGCAGGGGCACCTCACCCATGAACGTCACGAACTCAGTGACGGCTGTCCGGTACTTCGCCTGTGTCCGGGCGGGCAGGATGTCCCGGCCAAGCCAATCCTCACAGGCCTCCTTGATGGTCTCGGCCCCGCCAGTGATCCGCACGAACGATTGCGCCAGTTGCTCAGCGGCACCGCCCTTGGCGGCCAGTAGCTCGGCCTCATCCGATACCTGGAGGTCGATGGCCTCCATGGAATGGTAGTCATCCGCTTCAGCGGCAGTGCGCCGGGAGTCGCGCCACATGCGAGCGCGTTCCATAGTTTCATCCTCAGCGGGGCCTGTGGCCTTGCGCCTCAGGGCTCGGAACTCGGCCTCAATCCGGGTGATCCGTGGGAGCTTGGCCCGGTAGGCCGCTTCGGGGTCCCCGGTGCCCAGCGCCTCAACAACGTGGGTCTGATGCTTGCCACTTTTGGTGGGGTAGTGGTGGCGCAACTCCCCGGGAATCGGGTAGTTCAGGTAGTAGGCGCGGCCCCTCAGCTTGAGGTAGGCCATGCGTGGACTGACAGACTTGCTCATGGGTGGCATGGGTACAACTATGGGTACAGCATAAGCCAACCACGCCAGTATTCATCGGCACGCCAGGGCGGTTAGAATGTTTCAATCGAGTCCCATCAGCCACCCCACCAAATAATTTCCATCGCCAAGTGCTTGATTTCCTTAGGAATCAAGCACTTTTTGCTTTCAGGGACTGAGAAGTTGTCACACAGCCTGTCACACAGAGCTGTGTAACAACCACCATGAAGTCAGTCACCGAATCCATCTACGAACGCGGCAAGCGCGGCACGAAGTACCTTCGTGTTCGCATCCCAGAATCCGTTCGCCCAGCGTACCCAACTCACTGCACTCATGTCACGCTGAGTCTGGGCACCACCGACCTAAAAGCGGCAAAGATTCTGGCTCGGTCGCATCGAGCGAGGCTTGATGCCGAGTTCGAGCGAGTCCGTCAACAAATCGCGGATCGGCAGGCAGACCTTTACGCCCGTCAGTTGGGGGCCTCCGATGTCTCCAACGGAAGAGCGGGTGATGACGCGGTTGCGGTGTTTCACGCTATTGCCAACCAGGCCCCCATGGGGCGCGCGTCTACGGTGGGCGGCGACCGCGGCTCATGGAGCAGTGAATTCCAGTCCAGGCTGGATGAGCACATCAAGCGGCTAGGGGTCGACCAAGTTTTGTCCTGTCTTGAGGCGTATAGCGCGCTCCGTCCAACGTCTGAACCGGGTAACCAGATGGTGCTTTCGGTGCTTCCTTCCGTCGTCATTGGTCAGCTGCCAGATGCTCAGCTCAAGGTTCAAGGGCCGGCGGAGGCCCGAAATGGGCCGCAGGAGCCACGAAAACCTGCCCTCGAAGCCAGTCGACATATCGCAGCAAACCAAGGTCGATCAGCTGTTGGGCGACCGGAACTCGCCGGATTGAGTGACCATTTTTCAACGTGCGCCGGTGGCCTTTTGGGACAGCCAGACCACGCCCCTGCATGTCCTGTGCGAAGGGAGGAGACGAGGAAGGCTATCGAGGAGTTGGTCGCGCTCCGAAAACGACTTGGTGCATCACTTCATTGAGTGCTTCGATGTCTGTGCAGGTCCTGGCAACAGGTTCTGAGCGAGTCGCGACTGTTTCGGCTGGAATACCGGCTTGGCAACGACGGTGTGAAGCAAGCCTGGTACAGGACCGTTAGCTGACCTGGTCGCCATGAATACGGGGATGGTTCATCGACGCAGGCAATCAGTGATGAGCCGTCGCGATGCTTCGGGCCAGCAGTGCCACGGCTTGGGCCTGTCGGTGTGTGTCTGTCTTGACGAGGATACGCTTGAGGTGCGTGCGCACAGTTCCGAGGCCAA
Organism: Burkholderiales bacterium UBA1834; assembly: GCA_002339015.1. Lineage (GTDB taxonomy): Bacteria > Pseudomonadota > Gammaproteobacteria > Burkholderiales > Burkholderiaceae_C > Aquabacterium. Next base: position 6,293 of record DDJC01000063.1, read on the forward strand.
TGTGCATTGCCGTCCCGATCTCTTCCAGCGACTGTCCTCGCGCAAGAGCGGAAGCAACGGCTGCCTCCGTCCGTGTAAACCCAAACAGCTCTCTCAGCCGAGCTATTGCAATTGGTGCATCGGGATCGCGAAGGAAGACCAGCACCGCGGGTCCCTCCGCCCCAAGCGCTGCGGGGCGCAAGGGGGCGACTTCCAGTGTCAACGGCATCTGCCGGTGCCGTGGTATCAGGAGAACAGACCCTGGCTTCCCCGTCCCGTTCCTCGCGGTGCCCATCGCGGCATGCACCAGGGACCACAAAGTATCGCGAAGTGTGGGGTGGGAAAGCGAAAAACGCCCGCCGACCACAGTGAACTCTGGGTTCGAGCGCAACAAGGTGTCGGCCATTGCGCTTGATTGGAGAACTTGACAATTGCCGTCCACCACCAAGACGCCTGTATCGAACCGGTCGAGCGCTTGCAGGGCCACCGTATGCTGCTGGGTGAGTGTGGACAGGTGTTGGCCGAGCCGGAGTGCGCGTTGCAAGTGTCGCAACACCAGTGCCGCCTGCCAGCGATCCTGATCGGTGTAAGCGCCAGCGCCTCGAGGTCGATGGATGCCCAACACCCCGACCGCACCTTGTGCTGTGGGGAAAACCGCGCCGACCAAATGGTGGATGCCCAGATACGGCAACCACTCTTGGTAGAAGCCGCTGCGTGCCTGCTCCTCGGGAGTCACCAAGTCTTCGTCCGTAATGATGCGGGACATGCCATAGGCCAGCGAGCGCTCCACCCACAGGTCACGGCGGTGCCACTCCTCGGCCCAGGCCTGATCGCGCTCGGGCACCATCAGATTGGGCGTGCATTCCAGCAGGCTCACCTGGTCGTCGTCCGCGTGCAACTTGACCACGGCGCTGGTCGAACCCAAAGCGTGTGCAATCCTGGATGCAGTGCCAGACCACAAGGCAGCGTCCACCGCCGCGTCGTAGAGGTGCGCGATGAGGGCCGACAGGCGGGCTGCATCTTGGGTGGGCAAAGACTCCATGACCGATTTCTATCCTATTTGGGAGACGATTTTCAATAGGTAATTTGATATCTTCGTTTGCCGGGGACATTTCTTGGAGATGTAGCGATGAGAATTTCCCGTTCAACCTGTGGTACTTCAATAAGTCTTATGCACCTCGCCGTCGCGATTCTCGTTTGGGCGGCTTTGCCGGTCGCGCTTGCGGCCGACTTGGAACTGCCGCGTGACGTATACGGCCAATATGCCCCAGCTGGCGACTGCGCGAAGCAGCCGCGCATCATCGTGAACAAGGTCGGAGTTCATCTTGACACGGCAGCGGGCAAGCGCGGCCCGTTGCCGATCATGGTCAGCTACACGTTCGTCGGTGGTGCGCGCTACAGCGGCATCCAGATTTGGGCACTGGTCAAGCACGGCGGCAAGAACCGATGGGGCGACGACAATACTCCTGTCATTCTGACGTTCAACGCAGACGAAAAGCCCGGTGCGTTGACTGCCGAACGTGAAAACCCGGGAATGGAGCGTCCGGTCGCACTCGACGGCCCGCTCGCCAGCGTAGCGCAGGCTGGCCGCTTCCATCTGTGCCGTACGGAAGGAAGATAGCAAACGATGAGCGATCTGGACGACTTCAACCGACGCATGACGGCCGGAAGTTCATCGTGGATGCAAGGGCCGCCGACCCATGCAGCGGAATCTGCAGCGCAATCTCTTCTCGACGCGCCGTCGCGCAGCACGTCGGTGGGCGGCAGCAGCATCGACTTTAGCGTGCGGATTTCCGCCATCATCATCTTGATCGGTATTGCGCTGTTTGTCGTGGGCACGTACCTCGCGGACCATTTCCGCGAAGCCAAGGCCATGACAGGGCTGCTGATCGTGCTTTTCGGCGGCTTCGCTCTCATCCTCGGCAGTGGCGGCCTTGTCATGGCTTGCATCAAGGGGTTGGGATCGGCGAGTGGCTGGCGCAGTTTGGCTTTTGCCATCCTTGCGGCCTTCGCCGCGTGGTGGCATTCGCCATGGCTATGGATAATGAGTGGCGCACTTGTGCCGAAAGGTTTCATCCCCTTGGCGGCGGTGGCCCTAGTTTTCGTGGTTTCGGGGTAGTGACAAGTCTTGGTGCCCACAACCATCCATAGTCGGTTAATACGAGTAAGGAGTCACAACATGAAAAATGCGATTCGCCAATCAGCCCGTCGATTTACCCGCTTGAGCACGTTGCGGTTCATTGCTTTCGCAGTGGTTGGCGCAAGTATTCTTCCGGCTACCGCACAGTCCACATTTGACGTCGTTGGCGTTCGTCCCGGAATGACCGAGGCCGAAGCCATGTCCGCACTGACTGAGCACCGACCTGGGATGCGTATTCAGAAACGGAACATGAGCTACAACTTCAGGGACGGTGTGCAACAGATCAATACAGAGTCGTTTCTGCATGAGGTTTGGGTTACCTACGACGACGCACAGGGCCGCGAGGATTTCAGACTGTATTTCTCCCCCCTCCCAAGCGCTTCGCGTGTCGTGAGTGTTTCTAGGAACGTGAGCTTGAAAGCGCCGCCAACTCAGGCGCAGCTGAGTTCGCAACTGACACAAAAGTACGGCACACCCACGGTGTCCGGCAAGAACTACGCGGACCTCAATCTGACCTGGGGAGAGTCAGGAAAACCCATGTGCTGGCGCTCAAACCCCAAGGCAACGGTTATCGGCGACGGGCAAGGGGACATCACGGACTACCTGAGAAAAGAGCAGGCGAAAGGAAGGGTTCCTGCTGATTTTTCGCAATGCGGGGTTGCAGTCGCTGCCAATCTGGTCGGAGAACCCGTTCGACAGCTCGTCGTGCGCATCACCGACTACGGCCTCTGGGCAACAACTCAGCAGAAGGCGAAGGATTGGGTCGAGCAGCAAAGGCAGGACGCCATCAAAGCTCGCCTTTCCAAGGGTGCGGGGCCAAAGTTGTAAGTACGGCGCCAGTGCGCATTTCCTAATTGGGACGTTCTTCCGACTGGGGTCAATCACGATACGCGGTCGGGAGGCTTCGTCTTGGCGAAGTTCATCCGCCGCATAGAGCCTTGCGCGTAAGAGAAGGCGGCGACAAAGGCGAAATACTTGGTGGCCTGCGGTGGGCAGAACATCAATTTGCGAGAGGCGCGCATTGTGCTGATCTTCACTATGGTGAATCATCTGCTGCGCTACTGAAGCTGTCGTCGAGCTGCCGGGCATCGCTCAACCAATTGATGGGGAACTGGGGTAACAGCGGTAACGCAAGTAACGGAGGCCGGAGGCCCTGGTCGGTTGGATTCGGCAAGCTCCTGACCTGTTACACTGGGTGTCATACAGGCGCGTGTGGCAGCTTCAAAAACTCCCAGCGGCGATGGCAATGTTTTGGCGGCGTGTGGTATCCCATCAGCCACCCCATCGAATAAGCCGCATACCGATGCCTGATTTCCCCGGAAATCAGGCATTTTTCTTGGGGCAGCTGATTTGCGGCCCCTCGTGCAGCCTATGCCTTCAGTGTCCATGTCCGCGCCCACGGCCTCGCGAAGTCTCCCGCACGACGGCGACCTGCTCCTGCGCGTGGCCGATTGGGCTGGGCAGCACGCCTTGGTGCTGTTCATCGTGTCCTTGGCCGCACTGGTGGCCTTGTGCTGGGGCGCGTGGCGCACGGTATCCCGCTGGGCGGCATTGCGTCGCCCCATGTCGTCCAACCCCTGGCTTGCATTTGCCCTGAGGCTGGCCGCTGCGTTCGGTGTCATCGTCGGCGGCGCTGCCGTGTTCACGGAGATCGCGGACGAGCTGGGCAGCGGCAGGCGGCTGGGCCAGGCGGACCAGGTCTTCACCGATGCATTGAGCCGCAGCGTGCCGCTGGAGGCCCTGCAGGTTTTCGCGGCACTCACGCGGCTGGGGGACACGGTCACGCTGGTTGGTCTGTGTGTGGTGGTGGCCCTGCTGTTGTGCTGGCGTGGGCGCGTCGGGCTGGCGTTGGCCTGGGTCATGACCTTGTCTGGCGGCGGTCTGCTCAATGCCACGCTCAAGCATGTATTCGCCCGCGTGCGCCCCATCCATGACGATGGCCTGGTCCAGGCCGATGGGTTCAGCTTTCCCAGCGGACACAGCTCGGGCTCCGTGGTGGCCTACGGCATGCTGGCCTATCTGGCCCTGCGACTGCTGCCCCTGCGCTGGCATGGGCCGGTGGCCCTGCTGATGCTGTCGCTGGCCTGCACGATCGGCGCCAGCCGCATGTTCCTGCGGGTGCATTTCGCCAGTGATGTGCTTGCCGGCCTGGCGCTGGGGCTGGCCTGGTTGGGCGCCAGTGTGATCAGCATTGAACTGGCGCGTTGGTGGGGCCGCCGTCGCAGGCGCGTGTTTGCTCAAGGCGAATCAACCACGAGCGGGTGATTACTTGAATTGACATTATTGTCTTTTGGATGTAATTTCCGGCATTCGTTCACCCTCGTCAGGTCCCTCATGTCGCTCAAATCCCAGTTCAGCACCCATGAGGTGAAGAATCAACCGCAGCCCCTGCCCAACCTCAACCTCTGGGAGAGCGACCAGCCCTTGCGGGATGCCGTGGCCTTCAATGGTGCGGATTGGGCGCAAGACCAGCTGTCTCGCCATGGCGCGATCGCTGGCGGCGAGCTGATGGAGCATGGCGAACTTGCCAACCGCCATCGGCCGCAGTTCCGTGGTTTCGACCGCCACGGGCGCCGTGTCGACGAGGTGGATTTCCACCCCTCCTACCATGCGCTGATGCGTCAGGCCATGCAGGCCGAGGTGCACAGCTTCTCGTGGCGCCATGAGGATCGCCCTGGCGCCCACGTGGTGCGCGCCGCGCTGATGTACCTCACCAGCCAGCCGGATGCCGGCACGGGCTGCCCCCTGACGATGACGCACGCGGCGATCCCCTCGCTGCGCCACTCGCCCGAGCTGGCTCGTCAGTGGATCCCGCTGCTCACGGCGACGGCCTATGACCCGCGTACGTTGCCGGCTGCTCAGAAGACGGCCTGCACCATGGGCATGGGCATGACCGAGAAGCAGGGCGGCTCCGATGTGCGAAGCAACGAGTCGCGTGCACTGCGCCAGGCCGATGGCAGCTACGAAATCGTCGGCCACAAGTTCTTCTTCTCCGCGCCCATGTGCGATGCGCATCTGGTGCTGGCACAGGCCGAGTCGGGGCTGAGCTGCTTCCTGATGCCCCGCGTGCTGCCGGATGGCACGCTCAACGCCGTGCGCATCCAGCGCCTGAAGGACAAGCTGGGTGACTGGAGCAACGCCTCGTCCGAGGTGGAGTTCCAGGGCGCCACGGCCTACCTGGTGGGGGCGGAGGGACGGGGCGTGCCGACCATCATCGAGATGGTCAAGCTGACACGGCTGGATTGCATGATCGGCTCAAGCTCGCAAATGCGCCAGGCCCTGGTGCAGGCCTTGCACCACACCAGCCAGCGCAAGGCTTTCGGTCGCCTGTTGATGGACCAGCCGCTGATGCGCAATGTGCTGGCCGACCTGGCGCTGGAAAGCGAAGCCTCGGTGGCGCTGACCATGCGCGTCGCCCGGGCGGTCGATGCCGCGCCACGGGACGCACGGGAAGCAGCGTTTGCCCGCATCGCCACCGCCATCGGCAAGTACTGGATCTGCAAGCGCGCGCCGGCCTTCATCAATGAAGCGCAGGAGTGTCTGGGCGGCATCGGTTACGTGGAAGAAAACATCCTGCCGCGCCTGTACCGTCAGGCGCCGCTGAACTCCATCTGGGAGGGCAGTGGCAATGTGCAGTGCCTGGATGTGCTGCGCGCCCTGCAGAAGGACCCTGAGGTGCGGGATGCGCTGTTCGCCGAACTCGCGGCTTGCCGTGGTCAGAACCCCTGGCTGGACAGGCAGGCCCAGTGGCTGCTGTCATCCTTCAATGACCTGGGCACGCTGGAATTGAGAAGCCGCCTGGTGGTCGAGCGTGCGGCGTTGGCGTTGCAGGCGTGTGCGCTTTTCCGCGCTGGGCAGGGCAAAGTGGCCGAAGCCTTCTGCCAGGCCAGGCTTGGCGACGAGCCCGGGCTGGCCTACGGCACGCTGCCCGCCAGTGCCCCGCTGGATGCCTTGATCAAACGGGCGATGCCGCAGGGGTGATGCGCCGTCAACTTCAGGGGGCTTGACCACGGGGCTTCCCGTCTGCGGCGGTCTTCGGGGATAATGAGAATGATTCCCAGTGTCATGCAAGGCGTGCCATCGCACGCTGACAGCATCGGCACTGCCTATTCCCGTTTCCCTGAGCTGACCGTCCCATGAGTTCCACGGCTGCGGCCTACCGCTGGCATCTGTTTTCACGCATCTGCGCTGCCGTTCTGGGCAGCTATGCCTTCACCTGGGGCTTCATGGCCCTCGGGATCGCGCTGCTGTTTGCTGCCGGCATGGCGTTCCATGACGCGGAGCACCTGAGCGCCATCATCGGTCTCCTGGTGTTCCTGTGCCTCTTCCTGTGGGCCTTCTCCGCGCGCAGCCTGTGGCGCATCTGGCTGGTGCTGGCTGGTGGCGGTCTGCTCATGACCGGCGGTGCGTCGCTCGTGCAACGGGCCTTGTTGTAAGCCCCCAGGACCAGGAGATACCCATGTTTGCCAATGTCCGCCTGAGCATGGCCTGGCTGCACACCTGGTTCGGCCTGGTGCTGGGCTTCGTGCTGATGGTCGCCTTCTTCTTCGGCGCGCTGTCGGTGTTCGACCGCGAGATCGACCGCTGGGCCAACCCGGCCACGCGCTTCGAGCCGCAGCCCATGCCTTCGTTCGACAAGATGCTCAAGCCGGTCTTCGAAGGCATGCAGCCGTCGGCCGACAGCATCCAGGCGATGCGCGACCAGGTCAACGGCCCGATGCCGGCCCGCTTCGACACGCCCAGTACCTGGGGCGCCTACACCACGCACCGGGATCCGGTGCTGGGCTTGTTCGCCGGCTACGAGGTGCCCAACGCCAAGCTGCCCGAAACGACCATCTGGGCGAACCGCACCATCGATCCGCGCAGCGGCGCATCGCTGCCCGATGACCAGCTGAAGATCGGCAACCAGTTTTTCTACCCGCTGCACTACAGCCTGACCTTGCACTGGAAGGATCTGGGCTACTGGATCGTGGGTTTTGCCGCGCTGATCATGCTGGCGGCGCTGGTCAGCGGGGTGGTCATGCACCGCAGGATCTTCCGTGAGCTGTTCACCTTCCGCCCCAGGAAGGCCACGCAGCGCAGCGTGCTCGACCTGCACAACCTGACGGGCGTGCTGGCGCTGCCTTTTCACTTCTTCTTCGCCTTCACTGGCCTGGTGATCTTCGCGGGCATCTATTTCCCGATCACCCACACCCAGCTGGAGCCGCTGCACGAGCTGCATGAGAAGGTCGAGGCCCAGGAGACCGGTCTGCCGCATGAGCGCGCCGGGGTGGCCGCGCCCATCGCCTCGGTCGATGCGATGGTGGCCGAGGCCCAGCGCCGCTGGGCGGCCAAGGGCATGGCCGGCGAGGTGGGCTTCCTGGCGCTGCGGCATGTCAATGATGCCAACGGCTATGTCAGCATCTACCGCGCTGGCACCGACCGCATCGCCCTGGTGGGCGAGGGCATCCACTTCAAGGCCAGCACCGGCGAGCTGCTCCGCGAGGATCCGCCGCGCACCGCGGTCGACAGCGTCAACACCTTCCTGACCGGCCTGCACCTGCAGCACTTCCGCCATTGGCTGCTGCGCTGGCTGTATGTGTTCGGCGGGCTGATGGGCTGCGTGTGCATCGCCACCGGTTTCATCTTCTTCGTCGAAAAGCGCAAGAAGCAGCACGCCCGGCAAGGCAGCCAGGGCAGCCGCGTGGTGGATGCGATGGCCGTGACCACCGTCACCGGCATGCTGCTCGCCACCTTGGGCATCCTGATCGCCAACCGCCTGCTGCCGGAAACGCTGCCCCCGGGCTGGCCGGGCAGGGGCGATCTGGAGCGCTATGTGTTCTGGGCCTGCTGGGCCCTGGCGATGGTGCACGCCTTCGTGCGCAGCGCGCCGGTGGCCAAGGGCCTGCTCAATCCGGCATGGCGTGAACAGTGCCTGGCGGTGGCGGGCATGGCGGTGCTGGCTGTGGTGCTGAACTGGCTGACCACGGGCGATCACCTGCTCAAGACGCTGGGTGCAGGCTACTGGCCTGTGGCCGGGGTGGATTTGTTCATGCTGGGCAGCGCGCTGCTGGCCCTGCTGGCAGCACGCCGCCTGAACCGCGGTCAGGGGCGCGCTGTGCCCATGGCGACGGTGGAGGCTGCCCATGTCTGAGGGGTCGATGGCTGGTGTGTTGCTGCTGGTGGCCTTTGTGGTCACGGTGGCCGGCATGGGGTGGCTGGCACTGCTGCTGGAAGCGCATTGGGCGCAGGTGAGGGGGGCGGCTGCCCCCGCACCGACGGAGGCGGTAAGGTGGCGCCTGGGCCTGCTCGGCGCGGTGGCCTTGCTGGCTTCGCTGGGCCTGTGCCTGAGGGTGGACCACGCCTCGATGGCCGTGCTGGTGTGGGTGATGCTGGTGGCCGTAGCTGCCTTGCTGATCACCTTGACGCTCACGTGGCGGGCGCACTGGCTGCGCTGGCTGCCCGCCTGAGCAACCGACGACGCCCTGCAACGGCGGGAAGGATCAAGCGCCGGGAGGCGTGCTGTCGTGAAGCAGCAGGGCCTTGGCTGCTTCGATGCGCAGGGCCAGATCGGCACTCGGATCGTTCATCACCTGCAGCAGGAACTGGCGGGGATCCTGCGTGCCTTTGTTGCAAGCTGGCGAGCTTGATGGGGATGGGGTCGCGCTTGAGGCTGGTTCTGCAGACGGCTGGGTGGCTGGTGTCGGGCGCTCCGCCAACAGTGGCGGAATCATGTCGGCATCGCCGATGCGCAGGGCATTGAGCAAGTCGGCCTGACCGTCGGGGTTGGGCGGTATGTCCAGCCAAGGTGTGTCTGCGAACACAGGGGCCAGGTCCCGAGCGACGAAGGCGGCCCACTGGCCTTCCTTGGCCGCGAAGGGCGGGATGGCTCCAGGCTGCCTCAAAGGCTTGAGGCCTCTTCCTCCGTGATCCATGAGCGCGGGCGTGATGCCGATCCGCTCGGGCGGGATCTCTGCCCAGTAACGTGCGTGCAGCAGTTCAAGGAAGGCCACGGCCCGGGGCGTGGCGATCGGGCTGGCCAGAGAGAACCACAGTTGGTAGCCGTCCAGTCCATTGATGGCAATGCCCGGGGCGGGAAGGCCCATGTCTTCCTGCACCGCCTGCCATAGCCGGGCCACGGCGGGCCAATCGGCCGGGCGCGACAACTCCAGCACCATCGCGCGAACGCTGGTCGGGGTGGGGCTTTGGAAAGCGGCAGGCTCGTACAGGCGTTGCCACTGGGCTTGGAGTCGGCTCATGGACAGCGGGCATCAAGCCCGGATCAAGGCAAAGCCCGAGCATAACGGGCCGAGATGGTGGCCTCGAACTGGCAGTCTGTGGTCAGGTAGGGACTTAACAGTGCGTGGCGGCACGCTCAGGCAGGGGCTCCTGGCCTTGGCCGACATCGCCTGGCGCGTTGTCGGTGCGCGCGGCTTCCTGGTTCAGGGCCTCGGCCGCCCGCTGCGCGGCCAGCCATTCCTGCAAGGCCTGCAGGATGATGGCATTGCGGTTGGCGCCCAGCTTCAGTGCCGCCGCGCTCAGGTCGCGGCTGGTGTCGTCATCGATGTAGACGGTGTACTGCATGGCTTGAGCTTTCCTTCCGATGGCACTCATCGTAAGAGGCTGCTGGCGTCAGACATTAAGGGGTTCTGAAGCGTTGTTAAAAAAGTGAGAAATCGATTTCACCCCGTGGTAACCGGGCGAAAAAGCGAACTGCGCTTACCCCAGGCGCAGGATGCGCGCCACCGAAGGCACGCCAGCGCCGTCGAACACGAACAGCATGTAGTAGCCCGGCGGGGCGGTTTCGGGCGTCGCGGGGGCGGTCACGGTCAGGGTCTTGCCGCTTGCGCTGAAGTTCAGCGGCAGGAAGCGCTGGTCGAAATCCACCGTGTGCGTGGCCGAGCCCGTCTTGACCAAGGTGACACGGCTGACATTGGTGATGCTTGCCTCGATCTTGAAGTTCTGCTTCCAGGTCATGGCGGTGGGTGCCGCCGTGATGGATGGGCGCGGGGCCAGCGTGCCGCTCCAATCCTTCTTGTAAAGGTAGGGCGGGGTGTAGATCTCGGCGTTGAGGTTGGTGACGGGGCCGGGGGCGCCGCCCCCGGCCGTGAGCACCGTGGCGTCGGGCAGCAGCAGCGACACCGAGTGGTACAGGCGCATGCGCCTGGCGGTGGCGGTGGGCGTCCACTTGCCGGTGGCCGGATCCCAGATCTTGCCGGCATAGGCCACACCGAAGGCCACGTTGGACCAGATCGAGCCGCCGTTGACGTAGACCTTGCCGTCGGGCAGCACGGTGGCCGACGCGTGGAAGCGGTCCTGGCCGACGCCGGTGGTGGCCTTGGCGGTGGGCTGGCTGCCATTGAGGTCGATCACCTGAGCGCTGTTGTACTTGCGCAGGGTCAGGATCTTGCCGGGCGCGAACATCACGCTGGGCAGGTAGTAGTCGCCCGCCGGCAGGTTGAGCGGCGTCTTGGCGATCGACCCGTTGCCGGTGGGATCCATGTAGTAAGTGCCGCCCCAGATCGTGGTCACGAAGACACGGCTGTTGGGAGCCTGCCAGGCCAGTGGGTAGCTCCAGTTGCGGCTGCCGTAGGCGTCGTCGCTGGTGGCGCCTTCCAGGCTGCGCCAGCCCTGGCCTTCGGTGTAGAGCTCGGGCGTGGGGACCGACAGCTCGTTGATCGACGCGCGGCCGCCCAGCACCAGGGTCTGGCCGCTGGCCAGGGTGACGACGGTGGGGTACCAGCGCAGGTCGCGCATGGGCTGCGGCGCCTGATAGAGCGCCGAGCTGCGGTAGTCGAAGAGATTGACGTCGTTGACGGAGTAGTTGCGAACGCCGTTGATCGTCTTGTCACCACCGGTGAGCAGCACGGCGCCGCTGGAGGGCACGATGACCTGGGCGCTGCAGAACGTGTCGGTGCCGGTGGTGTTGGGCAGCACCAGGTGCGCGTTGCTGCCCGTGCCCAGCTTGGGATCCCAGACGTCATAGATGAATTGGCCGGTCTGGTTGCCCTTGGCATCGGTGCCGTAGCTGAGCAGGCGACCGTCGGGCAGCAGCACCACATGGATCGGGATGAGCGGCCAGTTCACGACAGGCCCCATGGAGCCTTTGGTGAAGGCATCCCAGGGCGCGGCTTGCGCGCTGGAGAGGGCGGACAGCGCTATCGGAAATGCCAGGCCCAGGCCGATCATGGCCGTTCGTGTTGTGGCAAGCAGTCTCATGGAATCCCTTTGTGTGTGTTTGTTTCTTGTGTATCCGTGCGCGAGCAGCCTAGAGGGGGGATACTTTGGGGTCAACCCTTGATCGCGGGGGCTTCACAAGATGCCTCCGCGCCGCGCTTGTTTGGGTTCAGGCATGAGCTGAACCTGTATTTGGAGACCACCGATGAAACTGTCGAGCCAGAGTTTTGCCGATGGCGGCGAGATCCCGGGCGAGTTCGCCTTTGCCGTGATCGATCCGAAATCGCATGTGAGCCTGTCGTCCAACCGTAACCCGCACCTGGCGTGGACCGAGGTGCCCGAGGGCACCAAGTCCTTTGCCGTGATTGCGCACGATCCGGATGTGCCCAGCAAGGGCGACGACGTGAACCAGGAAGGGCGCGAGGTGCCCTCCAGCCTGCCGCGGGTGGATTTCTTCCATTGGGTGGTGATCGACCTGCCAGCTGATACGCGCGAGATTGCCGTGGGCAGCCACTCGCACAATGTGACACCCAAGGGCAAGGCCGGCCCCCAGGCCCCCGGCGGCAAGCCCTGGCGCCATGGCATCAATGACTACACCGGCTGGTTCGCGGGGGATCACGACATGGAGGGCGACTACTACGGCTACGACGGTCCGTGCCCCCCGTGGAACGACAGCATCGTGCACCGCTATGTGTTCACGGTGTATGCGCTGGACGTGGAACGGCTGGACGTGGGCGGTGTGATCACCGGTGCGGCCGTGCGTGCGGCGCTGGAAGGCCACGTGCTGGCCAGTGACCAGATCACCGGCACCTACACGCTCAATCCGCGGCTGAAGGGGCAGGGTTGATGAGCGGTGGCACTGACCTCGGGGTTCAGCGCCTGCACGTGGGCAAGCGCCTGAGCGAAGCGGCCATCGCTGGCGGCACGGTCTACCTGGCCGGCCAGGTGCCCGAGAACGAGCCCGACGCCGACATCGAAGGCCAGACGCGCGAGGTGCTGGGCCACATCGACCGGTTGCTGGGTGAAACCGGCAGCAGCAAGCAGCACCTGTTGAGCGTGCAGATCTACCTGAAGGACATCAGCGAGATCGGCCGTATGAACGAGGTGTGGGATGCCTGGGTGGCACCTGGCCAAGCGCCACCGCGCGCGACCGTGCAGGCGGCGCTGGCCGACCCGCGCTGGCGCATCGAGGTGGTGGTGGTGGCGCGGCAGGAGGGGGCCTGACGATACCTTCCCTCAGATGGCGTAGTTGAGTTCGAGCGGGTGGGCGCGCTCCAGGCGGCGCTGGCGCTGCTGGTCGCGCACCAGCTGATCCACCTTGAAGCGAGCCCAGGGCCAGGGGCCATGGCCGGACTCGACGTTGACGTGGCCGGCCTGGCCCAGGTTGTGCAAGCGTGCGCCCCAGCGATCGGCCCACAGTTGGGCGTGCTCCAGAGGCATCCATGGGTCGTTCTCGCTGCCCACCAGTGTGCTGGGAATGCCCAGACCATGCAGGGGCAGGCGCTCGTCCACGCTGAACTTGACCGGATCGGCAGGGGCCACCAGCAAGGCCGAGCGGATGCGGGGGCCACGATCCTGCGGCGAGCGGGTGCTCAGGTGATGGGCCAGGGCCAGCGTGCCGAAGCTGTGCGCCACGGCAATCCAGGTGGTCTGCTCGGAGGCGCTGTCGACCACCTCGGTGATGCGCCGGGCCCAGATGTCCAGATCGGGCTGGTCGAAACGCTGCTGGCGTACCCGGACGGCACCGCGGTACTGTGTCTGCAGCCACGTCTGCCAGTGTCCTGGGCCGCTGTCGTTCAGGCCGGGGATGATCAGGATGCGCACCGGGGCGCCGTCGTAGCGGCGGCCCAGCGAGAAGGGATTGATGCCTTGGTCCATGGGCTCACGATAGGCATCCCGAGCCTTGGCGTGAAGCGATGTTTGCGCATGCGGGTCATCGGTTTGCGCATGAAGCAGATTGAATCGGATGGGAGTCCGCATAAAGAAAGAAGCGCCCCTCAGGGCGCTTTTGGGGCCTGGAAAATGGCTTCAGGCGGCCTGTGCCAGGGCCTGATCCAGATCGGCCAGCAGATCGTCAATGTGCTCGATACCGACCGAAAGGCGCACGGTGTCTTCCGTCACGCCGGCCTTGGCCAGCTCGTCAGGCGCCAGTTGGCGGTGCGTGGTCGAGGCCGGGTGCGTGGCCAGCGAGCGCACGTCGCCGATGTTGACCAGGCGCGTGAACAACTGCAGCGCATCGAGGAAGCGCTCGCCGCCCTGGCGGCCACCCGGCACACCGAAGGTCAGCACGCCTGAGCCTTGTCCCGAAATGTATTTCTGCACCAGCGGGTGCTCGGGGTGGTCGGGCAGGCCCGCGTAGTTCACCCATTCCACACGCGGATGCTTCTGCAGGTGCTGCGCGATCTTCAGCGTGTTCTGGCTGATGCGGTCCATGCGCAGGCCCAGCGTCTCAACGCCCTGCAGAATCAGGAAGGCGTTGAATGGCGAGAGTGCTGCCCCCATGTTTCGCAACGGCACCACGCGCGCCCTGCCAATGTAGGCCGCCGCTCCCAGGGCCTCGGTGTAGACCACGCCGTGGTAGCTCACGTCCGGCTCGTTGAGTCGCTTGAAGCGCTGCTTGTGCTGCGCCCACGGGAACTTGCCCGAATCCACGATGGCGCCACCGATGCTGGTGCCATGGCCACCGATGTACTTGGTCAGCGATTGCACGACGATGTCGGCGCCATGCTCGATGGGCCGGCACAGATAAGGCGAAGGCACGGTGTTGTCGACGATCAGCGGCACGCCATGGCGGTGGGCGATTTCGGCGATCTTGGCGATGTCGGTGATGTTGCCCGAGGGGTTGCCCAACGACTCGACGAAGATGGCCTTGGTTCGGTCATCGATGAGCTTTTCAAAGCTTGCTGGATCGCGGTGGTTGGCGAAGCGCGCGGTAATGCCGTACTGCGGCAGCGTGTGTGCGAACAGGTTGTAGGTGCCGCCATACAAGGCCGTCGAAGAGACGAAGTTGTCACCGGCTTCGGCGATGGTCTGGATGGCGTAGGTGACGGCAGCCTGGCCAGACGCCAGCGCCAGTGCGCCGATCCCACCTTCAAGCGCCGCGATGCGCTTTTCCAGTACATCGGTTGTCGGATTCATGATGCGGGTGTAAATGTTGCCCGCCACCTTGAGGTCGAACAAGTCGGCGCCGTGCTGGGCGCTGTCGAAGGCATAGGCCACGGTCTGATACAGGGGAACGGCCACTGACTTGGTGGTCGGGTCCGGCGAGTAGCCGGCGTGCACGGACAGGGTTTCGAACTTCCAGTCGGGTTTGCTCATGGAGCGCCTCTCATCATTGGGTGTGGCGGTGTGGGCGCCCAGCATAGAGGCGACGCCTTGTTCACAAAAGCGCAGAAACCTCAGGTTTCAATGCAGAAAACGCATAAGTTGACCCGAATCAGGGCGGCCAAGGTCAGGGCTTGACGCCGTGCCGACGGAACCATGCCAGCAGCCTCTCCCAGCCGTCACGTGCCTCGGCCGGGCGGTAGCTGGGACGGTAATCCGCGAAGAAGGCATGGGGGGCGTCGGGGTAGACGTGGATCTCGGAGCCCTTGCCGGCTTGGCCTAGCGCGGCCTGCATGCGCTCGATGGTGTCCAGCGGGATGCCAGTGTCCTGGCCACCGTACAAGCCCAGCACCGGCGCCTTCAGTTCAGAGACCACGTCGGCGGGTTGGCTCGGGGTGATCTCCGAGGTTTTGCCTTCCAGTCGGCCGTACCAGGCCACGCCGGCAGTGATACGCGGCTGGTGGGCCACATACAGCCAGGTGATGCGCCCACCCCAGCAGAAGCCGGTGATGCCGACTGGGCGGGCCGCATCGGCCGGGTGGTGCTGGTCGGCCCAGGCCAGGGTGGCGTCCAGATCGGACAGCACCTGAGCATCGGGCGTCTTGTAGACGAAGTTCTGCATCAGCTGGTCGATGCTGTTGGCCTGGGCGGGATCGCCCAGACGGAAGTACAACGCGGGGGCCATGGCCAGGTAGCCCAACTGGGCGAAGCGGCGCACCACGTCTTCGATGTGCTCATGCACGCCGAAGATCTCCTGCACGACGATGACCAGCGGGTGGGGCCCCGGCGTGGCGGGCGCTGCGCGGTAGGCAGGCATCAAGCCGCCCTGTACCGGGATCTCGATCAGCCCGGCGAGCAAACCATCGGCAGCGGTGTGGATGGGCTCAATCGGGCCGGGTTCTGCGGCTTGCGCATAGTGGCCGTCGGGCAAGGGCTTGCTGGGCTGGGACATGTCGGCGCGTGGGTTGTTCTGGGTGAATGCTTGGGCAGCGCAGGGCATTGTGGTGCAATGACAAAGACCCAGTCATCAGGCTCGGCACCCCCGTCGGTCACCCCTGATTCAGACCCAGACTTGCCCCACGCCATGAGCAGCCCCCAAGATCCCGAGCACACCGAATCCAGCCTGAGCTCATGGCTCCATGCGGAGCGCCGCGCCGGCAATGAACACGCCGCGGTGCACAAGCCGCTGCACCCGTCGGCCACCTTCGCTTTCCAGAACGCGCGGGATCTGGTGGCTGTGTTCCAGGGCGCGCAGCCGGGCTTTGTCTACGCGCGCCAGGGCAACCCAACCACCGCAGCGCTCGAAGCCCGCCTGACCGCCCTGGAAGGTGGCAAGGGCACGGCCTGCTTCACCACCGGCATGTCGGCCATCACAGCCACCCTGCTGACGCTGCTGCGCGCGGGTGACCACATCGTCAGCAGCCAGTTCCTGTTCGGCAATACCAGCAGCCTGCTGCAGACGCTGCAGGGGCTCGGGGTGTTGGTCAGTTTCGTCGATGCCACACAGGTGGACGCCGTGGCCGCTGCCCTGCGGCCCGAGACGCGCATGGTGTTCGTCGAGACCATTGCAAACCCGCGCACGCAGGTGGCAGATCTGGCGGGCATTGGCGCCTTGTGTGCCCAGCAGGGCCTGGTCTATGTGGTCGACAGCACCATGACCACGCCGGTATTGCTGCGCGCGCGTGAGGTGAGCGCTTCGCTGGTGGTGCATTCGCTCAGCAAGGGCATCGGCGGGCATGGCCATGCGCTGGGCGGCTCCGTCACCGACACGGGCCTGTTCGACTGGTCACGCTATCCCAACATCGCCGAGCCCTACCGCAAGGGCGATCCGGCCAACTGGGGCCTGCAGCAGATCCGCAAGAAGGGGCTGCGCGACATGGGTTTCACCCTGCGTGCCGAGGATGCCCACCGCATCGCCATCGGCGCCGAGACCATGGCCCTGCGCGTGAAGCAGGCCAGTGCCAATGCGCTGGTGCTGGCGCAGTGGCTCTCCAGCCAGCCTCAGGTGGCACAGGTCCATTATCCGGGCCTGCCGACCCACGCGCAGCATGCGCGCGCCACCGGCCTGTTCACCGGGGGCTATGGCCCTTTGATGAGCTTCGAACTGCAGCCCGGCGCGGAGGTGTTCACCGTCCTGGACGCGCTGCGGCTGGTGATCCTGTCCAGCCACCTGGCAGACAACCGCACCCTGGCCATTCCCGTGGCGCAGACCATCTTCTGGGAAGCTGGCCCTGAGCGCCGTGCGGCCATGGGCATCGCCGATGGCCTGATCCGCCTGTCCGTCGGTATCGAGGATGTGGCCGATCTGCAGGCCGACCTGGCCCAGGCGCTGGCGACGATCTGACACGACGCAGGAGGTCGCACGGCAGCAGGCCCAGGCTCAGTGGAACCAGCCCAGCGCCGCCACCCACAGCGGCACGCTGGCCATGCCCAGCAAGGTGGACACGGTGATCAGCCCCGCCACGAAGGGCCCGTTGCCGCCCATGCGCACTGCCAGCACATAGCCGCTGGAGGCCGTGGGCAAGGCGGCAAAGGCCACCAGCAGGGTGTGTTCGGGCAGGGACAGGCCGAGCCAGTGCCCCAAAGGCAAGGCCAATGCTGGCAGGGCCGCATGGCGGATCACCAGCAGGGCGGTGGCCAGGCCGGGGGCCGCGGTCAGCCCGGTCAGGCGAAGTCCGGCGCCCACGGCCAGCAGCCCCAAGGGCAATGCGGCCTGCCCGACTCGGTGCACGCTCTCCAGGATCCACCAGGGCAGCGGCAGGCCGATCAGCTTCACGGTCAGGCCCGCCACGGTGCCGATGATCAGCGGGTTGCTGATCAACTCGCGCCACAGGCTGTGGCCGCCATGGCGCGCCAGCGACCACACCGCGCCCACATTGCACAGCGGCACGCACAGGGCGATCAGCACCGCTGTCCAGGCCACGCCGGGTGTTCCTGCCAAGCGCTCGGCCAGGGCCAGGGCGATGTAGCTGTTGAAGCGGAAGGCCACCTGGGCGCCACTGGCGTGCAGCAAGGGGTTCACGCCTGGCCAGGTGCGCAGTGCCGTGGCCATGGCAATGCCGGCCAGGCAAATGATCAGGCCACCGGCGCCCAGCGAGGCCGCATCGGCCGGGTGCAGGGGGCTGCGCACGATCGACGAGAACAGCAGGGTCGGAAACAGCATCCAGTACACCAGGCGCTCCACCGCATCCCATATGGGGCGCTTGAAGGCCGTGTAGCGGCACAGGATGAAGCCCGTCATGATCAGGATGAAATCGGGCAGCAACAGAATCGGGTCCAGCATGGGGCGCAAGCCTAACCGCCCCTGAGTCACTTGCTGCGGGCAAACCCTGGCTTGTCGGTCGCGAAGTCGCCCCAACCGTTGGAAAATTGCGCTGGGGTCGAGGTGCTTGTCGGCCGTGCGGGCGCTTGTCCGATTTTGAAAGGTGATGCCTTGTGTGGAACACGACGCGGATCGTGATGAGGGGGCTGACAGCCGGCAGGCCATGGTGCGTGGCCGCCTTGCTGGCGCTGGTGTCCGGCATGGTGGGGGTCTGCGAGGTGCCCGGCGCCGGACAGGCACAGGCCGCCCGCCTGGAAGGGCAGCATTTCGAGGACACCGTGGTCGTGGGCGACCGTACCCTGCAGCTCAACGGACTGGGGCTGCGTGGCGTGGCCTGGATCAAGGCCTTCGTGGCCGGTCTGTATGTGGCCGCGCCCTCGCGCGATCCGGGGCAACTGATGGCCATGCAGGGGCCCAAGCGCCTGCGCCTGAAGCTGATGCTGGAGGCGCCCAGCAAGGAGCTGTCCAAGGCCATTTCCAAGGGGGTGCGGCGCAATGAGTCGGCAGCCGTTCAGTCGCAGTTGAGTGAACGTCTGGCCGTGTTCGTCGGTCTGGTCGACGGTCTGGGCACGCTGCGCCAGGGCGATGCACTGGACCTCGATTTCGTGCCGGGGGTGGGTGCCCAACTCCTGCGCAACGGCAAGCCGGTCGGGCAACCCCTGGAGGGCGAGGACTTCTTCCGCGCCATCCTCAAGATCTTCATCGGCGAACGGCCCGTCGATCAACGGCTCAAGGAAGGCATGCTGCGTGGTCGATCCGCACCTTGACCGTTTCATGGATGCGCTCTGGCTGGAAGACGGCCTGAGCGCCAACACGCTGGCCGCCTATCGAAGTGACCTGCAGGCGCTGGCCGACTGGATGGGCAAGCAGGCTGATGGCCGCACCCTGGTGCAGGCGCGTGAACCTGATCTGATGGGCTATGTGGCGGCCCGACACGCGGGCTCCCAGCCCAGCTCGGCCGGACGCCGCCTGAGCGTGTTCCGGCGCTTCTACCGCTGGGCCCTGCGCGAGCACCTGGCCTCGGCCGACCCGACGCTCAAGCTCGATCCGCCGCGCCAGCGCCTGCGCACGCCCGCCACACTCACAGAAGCCCAGGTGGATGGCTTGCTGAAGGCACCTGCCGTGGACGAACCCCTGGGCCTGCGTGACCGCGCCATGCTGGAGCTGATGTACGCCAGCGGCCTGCGCGTGAGCGAGCTGGTCGACCTCAAGGCTGTGCATGTGTCCCTGGCCGATGGCGTGGTGCGCGTGACCGGCAAGGGCAGCAAGGAGCGGCTGGTGCCGTTCGGGCAGGAGGCCGGCGATTGGCTGCGGCGCTATGCCGAAGAGGGGCGTGCCGCCATCCTGGGTGGGCAGGTCAGCGACGCGCTCTTCGTGACGGCCCGCGGCGGTGCCATGACGCGCCAGATGTTCTGGAAGCTGATCCGCAAGTACAGCGTCGTGGCCGGCATCACGCAGCATCTGTCACCGCATACCTTGCGCCACGCTTTTGCAACGCACCTGCTCAACCATGGCGCGGACCTGCGCGTGGTGCAGATGCTGCTCGGCCATGCGGACATCTCCACCACGCAGATCTACACGCACGTGGCGCGCGAGCGGCTCAAGCAACTGCACCAGGCGCACCACCCACGCGGTGGCTGAACGGCCTCTGACTGAGCCCTTTCAGTGGTCCTCACCCAGAAGGAAGCGCATCTCAGCGTCCGTGAAGCCTGCCTGCAGACGGGCCTCCATGTTGTAGGGCGGCTTGAGTCGGGGGGCTTCGTAGCGGGTCACCAGCTCGGGGTAGACCACCACCGGATCCAGCCCACGCTGCTGGCACAGGTGGTGGAACCACCGGTTGCCGATGGCCACGTGGCCGACCTCGTCGCGCAAAATGATGTCCAGGATGCCAACGGCAGCCTCATCGCCGGCCTTGCGCAGCTTGGCCTGGATGGGGGGCGTGGCGTCCAGCCCCCGCGCTTCCAGGGTTCGGGGCACCAGCGCCATCCGCGCCAGGATGTCATGCGCGGTGCGTTCACACATGGCCCACAGGCCGTTGTGGGCGTCGAAATCGCCGTAGTCGTGCCCAAGGCCTTGCAGATGGTCGCGCAGCAGGGTGAAATGCAAGGCCTCTTCGGCCGCGACTTTCAGCCAGTCCGTGTAGAACTCGGGGGGCATGCCGTCGAAGCGCCACACGGCATCCAGCGCCAGGTTGATGGCGTTGAACTCGATGTGGCAGATGGCATGCAGCAAGGCCGCGCGGCCTTCGAGCGTGAAGGGCGAGCGCGCGGGCACGTCCTTGGCGGGCACGAGCGAAGGCGTCGACGGGCGGCCGGGCAGGGCGGCCTGCTGCGATTCGCTGAGGGACAGATTCCCTTGTTCGCTGCCTTCAGCGGCCCAGGCTGGGTAGGCCACTGCCTGGGCCTGCAGGGCGCGCACGGCATCGGCCTTGGCAGCCGGCACCGGTTGCAGCAGCGCGTCCAGCGCCTGCCGCCGCAGCGACAAGGCTGGCACGCCCGTGCCGGCGGAGGTCAAGCGTTCATTCGATGGGGCGGTCATCCCGGCATTGTCGTGCTCACTCCGACCAGTTCACCAGCCCGAAGTGCCAGGTGGCCAGCACGATCACGCCGAAGACGATGCGGTACCAGGCGAAGGGCACGAAATCATGGCTGGACACGTAGCGCAGCAGCCAGCGCACGCACACCCAGGCCGACACGAACGCGAAGACCAGGCCGGTCAGGAAAAGCGGCAGATCCGCCATGGACAGCAGGTGCCGCTCCTTGTAGAGACTGTAGGCGCCGGCGCCCATCAGCGTCGGGATGCCCAGGAAGAAGCTGAAATCCGTGGCTGCCTTGCGGGACAGACCCATGACCATGCCGCCGATGATGCTGGCGCCCGAGCGGCTGGTGCCGGGCACCAGGGCCAGGCATTGCAGCAGCCCCACCAGCAAGGCATCGCGCACGCTCATGTCGTCCACGGTGGCCACGCGGGGCGTGGCACGTGCGGCTGGCCGGCGCTCGGCCCAGAGAATGATGAGGCCGCCGATGATGAAGGTGGTGGCCACCACCTGCGGTGTGAACAGATTTTCCTTGATGGCCTTGCCCAGCAGCAGGCCCATCACCACCGCAGGCAGGAAGCCCACCACCACATTGAGGGCGAAGCGTTGTGCACGTGGTTCGCTGCCGATGCCACGGGCCGTGTCCACCAGGCGCTGCCAGTACACCAGCACCACGGCGAAGATGGCGCCGGTCTGGATCGCGATGTCGAAGACTTTGGCCTTGTTGGCCCCCACGTCCTGGCCGAAGCCCATCAAGGTGCCCGCCAGGATCAGGTGTCCGGTGCTCGAGATGGGAAGGAATTCGGTCAGGCCCTCCACGATGCCCATCAGGGCGGCCTTGATCAACAGCACGGTGTCCACGTTGTATTTGTCCAGTCTGGCGTCATATGAGGGAATGCGAGCATCTTACCCATGGGTTCTGACACCACCCCCGCCGGAACGCGGGGGCAAGGCCTCGGGCATCGCAGGGCGGTCGGGGCTGTGTCAGCATGCTGGGTGCGATGTCACCTGCCCGCGCTCAGACGCTGGTTTCACATTCTGGTTCCCTTTCATGTCTCTACCCCCCCTCGATGCGTGGCTCAACCGCTATGCGGTGCTGAGCCAGCAACTGTCCGATTCCGATCTGCGCGTGCCGCTGGGTACGGAGCAGCCAGGCCAGCCCTTGCCCGATCCTCGATGGGTGGACACGAGCGACAGTGCCGCGCGTGACTTGGGCTGGCCCGAGGACTGGTGGCAGGCCTGGCCCCAGGCGCTCGAGGTGTTCACGGGCAACGCCGTGTGGCCTGGCATGAGGCCCATGTCCACCGTCTACAGCGGGCACCAGTTCGGCGTATGGGCCGGTCAGCTCGGTGATGGGCGCGCCTTGCTTCTTGGCGAGGTCGACACACCCGCCGGCCCACGTGAGATCCAACTCAAGGGCGCCGGCATGACGCCGTATTCCCGCCGAGGAGATGGCCGCGCCGTGCTGCGTTCATCGATCCGCGAGTTCCTGTGCAGCGAGGCCATGTACGCCCTGGGCATTCCCACCAGCCGGGCGCTTTGCCTGACCGCTTCGCCGCACCCGGTCTACCGCGAGACACCCGAAACGGCGGCTGTTGTAACCCGCGTTGCTCCCAGCTTCATCCGCTTCGGACACTTCGAGCACTTCGCTCACAGCGGGCAGCCTGGCCATGTGCAGGCCCTGGCCGCGCTGGTCGATTTCGTGATCGACCACCACCTGCCGCACCTGGCCGATCTGCCGCGTGCCGGCGAGCAGCCGGCCGAACGCGCGATCGCCCTGCTGCGCCACGCGGCTCTCAGCACGGCCGACCTGATGGCGCAATGGCAGGCCGTGGGCTTCTGCCACGGCGTGATGAACACCGACAACATGTCCATCCTGGGCCTGACGATCGACTACGGTCCCTACGGCTTCCTCGATGGCTTCGACCCGGACCACATCTGCAACCACTCGGATCACTCGGGCCGCTACCGCTGGCGCCAGCAGCCCGATGTGGGCTTCTGGAATGTGGGCGCGCTGGCCCAGGCCCTGGCCGCGCTGGTGCCCGATGCGGCAGAGCAGGGCAGTGACGGGCAGGAGCGCATCCTCGACGCGCTCAAGGCCTACGAAGCCCGCTATGCCGAGCAGATGACGGCCCGCTGGCGTGCCAAGCTGGGTCTGCAGGGTGCCCAGCCGCAAGACATCTCGCTGATCCAGGAATGGCTGTCCCTGATGGCCCGCCAGCGTGCCGATTTCACCATCACCTTCCGCCGCCTGGGCGCCTGGCGCGCCGACCTGCCAGTCGATGCGCCCGACAACGCCTTGGTGCGCGATCTGTTCCTGGACCGCGTCGCTTTCGACGCCTGGGCGGGGCGCTACAACGAGCGCCTTGCCGCCGACGGCGTGCAGGCCAGCCCGGAGACACGCGCTGCCCGTCGCACCGGCATGGACGCCGTCAACCCCTGGATGGTCCTGCGGAACCATCTGGCCGAGGCCGCCATCCAAGCTGCTCAGGCCGGCGACTTCAGCGAGGTGCGCCGCCTGCACCGTGTGTTGCTGCAACCCTTCACAGAGCAGCCCGAGCACCATCGGGATGCCGACTTCCCGCCCGAATGGGCCAACGCCATCGAGGTGTCCTGTTCATCATGATCGACGATTACAAGGTCAAGAAATCCGACGCCGAATGGCGTGAGCA
>DDJC01000054.1:0-3204 GCA_002339015.1 Burkholderiales bacterium UBA1834
ATCGGCCACCAGCCCAACACCGACATCTTCAAGGGCCAGCTGGAGATGAAGGACGGCTACATCCTGACCAAGAGTGGTTCGGAGGGCTTCGCCACCATGACCAGCGTGCCCGGCGTGTTCGCCGCCGGCGACGTGCAGGACCACATCTACCGCCAGGCGATCACCAGCGCCGGCACGGGGTGCATGGCCGCGCTGGATGCGCAGCGCTTTCTGGAGCAGAACGGGGGTTGAAAGGCCTTTGCGCCTCAGGCTGGCACGCTACCGTGCACGGCCTGAGCGCTGCTGACGGATTCGCTCACGGGCCCAGGCCTCCGCCTTGGCGATCGTATCGAAGCCCGTGGCCTCGACGCTCAAGGGCGTGTCCAGCTTGAACCCCTGGGGGCTGCCTCGATAGATCAAAGCCTGATCGAGCTCATCGCCGGCCGTATTGCAGCGCCCCAGTATCAGGATGCTGCGCTGAGGCCCCTTGTCGAGCCGTGGAAACGAGACAGCCCTGATCCGACAGGCGCCGTTCCACAGATAGCGCTCGGGCCACGGCAGCTTGACCGCCGGGGCATTGGGGCCACGCAGCAGTTCGAATTGCAAATAGTCTGTTTCGGCATAGACGGGCACTGGCACCTTGCGGGCCACGAAACATACGTGCCCGTAGGGCGCTAGCTCTACTGAAAACACCGCGCTCGCATCCACCTCGGGGCCATGCGCTTGAGGGGTGTCGCATGACGAAGGTGCTGACATAGCCCAGGCATCCGCCGCGAGAAAAACCAACACCAGTGCTGCAAGACCGTAGAAGCAGCTGACACGACTCATGGCGTTGCCACTCCCTGCCCATACAACTGGGCCCGCTCCAAGATCTTTTCCGCGTGCCTGCGGGCTGCCTCACGCTCGGAGAAATGCAGTGCCGGCGCGTTGATCCGCTTGGTCAGCGCCAGATAACTTTGGCTGTCGGCCAAGCCATTAAGCCCCCTGCTGTGCCAGAACCATGTGGCCGAATACACTGCGTAGCCTGGTTGCTCCAGCAGTTCAGGCGATGTAACGACATCGATCCCCGTGGCCTTCTGGAAGGCTTCGTAGTTTGCCTTTCCGGTCAGCTGGATCAGCCCTCGGCCTCGATATTTCCAACCTTCTCCGCCGGCCTCATCGCCATTGCCAAGCTTGTTTGCATAGACGTGGTTTGCGAGCTTCTCCGGGTTCTTTGTATAGCCCTCCGCGCTCTTGACCGTGGGGAACTTGCTGGGAAACACCGCATGTAAACGTTCGGCAGAAGAGTAATACAGGCCCTCTGTCACACGGCTGAATGAGGTGGATTCGACGATGACCTGCCCCAGGAAGGCAGCCAGCCGACGCACGGTGTTGATCTCATAGCGATTTAGGTAGAGATTGAGCGGCGCCAGGACCTTGCCGGCGCGCTCTGCATTGAGGCCTGGCACAGTTGCCTGAAGCAGATCTTCAGTCAGGACGAGGCGCCGCTGAACCGTATCACCCACAATGTCCATGTAACGAGCTGCAGGCGCCTGGGGACTGAGGCACAGACACCGTGCCGGAGCCCGAGGCGTGGAGGCCAACTCGTAGAGCCCAACCTTTCCGCCTCCCAGACGAGAACGCGGATCCGACAACTGCCTGTTCCATCCGGAAAGCCAGGCAAAAGCGCTCTCCTGCTTGATTGACGACCCAGCCATGTGCTCCCTCGCAGTTCCCTGATTGTTTGCGATGCAGAATACACCGTCTGCTTGACAAGTTTCGGCCTTCACATCCGCCTCAGTCCCCCGCTTACAGAGCAGGCGAGAAGATATCCGACACAAGCTCTTCACGTCGCGGCTTGGCGTTAGCCAAGTTTCTGGCTATAATCTTGGTTTTCCCAAATTCGTCCCGGCTTTTGGGGCGGCTTTCATGCCGCTTCGAAGCAGCCGGAAGGGTGAGCACCAAGCACAGGTCTCTTGATCGGTCCTTGCTCTGCCCACCGATTCGCAACACAACGCCTAATCAGCGAACGGAGAAGCGTCATGGCACGCGTCTGTCAAGTCACGGGCAAGGGCCCGATGGTGGGGAACAACATTTCCCACGCCAACAACAAAACCAAGCGTCGTTTTCTGCCTAACCTGCAGTACCGCCGCTTCTGGGTCGAGAGCGAAAACCGCTGGGTGCGTCTGCGCATCAGCACGGCCGCTCTGCGACTGATCGACAAGGTGGGCATCGACCAGGTTCTGTCGGACCTGCGTGCTCGCGGCGAACTGTGATTGGAGAGGTGAACCATGGCTGCTAAAGGCGGACGCGAAAAGATCAAGCTGGAATCCACTGCGGGTACCGGCCACTTCTACACCACCACCAAGAACAAGAAGACCACGCCCGAAAAGCTGGAATTCATGAAGTTCGACCCCAAGGCCCGCAAGCACGTGGCCTACAAGGAAGTGAAGCTGAAGTAATTCTTCTGCTGCTTTCTCAAGAAACCGCCCTGGCGAACGCCTCGGCGGTTTTTGTTTTGGGCGATGGTGCAGACGCGCGATGCACGCATGCAGCGACCTCAGCATACCGCCACCCCGAAGGGGCGAGAGGCAGTCCCGCCTGCGGCAGGACCGCCACCCGTGGAGCCCTGCCCAGCGCAGCCTCGCCCCGGCGCCCCCACCAAGGCATGCCCGAATACAAAAAAGCCCCGCTAAAACTAGCGAGGCTCTTTAAAAAGAAGGAAGAACCGCTCTGGAAGATCAGGCGTGTGCAGCCCGCAGCTTCAAAGAGAACTCCTGCAGCGCCTTGATGCCACTGCTTTCAGCGCGCTGACACCAGGCCTGCAGATCCGCCACCAGTTGCTCGCCCGACACGTTCGTGCGCGTCCACACCTGGCGCAGCTCTTCACGCATCGTCAGCAGCTTGTCCAGGCTGGGGTGCTCGGCACGGGCCTTCTCGATGTCGACACGCAACGCATGCGGCACCTTGTCGCCGTCGCGGTGCATCCAGTGGCGCACTTTCTGCAACTTCTCAGCCGCCGCCTGCTGGCCACTGGCCTTGAGCCTGGACATCTCGGCAGCACAGGCTGCACGCACCTCACGGGCGTACGAGGCCATCAATTCATAGCGGTGCGCCGCCAGCGCTTCCAGCGTCTTGGCATCGGCCACCGGCTTGACCTCACCCAGCATCAGGCGGGGCGGCACCTTGCGCACCGTGGCCAGGCCGATCATCTCCAGGCCACGGATGTAGCCCCAGCCGATGTCG
>DDJC01000054.1:3233-37520 GCA_002339015.1 Burkholderiales bacterium UBA1834
TCGGGTAGGTGTGGTGGTTGTTGTGCAGTTCTTCGCCACCGATCAGGATGCCCCAGGGGCTGATGTTGGTGGAGGCGTCGGCGGCCTCGAAGTTGCGGTAACCCCACCAGTGGCCCAGGCCGTTGATGATGCCGGCGGCGGTGATCGGGATCCACAGCATCTGCACGGCCCACACGGTGATGCCGATGGCGCCGAACAGGGCGATGTCGATCAGGAACATCAGGAACACACCCTTGGCCGAAAAGCGCGTGTAGACATTGCGCTCGAGCCAGTCGTTGGGGGTGTTGTGACCATACTTGGTCAGGGTCTCCTGGCGGGCAGCCTCTTCGGCATACAGCTCGCGGCCACGCAGCAGCACGGTCTTGATGCCGTGGGCGACGGGGCTGTGAGGGTCTTCCTCGGTCTCGCACTTGGCGTGATGCTTGCGGTGCACGGCCACCCATTCCTTGGTGACCGTGGCGGTGGTGAGCCACAGCCAGAAGCGGAAGAAGTGCGAGGCGATCGGGTGCAAGTCCAGCGAGCGGTGCGCCTGACTGCGATGCAGGAAGATCGTGACAGACGCGATCGTGATGTGCGTCAGCACCAGGGTGTAGAGCACCACCTGCCACCAGGCGGCACCCAGCAATCCATCGGACAGCCAGCTGATCACAGAATCGAGCCAAGCCGAGGATGTCAGAAATTCAAGCATCGAAAAGACCTCACAGAGAACGCGCGATTGTATTAGAGCCCCGACGTTCTTCGACCTGCGTCAACGCAAGTTCACCTGAAGGGGTGGTCGGTGCCGGATCGTGCCCCGCCGCCAGTGTGACGTGAACCCCAACTGACGGTGTCAGGGTAAGGCCCATCAAATGCGCGGTATTCACGGGACTGTCCGCTTTCACGGCGTTCAGCAACCATTCAGACCTGATGTGGTGCACAAAGTTCCGAAAACAAGGCCTCGGCGATCTCGTCGTGCAGGCGGGTGGCCAGGGCGCGGCGATCGGCATGGGTCACACGCTGGGGCGGCAGCACCGTCACGTTGACGGTGAGACTGTCCGCGCAGGCGATCCACCACAGGGACTGGACCAGCGAGGTGTCGCCCACGTAGGCTGCGGCCGGGCTGATGGCATGTCGCGCATCGCTGTAGCGAATGGCCACCGGTTGAACCGGCACGTCGGCGTCGATGGCCGACTGCAGCAGGTTGGCGTGGAAATGCAGCAGGCGCTGGCCGTCGCCGGTGGTGCCTTCGGGGAAGACGGCGGCGGTGTGCCCGTCGCGCAGGCTCTGCGTGAGCAGGCCCATGACGCGCATGGCGTCGCGGCGGCGGGCACGCTCCAGGTAGATCGTGCCGGCCAGGGTCACCATGCGGCCGACGATGGGCCACTGCCCCACTTCGGCCTTGGAGACGAAGCGGCTGGGCTCGGTGGCGTTGATGGCCATGATGTCCATCCAGGACACGTGGTTACCGACGATGAGCTTGGCGCTGGGATGAGGGGTGCCCCTGACCACCAGTCTGGCACCCAGGCAATGGAACACGGCAGCCGACCACTTGCGCACGTTGGCCTGCTGCGTGGCGTGGTCCATCGCCTCGAAACGCCAGCGCATGATCAGCGAGACGCGCCATAGGTAGGCCGCCATGTGCACGATGCGGCCGACCGCGCGCAGGCGCCGGCCCCAACCGATGTCGGTGTCGGGTCGGATCAGGGCGCTGGCGTCGGTGGCGGAGCGGTCGGACATCGCGGTACTGCCGGCTCAGCGCCATCAAGCCGCGCCAGCGGTCTCGGCTTCGTGGGCGATCTGGCCGGCCACCAGTGTGAGGCGCACGCGGCCTGGCAGTTCGAACCCTGTCGATTCGTAGGCGAAGGGCGTGTGGCAGCCCTGGCTGACCAGTTCGCTGCCATCAACCTGCCAGCTCACGGCCGGGTCGAAGATGCAGATGTCGGCCACGCCGCCCTGCACCAGGCGGCCGGCACTGGAGGCCAGCGAGCCGATGGCCTCGCCCAGCACCTTGACCGGGCCACTGGTGACGGTGGCCAGGGCCGCAGCGAGGCGCTTGCCGTCGAGCGAGGCGGCAGGGCCGGCTTCCAGGCCCGCGCCCTTGAGCGCCAGGCTCAGCAGCAGTTCCAGGCCGGTGGCGCCGGGCTCGGCTTCGCCGAAGGGCAGCATCTTCTCGTCTTCGCTGACGGGGGTATGGTCGGACACGAGCGCGTCGAGCGTGCCGTCCTTCAGGGCGGCCTGCAGCGCGTCGCGGTCACGGCCCTGGCGCAGCGGGGGCACCACGCGCATGGCCGAGTTGAAGAAGCCGATGTCCATGTCGGTGAGCATCAGCGAGTTGATGCTGACGTCGGCCGTGATGGGCAGGCCCTCGGCCTTGGCACGGCGCACGATCTCGACGCCGGCGGCGCTGGACAGGCGGCACAGGTGCACGCGCGCGCCGGTGACGCGCACCAGCTCGACGATGGTGTGCAGCGCAATGGTTTCGGCAGCCACGGGCACACCGGACAGGCCCAGGCGCGTGGCGATGGCGCCGCTGGCGGCCACGCCCTTGCCCAGCCAGGCATCCTGCGGGCGCAGCCACACGGTGTAGCCGAAGGTGGCGGCATATTGCAACGCGCGCTGCAGCACCTGCGTGTCACGCACAGGCGCCTCGGCCTGCGAATAGCCCACACAGCCGGCCTCGTGCAGCTCGGCCATCTCGGTGAGGGTTTCGCCCTTGAGGCCCCGCGTGAGCGCGCCCAGCGGGAACAGGC
This sequence comes from Burkholderiales bacterium UBA1834, assembly GCA_002339015.1. Lineage (GTDB taxonomy): Bacteria > Pseudomonadota > Gammaproteobacteria > Burkholderiales > Burkholderiaceae_C > Aquabacterium. Next base: position 5,963 of record DDJC01000054.1, read on the forward strand.
GGCAGCGGCTGAGCTTGCGGGCGCGCAGCTTGAGCATCTCGACCAGGCCGGGTTCGTCCAGCGTAGGGTCGGTGTCGGGCAGGCAGACCACACTGGTCACGCCGCCGGCGGCGGCCGCGGCGAGCTCGGATTCAAGCATGCCTTCGTGCTCGTGGCCGGGCTCGCGCAGGCGCACGGCCAGGTCGACCAGGCCAGGGGCGACGATGCAGCCGCTGGCGTCGATCACGCGGTCCGCATCGAAGTCAGCGTTGACCTGGCCGATGCTGACGATGCGGCCGGTGGCCAGGGCCAGGTCACCGAGGGTGTCGAGGCCACCCACGGGGTCGATCAGGCGGCCGTTCTTGATGAGGATCTTCATACGCGTGCTCAGGCGTCGTTGCCGGCGATGATGGACATGACCGCCATGCGGACGGCGATGCCGAAGGTGACCTGCGGCAGGATCACGCTCTGCTGGCCATCGGCCACGGCAGAGTCGATCTCCACGCCGCGGTTGATGGGGCCGGGGTGCATGACGATGGCGTCAGGCTTGGCCAACGCCAGCTTCTCGGGCGTGAGGCCGAACTCTTTGAAGAACTCGCCGGCGCTGGGCAGCATGCCGCCGGACATGCGCTCGTTCTGCAGGCGCAGCATGATCACGACGTCGGCGTCGCGGATGCCTTCGGCCATGTCGTGGCAGACGCGCACGCCCATCTCGCGCAGGTCGCCGGGCACCAGCGTGCGCGGGCCGACCACGCGCACCTCGGGCACGCCCAGGGTGGTCAGCGCGTGGATGTTGGAGCGGGCCACGCGCGAGTGCACGATGTCGCCCACGATGGCCACGGTGAGCTTGGTGAAGTCCTGCTTGTAGTGCCGGATGGTGTACATGTCCAGCAGCGCCTGCGTGGGATGCGCATGGCGGCCGTCACCGGCGTTGACCACGTGCACGTGCGGCGCCACGTGCTGGGCGATCAGGTAGGGCGCACCGGATTCGGCGTGGCGCACCACGAACATGTCGGCGTGCATCGCGCTGAGGTTGGCGATGGTGTCGAGCAGGCTCTCGCCCTTGGAGGCCGACGAGCGCGCGATGTCCAGATTGATCACGTCGGCCGACAGGCGCTTGGCCGCGATCTCGAAGGTGGTGCGCGTGCGCGTGCTGTTCTCGAAGAACAGGTTGAAGACGCTCTTGCCGCGCAGCAGCGGGATCTTCTTGACCTCGCGGTCGTTGACGCTCACGAAGGTGCCCGCCGTGTCCAGGATCTGGTGGATCACGTCGCGGGGCAGGCCCTCGGTGCTCAGCAGGTGGATCAGCTCGCCGTGCTTGTTGAGCTGGGGGTTGCGTCGTAGCATCAAACCCTCTCGAAATGGAATGTGAACTGGCCGGTGGCGTCGTCGCGGCCCAGGGACACGCGCTCTTGCGCCGGCAGGGTGATGCGCGCCGCCGAGAAGGCCGGCTCGATGGGCAGCTCGCGCCCGCCACGGTCCACCAGCACCACCAGGGTGACGCTGGCCGGACGGCCGAAATCGAACAGCTCGTTGATCACGGCGCGCGTGGTGCGGCCGGTGTAGAGCACGTCGTCGATCAGCAGGATGTGGCGGCCTTCGACTTCGAAGGGCAACTGGGTGGCGTCACGTGAGACGGCCATGCCGCGGCGGCTGAAGTCGTCGCGGTGCAGGGCCGACGAGATGGTGCCGTGCGGCTCGGTACGGCCCAGATCACGGCTGAGGCGCTCGGCCAGCCAGGCCCCGCCGGACCACACGCCCACGAGCGCCATGTCCTGGTCCAGCAGCTTGCGCACGCCCTTGAGCAGGACATCGTAGAGCTGCTCGGCATCAAGCCGCAGCGAGGGTTGGGAGGTGCTGCTCATGGGGCGGAATCCTCCGGTGAAGATGATGATGAAGAAGCGAAGCCGCGCGCGGCAGTCTCGTCGAAATACTGTTGCAGGATGATGGCGGCCGAGGCCGCATCGAGATCATCCGGATCGTCGCGCTCGGCCTCGACGCTGGAATAGCGCTCGTCGACCTCGTGCACGGGCAGGTGAAAGCGGCCATTGAGCTGGCGGGCGAAGCGGCGGGCGCGCTGCGTGATCTCGTGCTCGGCGCCATCGGGGTGGAAGGGCACGCCCACCACCAGCGCATCGGGGCGCCATTCGTCGATCAGCTTCCTGATCTGGTGGAAGCGGGCATCGCCCTCGGCCGCGATGGTGCGCAAGGCCTGGGCCTGACGCAGCAGATCATTGCCGCAGGCCACGCCCACGCGCTTGAGGCCATAGTCGAAGGCCAGGAAGGTGGCGCTCATGCGATGGCCTCCGTCCTGGGCGTTGCATGCGCGGGCCTCATGCGTGGCCGGCCTCGGAAGACAGGAAACCCCGATCGATGCCCAGCAGGGACAGGGCGCGGTCGTAGCGGTCTTCCACCGGCGTGTCGAAGATGATCTCGCGGTCGGCGGCCACGGTGAGCCAGCCATTGCGGCCGATCTCTTCTTCCAACTGGCCGGCGCTCCAGCCCGAATAGCCCAGCGTGATCAGTACCTTGCGCGGGCCGGCACCATTGGCCATGGCTTCGAGCACGTCGCGCGAGGTGGTCATCTCCAGGCCGCCATCGATCTTGAGGGTGGAGCTGTAGTGGCCGCCCTCTTCGTCGAGCTGTTCATGCAGCACGAAGCCGCGCTCGGTCTGCACCGGGCCACCCAGGTAGACGGGGGTTTCCAGCAGATCATCACGCTCCAGCACCAGGTCGACCTTCTCGAACAGCTGCTGAACGCCGATCTCGATCGGACGGTTGATGATCAGCCCCAACGCCCCGCGTTCGGTATGCTCGCACATGTACACCACCGCTCCTGCGAAATTGCCATCGGTCATGCCCGGCATGGCAATCAGGAACTGGTTGGTGAGGTTGATCGGGGGGCTGTCGGACATGGACGGGATTTTAAGTCCTGCCGCGTACCCCTCCGCGGACGATGGAACGCAATGAGTGAACAGATCGACGCTGCCCTGGTCTGGTTTCGACGAGACCTGCGGCACACCGACCATGCGGCGCTGTACCACGCCCTGAAAAATGCCCGCCGGGTATGGTGCGCCTTCGTGCTGGACACGGACATCCTGGATGCCCTGCCCCGCCAGGATCGGCGGGTGGCCTTCATCCTGGACAGCCTGACGGAACTGGACCAGGGCTTGAAAAGCCTCAAGCACGGATCTGGCCTGATCGTGCGCCACGGCAGCGCGCTCAAGGCGCTGCCGAGCCTGGCGGCCGAGTTGGGCGTGCAGGCCGTCTACGCCAACCACGACGACGACCCGGCGGCCCTGCAGCGCGACGCCGCCGTTCGCGGCAAGCTGAGCGACCTGGGCGCGGCCCTGTACACCACCAAGGACTGCGTGATCTTCGAGCGCAACGAAGTGTTGACCGGCAACGACACGCCCTACGGCGTCTTCACGCCCTACAAGAACGCCTGGCTGCGCAAGCTCGAACCGTTCTACGTGAAGCCTTATCCGGTCGCGCGCTACGCGACCCACCTGGCCGTCATCCCTGACCAGATCGCGGCCCCGTCCGGTGTGCCCGCCCTGGAGGAGATCGGCTTCGAACCTTGCGATGACCTGAAGGTACCCGCCGGCATGAGCGGCGCCCAGGCCCTGCTGGATGATTTCCTGCCGCGGCTGGACCGCTATGACGAGACGCGGGATTTTCCGGCGGTGAAGGGGCCCAGTTACCTCTCGACCCACCTGCGCTTCGGCACCGTCAGCATCCGTCACCTGGCCGGGCTGGCGTGGGAGCGCGGCCAGAAGGGCTCGCGCGGCGCCCAGGTGTGGCTGTCCGAACTGATCTGGCGCGATTTCTACCACCAGATCCTGTTCCATCACCCCCATGTGGTGGGCCACGCCTACAAGCGCGAGTACGAGCGCATCAAATGGCGGCGCGGCAAGGAGGCCGAGGCCGACTTCAAGGCCTGGTGCGAGGGCCGCACCGGCTACCCGCTGGTGGACGCGGCCATGCGCCAGATCAACCAGACCGGCTACATGCACAACCGCCTGCGCATGGTGGTGGCCAGCTTCCTGGTGAAGGATCTGGGCATCGACTGGCGCCGCGGCGAGGCCTACTTCGCCGAGAAGCTGCTGGATTTCGACCTGGCGGCCAACAACGGAGGGTGGCAGTGGGCGGCCTCCACCGGGTGCGATGCGCAGCCATGGTTCCGTATTTTCAACCCCGTGAGCCAGAGCGAAAAGTTCGATCCGCAGGGCAAGTTCATCCGACGGTATGTGCCGGAGTTGGCGGGCTTGTCCGAGCGGACGGTGCATGCGCCTTGGGCGGCTCGCAGCGGCGAGTTGCCTGAGGGATTCGTGCTGGGGCGGGACTATCCCAAGCCCATCGTGGACCATGATCAGGCCCGCAAGGAGACGCTGGATCGGTATGGGGTGCTGAAGGAGGATGGCAAGGCATCACCTTCACCTGGCCGCAAAGGATTAGGCAAGTAGACGGAGGCGTGACAGCGCGGGGCGGGTCTTGCCCTTTGAATGGGTAGGCCTGGCGATAAAGCACTTGCGCTTGCATCCACGTCTTGGCCTGCAAACCACTGCGGCAGTCACGGCCAGCGGTGATCAGAGAGTGCCACAGGAGCATCCCGCGCCCCGCGCTGCCCCGACAAAGCGCTCACCCGATGCATGCAGTGGAACCGCCAAACGCACCACCGCAGCAGCGGCCGCAACGATGTCAGAACAACTCGACGTCGCCCTCGTGCTTCGCCTCCTCCACAGCACCTGCCGCCACCAGCGCCTCATGGTTGAGCACCCGGTTGCGCCCCTGGCGTTTGGCCTCGTACACCGCATCGTCGGCCCTGGCAAAGGCCGCGCTGGGCGTGTCCGAGCCCAACACCTGCGTCATCCCGATGCTGATGGTGACTTGTCCCACCTGGGGGAACGCATAGTGCGCCATGTTGTGCCGCATGCGTTCAAACGCCGCAATCGCGCCATCTTTTTCATTGCAGCGCAGCATGACCACGAATTCCTCCCCGCCGAAGCGGAACAGGCGGTCGTAGTGGCGGAAGGTCTGGCGCATGATGCGCGCCACCAACACCAGCACCTCGTCACCGATCAGGTGGCCGAAACGGTCGTTGACCGACTTGAAGTGGTCGATGTCGATCACGCCGAGCCACCAGGTGTCGCCCACCTGGCGGCGGCGGTCCTCGTGCTCTTCGGAGATGCCCACCGTGCGCGGCAGCGAGGCGGCCATGAAGGTGGTGTCGAAGGTCTGGCGATTGAGCAGCCCGGTCAGCGCATCACGCTGGCTGGAATCGAGCAGGCGCTGAAAGTTGTCGAACACCTTGAGCAAGGTCTCGACCTGGCGTATTTCGGTGGGCGTCAGGGGCTCGGCGGTCTCGATCTCGATGACGCCAGGCTGGTGTGAATCGCCCATCAGGGGCAGCAAGGTGATCCAGCCATCGACCTGCGGCGGCTGGGTGGGCACCTGCAGCACCGATTGCAGTTCCAGCGCCTCCTGGCGCAGGGGAACGGCATCGATCTCCGGCAGGTCGTGCGGATCGATCCAGCCAGGATCGGCCGCCAGCAGCGTGCCCGGACGCGATACACCGCAATTGAGCCAGTGTGGCAATGCCTCCTTGTCCAGCACCACGCGGTACACGCCCGCGCAGCGGGCCTGCATCAAGGACCCGAGCGCCTGGGCCAGGGACAGGTCCAGTTGCTCGCGGTCGCGCAGCGCGGTCAGGGAGACCAGGTGCTCTATCGCGCTGTTCATGCCACTCCTGCAAATGCCAAGGCGGCCGCCCCGCGCGTGGACGTCCACCAGTACCGATCAGCCCTGGGTGCCCTGCTGCGACAAAGCCGCATGCGTGTAGCGCGCCACCAGGCTGACCAATTCTTCCTCACTGTAAGGCTTGCCGAGGTAGTGGTTCACACCCAACTCCGCGGCGTAATCGCGATGTTTCTGGGCGATCCGTGACGTAATCATCACGATCGGCACATGCTTCCAGCGTTCGTCACCCCGCAGGTTGCGCACCAGATCGAAACCGTCCATGCGCGGCATCTCGATGTCGGAGAGCACGACCAGCGGGATTTCCTCGGCCATCTTTTCCAGCGCGTCCAGGCCGTCCTTGGCGAGTGTGACACGGTAGCCTTCGCGCGTGAGCAGGCGCTGGGTGACCCGGCGCACAGTGAGGGAATCGTCCACCACCAACACCAGCGGCGCAGCAGGCGCCTCCAGTGGGGCCTGCATGCGTGGCGCCTGGGCCTGCGGATCGCCCTGCCCTGCCGCGGCATCAGCCACGCGGGCCTGGCGGGCCCAGGTCTGCGCCTCGTTGCCGTACACGGTGGCCAGGGCCACGGGGTTGTAGATCAGGGCCACAGCGCCCGAGGCCAGCAGCGTCATGCCGGCCAGACCAGGCACGCGCGAGAGCTGCGGCCCCAGGTTCTTGACCACCACGTCCTGGTTGCCCAGCACTTCGTCGACGTGCAGGGCCACGCGCTGCTGGGCCGAGCGCACCACCACCACGGGCAGCGAGCGCCCCTCGGCCAGGCCGCGCGGGCTGTGCTGCAGCAGCGCCCCGAACCAGAAGAAGGGCAGCGTCAGGTCCGCGTAGGGCATGGTGCCGGTGCCATAGGCCTGCTCGATCTCCTCCGCACGGGCGCGGCGCACCAGCTCGACCAGGTTGGTCGGGACGGAGACGACCAGATCGCCGCAACGCACCATCACCACCTTGGTCACGGCGGTGGTCAGGGGCAAGATCAGCTTGAAGCTGGTGCCCTGCCCGGGCGCCGTGGCGGTTTCGATGCGGCCACCCATGGCGTTCACATCGGCGCGGACCACATCCATGCCGATGCCACGGCCGGCCAGTTCGGTCACGGCTTCCGCGGTGGAAAAACCCGGCGTGAAAATCAATTGCGACAGCTCGGCCTCGGTGGCTTCTGCGCCCGGTGCCAGCAGCCCCTGGGCCTCGGCCTTGGCACGGATGCGTGACAGATCCAGCCCCGCGCCATCGTCGCGGAACTCGATGGCCACTTCATTGCCTTCCTGGTGCACGGCCACGATGATGGTGCCCATGGGCTCCTTGCCCTGAGCCTGGCGCATGGCCGGAACCTCGATGCCGTGGGTGACGCTGTTGCGCAGCAGGTGTTCGAAGGCGCCGGCCATGCGGTCCAGCACGCCACGATCAACCTCGGTATGGCCGCCGACCAGGTCCAGGCGCACCTGTTTGCCGGTCTCCTTGGCAGCCTGGCGCACCACACGGTACAGGCGGTCCGAGAGGCCTTCGAACTCCACCATGCGCGTGCGCAGCAGGTCGTCCTGCAGATCACGCGTCAGGCGGGACTGGGCAGCCAACTGGTCTTCCGCCGATTCGAGGTTGCGGATCAGGCCGCGCTGCACGGTGGCCACGTCGTTCACCGACTCGGCCATCATGCGGGTGAGCTCCTGGAAGCGCGTGTAGCGGTCGAACTCCAGGGGATCGAAGTTCTGCTGCTGCGCACGCGCGGCTTCCATGCGGGTGCTCAGCTGTGTTTCGGCCTGAAGCTCGATGTCGCGCAGTTGCTGGCGCAGGCGATCCAGGTTCTCGGTGAGATCGCCCACCGAGCCCCGCATCTGCTGCATCTGGGCCGACAGGCGCGTGCGCGCGATGGACACCTCGCCCGCATGATTGACCAGGCGGTCGAGCAGGCGCGGCCGCACACGCACCGCAGCGATGCTGGACGCGGCAGCCGCTTCGGCGCCGGCCTGGGCACCGCCAGGCTGGAAGTCTGCACGCACACTGGACCAATCGATGGGCGTGACGCTGGAAGAAGGCGCATCGCCCGACACCGGCGCCACGGCCTGCTGTGCGGGCGCGGCGACCTCGGCGGACGGCAAGGCGGCCAGCTGGCTGTCGGTCGCCTCGGGTACGGCAGCCGATGCGGCCTCAGGTTGATCCTGGGCGGCGGCCACCAGCGAGGCCGGGCGCTGTGCCAGGTCCTGCTGAGTGCTTTGGTCACGCTTTTGCAACGATTCGAAGACCTCGGCCAGCACATCGCCGCGGGCTTCCAGCGGTTCGAGATCGGCGGCCTGGATCTGGTCGCAGGCGATCAGCCGCTCGATGGCGGATTCCATGCGGTGTGCCAGTTCGCCCAGGCGCATGGCCCCGGCCAGGCGCGCACCACCCTTGAAGGTGTGCAGCGTGCGCATGCAGGCATCGGCCAGATCGCGGCGCTGGGGATGCTGCGCCCACTGGCGCATGTCGGCGGCCAGCTGGGGCAGCAGCTCCAGGGCTTCTTCCTCGAAGATGGGGAAGAGGTCGGCATCGATGGCGTCGACGGCCTCGATGTCGGCATCGGCACCCAGGTCGACATCGGTGCCGACGGCGCGCACCAGGTGCTCGCTGGCTGGCTGCTCGGTCAAGGGCTCGAAGGGTTTGACCTCGGGCAGGCCCAGCGTGATGGCGGGGGCTGCCATGGCAGGCGCCAGATCCTCGGCGGGCGCGTCCGGCGCGGGCTCAGCGCTCACCCGGGCGGTGTCGGGATCCGGCAGCGGCTCGGCGGCGGGTTCGATGGCGAGATCGATGGAGGATTCGTCAAGCGGCTGCGCCACCGCAAGCCCATCAACGACGACCTGGACTGCATCGTCGCCAGCGAGCGCCTGGGGTAGCTCGGTGCCTTCGGTCGCCAGTTCCGGCGCTTCATCGTCCGCCCGGACCAGCCGCAGGTGCTGGCGGGCCGCGACATCCGCGCGCAGGGGCTCAGGCGGCTCATAGTGCTCGAGGCGATGCAGCAGGTCTTCGTTCGGCGATTTGAGGAAGCCGGCCGCGAACTGGTGCAGCAGGCGGCGAATCTCTTCGGCCGCATCGTTGAACAGCGCGGCCGAGGCTTCATCGCCACGGCCGGCGCCCTGCGAACGGGCCAGCGCATGCTCCAGCGCACGCGCCAGGCGCGAGAGCTCTGTGTACCCCACGGTGCCGGAGTTACCGGCCAGAGAATGCGCCAGCGCTACAGCCTCGTCACTGACAGGCTGCTGCCATTCCAGCACCCACTCACCCAACTGCATGCTCAGACGGCGCGATTGCTCATCAGCCTCGTTGAGGTAGATGTTGAACAGCGGGATGCTGATGCGCAGCGGGCCGATCACCTTGACCTGGTCATCGTCGTTCAGGCCAGGCTCGACCAGTGGCTCGTCGGGCCCCGTGAGCACATCCGGTTCGGGCAGGCTCAGATCGGCATCGGCCTCGATCACTTCGAGGCTGTCCAGCGGCAGTTCGGCCAGCTCCTGCAACTCGGGCAGCGCCATGTCGGCGTCGGGTTGTGCTGAAGCGACCTGCTCCAAGGCCGCGTCAGGCCGTGCATCAGGCGCATCCAGCACGGGCGGCGCTGTGTCCTCGAATGCCGGCGGCGCCGTGTCCAGGAAGGGCTGCGGGGCCTCGTCTGCGGCAGCCTCGGTGGCCGCAGGCGCTTCACGGAAGGCTTCGTCCTCCTTGAGGTCCAGCACGATGCGGTCCACCGCGTCTTCGAGCAGCGGTGGCGCTTCGATGGGATCGCCCGCATGCGCAGGCAACACGACCTCGGGCGGCGACAGCACGTCGGCCACCGTTTCATCCAGGGCTTGGGGCTCGTTGTTCGCGGCAGCCGCTGCCAGGGCCTGGGCCTCGGCCTCGCGGGACACCGCATCGTCGTCGACCAGGGACACCTCGATCAGATCGACCTCGGCCGGCAACTCGCCTGGCTCGATGCGCAGTTCTGGCCCAGAAGCGACCGGCTCGGCAACCGGCTCGGCGGCCTCCGTGAGCTCGACAGCCTCGGCCACAGGCAGATCGGCCATGGCATCGGCAGGTGCCTCCACCGNNCAGGCTCGATGGGCTTCGGCTCAGACGACATCTCAGGCATCTGGTCCGGCGGCACCACGGCCTCGCGCCGCTTGTGCAGGCGCAATGCCTCGGCCGCCTGCACCAGGCCGGCGGGCGACCAGCCCTGGGCCTGGCGGGCCGCGATGGCATCCACCCAGCGCTCCAGGTGGGTCAACGCCTCAATGCTCAGGCCCATCAGGTCATCGTTGGCCGGATCCTGCGACGCCAGCCAGGCGTTGTAGAGCTGTTCGTAACCCCAGGCGGCATCGCCGAAATCCCCCAGGCCCACCATGCGCGAGCTGCCCTTGAGCGTGTGGAAGGCGCGGCGCACCGTGGTCAGCAAGGTCACATCATCGGGCTGGCGCGACAAGCCGGCCAGCGCCGCGCGGGCATCCCCGATCACCTCGCGCGCCTCTTCGATGAAGATGTCACGCATCTCATCGTCTTCTTCCAGGCCGGTGGCCTCGGGCGCGGCGGGCTTCTCGGGCACCAGCGGCGCCTGCGGCACAGGCTCGGGCAGCGGCTCGATGGGCTCGTCGACACCGACTGGCTCCGTCACGGACTGCACGAAATCGTTGAGCGCGGCCACGGCTTCGTCACGCGCCTGCTGTTGCTCGGACTGGTCATCGGTGGCGGCGGCGCGGTCCAGTGCGGCCTGGGCGTTGGCCAGGCTGGCGGCCAGGGAGGGCTTGTCCTGCACCAGCGGCGTGTCAGCCAGGTGCTGGATCTCGTCGGACAGGGTGGCCAGGGGCACATCCTCTCGCAGGGCGGATTCGACCAGCGTCTCGGCCACCTCCTGCGTGCGCACGCGCTCGACCTGCTCGGCCGGGCGGGCCATCACCTCGATGGGGTCGACATCAGGTTGCGGCTGCGGCGCGCGGCCCATGATGGGCGAGAGCACGCCGGTGTCGGCATTGAACACGAACAGATGCTTGGCCAGGCCAGGCTGCACCGCCAGCATGTCCACCAGGAAGCCGACCGCCCCCAGGTTGGAGGCCAGCCGGTCATGCACGCCACTGTGCGCGGCCTGCTGCAAATCGGCGCCCGGGGCCAGCAGGGATTCAACATCGCCGCGCATGCGCGAAACGGCCTGCGCGGCCGCGTCCAGGCCCAGCACAGCCAGCACGCCCTTCATGGACTGCAGCTGCGAGGGCACCTCGACCAGCGGTGTCACGTGCTCATGGTCGCGGAAGAACTGGTCGATGCGCTTTTCGGCCTCGCCCAGCGAGCTGCGCAACTCCTGCACCACGCTGCCAATGGTCTGACGGTCAGACACGTGGCGGTACAGCGCTTCCATCCAGGGCTCAAGCGGCTCGGCGGGCTGTCCAGCCAGCACGGCCTGCAGACGTTGCGCCAGGCGCTGCGCACGCTGACGCTCTTCGGGGTGCTCGAACTCGGCCTCGTCCAGCGAGGCCTCAAGGTAGAGCAGACTGGTCGCCACTTCCATGGCGACCGCTGCCTCGGGCGACGCACCGGACTTGACCGTGGCATCGGCCGCGGCCAGCAGGGCCGTGCCCAGGGCTTCGCCATCGGGGTACAGGCGCCGGATCGAATCGGCCACCAGCGAGAAGGGCTCATGCAGGCCGCTCAGGCGCAGCAACTCACCACCGGCCACGGACGACCAGGCCTCCTTGGCCGACGCCACGCGCTTGACGGCCTGGGCCACCCAGGCGGGATCAAAGCGCCCCAGCGCCGACTGAACCAGATCCACCGGCTCATGCCCGTCCAGGCGGAAGGCCTCGCGCAGGCGGTCCAGCACCCCACCGGCAGGCGATGAAGCCGATGCGGCAGGCTCAGCCTGCGCACAGAAGAACAGCAGCTCATGCGCCAGGCGATCAGACGGCATGCCGGGCTGACGGGCCAGCGTGCGCAACTGGCTCAGCAAGGCCGACAACACGCGCTTGACGTGCAGGCTCAGCGGCAGGCGCCCTTCGGCCAGAGCTTCCAGGAAGCCGCAGGCCAGCACCCAGGTCGCGGCCTCGCGGTGGGCCTGACGGCCCTCGGCATCAGCGGCCAGTTGCCCACACAACTCGACCAGCGGGCGCGCCTGAGACACGGGCGCGCCCTTGAGCAGCTGCAGCAAGATGGTCTCGAACGCCGCCACGGCCTGGGCATCCACGCCGCGCGGCGTGGCATCGGCCGGCGCGGCCAGCGGCACATCGAGCGACAGCGGCGGCCACTCCTGGACCCACAGGTCCGAAGGACGGGCCAGCTCGGAACCCGACAAGGCCATCAGCGCCTCGTACTGCGGGAACAGCGCCAACGCCGACACCTGCTTGCCCGCCAGGCGGCGGCGCATCAGGTCGAGCAGCGCGAACGACGCGGCCTCCACGGCCTCGATGGCCTGGGCATTGATGGACTGCGGACGCGCGACGATCTTCTGCACCACGGCCTCGCTGGCGCGCAGCAGCATGGCACCGGCCGGCAGGCCGGCCAGCTCCAGCGCCCCCACGCCCTGGTGGATCTGCTGACGGGCGGTGCGCAGAACGGCCGGATCCAGTGCATCCACATCCGAAAAGCCCGTGGCCTCGGCCTCCTTGAGGCAACGGTGCAGGGATTTGTGCGCGGCCTCCAGCGACTTGCGGACTTCATCGTGCACCCAGGCCAGGGCACTGAGGTCGTCCGACACGGGAGAGGCTTGCGGGCTGTCCATCAGATCGTCCATCGAAGGGGTTCGTCCAGGAGGCGGTCGTCGGCGTGCGTCAGCAGGCTCAGGCGATCTTGAAACGGGCCACCGATTGCTGCAGTTCATCGGCGGTCTTGGACAGCTCGCGCACCAGTTGGGCAGTCGAGCGCGTGCCATCCCCGGTCTGCTCGGTCACGGCGAAGATGTGCTGGATGTTGGCCACCACCACGTTGGCCGATTCGGCTTCACGCAGCGCCTGCGAGGAGATCTCCTGAATCAGCTCGGCCAGTTGGCGCGACACGCGGTCGATGTCGTTCAGTGCCGCACCGGCCGCATCGGACAGGTGCGCCCCTTCCACCACCTTCTGCGTGGAGCGCTCCATGGCGCCCACCGCATCCTGCGTGTCGGTCTGAATGGTGCGCACCAGCGCCGCGATCTGCTTGGTGGCGTCGCCCGAACGTTCAGCCAGACGCTGCACTTCCTCGGCCACCACGGAGAAACCGCGGCCCGCTTCACCGGCGGAGGCCGCCTGGATGGCAGCGTTCAGCGCCAGCACGTTGGTCTGCTCGGTAATGTCGGAGATCAGTTCGGTGATTTCGCCGATCTCCTGCGAGGATTCACCCAGGCGCTTGATGCGCTTGGAGGTTTCCTGGATCTGCTCGCGGATGGTGTTCATGCCGCCGATGGCGTCCTGCACGGCCTTCAGGCCTGAATCGGCGGCGCTCAGCGATTGGCGTGCCACCTCGGCAGAGTGCTGGGCCTGGGCGGACACCTCGTTGATTCGGCCCGCCATGTTCAGCACCGATTCGCCGGTTTCGCGGATCTCGCGCAGTTGTTCGTCGGACGCTGCCAGCAGCTCGGTCGAGGTGGCTTCCACCTGGCCGGTGGTTTCCGACACCCGCGACACGGTGCCCTGCACCTGCGCCACCAGGGTGCGCAGCTCTTCCACCGTGAAGTTCACGGAGTCGGCGATGGCGCCGGTGATGTCTTCCGTCACCGTGGCCTGCTGTGTCAGGTCACCTTCAGCCACCATCTGCAGTTCGTTCATCAAGCGCAGAATGGCCGCCTGGTTGGCGTCGTTCACGCGCTTGGCCTCGTGCTCCTGCCGCTCGGCCTGCTGGCGCTGGAACTCGGCGACCTGCGCGCGGTGGCGCTGCTCGGCCAGGTAGACATTGACCAGGCCATAACCCGCCGCACCGGCCAGGGCCAGGAACACCAGCAGCAGCGCCACGTTGACACCACCGATCCCGGCGCCTTCGGCCAATTGCTTCTGGGCCTGTTCCAGGCCCTTGCGCAGCGGCTCGCTGTCATCGACGATGCTGACCTGCGCATCACGCGCGGCCACCAGGCCCTGCAGAGAACCCAGGATGTAGCTGGACTGCGTGCGCATTTCATCGAACAGCGCCAGCAGCGCCTCGAGCTGCTCACGCACCTCCGGGTCACGCGTGCCGGGCAGGCGCAGTTCGGCATTGCCATTGGTCAGGCCCTCAGCCAGCTCCTTGAAGGAGTTCAAATCCTTGCCCAGCAGGAACACGGCCTCGGTGGACACGCCTTCCACGGTCAGGAATTCGTTGGCTGATTTGCCGATCCGCTGCGTCAGCATCACCAGCTGGTTCAGCGCCTTGAGTTCGTCAGGCGACACACCACCCTTCTCGATCTTGGTGGTGGCGATGCTCTCGGCCAGGTCCAACAGATCCGACGAGTGGCCGTTGACCTCGCGCAGCGAGGTGCTCACCTTGGTCAGCACATCCTTTTGCTTGAGCACGAAGCCGGCGTTCTTCTCGGCGCGGTCCACAAAGGGCAACAGGGGCTTGATCACGCTCTGCACGCCAGCGGGCGCCTCGGCGATGCCCAGGGCCGCATCACCCTGCGTCAGGCCGCGCACATTGGCCGCCAGCACCTTGGCCGAGTCGGCCACCTCATCGAAGGACTGGGCCCGGCCCACCAGCGCCTGCGACACCGACTTGGCCAGACGCTGCGACTGCATCAGCGCCTGACCGGTGGCGCCGGCCTGCGTGGCACGGCGGTCAGCCGCGTTCACCGCGAAGATGGCGCTGGCCACCAGACCGATCACGCCCAGCACCACCCCGCCCACCAGCAGGCGCTGCTGGCGTTCCAGGGGCTGCTGGCCAATCAGCGGCAGGCTGGTCTTGGGCTCGGGGGGCAGTTGGTCGCCCAGCAGATCGAGTTCGGGCTTGAGCCGGGTGTCGTGGTAATCGGCCGGGAACTCCGAGGGCGCCGCCTCGGAGATGATGGATTCTTCCTGCACCGAGGTGGTGGGCAGGCCCGAATGGGCGGTCTGCGTGTCCACCGTCTGGGCGCCGTTGGCTGTCACCAGGCCATCGGCCACCAGGGCGTCGGGCTGGACTTCGTCCTCGTCGCGCGACTTGCCCAGATCCTTGATACGGCTCAGAAAGCTCATTGCTAGGTGCTCCAGTGATTCTTCAGATCCTGCAGGTGCGGCTGGCCCTCAGGCCCCTCATGCCGCCACCTTCAGGAAGGCCTCGTCCGAGGCCAGTGCGGCGAGATTGAGTTCGTACCAGGGGCGCCCCTGGGCATCGGCCAGTTCAGCCGTGATGAAGTGCGGACGCCCCGCCGTCGTGCCCGGGGCTTCGCTCATGTCCTGCGGGCGCCGCAGGCCCAGCAGGCGGTCGATGAGCAGCGCGGAATTGAGCTGCAGCGACGCATTGAACGCCACCAGCCGGCCCGCGTCCTTGCTGGCCAGATCCAGCGGCGATGCCGAGCGTGCCGGCAGCCCGATGAAGGCCGCCAGGTCGATCACGCCATGCAGCTGGCCGCGCAGGTTGGCCACGCCCAGGAACCAGGGCTGGCTGTGCGGCACGGCCTGCAGCCCGACCAGCGAGAAGATCTCGCCGGCCTGCTCCAGCGGCAGCAAGAAGCCGTGGCCACCGGCCTCGACCGCCAGCCAGCTGCGCGTGGGCGCGCTTTCGCGTGCCAGGCGCAGGCGTTCGGCCAGCCGCTGCTGCAGCTCGCGCAATGCTTCCTTGTTGGCCATGTCCGTCGATGCCCCTCCCGTGGCGCGGCGCTCAGTTTTGCTCTCAGCCGAAGGCTTTGATCTTGGACAGGAGCTCTTCGGGGTTGACGGGCTTGACCACGTAATCCTTGGCGCCCTGGCGCAGGCCCCACACGCGGTCGGTCTCCTGGTTCTTGCTGGAGCAGATGATCACGGGGATGTCGGCGTACTGCGGATCGCGCGTGATGGCGCGGGTCAGCTGGAAGCCGTTCTGGCCGGGCATCACCACGTCCATCAGGATCAGGTCGGCACGGTCTTCCTGCAGGCGCTTGAGCGCGTCCTCACCGTTCTCGGCGGTGCGCACCTGGTAGCCGCGCTTGGTCAAGAGCTCGGACAGCACGTGCAGCTCGGTCTTGGAATCGTCGACCAGCAAGATCTTTTGAATCGGCATGTTTTACATCCTCGGGATTCTTCGGGCGCTCGAACGCTCAGGCGCCGGGCGATTCGGTGGCCGTGCGGCCCGCGGTGTGCGCGGCCACGGCCTGCAGCAGCTGGTCCTTGGTGAAGGGCTTGGTCAGGTAATCCTGCGAGCCCACCATGCGGCCACGGGCCTTGTCGAACAGGCCATCCTTGGACGACAGCATGATCACGGGCGTGGCGGCGAACTTGGGGTTGCGCTTGATGATCGCGCAGGTCTGATAGCCATCGAGCCGCGGCATCAGGATGTCGCAGAAGATGATGTCCGGCGCGTGGTCATTGACCTTGGACAAGGCGTCGAAGCCGTCTTCGGCCAGCAGCACCTCATAACCCCCCTGCTTCAGGAAGATCTCGGCGCTGCGCCGGATGGTGTTGCTGTCATCGATGACGAGCACCCGGGCGGGCCCTCGTTCCCCTGCATCAGATCCCATGTCGCTCACGAAACGAATCCTCCTGCGATGGCCGAGCCCAGGCCGGCACGGTGCGTCAAATCTGCACCATCTCGAAATCGTCCTTGCGGGCGCCGCACTCCGGGCACACCCAGTTCATCGGCACGTCTTCCCAGGCAGTGCCCGGCGCAATGCCTTCTTCTGGCAACCCGGCCGCCTCGTCATAGATCCACCCACAAATCAGACACATCCAGGTACGGGAAGCTTTCACGTTTTCAGGGCCAGCATGAATACAATCGGCTCATTGTAGCCACGCCAACCCTCACGAAACGCAGGGTTTCTGGGCACTTCTACCCACCGGCTCCCTGGTGTAACGATTCAATACAACTCTTCTGTGCACACAGGGCCTTCCATCACGGAAACACACTGGCAGACTACATGACGCCCATCTCCGCAACCCCTCAGGATCCCGGCCTTCCCGATGATCAGGCGCAAGAACTGAGCTCTCCCGCCTGCGTGCTCACGTTCAACGTCAACGATCCGAGCGGTGCCTCCGGCATCGCCGCCGACATCACCACCGTGGCCTCCATGGGCGCCCACGCACTGCCCGTGCTCACCGGCGTCCTGGTGCGCGACACCGCCGAGGTGTTGGACAGCTACGACATCGACCCCGACGCCGTGGTCGAACAGGCCCGCACCATCCTCGAGGACGCCCCCATCGCCGCCTGGAAGGTGGGCTTCCTGGGCAACGCCGAGAATGTGAGCGCCGTCGCCGAGATCCTGGCCGACTACTCCGACGTGCCGCTGGTGGCCTACCTGGGCAACGTGTCCTTCCTGGACGAAGAGCGCCAGGTGTCTTACCTGGATGCCTTCAAGGAACTGATCCTGCCCTCGGCCACCGTGCTGGTGGGCAACCACCAGACGCTGACCGACCTGCTGCTGCCCGACTGGGAATCCGAGCGACCGCCTTCCTCGCGCGAGCTGGCCGTGGCCGCCAATGCGCTGGGCACGCAGTTCGTGCTGGTGACCGGCATCCAGCTGCCCGATCAGTTCATCGACAATGTGCTGGCCTCGCCCCAGGGCGCCCTGGCCGGCGAGCGCTTCGAGCGCTTCGACACCAGCTTCGTGGGCGCCGGCGAGACCCTGTCGGCCGCGCTCACCGCCATCCTGGCCACCACCGAGGCGGTGGACCAGGCCGTGTCCGAGGCCCTGAGCTTCCTGGACCAGTCGCTCGACGCGGGCTTCCGCCCCGGCATGGGCGGCGTCATCCCTGACCGCTTCTTCTGGGCGCTGCCGCCCGAAGGGCCGGGCGAAGGCGATCCCGATGGTGGCGAAGGCCTCGGGGCCGACGAGCCCACCTCTGCGCCCAACCCTCGCCATGTCCACTGATTCCCGCACCTCCTCACCCGCTGCCACCAACCAAGCCCTGTTCGAACGCGCCCAGGCCGTCATCCCCGGCGGCGTGAACTCCCCCGTGCGCGCCTTCCGCGCCGTGGGCGGCACGCCACGCTTCATCGCCCGCGCGCAGGGCGCCTACATGTGGGACGCCGAGGGCCGGCGCTACATCGACTACATCGGCTCCTGGGGCCCCATGATCCTGGGCCACGGCCACCCCGAGGTGCTGGAATCCGTGCGCAAGGCCGTGGAAGACGGCTTCTCCTTCGGCGCGCCCACCGAGCGCGAGATCGAGCTGGCCGAAGAGATCCTGAAACTCGTGCCCAGCGCCGAGCAGGTGCGCCTGGTCAGTTCCGGCACCGAGGCCGCCATGAGCGCCATCCGCCTGGCGCGCGGCGCCACGGGCCGCGCCAAGCTGGTCAAGTTCGAAGGCTGCTACCACGGCCACGCCGACGCCCTGCTGGTCAAGGCCGGCTCTGGCCTGGCCACCTTCGGCCACCCGACCAGCGCCGGTGTGCCGCCCGAGGTGGTGCAGCACACGCTGGTGCTCGAATACAACAACGTCGCGCAGCTGGAAGAGGCCTTTGCCGAACAAGGCAGCGAGATCGCCTGCGTGATGATCGAGCCCATCGCCGGCAACATGAACTTCGTGCGGGCCAGCATCCCTTTCATGACGCGCCTGCGCGAGCTGTGCACCCAGCATGGCGCCCTGCTGGTGCTCGATGAGGTGATGACGGGCTTCCGCGTGGCCCTGGGCGGCGCGCAGAGCATCTACGCCCGGCAGATCCCCGGCTTCAAGCCTGATCTGTCGGTGTTCGGCAAGGTGATCGGCGGCGGCATGCCGCTGGCGGCCTTCGCAGGCCCCCGGTCCATCATGTCGCAACTGGCCCCGCTCGGACCGGTCTACCAGGCGGGTACGCTCTCGGGCAACCCGGTGGCCACGGCCTGCGGCCTGGCCACGCTCCAGCTGATCCAGCGGCCCGGTTTCTTCGAAGCACTGAGCCAGCGCACGCGCGAGCTGTCGCAAGGCCTGGCCCAGGTGGCCCGCGAGGCCGGCGTGCCCATGGCGGGTGATTGCGAAGGCGGCATGTTCGGTTTCTTCTTCGGGCCCGAGCTGCCGCAGAACTACCCCGCCGTGCTGGCCACCGACAAGGACCGCTTCAACCGATTCTTCCACCAGATGCTGGACGCCGGCGTGTACCTGGCCCCGGCCCTGTACGAGGCCGGTTTCGTCAGCGCCGCCCACACGGCCGAGGACATCGCCGCCACAGTGGACGCCGCACGCCAGGCGCTGAGCGCGGGCTGACCGGCCGAGGGGCCCGGCGCCCCTCCCGCCCACCTTCTGAGGCCACCCAAACAGGCGCATGGCCGGCCCGGACGGGCGGGCCAGGGCCGCTTAACAGGCCCTAGAATCCGCCTCATGCACATTCATATCCTCGGCATCTGCGGGACGTTCATGGGCGGTGTCGCCGCCCTGGCACGCGAGGCAGGCCACAAGGTCACGGGTTGCGATGCGGGTGTCTACCCACCCATGAGCGATCAGTTGCGGGCCCTGGGCATCGACCTGATTGAAGGTTACGGCCCTGAACAGATCGAGCTGAAACCCGATCTGTTCGTGGTGGGCAATGTCGTGTCACGCGGCAACCCTCTGATGGAGGCGATTCTGGACGCGGGCCTGCCCTACACGAGCGGCCCTCAGTGGCTCAGCGAGAACGTGCTGCGCGGCCGCCATGTGCTGGCCGTGGCCGGCACGCACGGCAAGACCACCACCACCGCCATGCTGGCCTGGATCCTGGAAGACGCCGGTCACCAGCCCGGCTTCCTGGTTGGCGGCGTGCCCGAGAACTTCGGCGTGTCGGCCCGGCTGGGCCACACGGACGAGGCCAGCCGCCCCGCCAATGGCCACCCCTTCGTGATCGAGGCGGACGAGTACGACACCGCTTTCTTCGACAAGCGCAGCAAGTTCGTGCACTACCGTCCGCGCACGGCCGTGCTCAACAACCTCGAGTTCGACCACGCCGACATCTTCCCCGACCTGGCCGCCATCGAGACGCAGTTCCACCACCTGGTGCGCACCGTGCCGCGCGGCGGCCGCCTGGTCGTCAACGCGCGGGAGGACAACCTGCAGCGCGTGCTGGAGCGCGGCTGCTGGAGCGACGTGGCGCGCTTCGGCGTGCGTGGCGACACCCCGGGCTTTCGCGCCCGCGGCGAGCCGCACGCCTTCGACGTGATGAAAGCCGGCGTGCTGATCGGCCGTGTCGAATGGCCCCTGCTGGGCGAGCACAACCAGATGAACGCCCTGGCCGCCATCGCCGCAGCCGAGAACGCCGGCGTGGCGCCGCAGTCCGCCTGCGAGGCCCTGTGCCGCTTCGCGAATGTGAAGCGAAGGCTGGAGCTGCGCGGCGAGGTCAATGGCATCACCGTCTACGACGATTTCGCCCACCACCCCACCGCCATCCGCACCACCATGGACGGCCTGCGCCGCAAGGTGGGCCCGGACCAGCGCATCCTGGCCGTGTTCGAGCCCCGCTCCAACACCATGAAATTGGGCACGATGAAGGCCCTGCTGCCCTGGTCGCTGGAAGAGGCGGATCTGGCCTTTTGCCACAGCGGCGGCCTGGGCTGGGATGCACAGGAAGCCCTGCTGCCCATGGGCGACAAGGCCTGCGTGGCCGACACAATCGACGCGCTGGTGAGCAAGGTGGTCAAGGTCGCCCAGTCGGGCGACCAGATCCTGTGCATGAGCAACGGCGGCTTCGGCGGCATTCACGACAAGCTGCTCAAGGCACTGGGCTGAACAAGTCCACCCGGTCGGTGATCAGGCCATCCAGGCCGGCCGCCCACAAGGCCGTGGCCCGCTCGGGCTCGTTGACGGTGTAGGTCAGCATGCGCAGGCCGGCGCGGTGGCCTTCGGCGATCCGGGGCGCATCCAGGTCCGCATGGTGCACCACCAGGGCGACACACCCCAGGTCCGTCGCCAATGCCACTGCGTCAGGCACCCATTCCGCCAACAGCAGGGCACGCGGCAAGGACGGCACCGCCTCGCGGGCCGCCGCCAGCGCCACCGGCTGGAAGGAACTCAGCAACGGCTTGACCTCGGCATCCGCCCACAACTGCGCCACCCGCCGGGCCACCACTTCGCCCGTCAGACGCTCGGTGCCCGGCGTGGGCTTGATCTCCAGGTTCACCGCGTGGCCCCGGGCCTGCAGCCAGGCCGCCAGCGCATCCAGGTGCAGCAGGGGCTCGCCGGCAAAGGCCGGGCTGTGCCAGGCGCCCGCATCCAGCCGGGACAGATCGGCCCAAGGCAGCGCCCCCGCCAACCCGCGCCCGCTGGTGGTGCGCTCCAGTTCGGCATCGTGCAGCAGGAAGGCCTCGCCGTCCGCGCTGAGCTTCACATCACATTCGAACATCCGGTAGCCATATGACGCCCCCCGTTTGAATGCCACCAGGGTGTTTTCGGGTGCCAGCTTGCCGGCGCCCCGGTGGGCGATCCAGCGGGGGTAAGGCCACGGCCCTGGCGGCGTGGCTTCGCGGTGCGGATCACTTGTCATTGGCATCGGGAACCTCATCTGCCCGGCATGATCGGACAACCCAGCTTAGCAAAACCGCTCCGGCGGGCAGGCACGGCGTGGCGGCCACGCACCACCCTGCCTCTCGGGGGAGGAAAAACCGTCCGCAAACACCCGGCTCGGCCCCCGCACCAGGGGCTGCGGATGCCCCATTTCCGGTCAGGACATGCCCTGCTGCGGTACCATCTCGCCTCAGCCGCGAAAAACCACCTCCCCATCGCGTCCGGGCGCTCAGACCGCTTCCGGACGCTTGATCGTTTCAGTTTCAGGCCCCTTTCGCGTCTGGCGCCCTCATGAACGCACCCACCGAGCTGACCCACATGACCGCCCAGGCCGCCGACGGCCACGGCGACGGCCAACCCCGCCTGCGCGAGATTCCGTACAACTACACCTCGTTCTCCGACCGGGAAATCGTCCAGCGCCTGCTGGGCCAGCGCGCCTGGGAACTGCTCAGCCTGCTGCGCACGGAGCGCCAGACCGGCCGCTCCGCCCGCATGCTCTACGAGGTGCTGGGCGACATCTGGGTGGTGCAGCGCAACCCCTACCTGCAGGACGATCTGCTGGACAACCCCAAGCGCCGCGGCCAGCTGATCGAAGCCCTGCACCACCGCCTGGGCGAGGTCGACAAGCGCCGCACGCCGGCGGGCGACACCTCGCGCGACACCCTGGTCGGCGAGTTGCTGACCGCCGCCCGTGGGGCCGTGGACCGCTTTGCGAAGGCCTTCGAGCAGATGGCCACCCTGCGTGACCGCGTCCACAAGGTGCTGGGCAAGGTCACGGCCAAGGACAACATCAAGTTCGACGGCCTCTCCCGTGTCTCCCATGTGACCGACGCCACCGACTGGCGCGTCGAGTACCCCTTCGTCGTGCTCACGCCCGACACCGAAGAAGAAATGGCCGCCCTGGTCAAGGGCTGCGTCGACCTCGACCTGACCATCATCCCGCGCGGGGGCGGCACCGGCTACACCGGTGGCGCCGTGCCGCTCACGTGGCGCAGCGCGGTGATCAACACCGAGAAGCTCGAGCAGATGACCGAGGTCGAGATGGTCACCCTGCCCGGCATGGACCACCCTGTGGCCACCGTCTGGACGGGCGCCGGCGTGGTCACGCAGCGCGTGGCCGACGCGGCCGAGCGCGCCGGCTTCGTGTTCGCCGTCGACCCCACCTCGGCCGAGGCCAGCTGCGTCGGTGGCAACGTCGCCATGAACGCCGGCGGCAAGAAGGCCGTGCTGTGGGGCACCGCGCTGGACAACCTGGCCAGCTGGCGCATGGTCACCCCCGATGCGCAATGGCTGGAGGTGCACCGCATCGGCCACAACATGGGCAAGATCCATGACGTGGACGTGGCCCGCTTCGAGCTGCGCTACTTCCAGCCCGACGGCAAGACGCCGATCCGCACCGAGCAGCTCGACATCCCCGGCCGCATCTTCCGCAAGGAAGGCCTGGGCAAGGACGTCACCGACAAGTTCCTGGCCGGCCTGCCCGGCATCCAGAAGGAAGGCTGCGATGGCCTGATCACCAGCTGCCGCTGGGTGGTGCACCGCATGCCCAAGCACACGCGCACCGTGTGCCTGGAGTTCTTCGGCAACCCCAAGGATTGCGTGCCCTCGATCGTCGAGATCAAGGACTTCATGTTCGAGGAGATGAAGCAGCCCGGCGGCGCCATCCTCGCGGGCCTGGAGCACCTCGATGACCGCTACCTGCGCGCCGTGGGTTACGCCACCAAGAGCAAGCGCAACGCGGGCGGCAGCGGCCTGCCCAAGATGGTACTGATCGGCGACATCGTCGGTGACGACGAAGACCGCGTGGCCCGCGCCACCAGCGAGGTCATCCGTCTGGCCAATGGCCGCTCGGGCGAAGGCTTCGTGGCCGTGAGCGCCGACGCCCGCAAGAAGTTCTGGGCCGACCGCAAGCGCACCGCCGCCATCGCCAAGCACACCAACGCCTTCAAGGTGAACGAAGACGTGGTGATCCCGCTGCCGCGCATGGGCGAGTACACCCTGGGCATCGAGCGCATCAACATCGAGCTGAGCCTGCGCAACAAGCTGGCCCTGATCGACGCCTTCGAAGCCTTCTTCAAGACCGGCAACCTGCCCCTGGGCAAGGTGGAGGATTCCGCCGAGCTGCCCAGCCCCGAGCAGCTGGGCGAGAAGGTGCAGTTCGCGCTGAGCCTGCTGGCCAAGGTGCGCGAGCGCTGGCAGTTCCTGCACGACCGCATCGATACGCCGCTGAGCGTGGCCGGCGATCACCTCGTGGCCCTGGGCTACGAGCAGCACCGCGACGGCACCTATGCCGTGCAGGACGGCGACACCGTCTTCAACCTGCTGCAGACCTGGAGCATCCGCGTCAGCTGGAAGAAGGAGATCCGCGACGTGCTGGCGCAGGAGTTCGCCGGCAATGCCCTGGGCGAGGTCATCAACGAGCTCAAGCGCATCCACAAGCAGGTGCTGCGCGGCCGCGTGTGGGTGGCCCTGCACATGCACGCTGGCGACGGCAATGTGCACACCAACATCCCCGTCAACAGCGACAACTACGAGATGCTGCAGACGGCCCACGAGGCCGTGGCGCGCATCATGAAGCTGGCCCGCAGCCTGGACGGCGTGATCTCGGGCGAGCACGGCATCGGCATCACCAAGCTCGAGTTCCTGACCGACGACGAGATGCAGGCCTTCACGGACTACAAGCTCCGTGTCGACCCGCAGGGCCGCTTCAACAAGGGCAAGCTGCTGCGCGGCGCGCACCTCAAGGCCCTGGGCGATGATGTCCACGCGGCCGACCTGACCGAGGCCTACACGCCCTCGTTCGGGCTGATGGGCCACGAGTCGCTGATCATGCAGCAGAGCGACATCGGCGACATTGCCGCCAGCTTCAAGGACTGCCTGCGCTGCGGCAAGTGCAAGCCCGTGTGCGCCACCCACGTGCCGCGCGCCAACCTGCTGTACAGCCCGCGCAACAAGATCCTCGCCACTTCGCTGCTGATCGAGGCCTTCCTGTACGAAGAACAGACGCGGCGCGGCGTGTCGATCAAGCACTGGTCGGAGTTCGAGGACGTGGCCGACCACTGCACGGTCTGCCACAAGTGCCTGACGCCCTGCCCGGTCAACATCGACTTCGGCGACGTGTCGATGAACATGCGCAACCTGCTCAACAAGCTGGGCAAGAAGTCGTTCCGGCCGGTGGCCAAGGTGGGCATGGCCTTCCTCAACACCAACAATCCGCAGACCATCAAGATCATGCGGGCCGGCATGACGGGCGTGGGCTACAAGGCCCAGCGCCTGGCCAACGACGCGCTCAAGCTGGTCGCGCGCAAGCAGACCAGCGCGCCGCCGGCCACGCACGGCACCGCGCCCATCAAAGAGCAGGTCATCCACTTCATCAACAAGAAGATGCCGGGCGGCCTGCCCAAGAAGACCGCGCGCGCCTTGCTGGACATCGAGGACAAGAACTACGTCCCGATCATCCGCGACCCGCTCAAGACCTCGGCCGACACCGAGGCGGTGTTCTACTTCCCCGGCTGCGGCTCCGAGCGCCTGTTCAGCCAGGTGGGCCTGGCCACGCAGGCCATGCTGTGGCATGCGGGCGTGCAGACCGTGCTGCCGCCGGGCTACCTGTGCTGCGGCTACCCGCAGCGCGGCGCCGGCCAGTTCGACACCGCCGAGAAGATGATCACCGACAACCGGGTGCTGTTCCACCGCGTGGCCAACACGCTGAACTACCTGGACATCAAGACCGTCGTCGTGTCCTGCGGCACCTGCTATGACCAGCTGCAGGGCTACCAGTTCGACAAGATCTTCCCGGGCTGCCGCATCATCGACATCCACGAGTACCTGCTGGAAAAGGGCATCAAGCTGCAGGGCAAGGACGCCTACCTCTTCCACGATCCCTGCCACAGCCCCATGAAGCTGCAGGAGCCGATGAAGACAGTGAAGGCGCTGGTGGGCGACAACGTGATCAAGTCGGACCGCTGCTGCGGCGAATCGGGCACCCTGTTCGCCAACCGTCCCGACGTGTCCACGCAGGTGCGCTTCCGCAAGGAGGCCGAAATCCGCAAGGGCGAGGCCGCGCTGCGCGAGCAGGGCCTGGTGGCCCCCAAGGAGAACGTCAAGATCCTGACCTCCTGCCCCAGCTGCCTGCAGGGCCTGAACCGCTACCAGGACGACCTGCAGAACGGCCTGCTCGAAGCCGACTACATCGTCATCGAGATGGCCCGTCAGATCCTGGGCGAGAACTGGATGCCCGAGTACGTCAAGCGCGCCAACGAAGGCGGTATCGAACGCGTGTTGGTGTGAGGCGGGCCGAGCCGGTGAACATGGGACAGCTGGACACCACCCGCCGCGCCGGTTGCGAGCTGTGCGAACAGCCGGGCGGCATGCTGGTGGTGCGCAATACCGAGTTGCGCGTGGTACGTGTGAGTGATGCGCTGCACCCGGGCTTCTACCGCGTGATCTGGAACGACCACGTGGCCGAGTTCAGTGATCTGCCGCAGGCTGAACGCATGCGCTGCATGGACGCGGTGGCGCTGGTCGAATCGCTGATGCGCGTTCACCTGCAGCCCATCAAGGTGAACCTGGCCAGCCTGGGCAACATGGTGCCGCACCTGCACTGGCACCTGATTGCCCGCTACAGCGATGACCCGCACTTTCCGCAGCCGATCTGGGGCATGCAGCAGCGCGAGGTGCCCGCCGAACCGTCGTTCGATGCGGGCAAGCTCCTGGAACTGGATCGACAGATCCAGCTTCAGCTGGGTTGACGCACCTTTCCAGGGCAGGCATCGACCGCGGTTCATCCCACCAACTGGCCACTCCTCGCTCCCAGATCCAGATCCTCATGCTTTTCGGCAGGCACCATCGATCCGTGGCTCCGCTGCTATGCCCCTAGCGCTTACCCTAGCGTCCCAGTAGTCGGTCCCACAGTGTCGGGAAGGTGTTACCGCGTTCGACCACGCTGCTGCGCTGCTCGGGCCGCTCATCCCACACCTTGTAGAGTTGCTTGACGCCGATGATGCGGTTGTTCTCGATCACCACGTTGCGGCTATCGATCAGACTGATGGCCGCTTGCGGCTTATCGGACCAGCAATCGACCACGATGGTATTGTTTCGGATGATGCTGTTGTCTGCCGCGTGCAACTTAATGGGGGCGGCGCTCGGCGTGGCGTCAGCGCATTTCAAGACGATGGTGTTGTTTTCTATGCGCTGCCCCGCGCCGAACAAATAAATCCCCGCATGTCCATTGCGCACCGTGATCCGGCTGCTGGTGACGCTGTTGCCGCTGCGCTGCCCGCCCACGGCGACAGCACCGAAACGCGTGCGAGTGGATGAGCCTGCATCGATCTGCATGTGATCCAGTTGCAGACCACCATGAGGAATGGACGTGCGACCCGAGCCACTGATCGGCCCCAACTCCCGGGTGTAGCTACGGTCCAGCAAATCACCATCGATTCCGAAAACCGCGTAGTCGCTGCGCAGGCTGATAAGCTGACTGCCTTGCAATCTGATAGCACTCACCGCTCCAGCACGAATCTTCCCATTGGCGACACTGACGTCCGAAGCGCCAATCGAGATCACCGCAACAGGTTGATTGCTGGACAGTTCATGCCGCTGCAGATCGATTTGCACCGGTCCAGCCTCAACTTCCCACATAGGAGATTTACTGGTGGCATAACCACCAGAGGCGAAATCGAAGATGGATTTGCTGTTGAGGTCTTCCGTCAGGCAGTAGCGCCCGGCCCGAGTCACAGTTGCCACTCTGGCCCATGAGCGGTAGCTCGGGTCATCACGGGTACGTCCGATAGGCTCGCAGTCGGCTGGCTCCGCATGGAGGCTCCCGGGTGCTCCGACGGCCAGGACGCACATGGCCAGCAGGCACCACACGGGCCGAGCAATCACTTCTCTTATTGGCATGACTCGAACGACTGAGGCAAGATCAGGAACGGATAATCAGATGCTTTGAGCCGGTTGCCCTTCGCATCGCAGAGGTTGATCCTTCTGTTATTTGCCGCTTCGTTGCTGTTGTATACATCCGGACTCGTCTCCGCCGAGAAATCGACAGTGCCGCCGTCAGGACGCTTCACAAAAGTCGCGAGCGCATCGTCCAGTATCCTGAGCTTTTTCGTGAACGACGCACCGTTCTCGTTGTGACGCTCCTGCGTCGCGTTGAACTGCCGCAACACGCCTTCGATCTGAGCCCAACTGGCGCCGCCGCTTGCGGTGGCTAAACCACTCTTGGCCTTGATCCAGTCATAGACTGCTTTTTCCATGGTCAACGTCCTCGCTTCGTTGTTCCAGTGAATAACCGAGCCCGTAGGCAAGGGCGTCGGCTGGCCATGGTCGTAGGTGTAGTCCGGATGTGAACCATAGAGGCCATGCCCTGTGCCCTTTCCCAGGATCAGCGCATCAATCGGTTCGTTGATGCTATTGCGGTGCCCAAAGGTATCCTCGAAGGCATGCAGGAACTCTCCGAAGAACTGCAGCTTCGCACACCGCGTGGGCGCACCTTCATATGCGCCCATCAATTGCTGCATCTGGAACGAAGGCGACTTCACGGGCAGCAGCAGGTCGTTGTTGTCGTAAAAGGCCGGGGTTGTTCCGTACCCGCCGCCAAGGCCGGTACGGTCCGACAGGACAAAGTGATAGGTCAGCAGCGCCTGCTGATTTTTCGTGATCGAGCCGACCATCGTTCCGGGGTTCGTTTCGTCCAGCGGACGCGTGGCCGGGTTGTCATCGATGTACTGGGTAGCCAGTGCGATGACGCGGGCCTCGTTGTAGTCCACGCCCGCCGCCAAAGCCAGAAAGAAGGTCATGTAGTAGTGAATGTCTTCCTGGTACAAGCCTTGAGGGTCCACCTGGGTCAGTGGGTTGTTCGACACGTAGGCATACACGTTGCCGCCCGCCAGCCTGTCGGCCTGCCCCAACTCCAGCCCGGGCTGCATGCTGATCGGATCTGCCGTGGTGAAGCGCCCAATCCACGGATCGTAGTCGCGCTGCTGGTTGTGGTGGATGCCGCGCTCCGTATCCCAGTACTGCCCCGGCAGACGCAGATTCAGTTCGAAGGCTGGCGCGGCATCGGCGGCGTGCGCTTCGCCCATCAGGCCCCAGGAAGCGGTTTGCACCGGCCGCACGGACTCGACATGGGCCAGCCCGAAGGCGTCGTACCGGGCGCGCCAGACCACCTGGCCCTGCGCGTTGGTCACGGCCACTGGGGCATGGCGCTGGTCGGCGTGGACCGCGTATACCTCACCGCTGGCCTGCGGCACGCGGCCAAACCATGACCAGACGAGTGTGCGCATTCGCTCCCAAACGCCATCGGTGAAGGCCGTGTCGATACAGGCCACGACCTGCCCGTCCAGGTACACATACTGCCGCATCACACGGCCTGACGCATCGGCCTCGGCGTAGAGCTGCAGGCCCTGATCCCGCAGATCCGCCACCACGGGCCGCGAGCCGCCGTTGAGGTGAAGGTAATAGGTGGTCGCCTGGCGATCGCCCGCGATGATGGTCTTGCTGATGCGCTCGCCACGCAGGCCCCAGGCGTAGAGCGCCACCGGACGGTCCTGCTCATCCACCGCGGCCAGCGCCGGGCCGGCGGGCGCGTAGACCGTGCGCACGGCGGGCTTGCCCGGCATCAGAAGACCGGGCTGTTCGGGCGGATGGCCCTGGCCAGCAGTGTTCTGCCGCGTCTTGCCCATGCCATGAAGTCCCCAGAGCTTCCAGGGTTCGCCAAGTGCGCCATAGACCGAGGCCCAGCCGGCGTGTCGCGCCGTGGGTTCGACCGCCAGCAATTGCTGTCCTACGTAGGCGTAGCGTCGGCTCTCTCCACCCACTGTCGAACGAATCCGGTTGCCCTCGCTGTCGTAGACATAGCTGTCGGCCACTGGCGCACCTTCGCGTTGCTCCGAGGTCAATCGTCCCAGCCCATCGTAGCCATAACGCCGTTCGAGCTGAACCTGCCACTGCGCTTCGCTGGCAGCGACCAGCCGGTTGCCCGCGTCGTACGTGTAGCGGTCATCGAGCACGGCGCGATGCGCCAGCATCGCCGTGTGGCGCGTCAGCCGACCGCGCGCATCGCGCTCGAACCGCTCTCTCACGCCGTTGCCATGGGTGAAGCCGGCAATGCCATCTAGCCAGGAGGCATGCAGCTCACCCACCACCGGTTCGCCGTTGTAGCGCACGCCTGTCAGATGGCCTGTGGTGTCGTCCCAGGCATAGGCCAGCCGGTGGGCGCGCTGCCGCGCATCGGCCAGCGTGCGTTCGATCAGACGGCCCCGTTCGTCATAGCGCAGCGTGGTGACGAACAGCAGCGGTGCGGTCGACGGGGTAGCCCGATTCTTTGCTTGGCCATTCTCCACGGTCGGCAGCCAGTGGCGCTCCTCGACCAGCCTGCCCAGGCTGTCGTACCGCCACTGCTTGCGCTCCTCCACCCGACCCCGCGAATCAAATGCGACGGTCTCGCTGACAAGGCTGCCGTCGTGACGCGAGCGCGTCATGGCAGTGTGCCCGTCCACGCTCAAGGCGACCAAACAGCCGCCCGCATCGTATTCATAGCGATGGACCTGCGCGCTGTCGTTCACGCGTGCGATCAGGCGGTCGGCCTCGTCCCACACGTAGCGCGTGGTGCCATGCTGGGTATCGGTCTGCATCAGCTTGCGGCCAAAGTCGTCGTAGAGAGCAGACTGCCCGGACACTCGTTCGATGCCGGTCACGTGGCCGGCAGGGTCGTGCCGCCAGCGGGCGCGCTGTTCGGCCTCGGTGCCTGCGGCGCGGACCTGCTCGGCGATGAAGCCGAGGTCGTCGTAGGCATAGGCCGTCTTGATCGCGCCCGGATGCTCGACCTCCACTGGCAGGTCCGCGCCAGAACCTGGGCCATAGCGCAGCGCCAGCATCTGTCCCACGTCGTCGCTCAGCCGGATCAGCCGCTGCTCGTCGTCTCGTTCGAATCGCACGGTCTGGAGGGTACGCTGCTGGGCGTCGAGCCGCGTGACGGCCTGCAATGCGCCGCCTGCGTCGCGCTGCAGCGCGACGCGCCCACCGTCGGGCAGGATCAGCGCCTCCGGCCTGCCGCCGGCATCGGATTCTGTGCGGATCTGCGTGCCGTCCGCGCCATGGATGACCGTCAGGCGGCCCTGGACATCGTAGCCGTAGCCGGTGCGCTGGCTCAACCGGCTGTCCTTGCTCAGCATTCCGCCCTGGCGCGACCAAGCCGTCACGTCGCGCGCCAGCACACGCCCCGCGGGGTCGTGGTGTGTGGTGGTCTCCCGGTACCGGCGGCCATCGTCCCGCGCCATCACCATGACGCGGCCCGCGTCGTCGCGCTGCAGGATCTTCATCGCACGGCCGCCAGGCGCCTGAAGGCTCCGCAGGTGGTCGGCGCGCCGGTCCCAAGCATAGCGGGTGGTGTCCACCGGGCCGGGCAGCGGCCCGTCCATCGCGACGAGCACGCTGCGGCCGTTGATGCGGCCGTACTCATAGCGCGTGATGCGTTTGATCGGGCTGGCCTGACTTGGCTCGATGACCGGCAGCCCTTGTGCATCCAGGGGGCTGTAGCCGCCTTCTTCAACGCTCAGCACTTGGCCGCGATCGTTGTATGTCATTCGCATCTGGTGCTCCAGACCTGGCACCACACTGGGCTTGGCAATCAACGCCGGCTGCTCACCCGTAGCGCCATACTCATAGCGCACCATCCAACGCTCAGCCCCGGGCTTGCCATCCTTGTAGGTGACCTGACTGACCTTCAGCACCCGATCCATCGGGTCGTAGGCCATACGCACACCCAGCAGCGCCCGGCCTTGCTGATCAAGCTGAATCTCCTCAGTCAGCCGGCCTTTGGCGTCATAGCGGTACCGCATGTTGGCCCGAGGGCAGGACAAAGCCGTCGCGCAGGGCTCGCCTCGTGTCTCGGTGATGCGGTAGTCACCGGCCACCATGGCACTGCGAATCTCCAACCGCCGGCCTTCAGGCTGTGCGGCTGTACGTCCGTGTACCAGCACACTGCGGCCAGGCGTGCTTCCTGGCATCTCGCTCAGGCTGGCGCGTTCAAGCAAGACCAGCTCCACCTTCTGGCCGCCATGCTCGCTGCGAACGGCCCAGGCACGCTGGTCATAGCCATAGGTGGAGATACGCTGGTTGAGCGGTTTGCCATCACTGCCGCTGCCGGATACGCTGATGCCCGTGAGCAGTGTTGGGAAGCGTGCGTCTTCATAGTGGTAAGCCCGGCTGATCGAGCTGCTTGTGGTGCCCCTGCTGGTCAGCGGGTGCGCAGGCTTGTCTGCTTCGTAGTGCGTGGGCAGATGCACCTTGACCAGGTTGGCCGCCAGCTGGATCTTGTCAACCTGGGTGCCCTTGGGCGGCG
>DDJC01000054.1:37644-38181 GCA_002339015.1 Burkholderiales bacterium UBA1834
GTCCACACATATTCATCGCCACGCGGCCCCCGGCGGATGGCGATGCGGCCGTCGGAGACTCGTGATGTGCCGCAGTGACTGGGGTTCAGCAGATCCCGGTTGAAGATCAACCGAGCGCCATCGGCCTGCACGATCTGCAAGGCACGGCCCACCACATGCAACTCGGTCTCATAGGACAGCTTCCAGCCGCGCCCCATGATGCCGTTGGGAAAGCCGATCCCACTGAACTGGCTGTTGTAGTGGCGGACCAGCTCCAGCCCCAGCACTCCAGGCAGGGCGGGCAAGTCGACCTCGCGCTGGTATTTGTTGCCAGTGATCACGTTGATCGGGTTGCCCCCGCCTTCGTCCACCGTCTTGTCGTTCTTGCTGGCGGGGCCGCCCGCTCCGCAGGAGGTGGGGCCGGTGGCTTCACCGCAGCTCCGGGTGCCGCCAGATGCCCCGGCCGGTGAGGTGGCCGCAGCAGCCATGGTTTGGGCGTATACGGCGTTGCCCAGCATCAGGCTCAGGCAAGCCAACGCGCCTATGGCGAGCTTGATG
>DDJC01000060.1 GCA_002339015.1 Burkholderiales bacterium UBA1834
GACGCCATCGCCGGCATCCTGATCCTGTTCATCAACATCATCGGCGGCTTCATCATCGGCGTGGTCCAGCACGGGCTGTCGGCGGGGGATGCGGCCAGCACCTACATCCTGCTGGCCGTGGGTGACGCGCTGGTGGCGCAGATCCCCTCGCTGCTGATCTCGGTGGCCTCCGCCATGGTGGTGTCGCGCGTCGGCAAGGACGAGGATGTCGGTGCCATGATCGCCGGCCAGATGTTCAAGAGTGCCAAAGTGATGGGTGTGGCGGCTGGTGTGGTTGGCCTGCTGGGCATCATCCCGGGCATGCCCTTCCTGATCTTCGCGCCCGTGGCGGGCGGCATGGGCTGGTGGGCCTGGAAGATGAATCAGAAGCAGCAGGCGGCTCTCAATGCGCCCAAGCCGGTTGAAAAACCGGCCGACGCGGTCGCCAACCCCAACGGCGAGGCCACCTGGGACGACCTGCAGCCTGTGGACACCCTGGGCCTGGAAGTGGGCTACCGTCTGATCCAGCTGGTCGACAAGGACCGCGGTGGCGACCTGCTGAACCGGATCAAGGGTGTTCGGCGCAAATTCGCGCAGGAAGTGGGCTTTTTGCCGCCGTCCGTGCACATCAAGGACAACCTGGAGCTGCGTCCCAGCGTCTACCGCATTACCTTGCGGGGCGCCGTGGCGGGCGAGGGCGAGGTGTTTCCCGGCATGCTGATGGCCATCAACCCCGGACATGTGACCAATGCACTGCCTGGCACGGCGGCCACCGATCCGGCCTTCGGACTGCCGGCGGTGTGGGTCGAGGACCGGCAGCGGGAAGCGGCGCAAATGGCGGGGTACACGGTCGTTGATCCCTCGACCGTCGTGGCCACGCATCTCTCACACTTGATGCAAATGCAAGCGGCCAAGCTGCTGGGCCGAGTCGAAACCCAGCAACTGGTCGAACATGTGACGAAACTGGCTCCCAAACTGATCGAAGACGTGGTTCCCAAAATGGTTGGCATTGCAACGCTCCAGAAAGTGCTCCAGCTCCTGCTGGACGAGGGCGTGCACATCCGCGACATGCGCTCGATCATCGAGACGCTGGCGGAGCAGGTGTCCCTGTCGCCGGGCATCGGCAACGACGCCATCGAGTTGGCGCGTCGGATCCGTGTCGGTCTGGCCCCGGCCATCGTCCAGCAGATCTACGGGCCCGTGCGCGAACTGGACGTCATCGCCATCGAACCCGATCTGGAGCGCCTGCTGACCCAGGCACTCACTTCCCCGAATGGTCCCATGCTCGATCCGGGCGTGGCCGATCACCTGACACGGCAGGCCGCGGATGCCTCGCAGCGTCAGGAGAACCTGGGCCACCCGGCCTGCCTGCTCGTGCCGGACGTGATCCGTCCGTCGGTGGCCCGCTTGCTCAAGCGTGCCGCGCCCCGCCTGAAAGTGCTGGGGCACAGCGAGATTCCTGAAACCCACTCCATCCGCATCGGCACCTTGATTGGAGGCCACGCATGAACGTCAAACGCTTTACTGGACGCACCTCACGCGAGGCCATGCAGAAGGTTCGCCAGGTCTTTGGCGATGAAGCCGTGGTGCTGTCGACCAAGCCGGCGGCCGAGGGTGGCGTGGAGATCATGGCGATGGGCGCTGACGGCATGGCCGCCATCGACCGCCTGGAAGCCGAACACCACGAGCCGCAACAGCAGCCCGTGGCGCCTCAGGCCCCGAAAGCCGCTGCCGCCAAGCCCGCCGCCGCCCGTGGCGTGGCCGCCCGTGCCGAACCGGACGCTGCCGAGAAGGGCGCCCGTGGTTCGATGGCCTCGCTGGCCAGCTCCGTGCAGGATGACGTGCGCCAATTGGCCATGAGCACCCTGTCGTTCCAGGAATACGTGCGTGAGCGCATGCTCAAGCGCCGCCAGGCTGCCCTGAAGGCCCGCATGGAGCCCGAACTGGCCCAGTCGCCCGAAGAGCAATTGGCCCAGCGCGTGGCCCCGGCTGCGCCCCGTGCCGCCGACATCCTGCCCGCCATGGCCCTGCCTGAGTCCGACCTGGACCTGTCCGGCCCTGCGCTGCGCCTGGTGAAGAACCAGCGCGAAGCACAAGCTGCGCAGGCCGCCCAGGCTGCCCGCGAATCCCTGGTAGCCACCCGTCCCGCTGCGCCAGCGGCCCAGCCCCAGCCGCGTGCCACGGCCAAGGCCGCTGCCGCCTCGGCCGGCTGGACGGACGACGACCTGCGCATGGACAACATGGTCGGCAAGCGTGCCGCGCCCGCCAAGGTGGCCGCCGCCGCTCCCGTGGTGGACGAGTCCACCCGCGAAGCCCTGGTCGCCGCCCAGAACGCCAACGCCTCGATGCTCACCGAGATCCGCGCGATGCGCGCCCTGATGAAGGAGCGCTTCGAGACCATGGCCTTCGTGGACAAGCTGCAGCGCACGCCCAGCCAGGCCCTGATGGCCCAGCGTCTGCTGGATGGTGGCTTCTCGCCCGTGCTGATCCGCAAGATGCTCGACGGCATGCCCCGTGACGTGGTCGCGGGCAAGGTCGACGAGATGAGCTGGACCACGCAAGTGCTGCAGCGCAACCTGAACACCGCCGACCACGAACCCAACATCGAGGACCAGGGCGGCATCTTCGCCATGATCGGCTCGACCGGCGTGGGCAAGACCACCTCCACCGCCAAGCTGGCCGCGCTGTTCGCCGCCAAGCACGGCGCGCAGAACCTGGGCCTGATCACCCTGGATGCCTACCGGATGGGCGCTCATGAACAGCTGCGCGCCTACGGCCGCATCCTGGGCGTGCCCGTGCACATCGCCCATGACCGCGCCGCGCTGGAAGACCTGCTCGAGCTGCTGTCGGGCAAGAAGCTGATCCTGATCGACACGGCCGGCATGCCCCAGCGCGATGCCCGCACCCGCGAGTTGCTGGAGATGATCTCGCATCCCAGCATCAGGAAGCTGCTGGTGATCAACGCGGCCGCCCAGGGCGACGCCATCGAAGATGTCATGGTTTCTTACCAGGCGGCATCCTGCGCAGGTATTGTCTTGTCCAAGCTGGACGAAGCCGTGAAGCTCGGTCCGGCCCTGGATGCGTTAATTCGTCACAAACTGAAGGTGCTGGGCGTCGCCAACGGACAACGCGTGCCTGAAGATTGGCACCGTCTGTCGTCGGCTTCTCTGGTGCACCGTGCGCTGCGGGCCAGCCTCAACCCGGCATTCCGTCTGGATGCCAGCGAGGTGAGCCTGGTGTTCGCTGCGCCGGCCACCTTCGACACCCAGTCGTCTTCGCAACCCATGGCGTGATCGAGCCTGCCACATGACCAGTTCTGCGCGCTCATCGTCCAGCAGCACCAGCCGGCCCGTCGACCAGGCCCATGGCCTGCGCCAGATGTTTCCCACCCGTGTGGTTCGTTTCATCCCCGTCGTCTCCAACCCGCAGGTCATGTTCGGCGGCGTGGTGCTGGAGCGCCTGTGCGCCGCGTTCGCCGGCTTCGGCCTCAAGACGCTGGTGGTGGACGCCGGTGAGCGTGCCCGCACCCCGTCCGAGCTGGCCGGCTTTGACCTGGCCGAAGGCATCGAACACCTGACCGACGACGTGCACTACATGCCCGCCCGCGGCCTGCCATTGCGCCATGTGGATGCGCAGGGCAGCAGTGCCTCGCTGGTGTGCGCCCTGGCCGATGCCGCGCCGCAGATGGATGTGATCCTGCTGCATGCCTCGGCCAGCGAACTGGTGCGGGTGCTGGGCGCGCGCAGTGCAGGCTTCAACGTTCGGCCGCTGGTGTTCACCGACGAACATGCAGCCGGTTTGACCCACGCCTATGCAGCTGTGAAAACTTTCGTGCAGCGCGCGCGCTGGATGTCTTACGATCTGCTGGTGTGCGCCGGCCCTGGCTCCCGGGCGGGCGCGCAGATTGCCCAACGTCTGGGACAGTGCGCCGACAGTTTCCTCGGCGCCGCCCAGCGCGACTGGCTGCAGATGAACCCGATGGAGCCCGCCGCCCAGGATCCCAGCGCTGCGTTCCTGGACATGGCCGCCGACCTGCTGCGCTGCGCACTGCCACATACACTCGGAGATTCCGCTTTTGACCACCTGATGTCCCCCGGGGCAGCCTTGCCTTCCAGGTCCACACCGGTGTTCAACTGACAAGACGTTCATGGAGCAGAACATGTATACCGCCAAAGGCCGACTCGACATCGATGCCATGCTCCACCAGTACAGCCCGCTGGTGAGACGCCTGGCGCATCAGATGATCGCCAAGCTGCCGGCCAATGTGGAAATCGATGACCTGATCCAGGTCGGCATGATCGGCCTGACCGATGCCCTCAGCCGTTTCGACGCCGGTCAGGGCGTGCAGTTCGAGACCTTCGCGACGCAGCGCATCCGCGGCGCCATGCTCGACGAGCTGCGCGGCGCCGACTGGATGAGCCGCGGCACGCGCAAGCAGCAGCGCGACATCGAATCGGCCGTGCACCGCCTGGAGCAGAAGCTCGGCCGCCCGCCTGTGGAGAGCGAGATCGCCAAGGAGATGGGCATCAACCTGTCCGATTACCAGGAGATGCTGGGCAAGGTGCGTGGCACCCAGCTCATCTACCTGGAAGACATGAGCGGCGACGACGGCGACAGCGACTACCTC
Organism: Burkholderiales bacterium UBA1834; assembly: GCA_002339015.1. Classification (GTDB taxonomy): domain Bacteria; phylum Pseudomonadota; class Gammaproteobacteria; order Burkholderiales; family Burkholderiaceae_C; genus Aquabacterium. The sequence continues at coordinate 4,607 of DDJC01000060.1, forward strand.
GACCGCCACGTGGCCGACGAGGGCAACGACCCCTTGAGCCTGCTGCAGGACCACCGCATGCGCGAGGCCCTGGTCGATGCCATCAAGAACCTGCCCGAGCGTGAGCAGTACGTGATGAGCATGTACTACGAGCAGGACATGAACCTCAAGGAAATTGCCGCTGTACTCGGCGTGACCGAATCCCGCGTGTGTCAGCTCCACAGCCAGTCTATCGCCCGGCTGCGCGTGAAGCTCAGGGCTTTCTGACCGACAGCGGTCATCTCTCTCATCGAACCATTCCGGGCGAGGTCTGTCGGGAAGGGCGCGGCGGCCTGCCAAAGGCGCGTGGGCGCCTGCCCGCGTTGGATGGGATGCCTCATGCCCTTGTCGTTCTTCACGAAGAAAGAGCCCGCCGCTGAGCGGGCCCTGGTGCCGTCCGAACCGTTAGGCACGGCCGTGTCGCGGGATGCGGCCCAACTGGCCGAACGCCTTCAGCGCGACACCGCCGGCCTCGGCCTGGAAGCCGCCCAGTTGCGCGGCATGCTCGAAGACACCACGGCTGTCGCCACACACCAGCAGGATGCGCTGACCTCGCTGGTCAGGCAGTTGCAGGACATCCGCACGGCGCAGAACCTCATCCACCAGGTCACGGCGGACAGCCAGTCGTCCGTGGGCCAGGCGCGCCAGGCGGTCGAATCCGTGGGGCAGGAGGTGGCCGGTGTGGTAGAGACTCTGCGTGATGTGGCCAAGGCCGCCCAGCAGATCACGCAGATCGCCTTGCAGACCCGGCTGGTGGCTTTCAACGCCTCGGTGGAGGCCAAGCGAGCCGGCGAGGCCGGGCGGGGTTTCTCCGTGGTGGCTGATGCGGTAAAGGACCTGTCTACGCAGGTCGAGTCCACCTCCAAGGCCATCATGAGCACAGTGGCCAGTCTGGACCAGCGCATCCAGTCCCTGGCGCACGACATCCGCTGGGACCACCAAGCCAACCACGGCGCGCAAGGCCGCTTTCAGGCTGCGCTGTCGGCGGTGGAGCAGGGCGTGACGCGCATCGGTGACGCGGCCAGCCAGAGCATGAGCGTGTCTGGCGGCATCCACGAGCAGGCCGCGACCATGGCCGGCGAGGTCACGCGCACGCGTGAGGCGCTCTCGCAGGCCATGCGCCGTAGCGAGGTGGTGCTGGGGGTCTCGGAAACGCTGATGGAGGTGATCGCTTCCTGTGGTGTGCAGACGGCCGACACGCCTTACATCGACCTGGCGCAGCAGGTGGCTGGCCAGATGGCTGCCGTGCTGACGCAGGCCGTGGCGGGTGGCCAGGTCAGCCTGGCCGACCTGTTCGACGACCGCTATCAGCCGATCGCCGGCAGCAACCCTCAGCAGTTCCTGACCTCGTTCAACGCCGCCACGGACCGCCTGTTCCCAGCCATCCAGGAGCCCGCGCTCAAGGCGCTGCCCAACGTGGTGTTCTGCATCGGCGTGGACCGCAATGGCTACATCCCCACGCACAACCGCCAGTACTGCCAGCCGCAGCGCCAGGGCGATGTGGTGTGGAACACCGCCAACTCGCGCTGGCGGCGCATCTTCAATGACCGCACGGGCCTGGCCTCGGCCCGCAATGAGCGGCCCTTCCTGTTGCAGACCTACCGGCGCGACATGGGCGGTGGCAACTTCGTGATGCTCAAGGAGGCTTCGGCGCCCATCGTGGTGCAGGGGCGCCATTGGGGGGGCTTGAGGCTGGCTTACCGGTTCTGAACCAGTCTTGATGAGCTGTTGTCCGAACAGTTCAAGTTTTTCAGGCGGCTGACGAAAAAGCGATCACTTGTTTTCCTGTGATCGTCCAAGAGCTCAGCGCATGACGCAACCTCATACTTCTCGCGCTGGTGTTGTCCGGCGCAACGACACCGTGGTGCTGGCGGGTATCGGCACCGTGTTTCTGGGCGTGCTTGCCTATGGTGTCCAGTTCGACAACTTTGGCATCGGCCTGGGTGTCGGGGTGCTCTTGATGCTGGTCAGCCTGGGCGTGGGGGCGTGGTCGCAGGGGGGCACTGGCAGCCTGATCGGGCTGCCGTTCCTGGGCATGGCCATGGTCGGCTTGATGATCCATGTGGCGCGCGGCCACAACGAGGCCCACTTCGCGGTATTTGCCTTCATGGCCTGCCTGGTGGTCTACCGGCGTGCGCTGCCCATCATCGTGGGCGCGGCCACCATCGCCGTGCATCACCTGAGCTTCAACCAGTTCCAGGCCTGGGGCTGGGGCCCCATGTGCTTCGGCGAGGCCAGTTTCCTGCGTGTGATCGAGCACGCGCTGTTCGTGATCGCCGAGGCAGGGGTGCTGCTCTTTCTGGCGGCTCGCGCCAAGGGAGAGTTCGACACGGCCGAAGAGTTGATGGAGATCGCCGAGCGGCTGCAGGGTGACGATGGCCGGATCGATCTGCGCCTTCCCCCCCAACGTACCGAGGCTCGCGTGGTGCTCAAGCTGCGTGAGTCACTCACCCGGATCGCCAATGCCATGGCGGAAGTGCATCAGGCCACGAATGCCATCCGCATGGCCTCGTCTGAAATTGCATCGGGCAATGCGGCGCTCAGCGCCCGCACCGAGCAGGCTTCGGCCAGCCTGCAGGAAACCGCTTCGTCCGTGGATCAGATCGTGGCGACCATGCAGAACAGTGCAGACCACGCGCACCAGGCCAACGCTTTGGCTGGTCAGGCGTCCAATGTGGCCGTCGAGGGGGGCGCGGCGGTCAGCCGCGTGGTGGAGACCATGTCGGGCATCCAGCAGTCGAGCCGCAAGATCACGGACATCATCGGCGTGATCGATGGCATCGCTTTCCAGACCAATATCCTGGCGTTGAACGCTGCGGTGGAAGCCGCGCGGGCGGGTGAACAGGGGCGTGGATTTGCCGTGGTGGCAGGTGAAGTGCGTACCTTGGCACAGCGCAGCGCCGAGGCGGCCAAGGAGATCAAGCAACTGATCACCAGCAGTGTGAGCCAGGTTGAATCAGGCAGTGCGCTGGTGGACAGCACGGGCACGACCATCGAGCAGGTGGTGCAGCAGGTGCGGCGCGTGACCGAACTGGTGGGACAGATCACCAACTCGAGCACCGAGCAGAACCATGGGATCGCGCAGATCAATACGGCGATCGGGGTGCTGGATGAATCCACGCAGCGCAATGCGGCGTTGGTGGAGGAAACGGCGGCTGCAGCTGAAGGACTGGCGCGCCAGGCGGATCAGTTGGCGCAGGCTGTGTCTGTGTTCAAGCTGGAAGGGGCTGTGGCTTGAGGCTTTCTGCCTTTGCTTTTTGCCCCTTGTTTGCGGAGAACTGATCGCTTTTTCACTGCAGCGCGGGGCTGGGTCTGAGGGGGCCTCTGGCCGGGCTTCAATGTTGGCGGTCACGCCTGCGGCATGACTGCTCTCCGGTGCTCGTACGGGACAGGTGGCTGCGCAACTCGCCCCTGAGGGGCTCAAACATGCTCGCCATCCCCTGGCCACAGGCCAGGGGCAGACCTGTCCCTCCCTGCGCGCCTCCGACGCCAACAAGGCGCCCGGCCAGAGGCCCCCACATCCCGCGCCCCGCGCTGCCACGCCAAAGCGCTTGGAGGACCGCACGCAGAAGCCAGCCAACAGGAGATGGATCAGCCGATGCGACCCAACAGCAGGTACTCCATCAGCACCTTCTGCACATGCAGCCGGTTCTCCGCTTCATCCCACACGACCGACTGAGGCCCATCGATCACCTCGGCTTCGACTTCTTCGCCGCGGTGCGCCGGCAGACAGTGCATGAACAGCGCATCCGACGCAGCCACACCCATCATCTCGGCATCCACGCACCAGTCGGCAAAAGCCTTCTTGCGCGCTTCGTTCTCAGCCTCGAAGCCCATGCTGGTCCACACGTCGGTGGTCACCAGGTGCGCACCACGGCAGGCGTCCATCGGGTCCTTGAAGACCTTGTAGCAGTCGGTGTCGCTGATACCGGCGACGGCCGGGTCGATCTCGTAGCCGCTGGGTGTGCTCACGTGCACGGTGAAGCCCAGCAGCTCGGCCGCCTGCAGCCAGGTGTTGGCCATGTTGTTGCCGTCGCCCACCCAGGCCACCACCTTGCCCTCGATCGAGCCGCGGTGCTCGATGAAGGTGAAGATGTCGGCCAGGATCTGGCAGGGGTGGTACTCGTTGGTCAACCCGTTGATGACCGGCACCCGCGAGTTGGCCGCGAACTTCACCAGCTTGGCCTGCTCGTAGGTGCGGATCATCACGATGTCGACCATGCGCGAGATCACCTTGGCGCTGTCTTCGATGGGCTCGCTGCGGCCCAGCTGGCTGCCGTCGGTGGTCAGGTGCACCACCGAGCCGCCCATCTGGTACATGCCCGCCTCGAAGCTGACGCGGGTGCGCGTGCTGGCCTTCTCGAAGATCATGGCCAGGGTGCGGTCGGCCAGGGGCGTGTACTTCTCGTAGTTCTTGAAGCGCTTCTTGATCAGGGCTGCGCGCTCGAACAGGTACTCGTATTCCTGGGCGCGCAGGTCTTTGAACTGCAGGTAATGCTTGAGCAGGCTGTGACCGGGCTTCATCGTTCAGGCCTTGGGGGTTTCACTCAGGAACTGCTTGACCAGCGGCACCAGGATGGCCACGATCTGGTCGGCCTCGGCTGTGGTCAGGATCAGCGGCGGCACCAGGCGGATCACCTTGTCGGCGGTCACGCTCAACAGCAGGCCGGCTTCGGCCGCGCGGCCCAGCAGCACGCCGCAGGGGCGGTCCAGCTCGATGCCCAGCATCAGGCCGTCGCCCCGGATCTCGGTGAAGCCGGGCAGGGCGCCCAGTTCACGCTGCAGCGCGCTCTTGAGGTGCGCACCCACCTTGGCGGCATTGTCCAGCAGGCCGTCGGCCTCCATGATCTTGAGCGTCTCGACACCGGCGCGCATGGCCAGCGGATTGCCGCCGAAGGTGGTGCCGTGGTTGCCCGGTTTCAGCACATTGGCCGCCTTGGGGCCACACACTACCGCGCCCACGGGCACGCCCGAGCCCAGGCCCTTGGCCAGGGGCATCACGTCCGGCTGGATGCCGGCCCACTGGTGGGCGAACCACTTGCCGGTGCGGCCGATGCCGCACTGCACTTCGTCGAGCATCAGCAGCCAGCCCTTGTCGTCGCACAGCTTGCGCACGGCGCGCAGGTAATCGTTGGTGGCGGGGTTGATGCCACCCTCACCCTGGATCACCTCCAGGAACACGGCGACGACCTTGGGACGCGTAGCGGCCACGTCTTCCAGCGCGGCGATGTCGTTCAGCGGCACGCGCACGAAGCCCGGCACCAGTGGCGCGAAACCTTCCTGCACTTTGGGGTTGCCCGTGGCCGACAGCGTGGCGATCGAGCGGCCATGGAAGGCCTTTTCATAGACGACGACCTCGGGCAGGTCGATGCCCTTGTCGTGACCGTACTTGCGGGCGATCTTGAGAGCTGCCTCGTTGGCCTCCAGGCCCGAGTTGCAGAAGAAGGCGTTGGTCAGGCCTGACAAGCGCACCAGTTGGGCGGCGAGTTCTTCCTGCAGCGGCACCTGGTAGTAGTTGCAGCAGTGGATCAGCTTGCTCACCTGATGCTGCAGTGCAGGCACCAACTGGGGGTGGTTGTGCCCCAGGGTGTTCACGGCGATGCCGGCCAGACCGTCCAGGTACTCCTTGCCATCCGTGTCCCAGACTCGGCAGCCCTGGCCGTGCGACAGGGCGAAGGGCAGGCGACCGTAGGTGGGCATCACGTGGGGCATGGGCGCGGCGGCAGTCATGGGGGTCTCGCTGTGGTCTGACAATGAAAAAAGCGCAGTGCACGGTGACTGCGCCCGGCCCATTGTAAGGAATGCGGATGACGGATGTCACCGGCGGCTGTCATCAAGCCGGCGTAGGGATTGCCGAAGATGTGGAGAGGGGCCGATGAGGCGGGCCTAGGGGTTACCCCGTGGTCTAGCCCGATGACGGTGCAAGGCTACTGGCACCGATGTTGCGGTTGTGTCCAACTACAGGGACAATGGAAGGCGTTTCTGATGGCAGCAGTTTCAGACCCTGTGACCTCAGATCCGGTGTGGGCACAGGATCACCCTCCTGTGCAGATACCGAGCCACCGCGGCGAGCCGACACGACCGGTGGCCGTGCCTGTACAACCTGTCAATGCACCCATTGCACAGACCGTGGGATCCTCCAACGTGTCCAGCTCCACTCCGGCAGCGCCGGCGGCCGCGGCCATTGCCGCAGTCAAACCTCGTGAAGTCTTCATCCAGGGCATCACGTCCAACGGGCGGCAGTTCCGCCCCAGTGACTGGGCTGAACGCCTGGCTGGCGCCATGTCGTGCTTTCGCCCTGGCGGGGTGAAGGGCGGCCCTGGCGCCCACATCGGTTATTCCCCCTACTGCTTCCCGACCAGCCTGGGCGGGGTCAAGTGCGTGGTGGTGAACGAATCCCTGCGCAAGATCGAGCCCATGGCCTGGGATTTCGTCATGAACTTCGCCAAGGACAATGATCTGCAGGTGTTCGACGGCTGCATATTGCCGGATTGAGGCGCCCACCCCCTACCGGCTTCGCCGGCCCCCTCAAGGGGGCGCATCCATTCGACCGGCAAAGCCGGATCGTCGGATGCCGCGCTGGGCGGCCGCCTGCGGCGAGCCTTGGTTGCAGGGCGCATTCGAGGTTGAACGCGACAAACAAAAAGGCTCGCCATTGGCGAGCCTTTCTTTGTGCTGCCGGGGCAGCGGCCGGATCCCCTGATGGATCAGGCGGCGGTGGCCAGGGCCTTGACCTTGGCGGCCAGGCGGCTCTTGTGGCGAGCGGCCTTGTTCTTGTGGAAGATGCCCTTGTCGGCGATGGAGTCGATCACGCTCTGGGCGGACTTGAAGGCTTCGGAAGCCTGGACCTTGTCGCCGGCCTTGACAGCCTTGAGCACGCTCTTGATGGCGGTGCGGAACTTCGAACGCAGGGCCGAGTTGGCGGCGTTCAGTTTGACGTCCTGGCGGGCGCGCTTGCGGCCGGAGGCGATACGGACGGTCTTCTTGACCTTCGATGCAGATGCCATGATGTGTGGGCCTTGTCGATGCCTGCACATGGCTCAACAGCGAAGCCGTGCAATTCGCACCTGGCAAAGCCAGAGTTGGTTGGAAAGCCGGGCAGTATAGCATCTCCCGGCCACCCTGACCAGGGGTGGGCGGCGCGGTCAGGTGTCGGGTCCATAATCCGCGCCCATGAGTTTGCTCAAATCCGCCTCCATCGTGTCCCTGTTGACACTGGCATCGCGCATCACGGGTCTGGTGCGCGAATTGCTCATCGCGGCGGCCTTCGGTGCCAGCGCCACCACCGACGCCTTCCAGGTGGCGTTTCGCATCCCGAACTTGCTGCGGCGGCTGTTCGCCGAAGGGGCGTTTTCGCAGGCCTTCGTGCCCATCCTGGCCGAAAGCCGCACCCGCCAGGGCGACGAGGCCACCCATCGGCTGATCGATGCCGTGGGGTCGGTGCTGTTCTGGGTGCTGGTGCTGGTGTCGGTGCTGGGGGTGATCGGCGCGCCGGTGCTGGTGTGGCTGATGGCCTCTGGCCTGAAGGAATCCGGTGGGTTCGATGCCGCCGTGCAGATGACGCGCTGGATGTTTCCCTACATCGCGTGCATGTCGCTGGTGGCGCTGAGCGCAGGCGTGCTCAACACCTGGGGGCATTTCGCGGTGCCGGCGGCCACGCCTGTGCTGCTCAATCTGGCCATGATCGTGGCAGCCTTGCTGCTGGCGCCTTGGTTCCGCCAGCAGGGCTGGGATCCGGTGCTGGCACTGGCCGTGGGCGTCATGCTGGGCGGTGTGCTGCAGTTGGCCATCCAGTTCCCGGCGCTGGCGCGGCGTGGTGTGCTGCCGCGCATCGCCACCACGCGCGCCGCGCTGTCGGGCGCCTGGCACCACGAGGGCGTGCGCCGCGTGCTGCGTCAGATGGGGCCGGCGGTGCTGGGCGTGTCGGTGGCGCAGCTGTCCCTGCTGATCAACACGCAGATCGCGTCGCACCTGGGCGCCGGCGCGGTGTCCTGGCTGACCTATGCCGACCGCCTGATGGAGTTCCCCACCGCCTTGCTGGGCGTGGCTCTGGGCGTGGTGCTGCTGCCGCAGCTTTCCAAGGCGCAGGCCAGCGGGGATGTGGCCCGGTTCTCGGACCTGCTGGATTGGGGCTTGCGCCTGGTGGTGCTGCTGGCGCTGCCCGCCGCGGTGGGCCTGCTGCTGTTTGCCACGCCGTTGGTGGCGGTGCTGTACCACTATGGCCGTTTCACCGATGCCGACGTGCAGCAGACCGTGCTGGCGCTGATGGGCTATGGCGTGGGGCTGATGGGCCTGATTGGCGTGAAGATCCTGGCCCCCGGCTTCTACGCCACGCAGGACATCCGCACGCCGGTGCGCATCGGCATCGGGGTGCTGGTGCTGACGCAGTTGCTCAACCTGGTCTTCGTGCCCTGGCTGTCGCAGGCGGGGCTGGCCCTGTCCATCGGGCTGGCCTCGCTGGTCAACTCCGGGTTGCTGCTCTGGGGGTTGCGCAAGGCGGGGCGCTACCAGGCCGCGCCGGGCTGGGGGCTGTTCGGTGCCCGCGTGGGGCTGGCCACCGCGCTGCTGGCCGGCGGCCTGTGGTGGGCCTCGCAGGCTTTCGACTGGCTGGCGCTGCGCCAGCAGCCGTTCGAGCGGGTGGGCCTGCTGCTGGCCTGCTTGGTGGGCGCGGTGGTGGTCTACTTCGGCACCTTGCTGGCCACGGGCTTGAACCTCAAGGCCACATTCAGGCGCTGAGCGGTCGTCAGGGGGTCAAAGCCCGCGCACCAGGTCCACGGCCTGCTCGATGCGGTCCACGACGTGGATCGTCAGGCCCTCGATGGGCTTCTTGGGCGCGTTGGCGCGCGGCACGATGGCCGTGGAGAAGCCCAGCTTGGCGGCTTCCTTCAGGCGCTCCTGGCCGC
>DDJC01000062.1:0-44457 GCA_002339015.1 Burkholderiales bacterium UBA1834
AAGGCGTGATCACCGTTGAAGACGGCAAGAGTCTGAACAACGAGCTGGACGTCGTCGAAGGCATGCAGTTCGACCGCGGCTACCTGTCGCCCTACTTCATCAACAACCCCGAGAAGCAGGCCGCCCTGTTGGACAACCCTTTCGTGCTGCTGTACGACAAGAAGATCTCCAACATCCGTGACCTGCTGCCCACGCTGGAGCAGGTCGCCAAGGCTGGCCGTCCGCTGCTGATCATCGCTGAAGAAGTCGATGGCGAAGCCCTGGCCACCCTGGTGGTCAACACCATCCGCGGCATCCTGAAGGTCGTGGCTGTCAAGGCCCCTGGCTTCGGCGACCGCCGCAAGGCCATGCTGGAAGACATCGCCATCCTGACGGGCGGCAAGGTCATCGCCGAGGAAGTCGGCCTGTCGCTGGAGAAGGTCACGCTGGCCGATCTGGGCCAGGCCAAGCGCGTCGAAGTGGGCAAGGAGAACACCACCATCATCGACGGCGCCGGTGAAGCCGCTGGCATCGAAGCCCGCGTCAAGCAGATCCGCATCCAGATCGAGGAAGCCACCTCCGACTACGACCGCGAGAAGCTGCAAGAGCGCGTGGCCAAGCTGGCTGGCGGCGTGGCCGTGATCAAGGTCGGCGCTGCCACCGAAGTCGAGATGAAGGAAAAGAAGGCCCGCGTGGAAGACGCGCTGCACGCCACCCGTGCCGCCGTTGAAGAGGGCGTGGTGCCTGGCGGTGGCGTGGCCCTGCTGCGCGCCAAGCAAGCTGCTGGCGAGATCAAGGGCGACAACCCCGATCAAGATGCCGGCATCAAGCTGATCCTGCGCGCCATCGAAGCCCCGCTGCGCGAAATCGTGGCCAACGCCGGTGACGAGCCCTCCGTGGTGGTCAACGCCGTGCTGGGTGGCAAGGGCACCTACGGCTACAACGCTGCCAACGGCACCTACGGTGACATGATCGAAATGGGCATCCTGGATCCCACGAAGGTCACCCGCACGGCCCTGCAGAACGCTGCGTCCGTGTCCTCGCTGATGCTGACAACCGAGTGCATGGTGGCTGAGTCTCCCAAGGACGACGCTCCCGCCGCCGGTGGCCACGACATGGGCGGCATGGGTGGCATGGGCGGCATGGGCATGTGATGCCTGCCTGAGGCGGCTTCGGCTGCTTCAACGCCTGGCTGTCCCGAGCCAAGAAAAAGGGCCGCAGCGATGCGGCCCTTTTTTCATGACGGACCCGGAGCCGGGCTTACATGGCAGGCTTGTAGAACACGTAATCCGCCTGATAGCTCACCACCTGGCGCTGGCCCTTCTGCGCCATGCCACAGGGCAGGGCCGGGGCGACACCGCCTTGCGTGCTCAGGCGCTGGATGTAGCTCACGCCCACCAGCGCGCCCGCACCGTCGGCCGGATTGGCCTTGACCAGCTGCAGCGGGATCGAGCCGGGCGTGCCCGGTGCCACGGCCACCTGCTTGCCCGTGACCTTGGAGCCGTCCGTGGCTTCCCAGGTGGGGCCGCCGTAATACTTGCCGACCACCTTGTCGCCGGCCTTGAGCGTGGCCACGGGGGCCACGAAGGCCCACTCGAACTGGTCGGCCATGTCCTTCCTGGCGCGGCATTCGTAAGTGATCTCGCCGCCGGCCGTGGTGGTGTGCCAGGCCTGGGCGTGCCCCGCGGGCACGCGCACGGCCTCGGGCAGGCTGGCGTTGTCGACCTTGGGCGCCATGGCGCAGGCTGTGGCGAACACCACGGGCAGGGCGATCAGGGGCAGGGCAAGTGAGCGCATGGAAAACTCCTTCAGGCTGGTTGTTGATGGACATGAAGCCGGCCTCGAAGGGCGGGCTTCATTCATCTACGCGTCAGCCTGGCGTCTGGATGCACCGCTCAGATCTGCAGCATCCCCACCGACACCACCGGCCCCGTGGCCTTGCCGCCCGGCGCGCCGCCCGGCGGCTCGATCGTGAGCGCAAAGCCTGTGGTGTCCTTCAGCAGGGTGCCTCGCAGCACGGTCGTGGGCTTGTCGTTCGAGACGATGCCCAACGAGCGCGGCGCGCCCTCGGGGGCCAGGGCCCACAGCTCCAGCGCCTTCTGGCTGGGCACTGCGGTGCCGGTCAGGGGCTTGATCACCAGGCTGCGGCCGTCGCCGCTCACGCTGGCCACGAACTGCGGAGTGGCAGGCACCTTGCCCGGATCGGGTGAAGTCATCACGACGACGATGGGCGGCACTGGCGGGGCGGGCGGCGTGGGCTGGCCCAGCAGCACGGCCAGCACCAGGGCTGCCATGGTGGCCGTGGCGGCCAACCCGCGCCAGGGGCCCAGGCGTTGCCACCATCTGGGCACGGGCACCGGCGCACCGAACAGGCGCTCCTGGATGCGTGTCCACACGGCAGGCGAGGGCGTTACCGGCGCCACGTCGGCGGACAGCACCCCCAGGCGCTGCTGCCAACCCTGGACGGACTGGCGCAAGGCGGGGTGGGCGGGCAGCAGGGCTTCGAAACGGCGGCGGGCAGGGCCACGCAAGGTGCCCAGCACGTAGTCGGCGGCCAGCCGGTCGGCCATGGAAGGGCGGCTGTAGTCCATGTGTCAGCTCAGGGCCTGCGAGGCCCGCTCCAGGCAGGCGCGCAGGGCCTGCAGTCCACGTCGCACCCAGCTCTTGACCGTGCCCAGGGGCTGGCCGAGCTGGTCGGCCACCTCGGCGTGCGACAGCCCCTGGTAGTAGGCCAGCGCCAGGCTGTGCTGCTGGCTGGCCGAGAGCTGGTCCATGCATTGGCGCAATTCACGTGCCTGGGTACTCTGCGCGAGCAGCTCATCGGGTCCGGGGCCGTCGTCGGCGATGTGGTCCAGCAGATCATGGTCGTTGTCCTCGTCAGGGCCCGCCGAGGTGCTCACGGTCTGCACCTGCGCCTGGCGTCGCCGCAGGCTGTCGATGGCGCGGTGCCGAGCGATGCTCACCAGCCAGGTGGAGGCCTGGCTGAGCGCCGGGTTGAAGCTCTGGGCGGCGCGCCAGACGTTGACGTACACCTCCTGGAGCACATCCTCGGCCTGGGCCCTGTTGCCCTGTATACGCAGGATCACGCCCAGCAGATGCGCACTGCTTTGCCGGTAAAGCGTGTCGAATGCCACGCGATCGCCCAGCGCGATACGGCCCAGCAGGTCGGCCATGGCGGCGGAGTCCTTCATCCTGGCTCCAGGAGTTTTTCGAGGTGGGCCCATTCTAGGGACATCCGCAGGGGCCAGCGTGACAGTGGCGGGTCATGCACGCGAAACACGCGCCACCTACAATGTCGTCACCATGAGCACCCCCCGCGAATTCGTCCTCACCCTGTCGTGCGCTGACACCAAGGGCATCGTCCACGCTGTGTCGGGCCTGCTGTACCAGGCCGGCTGCAACATCATCGATTCACAGCAGTTCGGCGACGTCCAGTGCGATGACAGCACGGGCCTGTTCTTCATGCGCGTGCACTTCGAGGCGCCCGAACACCTGGCCGATGCCGCCACGCTGGACAAGCTCTTCAGCCACGTGCGCGCCCAGTTCAAGATGGAGGCGCAGATCCGGGGTCTGGGTGCCAAGCCCCGCGTGCTGGTGATGGTCAGCAAGCACGGCCATTGCCTGAACGATCTGCTGTTCCGCGTGCGCTCGGGCTGGCTGCCGGTGGACGTGCCCGCCATCGTCTCCAACCACCCCGATTACGCCGAGCTGGCCGCCAGCTACGGCATCCCCTTCCACCACCTGCCGCTGCCCACCGGCTCCAGTGCCGAAGCCAAGCGCGAGCAGGAGCGGCAGGTCGAGGCGCTGGTCGAGCAGACCGGCACCGACCTGGTCGTGCTGGCCCGCTACATGCAGATCCTCAGCCCCGAGTTCTGCAGCTTCCTCAAGGGCCGGGCCATCAACATCCACCACAGCTTCCTGCCCAGCTTCAAGGGCGCCAAGCCCTACTACCAGGCGCATGACCGCGGCGTGAAGCTGATCGGCGCCACGGCCCACTACGTGACGGCCGACCTGGACGAAGGCCCCATCATCGAGCAGGACGTGCAGCGCGTGGACCACACGCTCAGCCCGGAGGATTTCACCGCCGTGGGCCGTGATGTGGAGTGCATCGTGCTGGCCCGTGCCGTGAAATGGCACACCGAACACCGCGTGCTGATGAACGGCCACAAGACGGTGGTCTTTCGCTGAGCCGCCCGGGCGGCCCGCAACCGAACGACACGAAGGGTGCAGGCAGATGACTGATTCCCGATCCCAGAAGGTGGCTCAGGCGGCCTTGATGGCCACGGCCGACGAGACCGAAGCGGCCTTCTACGAGGCCATGCAGCAAGGCGACATCGAGCGCCTGATGAGCCTGTGGGCCGAGGACGAAGACATTGCCTGCGTGCACCCGGGCGGGCCGCGTCTGGTGGGCCACGTGGCCATCCGCGCGGCGTTCGAGGCGGTGTTCACCAACGGCGGCGTGCACGTCACGCTGGCCCAGGTGCGCAGCGTCGAAGGGCCGGGCTGCGAAGTGCACCACGTGCTCGAACGTGTGCAGGCGATGACGCCCGAGGGCCTGCAGACGGCCTATGTGCTGGCCAGCAACGTCTACCTGCGCACGGCCCATGGCTGGCGCCTGGCACTGCACCACGCCAGCCCCGGTCAGCCCGACGACATGCAGGACATGATCGAGGCCTCGTCCGTACTGCACTGACGAGCTGCCGATGAAGTCCTGGCGTGCTCCCCGATGGCTGCGGGCCCCTGGCGCCGTGGGCGGCAATGTGCAGACCATCTGGCCTGCGGTGTTCTCCCGTCACTGGCCGGAGCCCGCGCCCCGGCTCAAAGGCCGCCGCGAGCGCTGGACCGCACCAGACGGTGATTTCGTCGATGTGGACTGGCTGGCCGAGCCGCCCACCCCGCAGTCGCCCCTGTTGATCCTGTTCCATGGGCTGGAGGGCTCATCGCGCAGCCACTATGCCCAGGCCTTCGGCCATTGGGCCAAGGCACAGGGCTGGGGCTGCGCCGTGCCGCACTTCCGGGGCTGCTCGGGCGAGCCGAACCTGGCGCCAAGGGCGTACCACAGTGGTGACTACGAAGAAGCCGGCTGGATCCTGGACAAGTTCGTGCAGGCCCACCCTGAGGGCCCGCGCGTGGCCGCAGGCGTGTCCCTGGGGGGCAATGTGCTGCTGCGCTGGGCTCAGGAGGCCGGGCATGAGGCGCGCCAGCGCGTGCGCGCCGTGGCGGCCATCTCGGCCCCGCTGGACCTGACCGCCGCGGGCCACGCCATCAGCCGCGGCTTCAACCGACTGGTCTACAACCGCATGTTCATCTCGAGCATGAAGCCCAAGGCCCTGGCCAAGCTGGCGCACTATCCAGACCTGTACGACGCACAGGCCCTGCGCCAGGCTCGGGATCTGTACGAGTACGACAATGCCGTGACGGCCCCGGTGTTCGGTTTCGCCGACGCCGAGGACTACTGGGTGAAGTGTTCGGCTGGCCCGCGCCTGATCGGGCTGACCGGTGTGCCGGCGCTGGTGCTCAATGCGCGCAATGACCCGTTCATTCCGGGGAGCAGCCTGCCCACGCCGGAGCGGGTCAGCAGCTGGGTCACCCTGTGGCAGCCCGAGGAAGGCGGACACGTGGGCTTTCCTGGCGGCGGCTGGCCCGGGCATGTGGGCGATCTGCCCCAGGCCGTGGGTGCGTGGCTTGCCATGCACCTGCGATGAGCCTGTCTGGGCCACAACAAGGAGACCACGATGGACGAGATCGTCAAGGCCGCGCTGAAGAAATGGCCCAACGTGCCCTACAGCTACGACTGGCTGGGCCTGGATGCGCGGGGCGACTGGTACTTGCGTGATGCGCAGACCCAGCAGGCCGGCACCTTCCCGCAGGTCAAGGGCAGCCGCATCGTGCACGAGAAGCTCAAGGAGTTCATCGAGCGCAACTACGAGGCCGATGAGCAGGGGGCCTGGTTCTTCCAGAACGGGCCGCAACGGGTCTACGTGGTCCTGGAGGCCGCACCCTGGGTGCTGGGCGTCCATGCGCAGGGCGAGGGAGGCTTTCGCATCGAGACCCACACGGGCCGCGAGGTTGGCCAGGTGATCGACAGCTTCCTGGACGAGCAGGGGCGCCTGTTCCTGGCCACGGACATCGGCCTGGGCGTGGTGCGCTCGCTGGACATGGTGGTGGCGGCCGACGCCATCGAGGCCCTGGGCTGGACACCCCAGGAGGTGGCCTTCGACACCCTGCCGCAACGGTATGGCTATGTGCTCAGGCCGGTGGCGCCCGCCAAGCCTGCGGCTGGCGCCCCTTCAGGGCGCTGAGGCAGCGCTGGCAGCGGCATCAGCCGCACCGCTGGCCGCTGCAGCCACGGGCGGTGCCGTGAACTTGCCGCCGCCGGCGTTGGCCAGGTAGACCACCGCGCGCTTGATCTCGTCGTCGTTGTAATCACCGCCGCCCTGCGGAGGCATGGCGTTCTTGCCTTTGAGGGCGGCGTGGTACAGCGCCTCGACACCCTGGGCAATGCGGGCGCTCCAGGCACCGGCATCACCCAGCTTGGGGGCGCCCAGCGTGCCGGCCTCGTGGCAGGCGGCGCACTGGCCCTTGAAAACTTCTTCACCGGTGGCGGCGCCGGCATTGGCGGCGGCCACCTTGATCTGCACCGCGGCCACCGGCATGATGCGCTGCGCCGTGGCCTCGGGGCCTAGCGCAGTGCTGCCGGCCGATTCCTTGCTGGCCGAGTTCACGTAGCTGACCAGCAGAACGATGATCAGGATGGGCACGACAAAGGCCAGCACGACGGCGACGATCAGCTGATTGACGGTCTTGATCGGACCTTCGTGGGGCGAGTGGGGCTCTTGGCTCATGAAGTCCTCTGGGGGAAGGGGCAGGTAGAGGGGCTGAAATTTCATTATAGGAGTGGCCCCCGGCGCGCAATACAGTGTTGAGCCGAGGGTTCTCCCATAAAGACAAACTCATTAAT
This sequence comes from Burkholderiales bacterium UBA1834, assembly GCA_002339015.1. Lineage (GTDB taxonomy): Bacteria > Pseudomonadota > Gammaproteobacteria > Burkholderiales > Burkholderiaceae_C > Aquabacterium. The sequence continues at coordinate 6,941 of DDJC01000062.1, forward strand.
GCAGCGCAAGAAAGCTGCGATTTGAGGGGGCAGGGCGGGGGCACTGCTAGAATCGCGCTCTACGCGCCCGTAGCTCAATGGATAGAGTACTGCCCTCCGAAGGCAGGGGTTGCTGGTTCGATCCCAGCCGGGCGCGCCACTCTGTGGCCTGGGGCAAACACCCCTCGCAGAAGGCTCTGCAATTTATACGCAGGCCTTTTTCCGACAATTCTCCGACACTGCTTATGACGGAGACGTCGGAGGACGACAGATGGCCAGCAACTGATTGAGTACCTGTCGGACTGACCGAGGTCGGGACATCAATCTCTCCAACACCTTTCGGAAGCTGGGTTTTGCCGGAGACGTCGGGGGATCAGATGGTCATGCGCAAAGTCTCTGTGAGGCCTGCTCCAACCCTTGCAGGAGGCTGTTGGCCAATGGCATCGGAAACCCTTCAGGCAGCTTGCGCCTGACTTGATGGATGACCTCAGGTGTGCGCGCGATCAGGTCGTCCAGCAGCTTGTCGACGGGTTGGCCATTCTCGGTGACCACACCGTGCCGAGTGCCCACAGCCACCCAATGTCGTCGCTGGATGTCGTTCATCTTCCAGTGCGCGTTCTTGCCACGTACAGCCATGGCCAGCTTGACCTTGAACGGCGAGATCTGGTTGGGTCCATTGCCCAGGATGGGGTAGGCCGAAATCACGTCGTACAGCGGCGTTAGCTGGTAGCGCCCACCGGGGCGGATGAACAAGCTGAAGTTCTTTGCGTGGCCATCGGGTGCGCACAGCATCCAGAACAGCACCTGCGCCGTGAAGAAGGTGCGCTTGTCCTGCTCGGGTGTGATGGAGCCTGAAAGTATCGACATGATGCGGTCGATGCCGGGGCCGCCTTGGGCCTCGTACTTCAGATCAGGGGTGGTCGCTGTGGCTTGGCACAAGTCTTCCTGCGGTAGGCGGATGAGGTGCTGCTGCCCATCGGGCGCCGCCCACCACATGCGGTCAAAGCGTTCGACCGCCAGCGCTTTGATATCTTCGAATTGCACCGGCTCGCAACGTGCCACCGGCAAGCCATAGGCAGCCAGGATCTGCGCGCACAACCACTCGTTCTCAACCGATTCGCGCAGGTCCAGGCCCATGCCACCCACCAGGCCCAGTGGCAGCTTGAGGATGTGGGTGGTGGGGGTGGAGCCTTGCGGCATGCACCATTGACCATCCAGCCTGAGCAGAGCGGTCTTTTCTTGCGCGCCAGCAATCGAGATGCGGAAGTCGTCGTCTTCCATGAAGCCCGGGGCCGTGGCCGCCGTGGCGTGCCGCAACACGGCGGCCACTTCGCTGTTGTTCAGCGTGCAAGCTTGCAGTGAGGCCACGGCTGGACTGGCATCGCCCTCCAGGATCTGGAGCGCACCCACGCAGTCCTGGCCGGCCTGTGCCAGCACATCAAAGGCGTCGGTGGATGCAGCCTGGTAACGGCGAGCCAGGCGGGCCCGGATGTCTGAGCTGTCAGGCAGCAGGTTGTCGAAATAGTGGCGCACGCGCTCGCCCCGATGCGGGGTGTCGCCCGGCGTGAAGGGCAGCGACAAGGACAGGGGCCGGCCTTCGCGGCTTTGCACCCAGTGAGGGTCGTATTGCAGGGTGTCTGGGCTATGCGGTGCCATGAGCCAGGTGCCCACTCGGACACCGTTCATCCAGAGGCTCAGGGCGCGGGTGTGAGAGCGTCTTCCCATGGCGTGGGCTCACCAGGCCGGGCCGTGGTTGTCTGCGGGATCTGCGTCCCGGACGCCGGTGTCGGCGCTGGTGTTGGATGTGGGCTTGGCTTGCAACACCACCTCTACCCCGAGCAAGTTCAGGAGCAGGAGCAGGCGCTCGGCGCTGACCTTGCTGGCATTGCGTTCCAGCGCAGAATAGGTTTGCTGCGTGACGCCCAAGCGCAGTGCGGTTTCGGCTTGCGTCAAGCCAGCGGCCTTGCGAAACGACTGCAGCAAGGCTGGCAACTGGTCTGGACTGCGAACGGGGAACTCATGCATACAGGTCGTGGCTTGTGTTCAGGGTTTACGCATTATGAGTTGTTAATCGATGATACGCAACAAAAGCTGTATCGTTGACTTACAGCTTTCAATCTGTTTCTATGCGAGCTGTCGATCCATGCGCTGCGGTCAAGCATCGCAGGTGTCGGATGCACCAACTCTCCGACACTTTTCCGACACTCAGCCCGGTAAACATGGGTATACCGAGGTCTACACGGTCTACCTAAGTGGTTGATTTTGCGAGATTTTCAGTGTCCCTCGCAGTCGGTGAAGGGCGCTCCGAAGGCAGGGGTTGCTGGTTCGATCCCAGCCGGGCGCGCCACTCTGTGGCCTGGGGCAAACGTCGGACTGGACGGCTCACCAAGCGCGAGGAGATCGCGCGTCGAAACGGGCGAAGCTGACCGTCATTTGCAGGCTATGGTGCTGGGCGGAATCTCGCCTGTGCCTTTTGGGTGATCGACTTCACCTCGTGTGTCAGGTGCTGTGCGAACGTTCGGCTGCTGTGGGCCAGCAGCGGCGAGATCTCGTTCAAGGCTTGATCGATGGCGGCAGGTACCTTCGCCGCCACATCGTCTGCAACCGTCTGCAGATACCTTGGCTTCATGCCCAGTTGCTGGGCCATGCCCTGCAGTTGAGCCTGGCCCATCTGCCCTGGCAACACCTCGCCGCCCACGTTGAAGGCAAACTCCTTGGACAGCCCTGGGTAGATGCGCGTGCACATCAGGTCATAGAAGGGCGTGAGGCGTACGCCTTGGCCAGGCAACACGTACAACGACAGGTTCTTGGCATGGCTGTCGTTGTTGCCCACGCAGATGTTGAAGAACACCCATTGCACCAAGGCTTGCAAGTCAAGCGCCGCGCGTGAGCTGTGTTCGCGGATCAGGCGAGCGCAGGTTGCCAGTCCGGGCCCGCCTTCCTTCTCGTACTTCTTTTCAGACACGGTGCCGACCAACTGGCACAGGTCGTACTGGATGACGCGGCTCAAGCCCCCATCTTCTCGCCGGATCCGGTCAAAGCGCTCGACCACGCAGGCCCTGGTCAGTGGCTCATAAAAGACTTCGGCTGTTTTGAGCCCACAGTGCTTGGCCGTGCGCATGATGATGGCCTCGTTGACCGCGCTGTCTCGCACCTTGGCCAATCGGCGGATGTCGGGCTTGAGGATGTGGGTGGACGGCGCGTGCCCCTTGGGCAGCATGGGTTGGCCGTCGAAGATGGCGATGGCCGCTTTGTCTTGCGCGCCGGCCAGTGAGATGCGGGCGTTCTCGCCCTGAACCTGGATGGCTGCGGCCGACTTGGACTTCAGGATGTGGGCCAGGGCCTGCCAACTGGTGGGCTCGTATCGCGGCGGCTGTGGACGTTGGCCCTGGGGCAGCATCACGTAGGCACCGGCCGTGTCGCCCGCCACCGCTTGCAGCAACGCAAACAGGGTGGATGCCTTGCGCTGAGCCGAGAGGTAGGTACGCACCTCGCCCTCGGGCAGCAGGTTCTCGAAAAAGGCCTGTACCTGGGGCTCGATCCATCGACCTGGCTTGAGCGCAATGCTGGACAGGGGGAAGGGGGCGGACGGCTGTTGTCTGCCCAGCCAGGTCGGCGCGTATTCGAAGCTCAAGGGCTCGGTGTCGAAGACGGTGCCGATCAACTCGTCGCCATAGAACACGTCCAGCGCGGTGACCCTTTCCATCACAGCGTCCTGGATGTCTTGGGCTGGATCACGACCTCCAGGCCGAGGATGTCGAGCAGGTCGAGCACCTTCTGAAGTTGCACGGTGGGCTTGCCGTTTTCCACATCGACGATCAATCGGTTGCCGGTGTTGGCCAGGCCGGCGACATCGAGCTGGCGCAGTTTCATGCCGTTGCGCTGCCGCTTGACCAGCTGGCCGACGTCCAGCGCGGTACGAACCACCTGCGGTGTCTGGTCTTGCAGGGGTGTGTCAGTTGTGGCGTCCATGGGCAGGCCTTGAAGTTACCGTTGGGTAATTCTGTGGGGAGAACACATGTGCAACAAGAGCTTTGTTACCGATCGGTAACGGCATCGGTGTTTGGCGATCACATCTCACAAAGCGACGCATCCGCTCGCCATAAATGTCACGTTTCGGACACTCAAGCTCGCGTGCGTGAATCCGATATCAGTCCGAATGCAGAACTTCTCATCAGGGCGTGCCGTGTGGTCCCGTCCTGTGGCTGCCCGGGATGTCAAACGGGAACTGGTGGCAAGTTGTCCATCCTTTCCGCTTATCACGATGTGGCGTCATTGGGTACGGTCGAGCACTGTGTTTGTCGTCCGCTGAAGCTGACGTCTCTGCATGTGTTTCGTTTGCGATGGGCGATGGCGCTACATCGCCAGCCACTGTCTCCGGCCCGATGTCCATGACCCAGCCTACCGCCCCTCATTCCGCTCCCCACTTCGCCCGTTCCACACGCACAACGCCCGGCACCCCATCCCACTTGCCCCGCCTGCACCGCACCTGCCTGGTGGTGGCGGCCGCATGGGCCTGCGGCATGGCTGGGCTGGCCAACGCACAGACCCTGCCGGCTCAACTGCCCTCGGGGGCCGAGCCCGGCCGGGAGACGCCGCGCCCGGTGATGCCCAAGTCGTCCACCGCGGTGCCGCGCATCGAGGTGCCGCAAAGCCCGTCCGCCCAGGCCCCGGCAGGCGCGCAGGAAGCACGCTTTACCTTGAAGACGCTGGACATCGAGGGGGCGACGGCCTTCCCGGCAGACGAACTGCGTCAACTCTATGCCGGCCTGCCGGGCCGTGAGGTATCGGTGGCCGAGATCTTCGCCGTGGCCAATGCCATCGAGCTGAAGTACCGCAACGCCGGCTATGTCACCTCGCGCGTGATCGTGCCGCAGCAGGCGGTCGAAGATGGCCGCTTCCGTCTGGTCGTGGTCGAAGGTTTCGTGGCCGATGTCCGCTACGAGGGCGACATCGGCCCCGCTCGGGCGGCTGTTGAGCGCCTGATCAATGGCCTGCGTGGCGTGAAGCCGATCGGTGTGGCCCAGATCGAGCGAAGCCTGCTGCTGGCCAATGACCTGGCCGGCTTGACGGTGCGCGGCACGCTGGAGCCTTCGCCGAACGAGCGTGGGGGCTCCGTGCTGATCGTGCGCACCGAGCGCCGGGCCACCGATGGGCAGGTGACGCTGGACAACCGCGCTTCGCCCTACCTGGGGCGCGGCCAGCTGCAGGTCAGCCACGCCTGGAACGCGGTGGGTGAACGTGCCGACCGCATCACCCTGAACGCGCGGACGTCCGTTCCCACGGGTCGCAGCATCGGCATCGGCGCCGGTTATGACGCGCTGATCAGCGCAAACGGCACGATGCTGAACCTGGCGCTTTCGCATGCGCGCTCCAACCCCCGCCGCGAGCTCGAACCGCTGGATGTGAAGAGCCGTGTGACGAGTGCGCTGGGCACGGTCACCGTGCCGGTGATCCGCTCGCGCGAAGAAAATCTGCGTGTGTTCGGCCAGGTCGAGGTGCGCGATGTCGCCACCGACCTGACCGGCATCGAATTCACCCGCGACAAGCTGCGCATCGTGCGCGCTGGCCTCAGCTACGACCGCAGCGATCTGTGGGACGGCATCACGACGATGCGCGCCACGCTTCATCAGGGCCTGCACGGGCTGGGCGCTTCGGACAACGGCTCGCCCCTCGCATCGCGTGTCAACGGCCGCAGCGACTTCACCAAGCTCACGGTCGACCTCACCCGCTTGCAGCAGATCGCACCGCGCCTGAGCGCCGTCGGCAGTGTCACCAGCCAGTTCTCGCGCCGCCCGCTGCTGGCCAGCGAGGAAATCGGCCTGGGCGGCGCCAGCTTCGGCCGTGCCTACGACGAGGGCGAGCTGTCGTCCGACAACGGCATCGCCGCCATGGTGGAGTTGCGCTACGTGCCCAACGTGCGCGACAACACGCTGCAGCTGTACGGCTACCTCGATGGTGGCCGTGTCTGGGCCGCCGATGGCGGCAACGAGGTGACCCCCCGGAAGCTGACATCGTTCGGCGGCGGCATCCGCGCCAAGCTGAACGATCGCTTCTTTGCCTCTTTCGAGGTGGCCAAGCCGATGAACACCATCGTGCGCACCCAAGACAGCAAGGACGCCCGCGTCTTCGTCTCGCTGACCGCGCTGTTCTGACCCGTCTGCCGCCGCAGCGGGCTGCCGTGGCGTCCGCATCTCTCCGCACATCGATTTTCTGAAAGCCGTCCCATGATCATTGGCCAACCTTCCCGCCAGGTGCTTCGCCGTGCCGCCATCCGTGCCCGCCGTCTGCACCGCTCCCTGCGTCGCAAAGGCCACGGCATCATGCTCACCAAGCTGGCGCTGGTGGTCGGCTGGACGATGGCCGGGCAGGTCGCGCTGGCCAACCCGACGGGCGGCCAGGTGGTCGCGGGTTCAGCCACCATCGTCGATGCGGGCGGCGGCACGCTGAACGTCCTGCAGCAAAGTGATCGCGGGATCATCAATTGGCGCAGCTTCAGCATCGGTGCGGGTGAGACGGTCAACTTCATCCAGCGCTCGGCAAACAGTGTCACGCTCAACCGCGTGCTGGGCAATGACCCGTCGGCGATCTTCGGTCGGCTGAACGCCAATGGCACGGTGATGCTGGTCAACCCGAACGGCATCGTGTTCGGGGCTGGCTCGCGGGTGGACGTGGGCGGGCTGGTCGCCACCACGGCGAACATCCGCGACAGCGATTTCATGGCGGGTCGTTATGACTTCAGCCAGGCTTCGACGAACACGAACGCGGTCATCGAGAACCAGGGCCGCATCTCCATCCGCGACAGCGGCCTGGCCGCCCTGGTGGCGCCGCGCGTGCGCAACTCTGGTGTTATTGAAGCCCGTCTGGGCCGTGTCGCGCTGGGCGCGGCCAACACCTTCTCGCTCGACTTCCATGGCGATGGCCTGCTCAGCTTTGGCGCTGGTTCGGCCATCACTGAAACCGCGCCTGGCAGCGGCGCACTGGTCACCAACAGCGGCGAGATCCGTGCCGATGGCGGCACCGTGCTGCTGACGGCCCGCGCCGTGAAGGGCGTGATCGACAACGTCATCAACACCGAGGGCCTGATCAGCGCGACCACCGTGGCCAGCCAGGGCGGCCGCATCGTGCTGTCGGGCGGTGATGCCGGCGCTGTCGCGCTCGGCGGTCGCATCGATGTGTCGGCCGCCGACGGCGGCCAGGGCGGCACCGTGATCGCCACCGGTGAGAAGGTGAGCGTGGCCGCGGGCACCACCATCGACGCTTCGGGCCGTCACGGCGGCGGCGAGATCGCGCTGGGCAGCACCGGGTTGACGGATGCGGCCAACCCGTTCTCGAACAAGTCCGAGTCGGTGGTCGTCGCGGCGGGTGCCACGCTGAACGCCGATGCGACGGACAACGGCAAGGGCGGCAAGGTCACGCTGTGGTCGACCGACACCACCATTTTCAACGGCGAGATCAGTGCACGCGGTGGTGCACAGGGCGGCGACGGTGGTTTCGCCGAAGTCTCCAGTCAGAAGAACATTGGCATCACGGGCGATGTGGACCTGCGCGCCGACAAGGGCCAGACCGGCACCTTCCTGATCGACCCGACGGACCTGCGCATCACCGACACCGCCTCGGGCGGCACGCAGGATGGCAACGCGGCGGATGGCAGCGTGGCGGCGGGCGATGGCAACCAGGGCGCTGGTGTCACGCTGAACACCATTTCGCGCGGGCTGCTCGAAAGCCTGTCCGGCAACAGCAACATCGTGCTGCAGGCCACTGGCCAGATCACCATCGATGCGATGGCGGGCGGCGCGATCAACTTCCAGACCGTGGCCGGCCGCAGCGTGACGATGCAGTCCACGCAAACGGGCGGCATACGCTTCGTCGACGCCAACACCGAACTGCGCACGCAGGGCGGTGGGATCACGCTCGAGGCGCTGGGCCTGGGCAGTGCGCTGACGAACATCGGCCGCCTGAGCACCAACGGTGGCGCGGTGACGCTGCGCGCCACGGGCAACATCCAGATCGCTGGTGTCATTGATGCCGGCACCGGTGCTGTGCAGATGGTGTCCACCGTCGGCTCGATCACCAATGCGGGCGCGACCGCGCCGCTGGTGAGCGGCAGCTCCGTGTCGCTGACGGCGGGTGGCGGTCATATCGGCGCCGCAGGCAGCGCGATCAGCACGCACACCGCCCGCCTTGCGGTTGAAGGCGGTGGCGACATCTTCGCGGCCAGCGACATGGCCCTGACCGACCTGTCGGTCAACGCGCTGCACGTCGCCCCCGGCACGCACACCTACCAGATCGACGCCAGCGGCCTGAGCTTCCAGATGGACGACGGCAGTGTCCTCAGCGCTGCGAACATTGCGCAGGCCGGCCTGAACCTCACACTGCTGTCCGACCGTTCGATCGAGCTGGGCACCCTGGACGTCGGCAGCGGCACGCTGACGGTGACGTCCGCCGCCGGCAACCTGACGGGCGCCGCCGGCAACCTGAGCACCGCCGCCTCGGTGGTGCTGACGGCCCGCGGCAGCAACGGCAACAACGGTGCCATCGGCACCGGTTCGCAAGCGATCAACACCGCCACGCCCACGCTGTCGGCCACATCGGGCACCGGTGGGGCCTACGTGGCCAACACCGGCGCGCTGACGCTGGCGCTGCTCAACAGCACCGGCAGCTCGGCCGTGTCGTCCACCGGTACCTTGACGGCAGGCAATGTCAGCACGGGCAGCGCGGCGCTGTCATTGAGCTCGACGGCTGGCAACGTGGTCGACGATGGCAACAGCGCCACCCGCATCGCCGCAGGGTCGCTGACGGTCAACGCCGCCGGTTCGATCGGCACGCCCGGCACCCGCCTGCAGACCAATGCCTCCACCCTGAGCGCCAACGCGGCTTCGGGGGGCATCTACGCCCATACCACGGCCGTCAGCTCCTACCTGGGAAGCATCGTCTCCGGTGATGGTGCGATCGACATCACGACCGCAGGCGCCACGACGCTCGGTACCGTCACTTCGGCCACCAGCAGCCTGGCCAACAGCATCACGATCGCCACCACCGGCACCGGCAACATGACGGTGGGCAGTGTGGACGCTGGCCCTGCCGGCAACGTGTCGTTGACCACAAGCAGTGGCAGCATCACCAGCAGCGGCAGCAACGACGTCAACGCCGATACCATCGTCGTGCGGGCGGGCGGCAGCGGCACCACGAGCAACATCACGCTGCGCAGCACCGCCGCCCATCTGGATCTCGAAAACAGCGGCGATATCGCCGTCACCCAGGCCGGCAGCGTGACGCTGGACAACGTGGCCACCACGGGCAACAGCATCACGGTGACCAGCAGCGACGGCGACATCACCATCGGCAATGTGCGCAGCGCGCTGAACGGCTCGACCACGTTGTCGGCCAACGGCGGTGCCATCGTCGATGACGGCAACAGCAACACGCGCCTGGTCACTGGTTCGGCCACCCTGAACGCGGCCCAGTCCATCGGTACCAGCGCCAACCCCATCCAGGCCAGCATCCACGGCCTGACGGTGAACAACACCGGCAACGTCTACCTGGTCAACACCGACAACACGCTGACTTCGCTGAGCGTGACCAACCGGCACGCGACGCCGGGCGTTGCCAATGTGCTGGAGATCACCTCGCCTTTCCTCACCTTCAACGTGACGGACGATGGCTCGCAGTACGCCATCCAGCGCATCGTGGGTGTGCCGCTGACCACCCTGAGCTTCAGCGGCGACCAGACCGCCGTGATCGGCCAGGTACAGGCCATCAACGGCTCGGTCAGCATCACCGCCACGCAGGGTGACCTGGTGGAAGATGGCAATACGGACACCCGGGTCACGGGCAGTTCGGTGGCACTGCGGGCCAGCCAGGGCCATGTGGGCAGCGCCCTGTCGCCTCTGGAGGTCAACACCAGTTCGCTGACGCTGGGCACGCGGGGTGATTTGTATGTCAACAGCATCGCAGATCTCTCCAGCCTGAGCATCAGCAGTGCCCATGCCGACAGCACGACCGCCTACGGCCTGGTCGTCAAGGCCCCCTCGCTGGCCTTCACCATCACGGATTCGGCCGCGGGCCACCATGTCCAGAACGTGGTCGATGCCAGCGGATTGAGCTTCAGCTTCACGAGTGACCGCGACATCACGCTGGGCCAGGTCGATGTCAGCTACGGCGGCTCCGTGAGCGTCAACTCGACCGGTGGCAGCATCATCGATGACGGCGACAAGACTACCCACGTGCTGGCCAACTCGACCGCACTGTATGGCCGTGCCATTGGCGCCAGCGGCAGCGACCATCTCGACGTGATCACGGGCTCCTTGAATGCCAGCGCCTCCATCGGTGGTGTGTACATCGATCTGCCGACAGCCACTGGTGGCAACTACACCAATACCCTGACCTTGTCGGGCGTGTCCTCGGGTGGGCCGGTGCAGATCACGCTGCACGAGGGCGATATCTCGATCAATGGCGACATCTATGCGTTCGATGAAGCCGTGCACCTGACAGCCGACCGCGGCGCCATCTTGAACCCGAACGGCACTGTCTATGTCGGTAATGGCTCGCTGACGCTGAACGCAGCCGGCAGCATCGGCAGCAGCAGCCGTGCCCTGACCGTGTACGCCTATGGCGCGGCACTGAACGCACAGGCTGGCACGGGCATCACGGTGTCCAGCGACGGTTCGCTGACGCTGGGAACAGTGAACGCCACACCCAGTGGCGCGGTGTCGATCACGTCGACCAGTGGTTCGCTGATCGATGATGGCAACGCGGCCACGGGCATCACCGGCAGCCAGGTGAGCCTGAGCGCTGCCTACGGTGAGCTGGGCAGCAGCGGCGCGGCCTTGAGCACCGACACGACGCGCCTGAGCCTCACGGCCCAGGGCACCGTGGCGGTGAACAATGGCGCCACGCTGACCGAGCTGACCCTCGCTCGCACAGGTGGGTCTTACGGCGCTGTCGACATCACGGCCGGTGCCGGCCAGACCTTCGACATCAGCGGCAGCAACGACAACCATACGCTCACGGAGGTGAGCAGCACCTCGCCGCTGGCCTTCGGCTTCAGCGGCACGGGCTTGGTCAGCGTGGGCACCATTGATGTCGGCGCCGCGGGCTCGGCCTCGGTGACCAGCACCGGCGGCAGCATCGCGAACGTCGACACCGATTCAGCCATCACCGCCGGCACCGTGGCCCTGGCCGCCGCCGCCAGTGGCTCGATCGGCACCAGCACCAGTGCGATCGAACTGCACGACACCACCGATCTGTCCTTGACCGCTGGCCGCAACCAGTTCGTCAACAACGACACGACGCTGGCCAGGCTGGCCATCACCAGCACGAACGCCAGCACCGGCACCCTCAGCCAGTTCGCCGTCACGGCCAGCGGCCAGAGCGTGAGCCTGTCCGATACCGGCAGCGCGCAGGTGGTGGACGTCGTCGGGGCCGGCGACTTCAGCTTCACGAGTGCCAAGAACATCCAGGTGTCCGAGATCGTCGGCACAGGAGAGATCCTGCTCGCCACGACCGGCACGGGTGCCAACGCCAACATCAGCATGTTGAATGCGAGCGCCGGGCGCATCCACGGCTCGAAGGTGACGCTGACGACCGCATCCACCGGGGCCATCGGGACCGCTGGCACGGCGGTGCGTGTCTCCACACCCGCCCTGGTGCTGAACGGGCGCGCAGACATCCACGTTGCCGACAACCAGAACCTGAGCCTGCTGGACATGACGTTGACGCACGCTCAGAACACCACCTACGGGTACGGTGTGTCAGCGAGCAACATCACGCTGTCCATCACCGACGGCAACACGCAGTCCCTGGGCCTGGCGACCGCAGGCAGTATCGATTTCCGCTACAGCGTTGACCGGGGATTGAGCCTGGGCACCATCGACGCCGGAACCTCCAGTACTGGCGCGGTCTCGCTCACCTCACGCAGCGCGCCCACCGGCACCAACGCGCAGATCAACCGCAGCAGCGGCACCATCACAGCCGGGTCGGTGAGCCTGACGGCGGTGGGCAGCAACGGAGGGGTCGGAGCAGGGAGCACGCTCTCCGTGAGCACGCAGAACCTGTCCATCGCGTCGGGTGGCAATGTCTCTGTCTCGAACTCTGGGACGCTGCTGTCGCTGAACCTGGACCTGCAGCACCGCACCAGCGGAGCCAGCACCCACAGCTACGCGCTCTCGTCGACTGGCCTGACCCTCAGTCTCAGCGACACGACAGGGGTCAACGGCCTGACGTTGAACAGCATCAGCCAGTCCGGCCTGGACCTGAGCCTCAAGGCCGACCGCACGATCACGGTGAGCCAGGTCAACGTCGGTACGGGCGACCTCACGCTGAGCAGCACCAACTCGGCCGGCGTGGCCAACGGCACGATCTACGGTGGCAGCGGCGCGAGCGCCGGCAGCCCGTCGATCACCGCGGACCACTTGACGCTCAACGGCGGCAACGTCTACACCTACAACAACAGCAACACGCCGCTCTACACCTCGGTCAATGCGCTCAGCAGCAACATCACCAGCTACCTGAACCTGTCGAACAACCAGTCGCTGACGTTGCTGGACAACACCGTGGGCAGCAATGCCAAGGTGACGACCACCGCCGGCTCGATCCTGCAGGGCACCGACGGCCTGTTCACCTCGCCGAACCTCACGCTGATCGCCGCCCAGGCCATCGGCGCCACGGGCGCGGCCAGCAACACGGTGCAGACCCATGCACGCCAGCTGGTGCTGAGTGCTGGCCGCGACATCGTCGTCAACAACGCGACCGACCTGTTCGGCCTGGACATCACCTCGAACCACGCGTCGGTGGGAACCCAGAATACGGTGTCGGTGACGGCGGACCGGCTGGATCTGCTGGTGACCGACAGCGTCGGCGGCAACCAGTACACGCTGGACCACATCACGGATGCCAGCGGCATCAACTTCAGCCTGCGTACCGATGTGGATCTCGTGGTCGGCGCGGGCGATGTGAAGCCTGGCCATCATCTGACGCTGCAAAGTGCAGGGACCAACACCTCGATCACCAACATCGGCAACGCCACGTTGAAAGGCAACAGCGTCTCGCTGCTGGCCACCGGTTCGGTGGGGGTGGCGGGCGATGCCACCACGCGCATGCAGACGGATGCGCGCGTGCTCAACGTGAGCACCGGCGCCAATGCCTTCGTCGACAACGCGCAGGACCTGCTGGGCCTGTCGTTCACCAGCGCCCAGGGTGTGGGCGGTGCAGCGCCGACCTACAGCGTCACCGCCCCGCAGCTGACCTTCGACATCACCAGCGATGGCACGACCACGACGGTGAACCAGATCCATGACACGACGGGCCTGAACTTCTCGCTCAACACCAACCAGGGCCAGGTGATCGAGCTGGTCGATGTGCAGAAGACCGGCACGGTCTCGCTGACCACCTACCGTGACCTGCTCGCCGGCAGCAACCCGGCGCATGGCATCAACGCCGCCAGCACCACGCTGGCCACGGCCAACTACGGCAGCGGCACGGGCGGCACCATCGGCGCGCTCGGCCAGGAGATCCACCTGTCGTCTCCGCTGCTGACGGTGAACGCCACGGGCTCGGTGTTCATCGATTCAGATACGCACATCGATCAGCTGACGATCAACGCCACGCACCCGGTGGCCACCACCAGCACCTACGCCATCCAGTCGGTGCCGGTACTGGGCAACACGCCCTACACCTTGCTGAACGGTACCGACAGCAATGCCGGCTCCGTCCTGACGAGCCTGAATGACACCGAAGGCTTGACCTTCTCGTTCGACAGTGACCGTGCGATCGCCGTGGGCGACCTGAACCTCGGCACCACCGGCTCGGTCAGCTTGAGCAACCGCGGCGGCGGCAGCATCACGGGTGACGGTGTGGCAGGCACGCAAATCCAGGCGGCCGGCCTGTCGATGAACAGCAGCGGTGGTGCCATCGGTGCCGCCGGCGCCGGCAACAGCATCGAGGCCACGGTGGCCACACTGAGCGCCAACGCCAACGGTGGCGCGACCTACCTCAACCTGCATGGCCGGACCTCGGTCAGCGGCGTGAGCGCCAACGGCGATGTCAACCTGGTCAACGACATCGGGGACATCGCACTGGGCAGCATCGATGCGCGCGGCAACTCCGTCAACATCAACAACCTGGGCGGCTCGATCCTCAGCGGCTCGATCAGCAGAACCACGAACGTGTCGCTGACGGCTGCTGGCTCGATCGGCAACCAGTCGGCCGTGAGCCTGTCTGCCAACGGCGGTGGCACGACCACCCTCACGGCGTCGGCTGCAGCGGCCAATGGCGCCGTCGGCAGCATCAACATCAGCGAAAGCTACGGCCTGGCTGCGGACACCGTGACCGCGCCTGGTTCGGTGACGCTGACCGCCGGTCGTGCGCTGTCCGTGGACACGGTCAACGGCGGCGGCGCGGTCACCTTGACGGCATCACAAGGCAGCATCACAGGCACCAGTGGCTCGAACCTCGTCGCCGGCAGCAGCTTGACGCTGAACGCCGGGTACAGTTCGGGCTATGGGGTCGGAGACGCCGGCACGGCGCTGCGCGTGTCGACCGGGAATCTCTCGGTCAATACACCGGGCAGCATCTACATCCAGGGTCTGCAGGATCTGGACACGCTGTCGATCAACCGGGCGACATCATCGGGCACGACCAGCAGCGGCACCTTGAGCGTGTCGGCGACCAACCTGGTGCTGAACGCGAGCGACAACGGCGCCACGACCACTTTCACGAACCTGACCGACTCGACCGGCCTGGACTTCAACTACCAGGCCATCGGCCGCATTGTCGTCGGCGCCATCGATGTGGGCAACACCGGATCGGTGATCCTGCGCTCCAGCCTGTACAACGGCGACGGCGCGATCACGGCTGTCAATAGCAGTTCGCGCATCACCGCGGGCAGCGCCTCCCTGACTGCGGTGGGCACCGATGGCTTCATCGGTACCAGCGGGCAGGCCCTGGGGCTGGCTGTCGGCACGCTGACGGCCAGTTCCGGGACGGGCGGCGTCTACCTGACGCAGGCCGGCTCGCTGAACCTCAGCAACCTCACGACCACGGGTGATCTCTCGGTCACGGCGACGGCAGGTGACCTGACGCTGGGCACGATGAGCTACGGCGCGAACAGTGCGCTGCGCCTCACCGCCAGCGTGGGCAGCATCCTGGCCGGCAACGTCACCTTGAGCGGTACCGGCGCCAACTCCTCGATCCACCTGACCGCCGCCAATGGCATCGGCACCGAGCTGGCCCCGATCATCGTCAACGGCAATGCTGGCAACAGCGTGAATGCCACCATCACCGGCACCGGCTCGCTCTACCTCAACAGCACCGGTTCCCTGGCCGGAGGGCTCACCACCTCGGTGGCCAACGGTTCGACCAACGTCACCGCGGCCGGCCACATCGTGCTGACGTCGATGACCTCCGGCACCGATGCGGTGGGCAATGACATCAATGTCACGGCCAGCGCGGGCAACATCACGGTCAACAATGTGTCGGCCGGCGCGAACGCGCGCTACAGCGGCGTGAACCTGTCGGCGAACGCTGGCAGCATCCTGGCAACGGGTGCCGGCACGGTCACGGGCTATGACCTCAATCTGTTCGGCGCCAATGGCGTGGGCACCAATGGCAACCGCGTGGTCGTCAACGGCCAGCGCGTGTCCGTGACCACCAACGGCGGTGCGGCCTACCTGGGTACCAGCGGTGCGTCGGTGCTGACCAACGTGGCCACCAACGGGGGTGACATCAACGTGAGCACGGCGCATGACCTGCTGATTGCCAACGCGACATCGGGCGGCGGTGCCATCACCGTCAATGGAACAGCGGCGAATGTGGACCTGATCGCCGGCAACATCAACGCCGGTTCGGGCCCCGTGTCGCTGACCTCGAACAGCACGGGCGGCACCGTGCAGGACGACGGTTCCCTGCTCACACGCATCACCGGCAACACGGTGACGCTGCAGGGCGCGGGCGGCGTGGGCAGTGCCTTGATGGCCATGCAGACCACGGCCAATACGCTGGCCCTGAGCGATGCCGCGGGCGGTGTCGGCATCTATGTGAACGACAACAACACCAATGGCGTGACGCTGAGTTCGGTGACGGCTGGTGGTGGCGCCATCGTCATCAATGCGGCAGGCCCGCTGACGGCCACCTCGGTGGCGGCCACGGCCGACGCGGTGGGCAACAACGTGACGCTGAGCACCAGCAACGGCGGCATCACCGTTGGCAGCGTGACGGCCGGCGTCAACAACGGTGCCGTAGTGCTGAACTCGGCTGGTGCCATCCTGGGCAGTGGCTCGGGCACGAACCTGAGCGCCCACGCGGCACAGCTGACGGCCAACGGCGACATCGGTGTGGTCACGGACCTTTCCACCGGCGCCGGCACGCCGCTGCGCGTGAACGTGAGCCAACTCGACAGCCTGACGGCCACTGGCGCGAACCGTGTGGTCAGCATCAACAATGTCAACACCGGCACGTGGACGGTGGGCGCGGCCGGCCTGACCATGGGTACGGGCGGCTCGGCCTACCTGCGTTCCGCTGGCAACCTGGACGTGAGCGCGGCCAGCCTGCCGCAAGACGGCAACCTGCTGCTGAGCGCTGCGGGCACGCTGACTTTGCCCACGGCCGGTCTGGCCACCAGCGGCGCACTGAGCCTGACGGGCGGCACCGACGTGGTGAGCAGCGCCAGCGGCGCCGCGGCACGCACCCTGAGCTTGAGCGCTGACACAGTCTACGTGCGCAGCGGTTCGGCCGGAGGCAACACCGTGCTGACGACCACCACAGACACCCTCGACGCGGGGTTGACCGGCGCTGGCGCGCTGACGGTGAACAACACCGGCACGCTCACGCAGACCGCGCTGCAGACGAACAACGGCGACATCACCGCCACCAGCTCCACGGGCATGACGGCCCAGAGCGTGGTGGCGGGCGGTGCCAATCGCGCTGTGTCGCTCACGGCCACAACGGGCAACCTGACCACCAGCACGGTGAACGCAGGCGCCAGCGGCACCATCTCGCTGAACGCTGCGGCAGGCCAGCTCTTCACGGCATCGTCGTCGCTGACGGGCAGCGTGCTGAACCTCACCAGCGGCACCGGCATCGGCAGCAGCGGCTCGGCCTTCGATGCCACGGGCATGACGGTGAATGCCACGGTCACGGGCGTGGGCGACATCTTCCTCTCGTCAACGGGTGGGCTGACCACCGGCACGCTCACGACGGCCGATGGCCGCATCGACGTGGCCACCTCGGGCAACCTCACCGCCAATGGCGTCATCACGGCAGGCGAGGGCGGCGACGTGTCGCTGGCCTCCGGCAACGGTACCGTGACGGTGGCGCAGGCCCTGGCCAGCCAGGGCGACCTGACGGTGGCAGGCCAGCAGATCGTACTCAACGGCGGCAGCGTCAACACCAGCGGCCTGCAGCATTACACCGGCGCGGTGACCCTGGGCGTCGACACCACGCTCACGGCCAGCGCACTGACCATGGATGGCACCGTCAACGGGGCACAGGCGCTGACGGTGAACGCCGGCACGGGTGACGTGGCCTTCAATGGCGCGGTGGGCGGCACGGCACGCCTGGGCGCCCTGGTAGTCAACACCGCGGGTGAAACCAGTGTCGGCGCGGTGCGCGCGGCCTCGATGAGCACGGACGTGCCGGGCACGGTGGTGCTGGCGGGTGATGTGAACACCACCGGCACGCAAACCTATGGTGAACTCGTGACGCTGGCGGCCAACGTCACGCTGACCGGCACCACGGTCTCCATGGCCCATGGCGTGGATGCCAGCGCAGCCGGCGGCCAAAGCCTGACGGTTCAGGGCGATGCGGTGCTGGGCACCGTGGGCGACAACCACGCCCTCTCGAGCCTGACGGTCAACGGCGCGAGCACCCTGAGCGGCACGGCGGTCAACACCACCGGGGCTCAGACCTACAACGGTGCGCTCACGCTGGATGCGGATGTGGTGCTGGACGGTGGTGCACTGGCCTTCAACGGTACGGTCGATGGTGCCCATGCGCTGACGGTGAACGCCGGCAGCGGCGATGTGGACTTCGACCACGCCGTCGGTGGCACCACACGCCTGGGCGCGTTGACGGTCAATACCTCTGGCGAGACCCGCTTCACGTCGGTGCGCGCGGCCTCGGTGAGCACAGACGTGCCGGGCACGGTGGTGCTGGCAGGTGATGTGAACACCACCGGCGCGCAGACCTACGGCGAACAGGTGACGCTCAGCTCCAACGTCACGTTGACCGGCACCACGGTGTCGCTGGCCGGTGGCGTGGACGCCAGCACGGCCGGTGGCCAGAGCCTGACGGTCCAGGGTGACGCGGTGCTGGGCACCGTGGGCGGCTCCCAGGCGCTGTCGAGCCTGACGGTCAACGGTGCGAGCACCCTGGGCGGTGCCGTGGCCACCACGGGCGGCCAGACGTACAACGGGGCGGTCACGCTGGGGGCGGACATCACCCTGAGCGGCGGTGCCCTGGCATTCAACGACACCATCGACGGCGCGCACGCGCTGACGGTCGAGGCTGGCAGCAGCGACGTGGTGTTCGACCATGCCGTGGGCGGCACCACCCGCCTGGGCGCGCTCACAATCAGCACCGCTGGCGAAACCCGTCTGAACGCGCCGGTTCGCGCGGCCTCGCTGGAGACCGATACGGCAGGCACGGTGGTGCTGGCCAACACGGTCGACACCACGGGCACGCAGACCTATGGTGAGCGCGTCACGCTGGCGGCCAACGTCGAGCTGACCGGCTCGACGGTGTCCCTGCTCAATGGCGTGGAGGCCACCACGGCCGGCGGCCAGAGCCTGGCCATCCAGGGCAACGCTGTCCTGGGTAATGTGGGCGACACGCAGGCGCTGTCGTCGCTGAGCGTCAGCGGCAGCACCACGCTGGAAGGCAGCTCCGTGTCGACCACGGGCAGCCAGACCTACAGCGGCGCACTGGCGCTGACCGACGACACGACCCTGCACAGCACCGGCGGCTCGCTGGTGTTCGGCAGCACCGTCGACGGCCCTGCCAGCAACACGCTGACCTTGCGCGCGGACGTGGGCGACATCGATGCCGTGGGTGCAGTGCGCATCGGCAAGCTGGTGAGCAGCGCCGATGCTGGCACGACACGCTTCCGCGGCGCGCTGACGGCCGAGGACATCGGCGGCCTGCAGCTGTCGGGCATGGGCTTTGTGTTCGAGGGCGCGGTTGCCGCGACCACGGGCGCGCTCTCGATTGCCAACACCAGCGCCTTGGGCACCACGAGCTTCGCGCCTGGCGCCACGGTTCAGGCCGCGACCGGCTTCACGCAGACGGGTGGTGCAGCGGTCTACCTGCCCGCCGTCGTGCGCGTGACCAGTGGCCCCATCAGCCTGGAGGCCCCGGCCTACCTGCCGGGCGGCTCGGCCGAGCTGACCACGAATGGCGACATCACGCTGACCGGCCTGATCGGCCGCAACACGTCGCTGATCATGGCCGCCGGCCCGACCGGTGTCCTCACGATCGGACGCGATGATGTCGTGGCCGAGCACAAGCTCGACCTGGGGCGCCTGCGGGTCTCGTCCGCCGTCTCTGCGCAGATGTTCGGCAGCATTGGCGGACGCACGGGCGCCATGGCCGCAGCCGGCATCGCCGGTGGCCTGGTCAATGCGCCGTATTACATGAATGGCACGCCCTGGGGGCCGATCGACCTGATCGGCTCGCTGGCGGCATCGACCCTGCCTGGCAACGTGATCCCGAGCGTGCCCGGCGTGAGCGCGCTGTTCACCGGCAACTTCTCGACAACCGGCCTGTCGCCGGATGCGCTGGGTGTGTTCAAGGATCCGGTGGTGCTGACAGTGGCCTCCGCCAATTTGCAGAACAATGGCGTGTTGGCGCCCATCACCGACGAGCGCGATGCCGGCGAACCGGCTGTGCGCTGAGGGCGCCCAGAACGAACTGGACATCCTGGATGACTGACGCTTCCTTTCCGCTGTTCTACAAGGCGCCCCGGGTGCTGACACCCGGTGCCCATGGCGAGCGCTCCCTGGCGCGCGACCCCGGCTACGCTTTCGCCGCCACCACGAACGCGGTGCCGCTGGTGGCCGAAGAGCTGACGACGGCTGCACGGCACTTTCCCATCGTCTTCAGCGACGAAGCCACCCCGCATCCCGTGGCCATCCTCGGGCTGCGCGGGCAGCAGAACCTGTTCGTGGGGGCCGATGGGCAATGGGCGGCTGGCGTGTACGTGCCGGCCTATGTGCGGCGCTATCCTTTCATCTTCCTGGAGGATGAAGCCCGTGCCGAGCTGACCTTGTGCATCGACGAGGCGGCTCAGGCCCTGGTGCCCGGACGTGACCGCCCCCTGTTCGATGAGCAGGGAGAGCCCACGGCGCTGACGCGCAGCGCCTTGACCTTCTGCCGCGACTACCAGGCACAGCATCTGGCGGCAGCGGCGTTCGCGAAGGCTCTGGTCGAGGCCGACCTGCTGGTCGATCACCGCGCCGATGTGTCGCTGCGCAGCGGCGAACGCCTGAGCCTGGCCGGCTTCAAGGAGATTGATGCGGACCGCTTCGCCAAGCTGCCCGACAAGACCTTCCTGGCCTGGCGCGCCAAGGGCTGGCTCACCCTGGCTTACGCCCACTTCTTCTCGATCGGGTCATGGTCGTCCCTGGTGGACCGCGTGGGAGGTGGCGAGGGTTGACAGCGACGGTGCTACGCTAGCACCCATGCAATCACCCTCCTGCCCGTGAAGATCCGCAGCCGCCTGCTCTGGCTGGTGTTCGTGGCCTGGCTGCCTTCGGCCCTGGCCATCGGCGTCGTGGCGCGCTCGGCCTATGTCGAGCAGCGGGACGCCGTGCTGGCCGAAGTCCGCAAGGTGGCGGACAACCTTGCAGGCACCATCGAGCGCGAAATCGACAAGCGCTTCGTGATGGCCCGCACGCTCAGCTCGTCCAGTTCACTGCAGACGGGCAACCTGCAGCGCTTCTACGTCGAGGCCGAGCGCGCTACCCAGGGAACGGGGAGCTGGGCACTGCTGCTCACGCGCACCCATCAACTGCTCAACACGGCGCTCCCTTACAAGCCCGGTTTCTCGATCCCCATGGCAGAAGGCGATCCCTGGCTGCCCGCAGGTGAGGACATCTACTTCTCGATGAAGGGGCCGGTGATCAAGAGGCCGGTGCTTGGCGTCGTGGCCATTCCCAAGTCACAGCCCGTCCGGTATGGCGTGGCCGTGGCGTTCGAGCCCAAGGTGTTCCAGACCATCGTGAACGAAAGGACCGCGACGCACTATGCCGTGGTGGCCGTGATGGACAAGGATCTGCGCGTGATGGCGCGCAGCAGGAACCCGGACAAGTGGATCGGCCGTCATGCCACCGGGCCGCTGAAGGCGCGGGCCTTGGCCGGCCGGGCCGGCTTCGAGCCCAGTGTCACGCTGGACAATGTGCCCTCCTTGACCTACCTGAGTGCCCCCAACCGGCATGGATGGTACGCCGTGGTGGCCTTGCCGCTGGCGAATCTGGAGCAGCAGGCCCGCAAGGCCGCCATCGACGCGGTGGGCCTGGCCGGCATCCTGCTGATGCTGAGCCTGATGTTTGCGCTGTATGTGGCGCGCAGCATCGGCCGCCCCATCCTGGCCTTGAAGGCCGCCGCCGACGATCTGGTGCACGAGCTCGTGCCCTCCCCGCCCAGAACCGGTCTTTTCGAGGCCGATGAGGTTGGCAAGGCCTTGCACGATGCTGGCGTGAGGGCCAGGCAGTCTGCGGAGATCCTGGAGGCCCGGGTCAGCGAAGCCGTGGCGCGCACGGCTGAAGTCCAGGTGCGTCTGGCGGAGGCCCAGAAGCGTGAAGCCTTGGGCCGACTGGCCGGTGGCGTGGCCCATGATTTCAACAACCTGCTGCAGACCATCAGCGCGGCACACCATCTGTTGCTGCCCACCACCCCTGAGGGGCCGCCCCGGCGGATGCTCGAAGCCGCCTCGCGGGCCACGGGCAAGGCCACGAGCCTGGTCAAGCAGATGCTGGCCTTCGGTCGGGCCCAGGCGCTGGAGCCCGTGCCGGTGGACGTCAATGATTTTCTGCTCAAGGTGAGCGAACTCACCAGCAAGGCTGCTGGTGCGAATGTGGCCCTGCACGCAGATGTCAAGCCCGGCACGCCGGCCGTGTTCGTGGACCCGACGCAGTTCGAGCTGGCCTTGCTCAATGTGATCTTCAATGCGCGCGATGCCATGAAGGACGGGGGGCGCATCGACATCCGGGCGGCCGCGGTGGCGACGGATGACCCAGGACAGCAAGCGCCAACGGCAGCAGCGTTCGTGCGCCTGGAGGTCACGGACGATGGCCCCGGCATGTCTGCGCAGACCTTGCAGAAGGCCTTCGATCCCTACTTCACCACCAAGCCTGTGGGATCGGGCTCAGGTCTGGGACTGGCCCAGGTGCAGTCCTTTGCTCGGCAATCTGGCGGCGAGGCACGCATCACGAGTGAGCCTGGCCGTGGCACCACGGTGAGCCTGTTGCTGCCGGCCACCACGCAAGCTCCGCCGGCCGCGCTGGATGCTTCGATCAGATCGGCCATGGGGCACGGGCCCTTGCGCGTGCTGATGGTCGAGGACGATCCCTTGGTGGCCTCCGTCGTGGTGCCGGCCATCCGGGGGGCAGGCCACTCGGTCCAGCATTGCACCAACGCGGACGAGGCCAAGAGCGTGTTGCAGCATGGCGGAAAATTTGACGTGGTGTTCAGTGATGTGGTGATGCCCGGCAACATGACGGGCCTGGATTTGGCGCGGTGGTGTCATGCGCACCAGCCAGGACTGCCCGTTGTGCTGGCGTCCGGCTACACCGCGCAGGCCCCGGAGCCCGATGTGAAGATGCTCAGGAAGCCCTACCACGTGGATGAGCTGCTGGAGGCCTTGGTTCACGCGGCCGATGACGTGACCTGATCCAGACCGAACTGCGTGTACAGCAACTGCCCGAAGCGGCCATAGGCGGCCAGGGCGCCGGCGATCACACGGTCCTGCACATCGGCCAGCTCGGGCGCGTCCAGCGCAGCGACGAAGCGCTTCCAGGTCTTGGCGCGCCCCTCAGGGTAAGCCGCCAGGTTGCGGGCCCCGAACTCGCTGTTCAGGCCAAGCTTCTCGTTCACTTCCTTGAGCAGAAAGGCCGCGCCCAGGGTCGAGCCTTCGGACACGTACAGCCAGCCCAGGGCCTCCGGGGCGCGCACGCCCTGTGTGACGATCGGCTCCTGCGGCACGGGCGCCTGCAGATCGTTCAGATCGGCCTGGGAATCCGTGGCGCGGCCACGTTCGGACAGGTCACTCACGGCAGCCTGCACGGCCGGGTCGTCAAACAGGTGCTCGACATCGCGCTGGAAGAGGTACTGCACGGCCACGAACTTGGCGTACTGCGCCCGGGACGAGAAAGGCTGCGCCTTCTCCATCAAATGGTGCATCTGTTCATGCTGCGGAGCGGTCTCATGCTTGAGCCGTTGCGACAGTGGGGCATGGCGGGTGGAGGTTTCGGACATGGTCAGTGCTTTCGGAATTGAAATGATCACGCGCGCCAGCCGTTTGCATGGCAGCGCGATTGAAAAGCCCACGGCGACAGGCCTGCCAGCAGTCCACCCCACCCGACGGCGCCGCCACCCCTACTGCCCGATCCACCCGTGGTGGTCGATGCAGCGACATGGACGGACACTGTCTGCTCGGTAGCCATTTCGCTGACGCTATTCTCGCAGCGAAGCGTGCGCGTGTTCACGCCGCTTTTGGACAGCGCGGCGCTGACCTGCACCTGGTTTTCGGACACCTGAGGGCCTATAGTGAGGTCGACAATCAACGCGAAAGAGGGGCTGCCCCATGTTCTCGCATGTGATGGTGGGCGTGAGCGATTTCGATCGGGCCATGGCCTTCTATACGCCAGTGCTTGACGCATTGGGCGTCAGCCTGCGGTTCCAGGAGGCCGAACGCCCATGGGCTGGCTGGCAATCCGCACCGGAGCCGCGGCCGTTCTTCCTGATCGGCCGACCTCACGACCAGCAGCCGCATCAGCATGGCAACGGACAGATGGTCGCCTTCATGGCCCAGTCGCGGGCGCAGGTCGATGCGGTGCATGCGCTGGCGCTGCGCTCTGGTGGCCGTTGCGAAGGCGCACCAGGCCTGAGGCCCGAATACCACGCCCATTACTACGGCGCTTATTTCCGTGACCCGGATGGCAACAAGCTGTGCGTGGTCTGCCATCGAGCCGAGTGACGGCCAGGTTCAATGGTCCATACGGCACAGGCCCGGTCACAGCAGGGCTGCGGCAGGGCGATGCGGCGTGCCATCCGGATCATCGGACAGAAAGCCGCCTGCCTGCCGGCTCCACAGCTGCCAGTAGGCCCCGCGCTGCTTCAGCAACTCCGTGTGCGAACCGTCTTCCACGATGCGGCCCTGGTCGAACACCAGGATGCGGTCGAGGTGCGCGATGGTGGACAGCCGGTGCGCCACGACGATCACGGTCTTGCCCTTCATCACACGTTCCAGCGTCTCCTGGATGGCCTGCTCAGTGAGCGAGTCCAGCGCCGACGTGGCTTCGTCCAGGATCAGGACAGGCGCATTCTTGAGCACCACCCGGGCGATCGCCACGCGCTGGCGCTGCCCGCCGGAGAGCTTCACGCCGCGCTCGCCCACCATCGAGGCATAGCCGTCCTTGATCTTGCTGATGAACTCGTCGGCATGGGCCTGGCGGGCTGCTTCGATCACCTCGTCGTCGCTGGCCTCGATGCGCCCGTAGCGGATGTTGTCCATCAGCGAGCGGTGGAAAAGGCTCGGGTCCTGCGGGATCAGGCTGAGCTGGCTGTGCAGCGAGTCCTGCGTCAGGGTGTGGATGTCGTGGCCGTCGATCACGATGCGGCCGGCCTGCGGGTCGTACAGCCGCAGCAGCAGGTTCACGAAGGTGGACTTGCCCGAACCTGACAGGCCCACCAGCCCCACGCGCTGGCCGGCGGGAATGTCCACGCTCAGGCCATCGAACACCGGGGCCTCGGGTGTGTAGCCGAAGCGCACCGACTCGAAGCGGATATGACCCTGCTCGATGGTGGCTTCGCGGGCACCCGGCGGGTCCACGACTTCGTGCGGGCGCACGATGGTGTGCACGCCATTGGCGACATTGCCGACGTACTCGAAGAACTCCAGGAAGCGCCGGCTGAGGTTGCGCGCCTCGTTGATCACCATCAGCGACAGGCTCACGGTCATCACGAAATCGCCCACGCCGATGCGGCCATCCGCCCACAGCTGCAGCGCGAAGCACAGCAGCCCGACCTTGAAGACGGCCGCGGCCGTGAACTGGAACCAGCGCACGCGCTCGGCATAGCCGTTGGAGATGCGGATGGCGGCCAGTTCGCGCCCAAGGTGGCCTTCCAGGTGCGTGCGTTCATGGGCCAGGCGCGCGAACAGGCGGGCGCTGGTGAGGTTGGTCACCGAGTCGACCACGGCGCCGGTGGTGTCGCTGCGCGCGGCCGCCGCCCGGATCACGTGCGCGCGGGCGCGCCTGGCCAGCAGGTAGGACAGACCCACGAACAGCACCGTCCAGCCCAGCGCGAACCAGCCCAGCGAAGGCTGGGCGTGGAACAGCAGCCCCACCGTCACCGCCAGCACGATGGTGGTGGGCCAGAACTCGGTGATCAGCGACCACAGGGTCTGCGTGACCCCCAGCGCAGTCTCGCTGATGCGATGCGCCAGGGCCCCGGCGAAGTGGTTGCTGAAGTAGCGCTGCGAATGGTGCTGCAGGTAGTGGTAGATCTCGCGCACGACTTGCTGGCGCTGCCGGGGGCCCAGGCGCACCTGCACCGCGCCTGCCAGACGGCCAAACAGCACCTCGCCCGCGCACAGGCCGATGAACAGCAGCACAGGCGCCTTCAGGCTGGACAGGGTGGCCGAGGCCTGGCCCTGGCTGTCGGTCACGGCCTTGAGGATGGTGCCCAGGGCATAAGGCAGCAAGATGCCGCAGACCGCGTTGAACGTTTCAAGCACCGTGATCAGCACATACCACCCACGGTAGCGCTGCACGAAATGCAGGATGAAGCGCAGGGGCGAGTCGGGCAGGGCGGGGGCCCCGCAGGTGTCGCCGTGCGTGGGCGTCGATGGTGCCGGTGAAAAGGTGGCGTCGGGCGCCATGAGCGGTCTCCCGGTGTGAAGGGTCGGTGTTGGCATCTACCGTACATCGTCTTGCCAAGCCGACCTGCGCGCCCCGGGCATTCCCCTCGGCCAGGGGGCCTTTTCGGCATGATGGCCCGCCGCCGTCGCCCCATGGCCTTGAGCCCCTTCGGTACCCCCTGCCGCGATCCAGCGCTGTTGATCCACTGTGCACATCGCCACGCATTGCCATTGTCGGACATGAGTCATCAGGCTTGTGACAGATCAAGCTGCCGCGCATGGCAGCAACCTAGCATGGCCCCGACTGTCTTGAGCCATGTTGTACCCTCCTTACCCAGTGTCGCCTTCGTTCGCCGATGCTCCCGCCATGGGGCGGCCCCCGGCTTGTTGTTCAGACAGGCGGGTTCCATGAACACCTCCAACTGGGTGCTGCCCACCAGCAAGGAAGAAGCGGCCTGTCCCCTTCCTTGTGATCAGAGCGATCCCCCTGTGCGCCTGGTGCGCCATGTGCTGCTGCCCTCGGCGGTATCGCTGGTGGCTGTTGTCCTGCTGATCGTCTTCATCGCCGCGCGTGGCCTCACGGCGGGCGATGACGGCCTGGCTGCCTTGGCTGGGCAGGCGCACGGCCAGGACAGGCCGGAGCCATCGGCACATCTCTTGATGAACGTGGCCGGCGCGGGCGCTGCCACTGTGGCCCTGATGCTGATGGTGATGTACGTGCGGGTGCGCGATGCCGAGGTGCGCATGCGCCGCGCCGACACCGCCTTGAGGCTGGCGGCCACGGCCTTCGAATCGCAGGATGCCATCATGGTGCTGGACGAGCAGGGCATGATCCTGCAGGTCAACCAGGCCTTCTGCGACATCACCGGCTACACCCTTCAGGAGGTGCGCCACCTGCCAGCCAGCATCCTGCAAAGCGATGCCAACGAGCCGCATCTGTACGATGCCATCGGCCGCCAGCTGGCCGAGCGGGGCCGCTGGGTGGGTGAGCTCTGGAGCCTGCGCAAGAGCGGTGAGGCCTACCCCAAGCGCCTGAGCCTGACCATGGTGCGCGCTGCCCATGGCGAGCCCACCTACTGCGTGGGCAGCTTCACCGACATCACCGAACACAAGCAGGCCGAAGCCCGCATCGAGCAACTGGCGTTCTACGATTCGCTCACCGGCCTGCCCAACCGGCGCCTGCTGCAGGAGCGGCTGCAGCAGGCGCTGCAGAGCAGTGCCCTGGAGGCCCACGCGGGTGCCGTGCTGCTGATCGATCTGGACGAGTTCAAGTCCCTCAACGACACCCTGGGCCACGACATGGGTGACCAGTTGCTGCAGCAGCTGTCCACCCGCATGCAGGGCTGCCTGCGCGAGCGCGACACCCTGGCCCGCCTGGGCGGTGACGAGTTCGTGGTCGTGCTGCAGGCGCTGAGCGCAGATCCGCAGGCATCGGCGGCGCAGGCGCGCGAGGTGGGCGAGCGCCTGCTCAACGTGCTGGCACGCCCCTGTCAGCTCGAAGGGTACGAGCACCACAGCACCTGCAGCATCGGCGTGACCCTGTTCGGCGCAGGCCATGCCCTGGTCAGCCTGGAAGAGCTGATGAAGCAGGCGGATCTGGCCATGTACGAGGGCAAGTCGGCTGGACGCAATGCCTTGCGCTTCTTCGATCCGGCCATGCAGGCAGCGATCAGCCAGCGCACGGCGCTGGAGGCCGACATGCGCCGAGGCCTGCAGCGCGGCGAGTTCATGCTGCACCTGCAACCCCAGGTGGATGATGGCGGCGGCCTCGTGGGGGCAGAGGCGCTGCTGCGCTGGCGCCACGCGCAAAGGGGGCTGGTATCGCCGGCCGAGTTCATCCCCGTGGCCGAGCAGTCTGGCCTGATCCTGCCGCTGGGCGATTGGGTGCTGATGCAGGCCTGTCAGCAACTGGCCACCTGGGCTCGGCACCCGGTGCTCAAGCACCTGACGCTGTCGGTGAATGTGAGCGTGCGGCAGTTCCACCAGCCTGATTTCGTGGACCGGGTGGTGATGGCGCTGCAGCGCAGCGGGGCTAACCCGCGGCGGCTCAAGCTCGAACTCACCGAGAGCGTGCTGATCGACGATGTGGGGGCCGTGGTAGCCCGCATGGGCGCGCTCAAGGCCTGCGGCGTGCACTTCTCGCTCGACGATTTCGGCACGGGTTATTCATCGCTCACTTACCTCAAGCGTTTGCCGCTCAGCCAGGTCAAGATCGACCAGTCCTTCGTGCGGCATGTGCTGACGGATCCCAGCGATGCGGCCATTGCCCGCTCTATCGTGGCCTTGGCGCAGGCGCTGCGGCTGAGCGTCATTGCCGAAGGCGTGGAGACCCAGGCACAGCGTGAGGCGCTGCGGTGCCTGGGCTGCACCACCTACCAGGGCTATCTGTTCGGCGCGCCCATGCCGCCGGAGCAGTTCGAGCAGCTGGCCGGTGCGTTGCAGATCTGCCAGACCTGAGCCTGGCAGTGTGGCCGCTCGCTCAGTGCGCCGGGAGGACGAACCAGTCCTTGATGAAGTGCAGGGACGGCGTGTCGTTGATCAGCAGCGGACCGAAGGCCACGATGGACAGGCCCACTGTCATCACGGACAGCGGCAGGATCCAGCGCTCGTAGCGGCGGTAGAAGCCCAACTGCCTGACCTCGCTGTCGGCGGTGTTGACCTCGGCCTCACCGATCACCTGGCGCGTCAGCAGCTGGTTCAGCGCCACCGGCGGCAGCAGATAGCCCAGTTCGAAGGCCACCAGCACCATCATCCAGAAGTGCACCGGATCGATGTTGTTGGCATAGGCGATGGGGGCCAGCGTGCCCGAGACCAACAGCACCGCGCCGAACGGATCCATGATCATGCCCAGGATCACCTTGACGACGACCAGGAAGGCCATCGCCGTCCAGTGGTTCTCGAACACCTTGGGTGCAAGGTTCATGATCTCCGAACGCTCGATCACGCCGCCCATCGCCAGCGACAGCGTCATCAGGGACAGCAGCGCGCCGATGTGGCCGATGGTTTCGTTGGTGGCGAAGCGGATGGACGACTCCACGCCGCTCTGGCGGTGGCTGGCATAGTCCGGCGTGATCTCGACCCTCCCCTTATTGAGGATCTTGTCGAATACCAGGATCATGATCATCAGCACCGGCATGATGGTCGGGGCGGTGATTTCGTTGAGCTTGGTGTCCAGCGCAAACTCGTACAGCGCCACGATCATGACCACCACGGCGATGTAGGGCGCCAGCGGCATGATCTGGCGCAGCATGGCCGGAATGGCCACCCCGGGCGCTTCGATGGCGGCGCGTTCGGTGCGCAGCAGCTGTGAGGCGAGGAAGAACAGGGTGGATGTCACCAGGAACACATAAAAGCCCCAGTGGTAGAGCCCTGCCGTGGTGACCTGCTTGTTGAGCGCCGCAATCAGCACCACCAGCAGGCAGGGACGCAGCACCACGCCCAGCGAGCCGGACATGGCCGTGGCCGCCAGCGCGAACTGGCGCGTGCCGCCCGAAGCCCTGACCTCGTGATAGATGATGCCGCCAGCAGCGATCACGAAGATGCCCGATGCGCCGGTGTAGGCCGTGGGCACTGCCGCGGCCAGCAAGATGATGTAGGTCAGCAGTTGTGGCGACAGCTTCCAGGGCCGCAAGACATTCATGAACAGGTCGACGATGCGGCTCTGCTTGAGCAGCATGCCTGCCCAGATGAACAGGCCTAGGTTCATGAAGATGCTGGGCAGCTCCATCAGCTGGTTGATGTAGATGGCCAGGCCTGCCGGATGACCGTGCAGCAGGAAGTACGTGCCCGACAGGATGGCCATGTGGGCAAACAGGGGGATGGACAGGAAGGCCATGCCCCAGGAGCCTTCGCCATGAGGCGACTTGGGACACCAGATCACGCGCTTGAGGTTGATCAAGAGCAATGTGGTGAACAGCCCCATCCACATCCAGTGAACAAGCTCGTGCTCGATCGCCGTGCCTGAGCCCAGAAGGATCTGGTAATAGCGTACGCAGGAGAACAGCAGCAGGCCCGAGGCCATGCTCATCGCCACGGAGCCCAGCCAGTAGTCGCGGCTGTAGTGGCCGGGACGGATGCCGATGTGGTGGAAGTTCAACGTGGTGGTGACCGCGGCGATGCCCACCATCAGCAGCAGGATCAGCGAACGGTTGCTGGTGCCCAGCTCGAAGAGTGCAAAGAAGCTCGTCTCGATGGTACGGTAGAGCTTGACCTGCGGGGTCTGGTGATCCTTGATGCGGTCGTACAGGTCGTGTTTGAACTGGCAGATCTTGTTCGACTCCTGCAGCGAGCGGCGCAGCGCAGCCGGGTCCTTCTGCGTGTCACCAAACAGGCTGTCGATGTCATCGGAGCTGCTGGTCGATGTCATCTGACGCTGCACCTCGGCCTCGATGTCGAGCGTGGGGGTGCAGGCCGGCTTGCTCGCCTCGCCGCGCAGCATGAAGTACTGTACCTGAGCCTTCTGATCGCCGAACATCGATTCGCCGAGCTTGAGCAACTGGCCATGCACCATCTCGCCGGTGCCGATGATCAGGGTCAGCAGCAGCAGGGTGAACACCGGCAGGCTGGACAACCATTCGGTGAGCGTGCGCCCCAGCAAGGTACGTGATCGGGAGGTTTGTAGCTGCATGGATGTCCAGGGCAAGAAGGCGACGAGCGCGACGGGCAGACATGGGCCGACCGCCGATGAGGGCTGAACTGTATCCATCGGTAAGGCGCTTGGGCGCCGCCTACCCGCAAAGGGGGGTAGGGAAAACGTGGGCAATCAGATGGAGTCGTCGCTGTTGTTCAGCTTGACGAAAGGCTCACGGCTGTTTGCCGCCATCCAGGCTTGGCCCTTGCCTTCGGCCTTGGCGCGGTACATGCGCTCGTCGGCCGTCTTGAGCAGCAGGTCGCTGTCCTCCAGGTCACCACGCCGATAGACCGCGATGCCGATGCTGGCACCGATGCGGCCCTGGACGCCTTCGCCCAACCCGAAGGGTTCGGCTGCCACGGCCAGGATCTTGCGCGCCACCTGTGCCGGATCCTGCTCCGGATCCGCCATGCCTTCGAGCAGCACCACGAACTCGTCGCCTGCCAGGCGGGCCAGGGTATCGCTGCGCCGTATGCAGGTACCCACCCGCTGGGCGAACTGCTGCAGCACGGCATCGCCGCTCTGGTGACCCAGGCGGTCGTTGATGGCCTTGAAGCCATCAAGGTCGATGAACAGCACGGCCAGGGCCTGGCCGGAGCGCTTGGCGCGGGCCACGGCCTCGGGCAGCCGTTCCAGCAGGGCGCGGCGGTTGGGCAGGCCGGTCAAGGGGTCGCGCAGCGCCTGCGCGAGCAGGAAGGACTGCAGCCGCTTGCGCTCGGTGATGTCGGTGATGAAGGCGCAGAACAGCTGCCCGTTCTCGCCGGGCAGGGCCGTGATGCGGATCTCCACAGGCAGCTCGCTGCCGTCGCGGCGCAGTGCGCTGAGCTCGACCCGCTGGTTGATCACCTTGGCCACACCGGTGCGCAGGTAGCGCTGCAGGCCGTGGCGATGGGCCTCGCGCAGTGCTTCGGGCACGATGAGGAGGTCCAGGGGCTGGCCGATCGCTTCGCTGCGCTCCCAGCCCAGCATCACCTCGGCCTGGCGGTTCCATTCGGTGACCCGGCCGCCGTCGTCCATGCTGATGTAGGCGTCGGGCGCGTTGCGCAGGATGGCCATGAGTTCGGCCTCGCGGGCTGCCAGCGTGCGTGAAGCCAGCTGCCCCTGGTGCAGGGCCACGGCCAGCCGCTCGTTGGTCTGGCTCAGCTCCAGCGTGCGTTCCTGGACGCGCATCTCGAGCTGATGGCGCAGCGCCGCCAGGGCTTCCTCGGTGTCCTTGCGGCTCTGGATGTCCTCGATGATGGCGATGAAGTAGTGCGGCTCGCCCCCGGCCTTGCGGATCAGCGCCACCGTCAGGTTGATCCACACCGGGTGCCCATCCTTGTGGATGTAGCGCTTCTCCAGTGTGTAGTGGGGGATGTCCTGGCGGATCAGCCGTTCAAGCAGGTGCAGGTCCGTCTGCAGATCGGCCGGGTGCGTGATGTCCTGGAAAGTCAGGCGCATCAGCTCGCTCTCGCTGTACCCGATGATGCTGCACAGGCGGGCGTTCACGCGCTGCCATCGGCCATCCGGTTCGACCAGGGCGATGCCCACGGCAGCTTGCTCGAAGGTGATCTTGAGGCGGGACTGGCTCTCCCGCACGAGTTCATCGCTGTGGTGGATGACCTGGCGAACGTTGCGTGAACTCTCGCGGTAGATCAGCTCGCGCTCGACGATGTAGGCCAGGTCGTGCAGCACCTGCAGTTCATCGGCTTGCAGCTCACGGGGGTGGCGACCGATGGCACACAGGGTGCCCAGCGCGGCACCGTTGCCGGCATGGATGGGTACCCCCGCATAGAAACGGATGAAGGGCGCGCCGAGCACCAGGGGGTTGTCCGCAAAGCGGCGGTCCTGGCGGGCGTCGTTGACCACCAGGGGGGCATCGGCGGCCACGGCATGCACGCAGAACGACACCGCCAGAGGGGTTTCGGAGATATCCAGGCCGACCCGGGACTTGAACCACTGCCGGTCCGTGTCGATCAGGCTGACCAGCGCGATGGGCACATCCAGGACCCGGGCAAGCAGGCGGGTGATGCGATCGAATTCTTCTTCGGCCGGGCTGTCCAGCAGGTCGAGTGTGGCGAGCAGGGCGGCGCGGGCTGCGGCGTCTGATTCCATCGGTTCAGTCTACACACAAGTCCGCAAAGACGGAACCTTCCTGGCTGGTATGCTGCGAGATCATCGTTTCACCAGCCTGTTGTCAAGGGCCTGTTGTCCATGCGTTTTCTTGCGTGCCTGATGGCTAGCCTGGTGCTGGCAGGCCCGTGCCGAGCCGGCGCAGAGACCGTCCGCATCGCGGCGGAAGACGACTGGCCGCCCTACGTGTCGGCGGTGGCCGGCCCCCAGGGGGCTGAGCCGCAGGGCTTTGCGGTTGACCTGGTGCGCGAGGTCTTTGCCGCCCAAGGTATCCGGGTCGACTTCGTGACCGTGCCGTTCTCGCGCTGCCTGGCCTACGCGCTCAACGGGTCGGTGGCGGGCTGCTTCAGTGTGGGCAAGACGCAGGCCAACCAGGATGATTTCATCTGGACGCCCACCCCCCTGCTGGCCGAAGACCTGGCGATCTTCGCGCGGGCCGATGCCCCCGTGCGTGGCGAGATCGGGGTGGCCGAGTTGCGTCACCGTACCGTGGGCTACACGGTGGGCTACACCTACGCGACCGAGGTGATGACCGACCCGCTCATCACCCGCTACGGCGCCTCCTCCGATCAACAATTGCTGCGGATGCTGGTGGCCGGGCGTGTGGACTACATCCTGCTCAATCGCCTGCCTGGTGAGCTGCGCATCAGTGCCAACCCTGCCTTTCGAGGCCAGGTCAAGTTCGTGGGCAAGCTCTCCACCGACAACTTCTGGCTGGCGTTTTCGAAGACTCACACCGATGGGCGCCGCCTGTCGCAGGTGTTCGAGCGCGGTCTGAGCGACTTCAAGCGGGATGGCCGCTACCGCTCCATGATGCAGGCGTTCCGGCGCCGTCTGGGGTTGCCTTGAGCGAGGGCGGCGGGCGTGGCGCATCGGCAGGCTTGCGGCGTCGCCGCACGCATCGCTCCCTTTTTGCCTTGCTGGCGCTGGCGGCATTTCTGGGCCTGGGCGTGCCGGCGCTGGTCATCGGCGGCTACGTGGTCTGGGTGCGGGAGCCCGAACTGGCCCGCCAGCAGCAGGAGCAGATCCTGGCCTCTCGGCTGGAAGTCCTGTCCACCAGCCTGCCCTACGTGATGTGGACCTTCGACGACGCCGCCATGGCGGATGTCGTCGACGCCATGATGAGGTCTCCAGAGGTGGTGCGTGTGGTCGTGACCGACGCCGATGCGCGCGGCTTGCTGATCGATATCTCGCGCCCACCCGCACCCCACACCACGGTGATCGAGCGTCAGCATGACATCCACTTCAGAGGCCAGCTGATCGGCCATGTGCGCCTGTCCATGGACGACCGGCTGCAGCAGGCCGCCCTGCGCCAGCAGCGCCTGTTCTATGCGGCCACCGTGGGCGGGCAGGTGCTGGTGTCCCTGGTGCTGATCCTGGTGCTGCTGCACTCGCGCATCACGCGGCCCCTGCGCGAGCTCGGGGCCTTTGCCGATGACCTGGCCGAAGGGCGTTTTCAGGCGCGCCTGGCCCCCGGCCACGATGACGAGATCGGACACCTCGGCGAGCGGTTGGAGCACATGCGCCAGGCCCTGGAGCGCCTGTTCGAGGAGCAGCGCCTGTGGCTGCGGCGACTGCAGGACGAGGAGGCGCGCACGCTGCGCCAGACGCGTTTCTACGAGGCCGTTTCCCGTTCGAACCGCCTCATCGTGCGCCAGCAGGGCACCGAATCCCTGCATGCCGAAATATGCCGCATCTGTGTGGAAACCGGACACGCCCTGATGGCGGCTGTCTGGGAGGGCGGGCCGGTGATGGCCGCCTCGTATGGCCAGGCCCCGGCATGGTCTGCCGGCATGTCTGCGGGTCTGCTGGCCGGGCCAGACCTCTCGCCCGTGCAGGCCCTGTTCGACGGTCGCGTGGTGGTGTGCAATGACCTGCTGGCCGAGGCCCACGGGCCACACCCTGTCGATGCAGGCGGGCCAGGCCCCACGCCCGAACTGCGCGCTCTGGCCAGTCTGCCCATTCGGCGCGGTGGCGTGGTGGTGGCCCTGCTGATGCTGTACGCCTGCGAGCCCGGCGTGTTCGACGAGGCCGTGGTGGCCTTGCTCGATGAGATGGCAGGCGACCTGTCCTTTGCGCTGGACAACGCCGATCGCGAAGCCGCCCGTGCCAGCGCCGTGCAGGCCGTTGAGGCCGGTTATGCGCGTCTGCAACGGGTGTTCGGCGCCATGCCCCTGCCGGCTGCCATCCATGCGCTGGACGATGGCCAGATCCTGGAAGTCAACGAAGCAGCCTGCGAGTTCCACGGGCTGGTGCGCAGCCAGATGCTGGGGCGCTGCTGGCAAACCCTGGGCGTCGGGCTTGACCCGCAGGAGCTGGCTCGTCTGGATGCGCAGATCGAGTCCCAGGGCGCGGTGCACAACATCGAGACCCAGGTGTGTACCCGGGCAGGCCGTTGGCTGGACGTGCTGTTCCACGCCGAGCGCATCGAGTTCCTGGGCCGCGAGTGCATCCTCACCATCGTGGTCGACATCACCGAGCGCAAGGCGATGGAGCGCGCCCTGAGAGACGGTGCTGCGCGCATGGCCGGCATTGTCGAGACCGCCATGGACGCGATCGTGGTGGTCGATGGCAACCTGCGCGTGGCCGTGTTCAACCGGGCGGCCGAGCGCCTGTTCGGCGTATCGGCGCAGGAGGCCATGGGCCACACGGTGGAGCGTTTCATCCCTGAGCGCCTGCGCCACCAGCATGCGGCTTTCATGGAGGCCTTCGCCTCGGAGGACAAGCCGGCGCGGCACATGACCTTGCGTGCCCTGGCGCCCGGCGTCGACATCCAGGAGGGCAGCACCACCCGGGCCCGGCGGCTGACCGCCTTGCGAGCCGATGGCGTGGAGTTCCCCATCGAGGCCTCGATCTCCCGCAGCGGCGAGGGCGAGCGCCTCATGCTGATGGCCGCCGTGCGCGACATCACCGCCGAACTGGAGGCCGAGAAGGCCCTGCAAGCCCGGCTCACCGCCGAGGCCGCCAGTCGCGCCAAGACCGATTTCCTCTCGCGCATGAGCCATGAACTGCGCACACCGCTCAACGCCATCCTGGGCTTTTCGCAGCTGCTGCAAGCCGATCGGCGCGAGCCCCTCCAGGAGCGTCACCGCCGCCAGGTGGAACTGATCCGCCAGGCCGGCCTGCACCTGCTGGCCCTGATCAACGATGTGCTCGACGTCTCGCGCATCGAGGCCGGCAAGCTCAATGTGCAGAGCCTGCCCTTGTCGCTGCGTGGTCTGCTCGACGAGGTACTGCCCTTGGTGCAGTCCCTCACCGAACGGCACGGCGTGAGCCTGTCGGCCGACTACCGCCAGGGCGCCGACCGGCAGATCCTGGGCGATCCGGTGCGCCTGCGGCAGGTGATGCTCAACGTGATCGGCAACGCGGTCAAGTACAACCGCCAAGGCGGCTCCGTGCACATCGATGTGCGCCCGGGGGTGAAGGCCGGGCAGGTCTGCATCCAGGTCGAGGACACCGGCATTGGCATGAGCCCGGAGCAGCTCGACCAGCTGTGCGAGCCCTTCAACCGCCTGGGGCGCGAGCATGGGCACATCGAAGGCACCGGCATCGGCATGGCACTCACCAAGCAGCTGGTGGACCTGATGAAGGGCCAGCTTGAGGTGCACAGCACGCTGGGCGCCGGCACGGTGGTGCGCATCCACCTGCCGCGTGCGGCCGACGAAGCCTTGCCCGAGCCGCTGGCGGCGGCCTTGCCCGGGGTGTCGCTCAGTGATCCGGATTCACCGCGCCAGGGCGTGGTGCTCTGCGTAGACGATGACCCGGTCAATGCCGTGATCGTGCAGCAGTTGCTCGGGCGTTGGCCGGCGGTGGCGTTTCACCATGCGGGCACGGGCCGCGAAGGCCTGGAGCTGGCCGCCCAGCTGCGGCCGACGCTGGTGCTGCTGGACGTGAAACTGCCTGATCTGGATGGCATGGAGGTGCTGGCCATGCTGCGCGCCGATCCGCGCACCCGGGGATTGTGCGTCGTGATGCTCACGGGGCAGGCCCAGCCGGACGACATCGAATCGGCCTTGCGCAGCGGCGCCCGGGGCTACTGGACCAAACCCATGGACTTCGCCTTGTTCATTGCCGAAGTGCAAAAGCTGCTGCCGCCGGCGGCCATTTGACGGCCGCCGCCCCCCTAGACCGCGCACTCCCCCTTTGTGGCGGATTGGCGTGGCGGAGATGCCCGCATAGAATCCGACACAGTTTTCCGTGGGCAGACCTGTTCGGGTCGGCCTGAAGTTCCAGCGACCCGATCGCCCAGGGAATCCCGCTCCCCGGGCGTGGGTGGCTTCCCCACTCCCGCCATGAGCACCACCCGCCCGAACGACGACGACGGCGCCACCACGATCCGCACCGGACCTGCCAGCGGCTTCCACAGCGATTTCGCGACCTCGTCCATGTA
This sequence comes from Burkholderiales bacterium UBA1834, assembly GCA_002339015.1. Lineage (GTDB taxonomy): Bacteria > Pseudomonadota > Gammaproteobacteria > Burkholderiales > Burkholderiaceae_C > Aquabacterium. Next base: position 44,123 of record DDJC01000062.1, read on the forward strand.
CATCGGCGACACCCTGCCGGAGGGGCTGCGCCTGGGCGAGTACGAAATCCTCAGCGTGATCGGTGAAGGCGGCTTCGGCATCGTCTACCTGGCCTACGACCACTTCCTGCAGCGGCAGGTGGCGCTCAAGGAGTACATGCCCTCGTCCCTGGCCGGGCGCTCGCGCATGGGGCTGGACGTGACCATCAGGTCTGAGCGCCACCGTGACACCTTCATGGCCGGCCTGCGCAGCTTCATCAACGAGGCCCGGCTGCTGGCCCAGTTCGATCACCGGGCGCTGGTCAAGGTGTACCGCTTCTGGGAAGGCAACGGCACGGCCTACATGGTGATGCCCT
>DDJC01000062.1:44466-125905 GCA_002339015.1 Burkholderiales bacterium UBA1834
CCGCCTGACGAGGCCTGGCTGCGCAGCCAGGTGCTCACGCCGCTGATGGAGGCCTTGAGCCTGCTGCACAAGGCCAGCTGCCTGCACCGCGACATCGCGCCTGACAACATCCTGCTGACCGAGACCGGCCCCATGCTGCTGGACTTCGGCGCGGCCCGCAAGGTCATCGGTGATCTCAACCAGACCCTGACGGTGGTGCTCAAACCGGGCTATGCGCCCATCGAGCAGTACGGCGAAGTGCCCGCGCTCACCCAGGGGCCATGGACGGATGTCTACGCGCTGGGCGGCGTGGTGCGCTACGCCATCACCGGCAAAGTGCCGGTGTCGGCCACCACGCGGCTGGTGCAGGACACGATGGTGCCGCTGACGCAACTGGTGCGGGGGCACTACGGTGAGGCTTTCCTGCAGGCGGTGGATGCGGCACTGGCGATCAAGCCGGCCGACCGCCCTCAGGACATGCTCGAGTTCTCGGCCTTGTTGGGCGAAACCCCTGAAGGCGGGGCGAGCCCGTTGGGCTTGGTGGCGATCCCCCCGGCCCCGGCCTCGGCGCCTGTGACGACGCAGGCGCCTGTGGTCAGAGCACCGGTGGCCGAGGTGCCGGTGATGCCTGACGTGCCTGAGGCGCAGGCCACAGCCCCTGTTGCGGCTGCGGCTGTCCCGGCGTCATCCCGCAGTGCCATGCCCTGGGGGCTGGCCGTGGCCGCGCTGCTGGCGCTGGCTGTGGTGGCGGCCTGGTTCATGTTCAGGCCCGTACCCGGTAGCGCGCTGGCCACGGGCGAGTCCCCCGTGGCCCCTTCACCGGCTGCCTCGGCGGGCCGNNTGGCGCCAGTGGCCCCGCCTGTGACTGCCGAGCCCACGCCGCCGGCGGTGGACAGCCAGCCTCAGCCCTCTGCGCCACCGCCGGCCCGTGTCGACACGGTCAGCCCGGCGCCGACCAGTTCTCCCGTGGCCACACCGGCTCCCAAGGCAGCGACACCCGCCCCATCCGAGCGGCCCGTAGCGCCGGAGCCCGTGGCCGAGAAGCCCGTGACCGACAAGCCTGCGGCCGTGATGCCGCCTGCCGCGCGTCCAGCGGCCGGTCCGGACAAGAGCGCGCGGTGTGCCGACCTTCTCCAGAAAGCCTCTCTCGAACCCCTCACCGCGAGTGAAACCTCTTTCCTCAGAACGGAGTGCAAATAATGAACAAATTGATCATGGGACGCCGCTGGCTCGGCGCGCTGGCCGCCAGCCTGGCCCTGTCCGTCAACGCCTTGCTGGGCGGCTGCGCCGCCCCGCAGGCCACGGCCATCGACAACGAACTGCCCTTTGAGCAGGCTGTGCTGCAGGCCACCGATGGCCTGGTGGCGCAGACGCAGCAACTGCCCGCCTTCCTGGCCAAGCTCGAAACCAAGCTCGCCAAGCGCGGCGTGGTGCTCGACAACATGATCGATGCCGACTCCGGCCAGCAGACCGGTGTGACCCGCCTGCTCGAGCAGCGCGTCACCTCGCACATGACCGCCAAGTCCGAGCTGTTCGAGATCCTGCCCTTCCAGGGCCCGAACCTGCAGAAGGCGCAGTACCTGCTCACGGGCACGATGAACCGCCTCCCCGGCAGTCGCAGCAAGAAGTCCTTCCGTCTGAACCTGGCGCTGACCGAGCTGCGCACCGGCAAGGTGGTGGCACAGGCCTCGGCCATTTCGCGCGACGATGGCCTGGACACCAACCCCACGCCCTACTACCGGGACAGCCCGGTGCTGGTGAAGGACAAGGTCATCGAGGGCTACATCCGCACCACGGCCACCGCGCCGGGGCAGCCGGCCGACCGTGTCTACCTGGAGCGCATCGCCACCTCGGCCCTGGTCAACGACGCGACCAATCTGTACAACGGCGAGCGTTACCGCGATGCCCTTGCCCAGTACCAGAACGCGCTGTCCACGCCTGCGGGCGAGCAGCTGCGCGTGCTCAACGGCATCTACATGTCCAACGTCAAGCTGGGCCGCACGGCCGAGGCCGAGAAGGCCTTCTCGCGTCTGGTGGCCTTTGGCGTGGCCAACAACCTGCTGAGCGTGAAGTTCCTCTTCAACCCGGGCGGTACCGAGTTCTGGTCGGACCAGCGTGTCAGCGGTGCCTACGGCATGTGGATCCGGCAGATCGCGCGCGAGGCCGGCGCGGCCAAGGTGTGCATGAACGTGGTCGGCCACACCAGCAAGACGGGCTCCGATCAGGCCAACGACAGCCTGTCCCTGCAGCGGGCCCAGTATGTCAAGCAGCGGCTCGATGCCGAATCACCTGAGCTGGCACGCCGCACCAAGGCCGTGGGCGTGGGCTTCCGCGAGAACATCGTGGGCAGCGCCACCGACGATGCACGCGATGCGCTGGACCGCCGTGTCGAGTTCAAGATCGTGCCCTGCACCGCGTGAGCGCATCTGCTGAACCCCTTGCCGTGCCCTGCTTTGGTGGCTTGACAACACTGAGGTGCTGTTACGTGCCCCGGCTTGGCGCTGGCTGTTCCAATTTGGGACAAAGCGCGTATATTGCCGAGGATCCTTACGGCGATAAGGGGTGGTGATGGACACGGGTCGTCACGCCAGCCCTTCGTGACGATGGAAGCAATCAACATGACCCGATCCAGGCACTTCGTGGGCAAATGGCGTGGTTCGGCCAACCGTCTGGCCTTGATGCTGTCTGCCCTGGGGTTGGTGAGTCTGCCGGCCCTGGGCCAATCTTCAGATGAAGAAGAGCTGGCGATGTCCTATGGGGACAAGTCCTTCGTCAGCATTGCCACGGGCTCGCGCGTGGCGGTCGCGCGCGCGCCGGCCGTGGCCACCGTGATCACGGCTGAGGATATCGCGGCCATCGGTGCCACCGACCTTGACGAGGTCCTTGAAACCGTGCCCGGCCTGCACGTCTCGCGCGAGACGCAGCTCTATGCCCCCGTCTATGGCATCCGCGGCATCAACATCGGCTTCAACCCGCAGGTGCTGATGCTGATCAACAATGTGCCCCTCACCACCGTCTACACCGGCAATCGGGGCGCAGGCTGGGGCGGCATGCCGGTCGAGAACATCGCCCGTGTCGAAGTGATCCGCGGGCCTGGCTCGGCCTTGTATGGCGCTGATGCCTTTTCCGGCGTGATCAACATCATTACCAAGTCGGCCGGCGAGATCAACGGCACCCGGGTGGGCGCGCGCGTGGGCTCTTTCAACACCAAGGACGGCTGGATCCTGCATGGCGGCCAATGGGGGCCGGTGGATGTCGCGGCCTACCTGCGCACCGGCAGCACCGACGGCGCCCACAGCACTGTCCGCGCCGATGCCCAGACCGCCTGGGATGCGCTCAACGGCACGAACGCCTCGCTGGCACCGGGCCGGGTCTACAACGACCGCGATTTCCTCGATGGCATGCTCGACCTGAGCCTGGACAAGTGGCGCGCGCACTTCGCCTACCGCGAACGCAAGCTGGGCTCCGGCACGGGCATCGCTTCGGCGCTGGACCCGACGGGTTACTCCTACAGCCAGAACGTCAGTGCCGAGCTGAACTACGAGCACAAGACCGTGGCGCCCAACTGGGGCGTGTCTGCGCAGGCCAGCATCATGCACTACAAGGAGTTTTCCGATGCGGTGCTGTTCCCGGCAGGCACTCAGCTCAACACCGGTGGCGGCCCTTTTGCCGACGGCATGATCGGCAACCCCGACAAGTGGGAGCAGCATGGGCGCCTGAGCGCATCAGCCACCTACACGGGTTTCGAGGATCATCGCATCCGTTTCGGGCTGGGCTGGGAAAAGGAAGAGGTCTACCGCACCAACGAGGTCAAGAACTTCAACCCCGACTACACCCCCATCGGCACGGGCTCGATCAGCGACGTGATCGACGTCACCAACACCGTGCCCTTCATGGAGCCGCAGGGTCGCTACAAGCGCTACGCCTACGCCCAGGACGAATGGAGCCTGGCGGCCGACTGGACACTCACGGCCGGCATCCGCCATGACAGCTACTCCGATTTCGGCAGTACCACCAATCCGCGCCTGGCCCTGGTCTGGGATGCTGCCTACAACGTCACGGGCAAGCTGATGTACGGCACAGCCTTCCGGGCGCCGTCGATGTCCGAGCTGTACGCCATCAACAACCCGGTGGTGCGCGGCAACCCTCACCTCAGCCCGGAACGCATCCGCACGATCGAGGCGGCGCTCACTTGGCAGCCGATGAGCCGGCTGCAGCTGGGCGTGAACCTGTTCCGCTACGAGATGAGCGACATCATCCGCCTGGTGAACTTCGCCTACGAGAACACGGGCCACCAGAACGGCCATGGCATGGAGTTCGAAGCCGAGTGGGAGCTGAGCAAGACGCTGCGCCTGTCGGGCAACTACGCCTACCAGGAGTCCACCGACGAAGCCACTGGCGAGGATGCGGGCAATTCGCCTCATCACCATGTCTATGCGCGGGCCGACTGGCGGTTCACGCCCGGGTGGTCACTGCACTCGCAGGTCAACTGGATCAGCAAGCGCATGCGTGTGGCGGGCGACCCCAGGGATGACCTGCCCGGCTACGAGACGATGGACCTGACGCTCAAGACCGACATGGGCACGCGCGCGTGGAGCTTCACCATGTCCGTGCGCAACCTGTTCGACAAGGATGTGCGCGAGCCCTCCCCCTTTGATTCGGTGGGCGGGCGTGTGCTGCTGCCCAACGACTTTCCCATGCCCGGGCGCTCCGTTTACGCCCAGGCCAGCTACAGGTTCTGACCCCAGCTCAGACTGCGCTGGGCAGCACTGTCCAGCGCAGATCCAGCTGTTCGCCCAGGCAGCGCAGCAGATCGGCGCGGTCAAAAGGCTTGGCCAGGAACACCTGCGCCCCGGCTTCCAGTGCCTCGTCGCGGTCTGCATTGGAGGCGTTCGCCGACAGCGCGATGACGGGCAGGTTGCGCGTGAGCTGCAGGCTGCGCAGGGCGCGGGTGGCCTGCAGGCCATCCATGACGGGCATGGCCAGGTCCATCAGCACCAGATCCGGTCGTGACTGGCCGATGCGGTCCAGGGCTTCCTGGCCATCGGCCGCCTCCACCGTCTCGAAGCCCAGGGGGCGCAGGATGTCCACCAGCATGGTGCGGTTGATCTCGACGTCATCGACGATCAGGATGGTGCGGCGCGGCCCTTCGTACCCGGTCATGTCGCTTTGCGGGGCGGCAGACAGCGGTTGCGGCAGCGCCAGGGTGTCGACGGCTGGGCAGTGCACCCGCAGTTCGAACCAGAAACGGCTGCCGTGGCCAGGCTGGCTGTCGAGATGCACCTCGCCACCCATCAGGCGCACCAGCTGGCGCACGATGGCCAGGCCCAGGCCGGTGCCGGCCGCGCGGCTGTGGGCATCGCCGGCCTGCTCGAAGGGCTCGAACACACGGGCTTGCTCTTCTTTCGGGATGCCCACGCCAGTGTCACGCACCTCGAAGCGCAGGGTGGCCATGGTGCTGTGCAGCGCCGTGTCGGTGCGGCGCACGCTCAGGCTCACGGCGCCCTTGGCCGTGAACTTCACGGCGTTGCTCAGCAGGTTGAGCAGCACCTGACGCAGGCGCTTCTCGTCGATGTCGATGGCCGGGGGCACGTTGGCATCGCAGTCGAGCACGTAGTTCAGGCCCTTTTCCTCGGCCTTGATGCGGATGATGTCCGACAGGCCCTGCAGGAAGGTGGAGACGGCGGCAGGCGCGGGGTGCAGTTCGGTCTTGCCGGCCTCGATCTGGGACAGATCCAGGATGTCGACGATCAGCAGCAGCAGGTGCTCGCCGCTGCTGTGGATGGTCTTGAGGCTCTGGGCCTGCCGTTCGCCCAGGCTCTTGTCCATCTTGAGCAGCTGTGCGTAGCCCATGATGGCGTTGAGCGGGGTACGCAGCTCATGGCTCATGCGGGCCAGGAAGGCGCTCTTGGCCTGGTTGGCGATCTCGGCGCGCTCCTTGGCCGTGCGCAGTTCGGCCGTGCGTTCGCGCACCAGGTCTTCCAGGTGATCGCGGTGCCGCTGCAATTCGTCGCCACGTTCCTGCAGCACGGCGATCATGCGGTTGAAGGCCTGGGCCATGTGCTCGATGTCCTTGGGGCCATCGACCACGGCGCGCACGTGGGCCTCGCCCCGTTCGGCGCGTGCCATGGCGGCCGACAGCACATTCAGGGGCCGCGAGATGCGCCGGCTGAGGTAGCGGATGGCCAGCAGGAACAGCGCGGCGAAGAAGAAGGCGCAGGCCAGGTTCACCATGAAGATGTCGGCCATCATGCGCACCAGCGTGGCCTTGCTGTGCACCACACGCACGTAGCCCAGGAACTCTTCCGTGGGCGCCACCACCTCGAAGGGCGTGTCTGCGGGTTTGGTCCACACTGGCGCGACGAAGCGCCAGGTGTCGTCGGTTTCTGCCTCCAGGTAGGCCTCGCGCGGGTGCAGGCGTGGCAGCGGCAGGTTGCCTGCGCTGCTGTCCTTGCCCACGGCCCCGCGCACGAGCAACACGCCACCATCGGCCTTGCGGATCTCGACGCGCAGCACATCGGGGAAGGTCAGGGCGGCATTGACGGGGTCGGCGGCGTTGTCGCTGGAGGCGTACAGCAGAGCTAGCGTGCTTTGCGCGGCCAGGCTGGTGGCGATGTGCGCGCCCTGGCGCATCAGTGTGTCGCGGATCTGGCGGCTGCCCTGCCAGGCACTGGCAATGGATGAGAACAGGGCCAGCAGGACCACGCCTGCGGCCACGGCGATGCTGAGCTGGCGCTGGAAGGTCATGCGGCGCAGGAGACCAAAAGACGTACGGTCTTCGGTGGGCAGCGGGGAGTGCGTGCTGTGGCTCGTCATCTCAAGGCTCCGGGAAGACCAGGTGGAAGCGTTGGGGAGACGCGGTCAGGTTGATGCCCAGGTGACTGGCGGTGCGGGTGTTCACCGCGAGCAGGACATCCTTGAGTGGGTGCAGTCCGCGGGCTGGGGCGCCCGTGGTGCCGGAGGCATTCAATGCGGTGGCGGCCAGGGCGCGGCCCAACTCGACGTTGTCCGGGTACAGCGAGAACAGGGCGCCACGCTTGACGTGCGCGACGCTGCTGGAGAACAAGGGCAGGCTCTGGTTCCATGCTTCGCGCAGCACCAGGGGCAGCACCGCCGATTCATCGACAGTGATCGAGTCCTGGGGCAGCCACAAGGCATCGCGCCGGGCGTCGGAGGAGGACAGCAGTTCCTGGTAGAGGCGCACGGCGGCTTTCAGATCGTCGGCTTCCTGCGCGACAAGTTCCAGGCCATGGACCTTGGCTGCTTCGCGGGCCAGCTTGATGAGCCAGCCGTTCTGCCGCGGATCGTAGACGACCAGCACGCGCCGGGTAGAAGGCACCAGGCTCTTGAGGCGGGCGAACAGCAGGGCAGGGTCCGGCGCCAGGCTCAGGACGGTGGCGTTCTGGGCCTCGGCCTCGGGCACGGACAGCACGCCACCGGCGACCACGCTGATGGCCGAACGGTCCAGGCCGGCTGTGGCGCGCATGCCATTGCGGCCCAGGGCGATCACGGTGCGGATGTCACGCTTGCGCAGTTCAGCGGCCAGATCCGCCGTGCTGGCGTTGGCACTGACCGGATACCCCAGGACACGGCCTTTGGCGCGGTCCTCGACCCCGTTGATGATTGTTGTAAAGACGCTGCGGAACGGCTCCCCGATATCAGGGTAAACCACAGCGATTGACCGTGTGGCGTCATCCGGGCCCGCCTGGGCCGCGGGCCATTGCAGCGTCCAGAGACCCAGCATTGCCATTCGCAGGGCCACCCAGAACGCTCTGCACGCTACCACCACGGACTCCTCCATCCCGCTCTCTTGCTTGCATATCCCCATAGCTTAGCGAGTCTTTTGGGTTTGCCCCCCGCATTCACGCAGTTCTCCCATGAGAAGGGGGATGACGCGCTGGCCATCAGTGGGCATCATTTTGTTACACAAAGGCCGCAATGGGTGTTGTTTGTTGATGCGGCCCCTGATCTGCGAGAAGCAACGTGAAGTCATTGGCAGCAGTACCCGAGGCGGACTTTCCAGTCTTGCCTTCGTCCCTCCCGCAGACCACTGAGGCCGCGACCCTCATCGTCTCCTACCTCGAAGCCATCGGGGTGGAGTATGTGTTCGGCGTGCCAGGTGGGGCGGTCGAGCCCCTGTACAACGCGCTGGCCGTGAGCATGCGGCGGGGCGGCCCCCGGCCGGTGCTGGCGCGTCACGAGGCGGGGGCGGCCTTCATGGCCGATGGCTATGCACGTGAAACAGGCCGCCTGGGGGTGTGTGTGGCCACCTCCGGCCCTGGTGCCACCAACTTGTTGACCGGCGTGGCCTGTGCCTACGACAACAGCGTGCCGATGCTGGCCATCACCGGCCAGCCCTCGCTGCCCCTGTTCGGCAAACGCGCGCTGCAGGAGTCTGCCTGCACGGGCGTCAACACCGTGGGCATGTTCCGCCACTGCACGCGTTACAGCACGCTGGTCTCGCATGCCGACCAGTTGGAGAACAAGCTGGTCAATGCGCTGATGCGTGCCTCGCAGCTGCCGCATGGCCCGGTGCACCTGTCCATCCCCGTGGACCTGCTGCGCACGCAGATCGAGCAGCGGCTGTCGCCCGCGAGCCTGAAAGTCCTGATGGCCAAGCCGTCGATGATCGACGAGGACGCGGTGCGGGGCCTGTGCCAGCTGGTGCGCCAGAGCAGCAAGACCGTGCTGATCATCGGCGGCGGCTGTGGCGAGGCCATCGACGCGCTGATGCATTTCGCCGAGTTGACCGATTCGAGCTTCGTGACCACGCCGGACGCCAAGGGCCTGGTGCACCCGCACCATCCGCTGTACCGGGGCGTGTTCGGCTTCGCCGGCCACGTGTCGGCCCAGAAGGCCCTGCGCGACAATGTGGACCTGGTGCTGGCCGTGGGCACCAGCCTGGGCGAGTGGACCAGCGCCGCCTGGAGCGACAGCGTGCTCAACCAGCGCATGGTGCACATCGATGCCACCGACGAGCACCTGCTGCGCTCGCCCATGGCGCGCCAGCACGTGCGCGGCCGCATCCGCACGGTGTTCGAGCGCCTGCTGGACATGATGCACATCGAGCAGGCCAGCTGGGGTGATGTCTGGGGCGGTGTCGAGATGGGCCAGGTGCGCATCGCGGCCAATGCGGCCGACAAGGTCCACCTGAACGAGCCGCACAAGGTGATGGCGGACGACACGCCGATCAAGCCGCAGCGCCTGATGAACGAGCTGTCGCAGCGCTTTCCGCCCACCACGCGCTTCGTGGCCGACGCGGGCAACAGCACGGCCTGGGCCATCCACTACCTGGAGCTGCGCAACCGCCGCGTGGGCCTGGTGTCTTCGGGGCCGGCTGGTGCCGGTGACCGCCGTGGCGAGCGCCGCCAGGATCACGCCGGCTGGCTGCGGGTGCTGATGGATTTCGCACCGATGGGCTGGGCCATCGGCGCGGCGGTGGGTATTGCCCGTGGCAAACCGGATTGCCCGGTGGTGTGCATCACCGGCGATGGCAGCTACCTGATGAACGGCCAGGAGATCACCGTGGCCGCGCAGGAAGGCCTGAACGTGGTCTTCGTGATCCTCAACGATGCGGCCCTGGGCATGGTCAAGCATGGCCAGCGTCTGGCCGGAGCCGAGCGCGTGGCCTTCGAGCTGCCGCAGATCAACTATGCGGCCATGGCCGAGGCTATGGGCATTGCCGGGCACGTGATCGAATCGCCGGAGGACTTCGCCGCGCTGGACATGGAGGCCATCCTCAAGCGCCAGGGTCCCACGTTGCTCGACATCCGCATCGATGGTGAGGAAGTGCCGCCGATGAGCCTGCGCATGCAGACGCTGGATTCCGTCCAGGACTGAGCCGACAGGCACGGCCACGACCATGAGCGTCTCCCCCATTCACACCCGCATCTGGCAGGAAACGCCGGAAGCCGACAACCCTTTCGCGACGCAGGTGGCGCGCTGCCACGGCTACGACGTGTACGGTGCCATGCTGGGCCGCGCTGGCTGGGCCGACATGGTCTACCTGCTGTTCCTCGGTGAGGCGCCTCAGCCCTGGCAGGCCCGCATGATGGACATGCTGGCGGTGGCCATGGCCAATGCCGGTCCGCGCGATCCGGCCGTGCATGCCGCGATGGGCGGTGGCATTGGTGGCTCCACGGCGGCCTCCAGCCTGATGGCTGCGCTGGCCGTGGGAGCGGGGCAGAGCGGTGGTGCGCGCGAGGTGTTCTTGGCCGTGCGTGACTGGCTCGATTGCGGCTGCGACTTGGCGGCCTGGCGAGCGCGCATTGCCACGCGGCCGGACCAGGATGAGGAAGACATCTGGCCCACGCCCGAGCATGCGGTTGGCTTCGACGTGAATGGCGTGTCCACGTCGCTGATCGTGCGCCAGACGCTGGACGCCCTGGCCCGCGAAAGCCAGGGGCCCCGCCTCGGCTGGCTGCAGTCAAACCGCGTGATGCTGGAAGAGGCCGCGCGCTTGCCGCTGGCAATGACCGGCGTGGCCGCCGCCGCGCTCGCCGACCTGGGTTGTCAACCGGGCCAGGCCGAAATGCTCTTCCTGCTGCTGCGCCTGCCGGGTGCCGCGGCCCATGCCTTGGAGCAGGGGGGTAACAGCTACAAGCGCTTCCCCTTCTATCCCGTGGAGCTGGAGGACGATCCCGCCAGGCGGGGCCCGGGCCTGGAGAGTCTGCCATGAGCCATCCGCATCCCTTGCAGGCCCACGTTGGCGTGCTGCGCACCCGCGTGGGCGCGGCCTTCCCGGGCGATCGGGCGGTGTTCCGAGGGCATGACCTGCACCACGACGCCCAAGTGCGCCATCTGGGCTGGATCGAACTGTGCGCGCTGGGCATCACAGGGCGCCGCATCACGTCCGCGCAGGCCCGCATGATCGAATCGATGTGGGTGTGGACCAGCTACCCTGATGCGCGCATCTGGAACAACCGCGTCGCAGCACTGGCCGGCACCACGCGCAGCACGCCCACGCTGGCGATGAGCGCGGCGCAGGCCGTGTCCGAGGCCACGATCTATGGTCGTCGCAACGAGGTCCGCGCGTTGAGCTTCTTTGCGCGCACCCATCAGCGCATGCTGGCTGGCGACACCTTGGCCCAGTGCATCGACGACCACCTCCGCGCCGGCCGCATCCTGGCAGGCTATGGTCGTCCGCTGGCCGACGAGGACGAACGCATCGCCCCGACCATGGCCCTGGCCCGCGAACTTGGCTTGGCCAATGGCCCGCACGTGGCCTTGTGCTTCGAGATCGATCGCGTGCTGCGGGCTCAGGGCAAGCCATTGCGCATGAACTTCGGTTCGCTGATCTCGGCCTTTGGCGCGGACTTCGGCTTCACGCCGCGGGAGTACTGCCTGTTGCTGTCGCCCATCTTCCTGGCGGGCATGCAGCCTTGCTATCTGGAAGCGCTGGACAAGCCGCCTGGCGCCGTTTTTCCGACACCCTGCGATGGCGTGGTCTACGAGGGGGCGGCACCCCGCGCCTGGCCTGCCGCAGCCGGTTGAAGCGACAAGGACAGTCCGGTTTCCCGAAAGCCTCGGGCTCTCCTGAAAGACAGAGGCAGGCGGGCTTGTTTTGGGCGATGATGACGTCATCATCGACCCGATTTCGAGAGGCCTCGCATGCACATTTCCGTGCGTAAAGACCCCGGCGCGCTGATGCGCCACATCATCCAAGTGCGCGACCACCTCGTCCCCACCGACATGGACGTGGCGGCCGGTGGTGAGGGCAGCGGTCCCGATCCCCATGACCTGTACGATTCGTCTCTGGGCGCCTGCAAGGCGTTGACGGTGCTCTGGTACGCCCGCCGCAAGAACCTGCCGCTGCAGGACATTGAGGTGACGGTGTCGCGCGATGCCAGCCAGGAGCGCCAGGGCATCTACCGCCTGAACACCACGCTGCGCCTGGGCGGCGAGTTGAGCGATGCGCAGCGTCAGGAGCTGCTCAACGTGGCCGCCAAGTGCCCCGTGCACAAGCTGATGACCTCGGTGACCACCGAGATCAGCACCGCCTTGGGTGATGAGCCTCCCGGCACCGAGGTGGCGCCATGAGCAAAGGCGGCGACACCCTGCTGCTGACCGGGCATGAGTCGGACCTGGGCGGCGGCTTCATCGTGCACCGCCTGCTGCCTTCGGCCAAGCGCCAGCGTGTCGGCCCCTTCATCTTCTTCGACCACTTCGGCCCGGTGACGCACCCGCCCGAGGCCAACACCGACGTGCGCCCGCACCCACACATCGGCCTGGCCACCGTGACCTACCTGTTCGAGGGCGCGATGATGCACCGAGACAGCCTGGGCTCGGTGCAGCGCATCGAGCCCGGCGCCATCAACTGGATGAGCGCCGGCCGAGGCATCGTCCACTCGGAGCGCACGCCCGATGACCTTCGCACCGTGCCGCGCGCATCGCACGGCCTGCAGCTGTGGGTGGCCTTGCCGATCGAGCAGGAAGAGACCGAACCGAGCTTTGCGCACACCGGTGCCGAGCAGATCCCCGAGGTGCCGCTGGATGGTGCGCAGGTGCGCGTGCTGATCGGCAGTGCCTGGGGCGCGACCTCACCCGTCAAGCCTGCCTCCGAAACGCTCTACCTGGACATCCGCCTGGCGCCTGGCCGCACGCTGGACCTGCCTGCGCTGGCCACCGACATGGCCGTCTACGGTGTTGATCGCCCGCTCACCCTCAACGGCGAACCACTGCCGTCGCACACCATGGCCGTGGTCGACGGGGCCGCTCAGATCCGCAACGACACCGAGGGCGAACTGCGCTTCGTGGTGATCGGCGGCGAACCGCTGGACGGCGATCGCTTCATCTGGTGGAACTTTGTGTCCAGCCGCAAGGAACGCGTGGCCCAGGCCGCGCAGGACTGGGAGGCGAAGCGTTTCGCCGACGTGCCCGGCGAGCATGAGCGCATCGACCTGCCGGTGCGTCGTCCGCACTGGTTTTGAAGAGCCTCCAACCGACGTTGACGATGGCGCCCGGGCCGCCTCATCCCACGTGAGGCGGCAGGGCCGGGCCCACTTGGGTCTCTGTGCGTCAGGCCGCGGGCGGTGGCGTGTCAGCGGCCAGCGTCTGCGTGCCGACCACGATCATGCGCACCATCACTTCCAGTTGCGCGGTGAACTCAGCGTCCTTTTCAGGCGGCAGGTCCATGGCCGTGGCGCCCATCGCGAACACCAGACGCGTGATCGCCTTGGCCGTGAGACCTGGCTCGACCAGGCCGGTGCCATTGGCCTGGGCCAGGCGGATCAGGTCCACGCGCAGTTCGTCTTCGAAGAAGGTCAGTTCGCGCTCGACCGCTGCCTTGAAGGCCGGCGAGCCCACGGCGCCTTCGCGCAGCAGGATGTGCAGCAGCTTGTCGTCGGCGCGCAGCTGCTCCATGAAGGCCTCCACCGAACTGCGCACCACGCTGCGGTTGGCCGTGGCGCGGTGGCGCGCCTCGCCGATGATGCGCCGCAGCGAGCGCCCGGCCAGGTCGATCAGGGCGACGGCCAGCTCGTCCATGTCGCGGAACTGCCGGTAGAAGCTGTTGGGGGCGATGCCCGCTTCGCGGGCCACCTCGCGCAGGCTCAGGGTGGACACGCTGCGGTGTGGTCCGACCAGCTTGAGCGCAGCCTGGATGATGTCGTCACGCGAGATCACGGCCTTGCGGCCCGGCGTGCCATGGCCGCTGACAGCAATGGGCGTGGGGTCGAGCGGGATGCCGGGGGCAGTGATCGTGGTGGTCATGTCAGGGACGGCTTCACCGAGGGCGCTGGTGAGACTGCGCCAAGGGGGCGCGAGCCGCGCGACGCAGTTGAAATGTCCATCATAGCCAAATCAATTAATGCACAAGTGTATAGACATTTGTGCTGTGGCCGTTATACTGCGCTCCATGACCACCGCTACCCTTGCCGCATCGCGGCGCCCTGGTCTGTGGCGCCGGCTGCTTCAACCCCTGGTGAGCCCCGAAGTGTTCGACTTCTGGGCTGGCCTGGTGCGCCCGGGCTGGTCCTGGGACCGCCCCCTGGGCCGCATCGTGGCCCGGCAGGAGGCCGCGCATGAGGCCGTCACCCTGCTGATCCAGCCCAACCGCCACTGGCAGGGTTTCGCCCCTGGCCAGCACCTGAACGTGGGCGTGCAGGTGGATGGGCGCTGGGTGCAGCGCAGCTACAGCCTGAGCGGCATTCCCCGGCGTGATGGCCGCATCGCCATCACCGTGCGGCGTGTCGCGGGGGGTGTGGTCAGTGAACACCTCACACGCCACGCCCGGGTGGGCGACATCCTGAGCCTGGGCCCCGCTTTCGGCGAGATGACCTGGCCGGCGCAGACAGCCGCCGGACAAGTCGGGCAGGCGTCCTGGCTGTTCCTGGCCGCCGGCAGCGGCATCACGCCCCTGATGAGCCTGGTGCGCGCCTGGTCCCAGGCCGACATGCCCATGGGCCTGACCCTGGTCTACTGGGCCCGCACCCGCGCGGAGCTCTGCTTCGCCGACGAACTGCGCGACCTGGCCATGCGCCACGGCCGCTTCAAGGTGCACTTCGTGCTTACCCGCGAGCCGCAACGGCGCGACGGTGAGCTGCAAGGCCGCCTGTCGGAGGCGCGCCTGGCCTCGCTGGTGCCTGATCTGGCCGAACGCCAGGTCTACGCCTGCGGGCCTGCCGGCTTCGTCGACACCGCACGCCGCGTGGCCGGCAGCGCCCGCGCCTTCCGGGCCGAGGCCTTCACGCCGCCTGCGCTCACCGCGGCAGACCCGCTCACGGGCACGGTGGTCGTGCACCTGGCCTTGTCACAACGCACGTTGGAGATCCCGGCCGATCAATCCCTGCTGACCGCACTGGAAGCCCAGGGCCTGCGCCCGGCCTCCGGTTGCCGCATGGGTGTGTGTCGCACCTGCGTGTGCCCCAAGCCCGAAGGCAGCACCCAGGACATGACCACCGGCGAGCTCCACCACGGCCACGACAGCGCCCTGCGCCTGTGCGTCAGCCGCCCCACCTCCAACCTCACGCTGAACCTCTGACCGTTTTCGATCATGACCACCGCCACGCTCAGCCAGACTCTCAGCCGCGCCCTCTCGCCCGCCGAATTGCAAGCCTTCGGCGACGAGATCGACGCCCTGCGCGCCCGCACCGTCGCCAAGATCGGCGATGAAGACGCGCGCTACATCCGCCGCGTCGTCAAGGGCGTGCGCTACCTGGAAGTGGCCGGCCGCGCGCTGCTGTTCGCCGGCATGTTCCCGCCGGCTTGGATCCTCGGCACGGTGCTCTTGTCACTGGCCAAGATCCTGGAGAACATGGAGCTGGCCCACAACGTGATGCACGGCCAGTACGACTGGATGAACGATCCCACGCTCAATGGCAAGACCTACGAGTGGGACATCGTCGGCACCAGTGACAACTGGCGCAAGACGCACAACTTCAGCCACCACACCTACACCAATGTGCGCGGCATGGACGATGACATCGGTTATGGCCTGCTGCGGATCTTCCCGGAGCAGCGCTGGCGGCCCTTCTTTCTGGCCCAGCCCTTCATCGCCGTGATCTTCGCGCTGCTGTTCGAGTGGGGCGTGGCCATTCAGGATCTGCGCCTGGGCCGCTGGTTCGCCGGCAAGATGAAGCCGGGCGAAATGGCACGTGCCTTCAAGCCCGTGGGCAAGAAGATGCGGCGCCAGGTCATCAAGGACTACGTGATCTTCCCGCTGCTGGCCGGGCCTTTCTTCCTGCCGGTGCTGCTGGGCAACCTCGTGGCCAACCTGGTGCGCAATGTGTGGACCTTCTCGATCATCTTTTGTGGCCATTTCACCGCCGATGCCGAGACCTTCCCCAAGAGCGTGCTCAAGAACGAATCGCGTGCCCACTGGTACCTGCGCCAGGTGCGCGGTTCGTCCAACCTGGCCGGTGGCCGTCTGCTCAACCTGATGTCGGGCAACCTGAGTCACCAGATCGAGCATCACCTGTTCCCGGATTTGCCAGCCAACCGCTATGTGGAGATGGCTCCCGAGGTGAAGGCGATCTGCGCCCGTTACGGCGTGCACTACAACACCGGCTCGTTCTGGAAGCAGTACGGCCAAGTGCTGTGGCGCATCCTGCGCCATGCCTTCCCGAGCAGGCCCGCGCCCGAGGCGCCGCTGGTGCGCCTGCCCGAGGCGGACGACGAAGCGCAGGCGCTCGCCATGTCGCGTCAGGGGTGATGCCTGCCCGCTGGCGCCTGCCGGCGGCAGCGGCGCACAATGGGTGTCCCTCTGCCTGAAGGAGAGACACCATGGACATCAAGCTTCAACGCCTGGAAAGCATCCCGGTCCAGGACGATGCGGGCCATGCCTACACCGTTCATGCATTCGAGCGCCTGGCGCACGTGCCCCTGCTGCTGGACAGCCGCACCCAGTGGGAGCCCACCGGCGAGATTGAATACCGCCTGGCCAGTGGCGAGCATCTCAATGTGAATGCCGATGGCGACTGGTTGTTGCCCGGTAGCGAGCTGCGCCTGCACCGACATGCCGGTATCGCACGCCCGAGCGCCCGCGCCACCTGACGCACACGGTGTCGTCTGAGGCGGCCGTGCAACGGCCTTCCAGATTAGGGGGTTCAGTTTGTGCCCCTGGATGGTGCTGATCGTGCGAGGATCGTGGGTGCTGCCCTCGTCCCACTCCGGGGCGAGTGACATGACCACTCCCGCTGAGGATTGCCGTGCCCTCCACCCTGCATTCGCTGTCGTCGGCCTGCCGCGCCCTGTGTTGTCCGCAAGGACTGGTCGTCGCTGTGGCCTTGAGCATGGCCGCCGCCTGCCCGGCCGCGATGGCTCAGCTTGCCACCGCTGCCAGCGCGCCCGCCCCTCAGCCAGGTGTGGATGCGGCGCCCGCCTTGCCCCGTGAGTTGGGCAAGCCCGAGGACGACTTGGTGCTGGACGTCAGCGCCTACCAGATCGATGGCCTGCCCCAGGCCGATCGCGAGGCGCTGGCTGCCATCACCGCGCCTTATACCGGCAAGGCGCGCCACTACGAGGACCTCGTCAACGCGGCCGCCGCGATCACCCGCTACATGCAGCGAGACCTGGGTTATTACGTGGGCTTTGCCTACCTGCCGGAACAGTCGCCGCACGATGGCGTGGTGCGCCTGCAGGCCCTCGAGGGCCGGCTCGAACGCGTTGATCTGCGCTGGCCTGACGAGCCCATCGCCGTGCACCGCGAGGTGGTTGAGCGCTACCTGTCGGTGCTGCGGCCAGGCAGCATCCTGCAGGTCGACGAGGTCGAGCGCGTGGCGTTGCTCGTCAATGATCTTCAGGGCCTGAGCGCACGCTTCGAGATCGAGGCAGGGCAGGCCCCGGGTACGGCCGTGCTGGTAGTGACGCCCCAAGCCCAGCGGCGTGTGCGGGGCCGCGTGGACCTTGATACGCTGGGATCTCGCTACACCGGCCTGGTGCGCCTGGGCGGCCTGCTCACCGTGGCCAGCCCGCTGGGGCAGGGCGATGCCCTGTCTGTCAATGCGCTGGCCTCACACAGCGGTGGGCTCACCCAGGCGGGGGTCACCTACGTCACGCCGGTCGGGGCGCAGGGCCTCAAGCTGGGCGCCGGCCTGTCGCAGATCCATTACCAGATCGACAAGGACGATTTCCCCACCGACCTTGACGGCCGGGCCACCGCCGCCAGCCTCTACGCGCTGTACCCCTTCGTGCGTTCACGCAACGTCAACCTCTTCGGCCTGGGCAGCTTCGAGCACAAGCGCTTCACCGATGACCAGGGCGGCGTGAGCTACAGCCGCAAGCGCAGCGACGACTGGCAGATCGGCGTGATCGGCGATGCGCGCGACAGCCTGGGCGGCGGCGCCATCAACACCTTCGAGGCGCATTGGCTGCATGGTCGCATCCGCTTCGACACGGGCAGTCTGCCGGACGGCTACAAGCGCAGCTACGACAAGCTCTCCCTGGGCTACTCGCGCCTGCAGAACGTGGTGAGCAACCGCCTGCAGTTCTACGCGCGCTACAAGGGGCAGATCTCGGCCACCAACCTGGACATCTCCGAGCGTTTCGCGGTCGGCGGCCCGCTGGGCGTTCGGGCGTATGCGCCCGGTGTGGCCAGCGCGGACACCGGCCACGTGCTGACGGCCGAACTGCGCTTCTTGCCGCCCGACACCTGGTTCGGCCGCTTCTCGCGCGAACTGGTGTTCAGCACCTTCTATGACTGGGGACAGGCCAAGTTCTCGCACGATCCCGATTTGCGCCCGGCCGGGCTGGACAACACCGCCACCCTCAGTGCCTATGGCCTGGGGATGGTCTGGGAGCGCCCGGGCGACATCAGCCTGCGCATGCACCTGGCCTGGCGTGGCACGGGCGATCAACTGGCCGATGGCCGCGAGCGCCAGCAGCCGCGTGCCAACGCGGTGTTGAGCAAGAGTTTCTGAGCCTGAGGCAGGGCTTGTCATCAGTTCCGGAGACGACCATGAACCTACATTCCCTCTCGTGCGCGGCTGTGGCCACCCGCCTGCTGGCCATCGCCCTGGCCTGCCTGTTGCCCGCGGCTGTTCAGGCGCAAGCCAGTTCACCGACCAACCCGCCCATCGAGCTTCCTCCCACCGAAGAGCGGCCTGCAGCGCCTGGTGCCCAATACACGCCGGCCGCCGAGGCGGCCAGGGCGGCTGCGGGCTCGTCCCTGAACTCGCCGGCCAATGCCGCAGGGCCGACGACGCGCGGCAGCGCCAATCTGGGGCCACGGCCGGCCGTGGTGACGGTGGGGGGGCGGGCCGCGGGTGATGGCACGCGCGTGCTCAAGGCCCCGGCGGCCTGCACCCCCAAGACCAACAGCCTGGATTGCGTGGCGGAAACCGGTCAGGCCGGGCAGGGCGCCAACGTGTCCTCGCGTGTTCGCAACAGCGTGATCGGCGAAGTGGGGGCCGGTCGGGCTGCCACTGAAGGCGCTGGTGCTGCCAAGCGAGAGGGGCCTTGCACGCCTCAGGCGGGCAAGCTCACTTGCGATTGACGGGGGGAGGGCTTGGCTGAGCACGCCCGAAGAGCGCGTGCAAAGCGCCCCAACGGAAAACGGCCATCCCGGGTGGAATGGCCGTCGTCTCTTGAAATAACCCTCCCTGGGATATCCCGGAAGCTTGCAGCAAGCTTCCGGGTCCAGTCCTCTGCAGTATTTTTTTGGTTGTTCCCGAAGGAACTGATGACAGCGCTTGCTTTAGGACGACGACGGATGTCACAGATTTGCCACTTCTGCAGCCTTGCCAGCATCCCGGTGTCCGGGATCTCTTGCTAGACTTACAGACGTTTACGTTTCTGTGCGTCGGCGCCTGCTTTTTTTAGAATGAAGCCATTGTCTGGCACGGGGCTTGACACAGTCTTTAAGGGGGCCTGAAAGTTCCTTAAATTGCCTGAAACATCAAGGGTGCACACCGATTCGGCGATGATGCGCCCATGCGACCAGGGGGTCTGTGTCGTCGATGAGATGAGAAGAGGGTTCTTTGTCTCGCAGCTACCGCTTTGACCGATTCGAACTGCGCCCCGCCGAACGTCTGCTGTACGTTCAGGGAGACCCCGCCCCCTTGGGGTCCCGGGCGATCGACCTGTTGCTGGTGCTCGTGGAACGCCATGGTTGCCTGGTGACCAAGCACGAACTGCTTGACCTGGTGTGGCCGGGCGTGGTTGTGGAGGAGAACAACCTGCAGGTACAGGTGTCTACCCTGCGCAAGGTGCTGGGGGCGCGGTCCATCGTCACCGTGCCGGGGCGTGGCTACCGCTTCGTCGAGCCCGTGGTGGTGGACACCGGGGCCCCGACCGGACCGCCGCCCACTGCACGCACCTACGATTCCGTCGAAGCCTTGTGGGCAGCCGCGACCGCGGATTCTCCCTTGTCGGTGCTGCCGGCCCTGCCTTCGCGCATCCTCGGGCGCGACCGTGACCTGGCGGCCCTGGAAGACTTGGCCGACCGCCCGCTGGTGACCATCGTCGGGCCCGGCGGGATCGGCAAGACCGCCCTGGCCCTGGCCGCAGCCCATGCCGCTCAGCGGCGCACGCGTGATGGCGTGGCCTGGGTGGAACTGGCGGCCATCACCGACCCAGCCCTGGTGGTCACGGTGGTGGCTCAGGCCCTGGGCCTGCCCACCAACGCCGATGCGCCCCTGGCGTCCCTGCTGGTGGGCCTGCGCCCACTGAACGTGATGCTGGTGCTGGACAACGCAGAGCACCTGCTCGAGGCAGTCGCGCACCTGGTCAAAGCCATCGTCGAGGCGGCGCCCCAGGTGCGGGTCCTGGTCACGAGCCAACTGGCCCTGAAGGTGCCGGCCGAGCAGGTCTTCCGCCTCAATGCCCTGTCGGTGCCGGAACACGGCGCCTCGATGGACGAAGCGCTGGCGCACGGTGCCGTGGCGCTGTTCGTGGACCAGGCCCAGGCGGCCGACCGGCGCTTCGCGCTGGCCGATGCCAATGTCGCCATGGTCATCGCCCTGTGCCATCGACTCGACGGCGTGGCCCTGGCCATCAAGCTGGCGGCTTCGCGCATGCCCTTGCTCGGTCTGCAGGGCATCTGGATGCGGCTGGACGAGCGCTTTCGCCTGCTGGCCAGCCGTGGCACTCAGAACCTGCTGCCCGCCCGTCACCAGACCCTGCTGGCCGCGCTCGAATGGAGCCATGATTTGCTGGGCCCCGACGAGCAGGCGGTGTTCCGCCGGCTCAGCGTGTTTTCGGGCGGTTTCTCGCTGGCGCTGGCCAGCGTGGTCACCAGCGACGATCGCCTGGACGAATGGACCGTGATCGACCTGCTCGGCGAGCTGGTCGACCGCTCCCTGGTGTCGGTCGATGCCGTCCTGGAGGGCGCGGACGCCCCCCGTTATCGCCTGCTGGAGAGCACCCTGGCCTTCGCCGAGCTCAAACTGGCCGACTCCAGCGAGCGCGAAGCAATGGCGCAGCGCCATGCCCGTGCCGTGGCCGGCCTGATGGACCGCGCCTACGAAGACTACTGGGCCATGCCGGACAACGCCTGGCTCAACACCTACGGCCCCGAGATCGACAACGTGCGCAAGGCACTGGAGTGGGCGCGCCAGCACGATCCGGCCTTGGCCGTGACCCTGGTGGGTGCTGCCAGCGTGTTGTTCCTGTTGCTGGGCCTGGCGCCCGAATGCCGCCAGCACGCGCTGGCGTTGCAGGTGCAGGCCGAATCGATGCCGCCCAGCGAACCGCTGGCGCGGTACTGGGTCGAGCGCAGCCGCCTGCATTGGGGCATCTCCAATGGCCTGATGCACGAGTTCGCCTTGCGTGCCGCCTCCCAGTGCCGTGACGTGGGCGATCAGCGCGGCCTGTACATGGCGCTGCGCTGCCAGGCTGGCAGCGGCGTGGCCTCGCCGCAGGATGCCATGGGCCTGCTTGACGAGATGGCCCGCCTGGAACACCCCAGCTGGCCGGTACGCCTGAAGCTGCAGCGCCTGCTCGCCGAAGTGGGCGTGCTCAAAGCGAGCGATTTCATGATCGAGGCACGCCTGGTATGCGAAACCTTGCTGATCCGTGCCCAGGCCGCCGGGCTGGAGGCCGTGGTCTCGGCCGTGCTGAGCGATCTGGCCGCCGTGAGCCTGGCGCTGGGTGACACCGATGCCGCCATCCGGGCCTGTCGCAAGCTGCTGTCCCGCGGGCGTCACCGCCGCGACAACTTCGTGCTCCATGCACTGGCCATCGTGGCCAGCGCCTCGCTGATCCAGGGCGATGCGCACCAGGCCCGGGGTTCGTTGACCGACTTCGTGGCGGCCTCGCGCAGCCGTGACTGGGAATGGCTGGGCCTGTATTCCGGACTGCTGGCGCTGCTGGCCGCCGTGGAAGGGCGCCACGAGGCTGCCGCCCGCGTGCTGGGCCATGCCGACCAGGCCTACCGGCAACTGGGTTCGCGCGATGCTCACGCGCTCAAGGCACGCGCCCAGGCCAAGGCCCTGATCCAGAAAGTCCTTGACGCCGCGGCCATCGAGCGGCTGAGCGCCGAGGGGGCTGACATGGACCCTGAAACGCTGTGCGCCTGGGCCCTGGCGCGCGAAGATTCATGAAGAACAGGGCTTCGTCAGGACGCGTACACTGAGCCCCATGCTGCACCTGGGCCCCATGCTGGTGCCTTGCCAACCGGTCGGATACAGATGAAGCCGCTCTTCTCGTGGCTCCAGAGCGTCGGGCTCCTGCACCTTGAGCCCGTGCTGCTGGCCAATGACATCGCCGAAGATGTGCTGACCAGCCTGAACGAGCAGGATCTGGAGAAGCTCGGCCTGTCCATGGGCGATCGCAAGCGCCTGCTCAAGGCGATCGCCGAGCTCGCCAAGGCAGAGTCCGCAGACTCACCGCTCATCGCGCCAGTGGCCCCGCGCGGCCATGTCGGCGAGCTGCGCCAGCTCACCATCATGTTCTGCGACCTCGTCAACTCCACCGTGCTGTGCGAGCGCCTGTCGCCCGAGCAGTGGCGCGAGGTGGTGCTGGCCTACCAGCAGGCCTCGGTCGCGGTGATCGAACGCTACGGCGGCGCCATCGCGCAGTACCTGGGCGACGGCCTGCTGGTGTACTTCGGCCATCCCCAGGCGCACGAGGACGCGCCCGAGCGCGCCGTGCGCACCGGCGTGGCGTTGATCGGGGCGATCCGCCAGCTGCACCTTGAGCCTGTGCAGGCCCAGGGCATGCACCTGTCCGTGCGCATCGGCATCCACACCGGCCAGGTGGTGATCGGCGACATCGGGGCGGGTGCGCGCCGTGAGCTGCTGGCCCTGGGCGACACACCCAACCTGGCCGCACGCCTGCAGGGTCTGGCCCAGCCGGACACCCTCGTCATCAGCGATGCCACGCGCCTGCTGGCCGGCGGCAGCTTTGCCTACGCCGATCTCGGGCGCCATGAACTCAAGGGCGTGCGCGAGCCGAAACAGGTCTGGCAGGTGCTGGACGTGCTGCAGACCGCCAGCCGCTTCGATGCGGCCACCAGTGCCGGCCTCACACCCCTGGTGGGCCGTGCCAGCGAGCTGGCCCTGCTGACCGAGCGCTGGCAGCTGGCCAGCCAGGGCCGTGGCCAGACCGTGCTGCTCTCCGGCGAGGCGGGCATCGGCAAGTCGCGCATGCTCAAGGAGCTGTGCGACCGGCTGGGCAATGCCGGGCTCAACGCAGTGCGGGTGCAATGCTCGGCCCACCACCTCAGCAGCGCCTTTCACCCCAGCATCGACAACATCGAGCGCTCGCTGCGCCTGACGCGAGAGCAACCGTTGGCGCTGCGGCTGGATCGCCTTGATGCGTTCTTGATAGGCGAATTGGGGCTGCCCCGTGCCCAGGTGGCGGTGCTGGCCTCGATGCTGTCGATGGCCAACGAGGAACGCTACGGCCCCATCGTCGACAGCGCCTATGAACGCGAGCGCGAAACCATCGCCGCGCTGGTGGACCTGATCCGGGCGCGCGCACGCCAGGCCCCCACGGTGATGATCTACGAAGACGCGCACTGGGCCGATCCGGCCTCGGTCGCGATGCTGCACGAACTGATCGACCGCACCACCGACGTGCCTCTGCTGCTGGTGATCACGCACCGGCCGGAGTTCGACTTGCCGCCCTCGCTCAAGGCGCGAGGCCACGTCACCTCGCTGAAGGTGCCCTCGCTGCGCCGCGACGAGGTGGCTTCGCTGGTGATGCGGCTGGCGGGCGACAGCCCGCTGCCCGATGACCTGGCCCAGCACATCGTGAGCAAGACGGACGGCGTGCCGCTGTTCGTCGAGGAACTCACGCGCTGGATCCTGGAAAGCCCGATCAGCGCCGACGGTCGCCGCAAGGAGGTGCCCGCCACCCTGCGCGATTCCCTGATGGCGCGCCTGGACCGCCATGCGCAGGCCAAGGAGATCGCGCAGATCGGCGCAGTGATCGGCCGCGAGTTCAGCCGCGACCTGGTCGAGGCCCTGGCCAACATGCCGCCGCGCAGTCTGAGCGAGGCCCTGCGCGCGCTGACGCAGTCGGGCCTGGCGCTGGAGCAGGTAGGGCACCAGGGCATCATCTACACCTTCAAGCATGCGCTGGTGCAGGACGCCGCCTACGATTCCCTGCTCACGCCGCGCCGCGAGGCCCTGCACGGCGCCATCGTGACGGTGCTGCAGGAGCGCTTCTCGTCCGTGGCCGAGGCCGAGCCGGAACTGCTGGCCCGGCATGCCAGTGCCGCGCGGCAGCCGCGGGTGGCCATTCCCTATTGGCGTCGCGCCAGCGAACTGGCGGTGCAGCGCCTGGCCTTGCAGGAGGCCGCCGCGCACCTGGGGGCCGGTCTCAAGGCCTGCGCCTCCTTGCCGCCATCGCCAGAGCGCAATCAGATCGAGCTGCAACTGCAGGCCTCGCTGGGCACGGCCCACATGCTGGGCCGGGGCTGGGCGGCCAAGGAGGTCTCGCATGCGTTTGCCCGCGCCAACGAGCTGGCCAGCGCGGCCGATCAGCTCGAAGAGGCCATCTGGCCGCTGTGGGGCGTGTGCATCTATCACCTGGTGCATGGCGAGATCAACCGCGCGGTGGCCATCGGTCAGCGCATGATGACGGTGGCGCGCCAGTCCAGCAGCCGCAACGCCTGGCTGGTGGCCAACATGATCCAGGTGCAGCTGTGCATGTACAGCGGGCAGTTCGACCAGGTGCAGAGCCATGTGGAGCAGGTCGAACACCGTTACTGCGACCCGCAGGACCGGGCCCTGATCGCGCTGTACTCCACTGATCTCAAGCTGGTGTCCATGGTGCATGGCGCTCAGACGCGCTGGTTCATGGGCCTGGAAGACGACGCCGATGCCCTGTGCGCCGAGCAGGAGCACTTCGCGGCCCGTCTGAACCATCCATATTCCACGGCCTGGACCCTGACCTGGGGGGCCATGTCCTACCTGCACCGGGGCCGTGTCGACGAGTTGCTGGTGCGCGTGGAAGAGGGGCTGCGCCTGGCGCAGAAGCACGGGTTTGCCTACGTGGCCGGCATGGCCATGATCAGCAAGGGCTGGGCCCTGGCCCGCAAAGGCCAGCAGGACGAAGGCATCGCGCTGATGAAGGAGGGGCTGACGGCTTTCCGCGCCACCGGGGCTGGCATCGCCGTGCCCTTCTTCCTGGCGCTGCTGGCCGAAGCCTTGGGTCGGGCCGGGTTGCGGGCCGAAGGCCTGGCGCGCATCGAAGAGGCCCAACAGCTCACGCAGGCCGGCGGCGAGTGCTGGCATTCTGCGGAGCTGCACCGCATCAAGGGCGGGCTGCTGGCGATGGGACCCGAGCCTGATCTGGCTGGGGCCGAGTCCAGCATCCGCCATGCCCTGGCGGTGGCTTCTGCCCAGCAGGCGCATGCCTGGCGGCGGCGTGCGCTGCATGATCTGAGGGGCTTGCTGCAATCGCAGCACCGGCACGACGAAGCCCAGGCGCTGCTGGTGGCGGTGTGACCGCCGAAGGCGCGGGGCTCAGGCGCGGGCCTGGGCGTCGCTCATGATCTGCTGCATGTTCTCGGGGCTGAAGAAATCAGCCGGCGAGACGGTCTGGCCGAACAGCCCGAAGTAGCGGTCGATCTGCGGCTGGTTGCCCGCCAGCGCGCCGAGCAGTTGCACCAGCTCGGGCGGCGGGGGCGTCAGTTCGGCCATCTGCTGGGCGAACAGGTGCCAGGGCACGGCGGTGGCGTCGCGCTGGGCGGCGTAGTCGGCCAGGGCCTTGTCCAGCGACGCCTCTCCACTGAAGGCCTGGTGCAGTGCCTGCGACAGGTGTTCGGCATCACGCAGGGCGTTGGTGATGCCAGCTGCGGTGATCGGGTCGAAGGTGATGCCGGCATCGCCCACCAGGGCCCAGCCGCGCCCCGAAGCCTGGCGGGCGCCTGTGGCGATGGACACGCGCAGCCAGTCGGTCTCGCGGCGCCCGGCTTTCAGGCGCGCGGCCAGGTCAGGGGCCATGGCAGTCAGCTCGTCCAGGATCAGGGGCTCCAGCCCCTCCCGCTCGGTGCGCTGCTCGCGGCCGGGCAGGATGACGCCGCTCATGACAAGGCCATCGTTGGTCTGCCAGGCATAGCCCATGCGCTCGGGGCGGGAGTAGAACTCCACGCCGTCCATCGGCACGCCGCTGAAGTAGGCGAACACGTTGACCGAGCACTGCGCGCGCGAGAACTCGTGGGCACTGGGGCTGTTCACCGCGCGTGCGACGCGCGAACCGCGGCCATCGGCGCCGATGACGCAGCGTGCACGGATGGTGAGCGGGCTGCCATCGGCCTGCTTGCACTGGATGCCATTGACCACGCCGTCGGCATCGCGGGTGACATCCTGGAAGGTGATGTTGTCGCGCAGTTGGGCACCAGCCTGGCTGGCAGCATCACGCAGCACTTGGTCGAGCACCCTGCGACGCGGTGCCATGGCGGCCTGCGCCTGTGTGTGCGGCGGGTGGCCGCTGAGCACCAGATCGCCCAGGTCGAGGCTGAAGTGGGTCAGCAGGGGGGTGCCGGCGCGCTGCAGGGCGTCCAGCAGGCCCCACGATTGCAGCAAGTCGACGCCAGCGTGCCACACCAGGTGGGTGGACAGCTTCATGTCGCTGGGGAAGGTGTCCTGGTCCACGACCAGGACGCGGTGCCCCTGACGCGCCAACAGCATCGCTGTCGCCGCGCCGGCGCATCGCCCGCCCACCACCACCGCATCGACCGAAACTGCATCGACCATAGAAAGAGACCTCAAAGAGAACTGTCACCTCCCGCCGCAGCGGCCGTCGACGGAACGGTGCAGCTGGGAATCGGCAGCACGGGCCACCCGTAGGGCGGTGCCGGCTTCGGGTCAATATGTACCACGATCACCTGGGGCTTGCCGGTGGTTTGGGCCGAATTCAGGGCTTTCACGAGGGCTGTGCGGAAGACCTCGGGGCCCTGGTCGGGCAGGATGGCGACGGCGTCCGCACCCAGGCCCTGCGAGAACAGCACCAGATCGGGGGCGCCCAGCTTGTAATAGTCCTGCCATGCGGGGGCCGGCGGCAGCAGCTGGGCCATGCCCTGGCTGACCATGGCCAGATCATTGTCATTGAGCACCACCCATACCGCGCCGGTACGGTACTGGGCGGCGGTGGAGACCTCCGCGCCGTGCATCATGAAGGCGCCATCGCCCACGATGGCCACGCAGGGCTTGTCGGGCAGGGCCATCTTGGCGCCCACCACGGCGGCCACGCCGAAGCCCATCGGGCCCATGGCCAGCGCACTCTGGTAGCGCACGGGCGGATCGACCACCAGACAATTGAGCGACCAGCCCACGCAGTTGCCGGCGTCGATGAAGATTTCGCCGTCCTTCACGAGCTCGTTGATGACGCGGATCATGGCCGCGGGGTGCACCGGCGCCGTGTTCGAATCGCGCCCGGCGGGATCGGCCCAGGCTGTGTGGCTGCGCTTGATGTCGCGGATGAAGGCCTTGCGCTCGGCCACCTTGACCGGATCGGGGTGGTGGTACTGGTGCGCATGCGCCAGCAGCACGTCCAGGCTGGCGCCGATCTCGCCGATCACGCCGCGCGTGACGGGGAAGTCGCGGCCGATCACGCTGGCGTCCAGGTCCAGCTGGATGAAATGCTGCGTGGGCAGCAGGGCCTTGTCGTAGGGGTTGGACGCGGCCGTGGTGGTGGCCAGCTCGCCCAGCGTGGAGCCCAGCACCATCAACGCGTCATAGTGTTCGGGATCGCCCAGGGGCTTGATGTACAGGTCGGGCCAGGCGCTGGCGCACATGCCGTAGTTGCGCAGGGAGAGTTCGTGCGTTTCCGGGAAGATGCCCTTGCCGTCCGGTGTGGTCATCACAGGAATGCCGAAGCGGTCGACGAACTCGGTGAAGGCCCGCAGCCGCTCTGGATCGGCCAGTGCCGCGCGCGTGCCATTGCCCAGGAACATCAGCGGGCGCCGGGCCTCGAGCAGTTCATGCAGCGAGGCCTGCAGGGCCTTCGGGTCGGCACAGGCGGCGCGGGCCTGATAGCTCGATGGTGTGGGCTTGGTGGGCGGCGGACTGATGCAGGTGCCCGCCACGTCGTTGGGCAGGCTGATGTGCGCGGCGCGGTTGGGCAGCGAGCGTGCGTTGCGCAGCGCCTGCTGAAACAGCGTCTGGAAGTTGCTGGGCGACGAGATCATCGCGCTCGATTCCACGGCATTGCGGAAGATCACGTTCACATCCAGCTTGGCATCGGTGCCCTCCTGCAGGTAGCCTTGGCCGAAGTACTTCTCGGGCACCTCGCCAGTGATCACCAGCAGCGACACATTGCTGGCCTGCGCGTTCATGGCGCCCGACACGGCATTGGTGGCCCCAGGCCCCGAGGTGGTCAGCACCACACCCAGGCCGCCGGTGGCGCGCGCGTGGCCATCGGCCATGTAGGCCGCGCCGCTTTCATGGCGGCAGATGACGAATTCGATCTGGTCGGCGTGCTGCTTGAGTTCTTCCATCAGCCAGACGGCTGCGCCGCCCGGGATGCCGAAGACCTTGGTGACACCCTCGGCCAGCAGGTACTGCACGAGCAATTGGGCGACCGTGCAGCTGGGGATGGTCTGGGCGCCGGGGATGACGGAAACGGATTGGCCTGTTTGCATGGTGATTCTTCCCTTATTGATTCAATCGATGGAACGTGAAGAAGCCACATTTGTAACTCTCGTGTGTCTGTTTCAAACGTAGATATGAAGGGAATCTGACGTGGATACAAAGCATTCAGGTGTAGAGGTATTGGACGTTGCCATCGTTGGCGGCGGGGTGTCAGGGCTGTACAGCGGGTGGCGCCTGCTGGCCGATGGCGGTTTGAAACGAGGCTCGGTGCAGCTGTTCGAAAGCAGCGGCCGGCTGGGCGGACGCCTGCTGTCGGTGACGCCGCCGGACATGCCGCAGGCCCGCATCGAGCTGGGCGGCATGCGCTTTACCACCGGCCAGGAAACGGTGAAGGCGCTGGTGGACTACCTGCAGTTGCCGACCGTGGATTTCTCGGTGGGCGAGGCGAACAACGTGGCCTACCTGCGCGGCAAGCACCTGCGCACGGGCGATCTGACGGATCCAGACAAGATCCCCTATGTGCTGACGGACGACGAGCGCGCCAACATCAAGGACGGCTTCACCGTGCTGGCCGCGCAGCGCTTCCTGCAGAAGGTGCTGGGCGTGGACCATGTGGATCTCAAGACGGTGGACTGGGAGAAGCTGGCCCGCAGTGGCCGCTACGAAGGCACGCTGCTGCGCGACCTGGCCATGCGCTACGTGTACAACCGCTCGGTCAGCCACGAGGCCTTCCAGTACGCCGAGGACACCAGCGGCTACGAC
The DNA here is from genome assembly GCA_002339015.1 of Burkholderiales bacterium UBA1834. Classification (GTDB taxonomy): domain Bacteria; phylum Pseudomonadota; class Gammaproteobacteria; order Burkholderiales; family Burkholderiaceae_C; genus Aquabacterium. Next base: position 73,626 of record DDJC01000062.1, read on the forward strand.
AGCATCTACTTCACCTGGAACGCGGCCGATGGCTTCCCGTGGAACCTGTCGGACTACGGTGCCACCATAGAGTACAAGCGCCTGGTGGAGGGCTACGAGTCCCTGCCGCTCACCATCGCCAAGCGCTACGAGGAGGCCGGCGGCATCACCCACCTGCACCACCGCCTGGTGCGTTTCGACAAGACGCGCCTGCCCGACGGGAAGGACGGCATCGAGCTGCACATCGCGCACGAGGGCCGTGAGCAGGTGGTGCTGGCGCGCAAGCTGGTGCTGGCCATGCCGCGCCGCTCGCTGGAACTGATCGAGCAGAGCGGCGCCGTGCTGGCGCCGGAGCACCACGAGGTGCACCGCCTGATCCAGTCCGTGGTGCCGATCCCGCTGTTCAAGCTGGCGCTGTGCTACCGCACGCGTTGGTGGGAAAAGCTGGGCATCACGCAGGGCCAATCAGTGACAGACCTGCCGATCCGCCAGTGCTACTACTGGCCCGTGGGCAATGACACCGAAGCCGGCGCCATCCTGATCTACGACGATGGCCTGGACCTGGACTACTGGGCCGGCCTGCGCGACAACCCCGTCAAGTTCCGGAACCAGGCGCATGCGCCAGCCAGCCAGGGCCTGCCTGCCAACGAGTGGGACGAGCACCCCGCCCCCAAGCTGATGGTGGATGAGGCCCACCGGCTGCTGCTGAAGATGCACGGCCTGGAAGACCACCCTGATCTGCAGCCCTATGCCGCGGCCTACCGCGACTGGGGCGACGACCCCTTCGGAGGCGGCGCCAACTTCTGGCCGCAGCACGTGGAGAGCTACGACGTGGGCCACCGCATCATCCACCCGGTGTCCAGCGTGCCGGTCTACATCTGCGGCGAGGCCTATTCACACGCCCAGGGCTGGGTGGAGGGCGCGCTGGCCACGGCCGAGGAGATGCTGCAGAGCCACCTGGGGCTCAACCCGCCGCCGTACCTGCAGGCGGCTCCGGTCGACGCCTCGCCCGACTCAAGCACGAAGGTAAAGTAGGGCGGTCGCGTGCATCTCCATGCCGGTGCCCATCAGCACCAGGTACTTGGTGTCGATCTCGCCATAACACTTGGCGAGGTTCACCGGCACGGACGATGACACCATGTCGCCCAGGTCCTCCAGCGTGGTGATGTAGGTCGCCGGCTGGATGGCCGAGTTCCAGGCCTCGTAGATGGATTTGGAGCTCTGGTGCGCCACCAGGGTGATGTCTTTGCCCGTGATGCCGTGGCGGGCCAGCATGCGCGCGATGATCTTGGGCGGCACCGGCACGCCGAAGGTCTTCACGGCGGTGGCGCCGTTCTTCTCGTCGATCTTCATCAGCGGCGTGGTGAACAGCGCCAGATCGCCTCGTTTCTCATGAAAGCGCGGCGCCATGCGCAGCGCGCGGAACCATGAGCTGTCAGTCTCGTTGTCCCAGTCGATCAGCGTGAAGCGGCTGGTGTCTTGCGTGGCGCCGACCACGGCCGCGCCGGCGGCATCCGAGGCGGCCATGGCCACGGCCTCGTGGTAGTCGACATGGTGCGTCCAGTTGTTGCCGCAGGCCACCAGGGCCTTGCGCGCCGAGCCGGCCGTGATCAGGTCATTGGCGATGCGCAGGCCGTCGTGGAAGGCGGTGTAGTCGGTGTTCAGCGTCATCACGCGGCAGCCGGCGCTCAGGCCCAGCTGGTGGTGCACATCACACAGGTCGTTGGGCGCATAACAGCCGCTCACCGAGGCCGAGCCGATCAGCAGGTCGATGTCGGCCAGGTCCACCTTGGCGTCCGCCGCCGCATTCCTGCAGGCGTGGGCCACAAGCTCGGTGATCTGGTCGCCGCGCTCCAGCACGCGCCGGTACTTGAGCCCGTCGAACAGCTCGCCGCCCGAGGGCGGGTGCGCACGCAGCCAGTCGAACACCGGATCGTCGTTGCCTCGGATCTTGTCCGCAAGACAATAACCCACACCCAGGATGGCCACTCTCGATGCATTGCTCATCACATCCTCCCTTGTTGATGGATGATGGGCATATCGGCAGGTGACGCAGACCACCCAAGCTGTTTTTGCAGGGGCGGACCAAAAGGAGACGGGACATGATCTTGTGTGCGGACGTGGGGGCCACCAAGACCTTGCTGGGGCTGGCCGAGGTCGAGGCCGCCACCGGGCTCGTGGTCGTGAAAGCCAGTGAGCGCTACGTGGCGGCGCAGGTGCCGTCGTTCGAGGCCATGCTGACCGATTTCCTCGGCAAGCACGGCCCGAACATCGACCAGCCCCTGCGCGCCGCCGGGCTGGGCGTGGCCGGCCCCGTGCGCGAGCAGACCGTGCAGATGACGAACCTGCCCTGGCGGCTGGACGCGCGCGTGATCAGCGAGCACCTGGGCGGCGTGCCCGTCAGGCTGGTCAATGATTTCGACGCGGCGGCCCATGGCATCGAGGCCCTGGCGCCCGAGGAACTGATGACCCTGCAGGCCGGCGATGCCGGTGTGAAGGGCAACCAGCTGGTGATCGGCGCCGGCTCGGGCCTGGGGGTGGCGTTCCGGATCTGGACAGGCGAGGGCGCCTCGGCTCGGCACATCGTGGTGCCCGGCGAGGGCGGGCATTTCAGCTTCGCCCCCATCAACGAGCTGCAGGACCTGGTCTTGCAGCGCCTGAGGCCGCTGGTGCCGCGCGTGGTGGTGGAGCACCTGGTGTCCGGCCCGGGCCTGGTCAACTTCTACCAGGGCCTGGCCGACGAGCCGCCCACGAAGGTTCACACGCCGATGGACACCGAGGGGCTGACCGGCGAGGTCGTGTTCCGCAAGGCCACCCAGGAGGGCGATGCCCGTGCCGCGCAGGCGCTGGAGCAGTTCCTGCTGGCCTATGGCTCGGTGGCGGGTGACTATGCCCTGGCCACCCTGGCACGTGGCGGTGTCTTCGTGGCGGGCGGCGTGGCCCAGCGCTGCGGCGAGATGATGCGCGACGGTCGCTTCATGAGCGGCTTCGGGCACAAGGGGCCCTACACCGAGCTGATGTCGACCATGCCTGTGCACCTGGTGCTGCAGCCTGAGCTGGGGCTGGTGGGCGCGGCGGTGGCCGGTGCACGCCTGCTGGCCTGAACACGCCAGCACCTGGAAAGGAAGCCTGCCATGAACAAGCCTTCACCGTCCTTGCCGGACATCGCCCCTGCACCGCAGTTGCTGGACGGGCTGCTGCGCCTGTCGGCCGGGCATGCGCAGCCTGCCGATTGCGCCCAGGCCCTGCTGCACGCCGTGAACATCTACCTGTGGGATGGCAGCAGCTTCGAGGAGGCCAAGTCCGTGGGCGAGACCCTGGCCTTGCGCTCGCTGGGTGTCCATGCAGCGGCCCCCACGGATGCCAGCCCCCACGAGACACCCGGCGCACCGCGGGATCAACTGCTGGAAGAGAAGTTCAGCGTGACGGCATCCGAGATCCGCCACCCGCGCCGCGTGCTGGGCGCATCCAGCTTCCTGGTGACCTTGCTGTCGCAGGACATCGCGCCTGGGCTCAAGCACGGCGCCGAACGCCTGATCGAGCATCTGAAAGAGGCTTACCCCGTCGAGAGCGGCATCCGCGACCTCAACGCCACGCGGTGGTGAGGTGCCGGGGGTGTGACCTAATCGGCTCAGGCATCAGCGGTCAACACGACGGCCTGGGCCGCGTACAAGGCCGTCTGCAGATTGCGCAGGGCGGGTTGATGAAGTGTGGACTGCAGGGACATGCCCGGAACCTGAGGGCGGCAGGGGCTCAGGGCAGCGCCGTCACCATCTGCTGCAGCATCGTGGCCACCTCGGCGTGCGTGTCCAGGAAGTAGCGCGCCTTGGACATCGGGTCGTCGCGCCCGATGCGCACGGTGAGCCAGCCAGGCTGGGCACGCTCGAAAACGGTCTCGTCGTTGACATCGTCGCCGATGAACAGGGCAGACTGGGCACCCGTTCGTTGCACCAGCGCGGCCACTGCATCACCCTTGTCGGGCGCATGCGCGGCCACGATGTTGACCACGCACTTGCCGCCGAAGCGTCGCAGCGCCGGGTCCAGCTCGCCCAGGGTGTGGTCGATCACCTGCAGGGCCTGCTCGCGGTCACGTGCCAGCCGATAGTGCAGCGTCAACGAGTGAAGCTTGTCTTCCACGGCCACGCCGGCCGCCGTGAGCAGGGGCTGGCGTTCGGCGATGCGATCGCGCAGCTGGTTGAGCTGCTGGGTGAGGGCCGCGTAGACCTCATTGGTCAATTGCGGACTGCCAGGATCCTCGGCGCCGTGGTTGCCGATGATGAAGTGCGGCTCGAAGCCCAGGCGCGGTGCCACATCGGCCACGCTGCGGCCCGTGACGATGGCCACGGGCAGGCGGCGGGCCAGTTGCTCCAGCCGCTGCGCCACGCCGATGGACACGCGCGCGTCGTCCGGCAGCGTGACGATGGGGGCCAGCGTGCCGTCGAAGTCGAAGGCCAGCAGAGGTTGTTGCCGCATCACGGCGTCCAGCGCCTGCAGGCCTTGTTGAGAGAAGAGGTGTTTCACGTCGTCAGACCTCCCGACGGATTGTTATGGAATCGATGGAAAAGGGGAAGGGCGAAGGGTCATCGGCAGTTCATCCGACACCAGGTTGATGGCGTTGCACACGGGCTTCGATGCGCTCGCGCAGGCGCCAGCGCCCGGCGTCGGTCAGCATGCGGCCGGCCCATCGGTACACGTTGAACTCGTGCACCGTCATGCGCAGGCTGGCCATGCGTTCGCGCTGCTCGGCCTCGGGCATGGTGAGCGAACGGTGCAACGCGTCGGCGGTTTCCTCCACGTGGTAGGGGTTCACGATCAGGGCCTCGCTCATCTCGCGCGCGGCGCCCGCGAAGCGGCTGAGGATCAGCACGCCACGTTCGTCATCACGTGCGGCCACGAACTCCTTGCAAACAAGATTCATGCCGTCGTGCAGGCTGGTCACCATGCAGGCATCGGCAGCGCGGTAAAGCTCGTTGAGTGCATCGGATTCGTGGTGCTCGGCCAGCAGGTGCACCGGCAGGTAGCCCTCGCGGCCGAAGCGTTCGTTGATGCGGCGCGTGGTGTTCTGGATGCGGTCCTGGAAGGCCTTGTATTCTTCCAGCGAGCTGCGTGAGGGCGCAGCCACCTGCACGAAGGAGAACTTGCCGACCCACTCGGGATGCTTCTCCAGCAGACGCTCGACCGCGTGCAGGCGCTCCAGGATGCCCTTGGTGTAATCGAAGCGGTCTACACCGATGGCGATGCGGTGGCCGGCCGGCAGGCCCAGGCGCTGGAAGACGCGCTCCTTGCACTGCGCCACAGGGGCCCAGGTCGCGATGGTGGCGTCCGAGGGCCAGGCGATCGAAATGGGGTAGCTCTCGACGAAGGTGGTGTCTTCGTGGAAGGAGATGGTGGAGTGCTCGTGCTCAATGCGGGCTTCCAGGTAGCGGTCCACCGTCTCCATGAAGTTCTTGCAGTGAAAACGCGTGTGAAAGCCCAGAATGGTGCTGCCCAGCATGCCTTCGAGGATCTCCTGGCGCCACGGGCAGATGCCGAAGGATTCGGGGTTGGGCCAGGGGATGTGCCAGAAGGTGATGATGGTGGCGCGAGGCAGCTTCTTGCGGATCAGCGCGGGCAGCAGGGCGAAGTGGTAGTCCTGCACCAGCACGACCGGGTCCTCGCTGCGGGCCTCGGCCACGACGGCGTCGGCGAAGCGCTGGTTGATCTTGCGGTACTCCTGCCAGTCGTTCTCGCGGAACACGGGGCGCACGTGGGCCACATGGCACAGCGGCCACAGGCCTTCGTTGGCGAGGCCGAAGTAGTAGCCCTTTTCTTCTTCTTCAGTCAGCCAGATGCGGCGCAGGGTGTAGTCGTCCTTGCCGGGCGGCACCAGCACGCGGTCGTTCTTGTCCACGCTCTCGCGGTCGCCGCTGCCGCTGCCGTGGGCCACCCAGGTCCCTGAGCAGGCTCGCATCACCGGCTCGACGGCCGTGACCAGCCCGCTGGCCGGGCGCTTGACGATCAGCCCGTGGCCGGTGTTCTCGTGGATATAGGGCTCGCGGTTGGAGACCACGATCAGCTCGTCGCCACGCAATTGTGTGCGCAGCAGCGTGCGCAGACGTTCGGGATTCCAGATGGTCTCGGGGCCCAGGGAACGGCGGTACTCGTCTTCCAGATCGCGCAGGCGGCTGCGCAGGTCGGCGGCCAGCGGCGCCAGCTCGGGTGAGGTCGGCATCAATGGGCTGATCAGGCCTTCGCCGCGCAGCAGCGCGCGGGCACCCGATACCCAGCCGCGCCAGCTGAGCTGCGCCACCACCACGGTGATCAGCGCGATGATCACGCCCAGGCCAGCAATGAGGATGATCAGGTACTTCTGCGTGTCCTGGCTGCGGCGCTCGACGAAGCTCAGATCGTGCAGGAGCACCAGATCGGCCAGGTGATCGCCGTTTTCGGCCTTGACGGGGTGCACGCCCACGTGCACGGAGCCGCCCTCGATGTGCAATTGCGGGTCCTTCTGGCCTGCGGTGTTCCGAGCCTGGGCACAGTCGAGGTTGCGCGGGAAGGCGGGCGAGTGACGCAGCAGCTTGCCGTCCAGCGTGCACAGGCCGATGGCCACCAGGCGCTCATCCTGGACCACCCGATTGAACAGCACCTGCAGGCGCAGGCCCAAGGGGTCCTTCAGCGCCTCGGCGATGGTGTCAGACATCGTGTTGGTCATCAACTCGCCGCGCAGGTTCACATCGCGTGAGAACCAACGCAGGGTGAGGCGGTCCATCAGGGGCAGCGCCAGGTAGGAGGCCACCACCAGGGTGATGACCAGTGGGACCAGGAAGCGCAACTGAAGGCGCAACGTGTTCATGCGCGGTGTCCTCCTCGTGTGGGGCTGGACAGTGTCCACGCAGGCTTTGCAGGTTGCCTATACATTTCCACAAATATACATGGCTTCCCAAAACCCCCATGTTTCGCCCAGGTTGGAGGCCATGCGGTACAACGTGCACAGCACTGCGCAAGACGACCCATCAGAGGAACAAGAAGATGAGCGAACCCACCGACCAAGCTTCCCTGGGGCTGGCCCTGATCGGCAACTGCACCATCAGCGCGCTGGTGGACCAGCAGGCCCGCATCGTGTGGGCCTGCATGCCACGCTTCGACGGCGATCCTGTTTTCCATGCCCTGCTCGATTCGGGAGGCGGCTTGAAACGCGAAGGCACCATGTCGGTGGAGCTCGAAGGTCTGGCGCGCACCGAACAGCAATACGACCCGGGCACCGCCATCCTGCGCACGCGGCTGTTCGATGCCGATGGGCAGGGCATTGAGGTGGTGGATTTCGCGCCACGCTTCTTCAACCGCGAGCGGGCGTTCCGCCCGGCCCAATTGGTGCGCCGTATCCGCCCGCTGTCCGGACACCCCCGGGTGCGCCTGAGCATCCAGCCGCGCGGCGACTGGGGCGCCACCAACCCTGCCGTGACGCGGGGCAGCAACCACCTGCGCTTCGTGTTCCCGGGCCACACACTGCGCCTGAGCACCAACGCGCCGCTCACCTACGTGGCGGCCGAGACCTGGTTCTCGCTGCCTGGCCCGATCAGCCTGTTCCTGGGGCCCGACGAGACACTGGACAGCGGCATCGAGGAAACTGCCCGCGATTTCGAGGAGCAGACGGCCTGGTACTGGCGCCACTGGACGCGCCGCCTGGCGCTGCCCTTCGAATGGCAGGACGCCGTGATCCGCGCGGCCATTACCCTCAAGCTGTGCCAGTACGAAGAGACCGGCGCCATCGTGGCGGCCATGACCACCAGCATCCCCGAGGCGCCGCACAGCGAGCGCAACTGGGACTACCGCTACTGCTGGCTGCGCGATGCCTTCTTCGTGGTGCGCGCGCTCAACAGCCTGTCCGAGGTCGGCACGATGGAGGAATACCTGCGCTGGCTGCACGACGTGGTGCGCAGCGCGCAGGGCGGGCATGTGCAGCCGCTGTACGGCATCGGCCTGGAGCGCGAACTGACCGAAGGCATGGTGCCGCATCTGTCGGGTTATCGGGGCATGGGGCCGGTGCGTGTGGGCAACCAGGCCTTCGAGCACTTTCAGCACGATGTCTACGGCAACATCGTGCTGGGCGCCGCGCAGGCCTTCCATGATCACCGCCTGTTCCGTCGCGCCGATGCCAGCGATTTCATCGCGCTGGAGGCCATGGGTGAGCAGGCCTGGCTGCTGCACGACCAGCCCGACGCGGGCATGTGGGAGCTGCGCACGCGCTCGCGGGTGCACACCTCGTCGTCGCTGATGAGCTGGGCGGCGTGCGACCGTCTGGCCAAGGTGGCGGCCACGCTGGGCCTGACGGACCGCGCAGCCCACTGGGCCGAGCGTGCCCGCATCGTGCGCGACAAGATCCTGGCGCTGGCCTGGAGCGACGAGCGCCAGGCCTTCGTGGAGAGCTTTGGCGGCAAGGACCTGGATGCCAGCGTGCTGCTGATGGCCGAGGTCAACTTCATCGATCCCAAGGATCCGCGTTTCGTCAAGACGGTCGAGGCGCTGGAGGCGGTGCTGTGCGACGGGCCCTTCATGCGCCGCTATGAAGCACCGGATGACTTCGGCCGGCCTGAGACCTCGTTCAACGTGTGCTCGTTCTGGCGCATCGACGCGCTGGCCCGCATCGGCCGCACCCAGCAGGCCCGCGAGATCTTCGAAGCCCTGCTGGCCTGCCGCAACCATGTCGGCCTGCTGTCCGAGGACATTGCCGTGGGCAACGGCGAGATGTGGGGCAACTTCCCCCAGACCTACTCCATGGTGGGCATCATCAACGGGGCGATGCGCCTGTCCAAGCCCTGGGATCAGACAGTCTGATCGGCAGCCGCCGGGGGCTTGGTCGGCGGCGGGGCATGGCTCAGACCTTGTCCGTCGGGCCCACGGCGTGTTCGTGCTCGGGGGTGGGTGAGCGCTGCTGGGGGGCCGGCGGGCGATGGGCGGTGTCGCTGGGCGGGTCCACCTCCGCGCGCAGGCGGGGCAGGTAGTCCGGATAGTCCTTCTGCATCATGGACATCAGCTCCTCGCGCACCAGGCAGCGCAGGTCCCAGCCCTTGCCCGAATCGGCCGTGCTGACCAGGCAGCGCAGCTGCATCGACTTCTCGCTGAAATCCGTCACCTGCACCAGGCACACACGACCATCCCACAAGGGCGAGCCTTCGCACACGCGCTGCAGTGCGTCGCGGATGGGCTTGAGAGGCATGCGGTAGTCCACCCACAGGAAGACGGTGCCCAGCAGCTGGGCGTTCGAGCGTGTCCAGTTCTGAAAGGGTTTTTCGATCCAGTACTGCAGGGGCACGATCAGGCGGCGTTCGTCCCAGATGCGCACGACCACATAGGTGCTGGTGATCTCTTCGATGCGGCCCCATTCGCCTTCCACGATCACGACATCGTCGAGCCGGATGGGCTGGCTGAAGGCGATCTGCAGGCCGGCGATGAGGTTGCCCAGCACGGGCCGTGCGGCCAGACCGGCGGCGATGCCGGCCACGCCCGCGGAGGCCAGCAGGCTGGTGCCGATCTGGCGCACGTCGGGGATGGTCATCAGGGCCAGCGCGACGCCGATCAGCACCACCATGCCGGTCACCATGCGCGTGACCACCTTGGTCTGTGTCTGGATACGGCGTGCCATCAGGTTGTCGCTGATGTTCTCGATGGGGCGCGACAGGATCACCGCATCGCCGCAGGCCTGCACGATGCGCACCGCCAGCCAGGTGACGGCAGCGATCAGGAGGATGGTGGTGAACTGGCGCACCAGGCCGATGCCGGAGAGATCGTCCGGGGCGGCGCGCAGCACGAACTGCAAGGCCAGCAGCGGCAGCACGTAGGCGGCCGGCCGGCGGGAGGCCTGGGTGACGAGAGAGGCTGACGGAGAGCGTGCCACTGCACGTTTCACCACCGCCGCGCCCGTCTGGAAGACCAGCCACGCGGCCACCATGGCGATCGCCGCGGACACGAGCGTCAGCCCCCACGGACCGAGCGGAAGCCGGTCCAACCAGTCTAGGTATGTCTTTTCCATGGCCCTCGAGTATCCACACCCGGAGGCGTTCGCGCGCACTCAGGGTTTCTGGCGCGGTGATGGCGCCGCGGTCTGGTCAGAACCGCACAGCCAGACCCACGCCCCAGGCGAAATCCGGCGCGTTCTTGGTAGCAGCCCAGGCCAGACCGATGTCCACCTGCACATCGTTGGTGATGAGGTAGGTGGCGCCGGTGTCCCAGGTGACGATGTTGCCGCCGTTCTTCCTGGAGGCCAGTTGCTGCCCGGCCAGCTCGACGTAGGTGCGGAAGCGGTCCGTCCAGGATTTGCCCACGGTGATGGCTGCGATGCCGCCCACGTAGCGGTCGCCGTCCTGGTTCTTGTCGGCGAAGATGCCGGGCATCACACCGACGGACCAGTCGTTGGGCAGCGCCCACTCGGCGACGAAGCGCAGGGAGGGGCGCACGCCATCGCCGCGGAAGGCGCGCGAACCGGTTTCCAGGTCGGCGTGCAGCAGCCAGGCCATGGCGGGCGTGCTGCTGGCCGCATCGCCCTCATGGGTGTTCCACTTGATGCCGAGGTTCAGGTCGCCGTAGCCGCGTTCGCGGGTGGTGATGCCCGTGGCGGTGTCCTCGCTGCGCAGGCGCAAGATGCCATCGCTCGACACGCGGAACTCCAGCGAATCGCTCAGGCCGAAACGCAGCAGCGTGGGCGTGCTGGTGGCGCGTTCCTTCACGCCGTCGGCCTTGTGGTGCTCGCTGGTGAAACCGGTTTCCAGCTGGAAGCGGCCCTTGCCGACCACGCTGCTCGATTCGACGAAATCGGGGCGGTCGGCGCTGAGGGGCTCTTCGGCATGGGCCGTGGCGGTCAGGCACAAGGCCATGAGCGAGGCGCAGCGGACAGCGGCGTGGCGGATGGTCAGGCGGGTGAAACGGCGTGAACGCATGGGAGGCCTCCTGTGGTTGAACCCGGCGGCCATGTCGTGGGGCGAGCCTGTGCAGTGCTTTGCTCTGCGGCCGGGCGTGGCTGACTGTACTGCAGCGACACGGCCCTGCCCAGCCGGTGTGCCCCGGATGAGACGCTCTGTGCCACTGGTGGAAGGTTTCAGTGGTCGGCGCCGGGCGCCAGGTTGCTCCGCAGGCGGCACAGCAGGCTGGACAGCTGCGCCAGCTCATCGGCGGCCAAGCCCTTGACCATGGCCTGCCCCAGGCGCTGGCGATGGCGGTGCAATACACGATGCAGGGCTGCGCCTTGTGCCGTGGGGGTGAGCCGCTGCTGACGGCGGTCGGTCGGGTCAGGCTCGCGCAGCAACAGATGGCGATCGACCAGCAGCTGCACCAGCCGTGTCACCTGGGCCTTGTCGCGGCCGCTGTGCTCTACCAGGTCGCTGGCCGTGCTGCCAGGGTGCCGCGCAAAGAACATCAGCACCTTGGCCTCCATGGGCGCCAGGCCGCCGCCTTCCTGCTGCACGGCCTGGCGCAGGCGGGACTTGAACAGGTGAGTCAGGTCGGCCAATTGGTCGACCACCTCGTCTTGGGCGGAGGGTGTGGGCATGGCGGAGCAGCGTGTTGGGCGGCACAAGACCATATGGTTGACATAGTCAACCATATGGTCGTACGATAAGTTGATATTATCAACTATCAAGCAGTTCTTGTGATCATGACTGACACGACCTCATTGACCGCGCTCGCGGTGCAGCGTGTGCGCCATCCGGTCAAGGTGCGCCACCTGCAGGTGCGCCAGACGCGCCTGCTCAGCCCGAACCAGTTGCTCGTCACCCTGGGTGGGCCTGACCTGGCTGATTTCGTCACCGCCTCGTTCGACAACCACGTCAAGCTGATGTGGGGCCCGGATGGCCTGTCGGCGCCCGAGTTGCCGCCCATGGGGCCAGAGGGCCCACAGTGGGCGCCCGGATCGACTCGCCCGCTGATGCGGGACTACACCCCCCGCCGCTTCGACGCGCAGGCTCAGACGCTGGACATCGAGTTCTCGCTGCATGGCGACGGGCCGGCCGCCAACTGGGCCCGCCAGGCCCGGCCGGGCCAGACCCTGACCGTGGCAGGCCCGCGTGGCAGTTTCATCGTGCCCATGGGTTTTGATTGGCACCTGCTGGTGGGCGATGACGCCGCGCTGCCGGCCATCGCCCGACGTCTGGAAGAGTTGCCCGAAGGCAAGCCCGTCACTGTGGTGCTGGCGCTGGCCCCGGCCGATCGCCGCGAACTGGCCACGCGTGCCGCCTTGGATCTGGTGTGGGTGGACGAGCCTGCGCAGTTGCCAGCGGCCGTGCAGGCGCTGCCCTTGCCCGCGGGCATCGGCTACGCGTGGGCCGCCGGCGAGGCGCATGCCATTGCTGATGTGCGCCGTGTGCTGGTGGGCCACCACGCGCTGCCCAAGGCGCGTGTGCGGGCCTCGGCCTACTGGAAGCAGGGGCAGGCCGATCACCATGAATCGCTGGATGCTTGACGTGGCTGCCGGGCCTGTCCGGCACCCCTGATGCCGAGCGGGCTTTGCTTGTGTGGCGCAGAAGTTGCGTGTCCAGTGGTCTTTCTCCAGCTTCCTTGGACGAGCGCACCATGACGACCGCCCTGAACCTCGCCGCCGCCAACCGCCTGATCACGGCGGCGCTGGCCCACGCCCGAACGCACGGCATGGCCCCGCTGTGTGTGGCCGTGCTCGATGCGGGCGGTCATGTCATCGCGCTGCAGCGGGAAGATGACGCCAGCATCCTGCGCCCGCAGATTGCCACGGCCAAGGCGCGCGGCTCGCTGGGCATGGGCTTCGGTGGCCGGGAGCTGGCGCGCCGCGCGGCCGCCAACCCCGCCTTCATCGGCGCCCTGGCCGCGCTGGCCGATGGGGACATGCTGCCGGTGCCGGGTGGCGTGCTGGTGCGCACGGCCGATGGGGCGCTGATCGGCGCCGTGGGCATCAGCGGCGATCTGTCCGACAAGGACGAGGCCTGCGCCATCGCCGGCATCGTCTCGATCGGGCTGGTGGCCGATGTGGGGGCGCAAGAGCTGCACACCGAACTGCCAGCCAGCTGAGCGGGCCGCGGCTCAGGCCGCCTTCGGACTCAGGGCCACGCCGCCGTGCATTGCGCCGCGGTGCCGGGCGTACATCTGGCGCACCCAGGCCATCGAGGGACGCACCTGCCAGGGGGCTGCCGCGCCGGCCATGGTCTGGCGGAAGGTGGGATCGCCATACACCGGGTGCTCTGAAGGGCAGGCCAGCGGCGCCAGCAATGAAGCCGCAGTCAGATCGGCCGTGCTGAGTTGGCCGCCGACCAGGTAGGTACGGCCATCGGCCAGGCGCGTGTCCAGCCAATCCACCGCCTGGCCGATGCGCTGGTGCGCGCGCGCCGCGCCGGCCGCGGTGATGTTCAGCTTGCGCCGGAAGGCCCATTGGATCAGCGGGTAGGCGCGGCGGATGAACGCGGCCTGGGCTGGCGCGGCGTGGTCCGTCCACAGGCGCTTGATGTGCTCGTCGCCGCTGCCGAAGCTGTGCGCGTACAGGTAGCGGGCCACGTCCTTGCCGATGGCATCGAAGCGTTTGGCCACGTCCTCGATCTCGGGCAGGTGGGCTGCGGGCATCAAGGCCATCGGGCCGTGGTGCTCGCGCAGCCATTGCAGGATGCGGGGGCTGTCCTGGATGCTGCCGTGCGGTGTCTTGAGCACGGGCAGCGTGGTCTGGCCGCGCTTGCCCATGGTCAGGGCCGGCAGCAGGTGAAAGACAGGGGTGAGGCACACCTCGCGGTAGGCGATGCCACTGGCATCCAGCGTCCAGCGGATCTTCTCGCTGTAGTGCGACATCGCGAAGGTGTAGAGCGTGTAGGGGGGCGTGGGAGGCATGGGCTGCGTCGGGTTCATCGTCATCGTCAGGCCTGCTGAAGGCGGTAGCCCAGGCGGGGGAAATGCACGTGCACGCGGCCGGCGCGTTCTGTGTCCAGCGCCAGGGTCACGCGCTGGGTGTCCAGGTGCACCAGCGTGCCGGTCACGGTGGTGCCGTGGCCCAGCAGTTCCGGGCGAATGCTCACGGTTCGGCCCAAGGGCAGGCCGCTCGGATCAGGCGTGTCGCTGGTGGGCAAGGGCAGGCCAGCCGGTGTCGCCGCTTGTGCCATGGCGATGGCCTCGTCGGCGCCCAGGTCCATGCGCTGGCCATGTCCGAAGGCGCGCAGGCGTTCCATCCAGGCCTGCGTGGCCGGGAAGGGGCTGAAGTCGAAGCGGCCATTGCGCGCGAACCACAAGGTGCTGTAGAGCGTGAAATCGCCGCTGCCCGGCCGCACACCATTGACGAAGCCAGGCCCGCCGGCCAGCCCGCGCTCGATCCAGGCGATCTGGGTGGCCAGGGCCTGCGCGGCCATGGGCACGGAGGCCTTGAGTGCGGCGCGGTCCAGCGGCGCACCGCGCAGGGCGGCCCGGTCGGCCAGGAAGGCGTCATCCAGGTGATCCACGATGGCGCCCAGCGTGTAGGCCACGGCCTGGCCGAACAGGTTCACGTCCACCCAATGCTCGACCACCTCGTTCCAACCGGGCGACACGGTGGTCGCGGCGGGCGACGGGGCCAGGCGCTCGATCTCCTGCGCGATCAGGCGCGTGTCGCAGTAGAGGTCTGCGCCCAGCTGCAGCACGGGCACCTTGCGGTAGCCACCGGTCAGCGCGACCAGATCGGGCTTGGGCGCGATGCGCGGCACGATGACCGAGTGCCAGCGCAGGCCCTTGTAGCCCAGCAGGGTGCGGATCTTCTCCGCGTAAGGGGATTCAGGGTAGTGGTGGAGGATGGGGGTGCTCACGTTGCGGCGTCGCTTTCTGAAGGTCGTTGCATGGATTGTGGGGAGCACGGTCCCTGCCTAGAATTGTCATTTTGGACATCTTTGAGGCTGATATGGACAATGTGGCGGCTGCGCCAAGCCGGTCGCCCAGGCCGGCGAAGCAGATTCACCGCGTGGCCGTGGTGCTGTGCCGCCATCACAGCCTGGCCAGCCTGGGCCTGGTGATGGACACCTTGCGCATGGCCAATCAGGTGCCCGGCGCGCACCGCTTCGAACTGCTGCGGGTGAGCGCCGACGGTCAGCCCGTGCCGCATCCCGATGGCCTGCTGGGTGTCGATGGCGGCGTGGCCCTGCTGGCCCAGGCCCGGGCGGTGCTGATCCCCTCGCTGTGGACGCAGGGCGATGCGGCCGTGGCCGAGAACGCCGTGCTGATCCAGGCCTTGCGCGATCTGCCGCCAGCCGTCATGGTGGCGTCGCTGTGCACGGGCGCCTACCTGCTGGCTGCCACCGGGCGCCTGGACAGCCAGCCCGCCACTTTGCACTGGAACCTGGCCGAGGCCTTCCAGCAGCGCTTCCCGCAGGTGCGGGTGCAGGTGCAGGAGACACTCACTGAAGCGGGCAGCTTGATCTGCTCCGGGGGCTCCATGGCCGCCATGGACGGCTGCCTGCACGTGCTGCGCCGCCTGGCCGACCGCGACACGGCCCGGCGCGTGGCCCAGATGATGGTGATGGACGAGCGCCACGGCCCGCAGACCCAGTACATGCCGGCCTATGGCTGGCGCCGCCATGGCGATCCGGAGATGCGCCGCGTCGAAGCCTGCCTGGTGGCGCGCCATGCCGAGCCCCTGACGCTGGACGAGCTGGCCGCCCTGGCCCACGTCAGCGTGCGCACCCTGCAGCGGCGCTTCCTGGCCGCCACGGGCCTGACGCCGATCCAGTACCAGCAGGCCGTGCGCATCGAGCGCGCCAAGGCACTGCTGGAGGCGGGCCAACTGGCCGTGCCCGAGGTGGCCGCGCAGGTCGGCTACCAGGACAGGGTGGCCTTCGGCCGCCTGTTCAAGAAGGCGGCGGGCATGACACCGGCGGCCTGGCGACAGCGGCATCCCGCGTTTGATTTCACCCAATGAAAATATGGAAATTGTCTGAGAAAAAGGCCTAAAGCACCCTTCTTTTGCGTCGATAGAACGACCAAGAGGTGCACTATGAAACCAGTTTCCACCATCGCCCTGTCGGGCATGCAGGCCGCTCGGGTTCAACTTGACGTGGCCGCACACAACATCGCCAACGTGCAGACAACGGGCTTTCGGCGCCAGCAGGTGGCGCAGCAGGCGCAGCCCGAGGGCGGTGTCACGACCACGGTCAGCCTGGTCAACACGCCCGGCCCGGATTTCACGGGTGATGTGGTCAACCAGTTGGGCGCTGGCTATGCTTTCGTGGCCAATCTGAAGACCATCGAGACCGACCAGCAGATGACCGGCACGCTGCTGGACATTACTGCTTGATGAGACCGGCTGAAGTGATCGCCTGACCCCGCGCAGGCACGCGGGCCGCGCGCCCGCGCTACAGTTCGGCCCAGCATGAGCCGACGCTGGATCGCCCACCTGGACATGGACGCCTTCTACGCGTCCGTCGAACTGCTGCGCTACCCGCAGCTCAAGGGCCTGCCGGTGGTCATCGGTGGTGGCCGGCGCCACCAGCCCGAGCCCCAGCCCGACGGCGCCCTGCGCTTTTCGACCCTGCGCCATTACGCCGGCCGGGGCGTGGTCACCACGGCCACCTACGCGGCCCGCGCCTTCGGCGTGCACTCGGCGATGGGCCTGATGAAGGCCGCCGCCCTGGCGCCCGACGCCATCCTGCTGCCCACCGATTTCGACGAGTACCGCCGCTATTCGCGCCTGTTCAAGGCCGCCGTGAGCGAGATCGCGCCGGTGATGGAAGACCGGGGCATCGACGAGATCTACCTCGATCTGACCGACATCCCCGGTGCGCAGGACACGACGGACGATGACCCGCTGGCCGGCATCCGCGCCCTGGGCCAGCGTCTGAAAGATGCCGTGCACCAGGCCACCGGCCTGACGTGTTCCGTCGGCATCACGCCCAACAAGCTGCTGTCCAAGCTGTGCTCGGACCTGGACAAGCCCGATGGCCTGACCCTGCTGGAGCTGGACGGCCTTCCCGACCGGATCTGGCCCCTGCCGGCCAAGCGCATCAACGGCATCGGCCCCAAGGCCAGCGCCAAGCTTGAAGCGTTGGGCGTGAACACCATCGGCGAACTGGCCGCGGCCACGCCCGAATGGCTGGTGGACAACTTCGGCGCCAACTACGGCCAGTGGCTGCACGAGGCGGCGCATGGCCGTGATGACCGGCCCGTCGTCACCTACCGCGAGCCCAAATCCCTCAGCCGCGAGACCACCTTCGAGCGTGACCTGCACCCGCGGCAGGATCGGGAGGCGCTGGGCGCGATCTTCACGCGCCTGTGCGAGCAGGTGGCCAGCGACCTGGCGCGCAAGGGCTTCGAGGGGCGCAGCGTGGGTGTGAAACTGCGCTATGACGACTTCAAGATCGTGACCCGGGTGGTGACACTGCCCGTGCACACCCAGGATGCAGCCATCATCCGCCAGTGGGCCGGGCGCTGCCTGAAGACCGTGCCGCTGGACCAGCGCCTGCGACTGATCGGCGTGAAGGTGGAGAACCTGCGCCGCCCGGGCAGCGTGCCGGTGGTGGCGCAGGAGACTGAAGCCGGCTGGCGCGTGGGCGAGTCCTTGCCACTGTTCTGATCGCTGATCGGCTTGGTGGCGGCGGATCGTCAGCAGTGGCTTGAGCGATCCGGATCTTGGCCTTGACTCGGCATGGCGGCGTCTGGCGGCTGTGGCACTGGCCCGAACGCGGGCTCCGCCAATCGCCGGCTGTGGTCGCGCAGATCCGTGGGCCAGGCCTGCGTCAGCTCGGTGAATCGCTCACGCTGGCCGGCATACAACGCGCGTGCGGCGTCTTCGTAGCCGGGCAGATTGCCCGCCATGGCCATCATGAAACGGTCAGCGCTGGTCTGGGCCTGGCGGATGCGTGCCTGGTGGGTGGAGGCGGCCCGCGCGGTGTCGACCAGCTTGCGCAAGGTCACCGAGGCGCCGCCGGGCTGCGCGGCCAGCCAGTCCCAGTGGCGTGGCAGCAGGGTCACTTCACGGGCGACCACACCCAGCTTGGGACGGCCGGGGCTGCGCGCCTGGGGGTCGGCAGCCATGGATTCAGCGTGGCTGACAGGAGGTGGCAACAGGCGCGCAGCGATGTCGTCGGCGCTGCCGCGCAGATCCAGGTCGACCAGACAGCCGGTCTGGTCGTCGAAAGTCAGTGCGCTGGTGCCCGGATCGCCCTGCAGGGTCGCCTGCACCGTCAGGGCCACCTCCAGCGGTACGCCTCGTGCCAACAGCCGGGTGCCGGCAAAGGCTGTCCATTGCGCGGCGGGGGCTGGTTCAGGGGAGGGGGGCGTGTCGAGGGACATGGTCATGGTGCGTGCTGGCGCCGACATGGCGCTGCAGAGGAGGGCTGGCTTGAAATTTACCCGGGTTAAATTCATCTGTCAATATTACCCGGGTAAAATTACAGGCTCAAGAGAAACGGTCCGCGCCCGATATCCCCGGTGACCTTCTTTCTGGAACACCACCCTTGTCCATGTCCCTGGGGTCTGCCACGTCGCTGCCCGCCCTGGAGTCTCAAGCACCCCAAAGCGACGACCAACTGGCCCGGCGCTGCGTGCTCGACACCGCGGCGCGCAGTGCCACGGGCACCTTCGTCTACCCTGCCATCTGGTTCACGCTCGTGCTGGCGACCGGCACGCACGAGCGCTGGCCCCTGTTCGCCTGGCTGAACGTGCTGGGCTTGGGTGGGCTGGCGGTGCTGCGCATGGGCCTGAACCACCGGCTGCCGCACCTGCTGACCGTGCACCAGCGCGCCACCAGCTGGGCGTTCACGGTGCTGACCTTGCTGATGGCCTTGTACTGGGGCGCGCTCACAGCTGTCTGCATGGCGCGTGCGCCGGACGAGACCTTGTCGTGGGTGATGCTGGCCGCGACGGTGGGTTTTTGTGCCGGGGGCAACACCATGGTGGGCATCCATCCGGCGCTGCGCCTGACTTACCCGGGCCTGATGATCGCGCCGGTCTTCGCGGTGGAACTGCTGATGCCCACCGCCTCGCACCTGATGATGGCGGCGCTGGAAGGCGCCTTCGGTGTCTACCTGGTGCGCTCCTCCCGCGTGGTGCACGACGACTACTGGCAGATGCTGCAGACGCAGCGCCTCTCGGATGCGCGTGCCCGCAGCCTGGAGCTGGCCAGCCTGACTGACGGGCTCACGCAGATCCCCAACCGCCCGCACTTCGACCGCCAGTTCCATTACGAGTGGGAGCGCCAGTGCCGCCACGGCGCGCCGGTGTCCGTGATGCTGGTCGACCTGGACCACTTCAAGGCCATCAACGACACCTATGGCCACCCCTTCGGCGATGCCTGCCTGCAGGCCGTGAGCCGCGCCTTGAGCGAGACCATGGGCCGCTCCACCGATTTCGTGGCGCGCTATGGCGGCGAGGAGTTCGCCGTGCTGCTGGCGCAGACCGATGGCGAAGGTGCCCGCATCGTGGCCGAGCGTCTGCTGCAGCAGGTGCGTGAAGTCAGCCTGAGCTACCAAGGGGCGCCGGTGCGCATCACCTGCAGCATCGGCGTGGCGTCGACCGTGCCGCACGGCAGCGAGCTGCCCGAGGCGTTGATCAAGCGGGCCGACGACGCCCTGTACCGGGCCAAGCACCACGGGCGCAACCGCGCCGAAATGGCGGTCTGAGGCCGCGCACAGGCCCTGCAGCCTGGGCTGAACGGCGCGGGCGCGGCGGCTGCCGCCAGCTCAGTGCGCCACCTCCAGCACGATCTTGCCGATGTGGTCGCCGCCTTCCATCAGGCGGTGCGCCTCGGCGGCCTGCGCCAGTGGGAAGGTGGCGTGGATCAGCGGCAGGCAACGGCCGGCGTTGAGCGCGGGCCACACCAGGCGCTGCAGCTCGCGGGCCACGGCGGCTTTCTCGTCGCGCGTGCGGGCACGCATGGTCGAGCCGGTGATGGTCAGGCGCCGGCTGGCCACGGTCACAAGGTCCAGCTGCTCGGCACGTGCGCCGCCCAGGAAACCGATGATCAGCAGGCGGCCATCGACCGCCAGGGTGGCGATGTTGCGCTGGAAGTAGGCCGCGCCCATGATGTCCAGGATGGCATCCACCCCGCGTCCGCCCGTGGCGGCCATCACCTCGCGGTTGAAATCCTGCTCGCGGTGGTGGATGGGCTCGCCGCCCAGCTGGCGCACGGCCTCGCACTTGTCGGCGCTGCCGGCCGTGGCGAAGGCGCGCACACCGAACTCCTTGGCCAGCATCAGCGCGGTGGTGCCGATGCCGCTGGTGCCGCCATGGATCAGCACCGAATCCCCGGCCTTCACGCGGCCCATCATGAACACATTGGCCCACACGGTGAAGAAGGTCTCGGGGATGGCCGCGGCCTGCACTGCGCTCAGGCCCTTGGGCCAGGGCAGTGCCTGCGTGGCCGGCACGGTGCAGTACTGCGCATAACCGCCGCCATTGACCAGCGCACACACCTTGTCGCCCGGCACGAAGCCTTGCGCACCCGGGCCCACACGCACCACGGTGCCGGCCACTTCCAGCCCTGGCGTGGGATTGGCGCCCGGCGGCGGCGGGTACTTGCCCTGGCGCTGCAGCACATCGGGCCGGTTGATGCCGGCCGCCTCCACACGGATCAGCAACTCGCCTTCGGTGGGCTGGGGCAGGGGCACGGTGTGGGCCTGCAGCACATCGGGTGCGCCGGGCGCGGTGATGGCGATCTCCTGCATCGACTCGGGCAGGGCGGGTTCCTGGAAAGGCATGGTGGAATCGGACTCAGACAGGGGGCACGAAACCCACACAGTACACCGGCGGCAGGTGGTTCGACACAGCCCGCCAATGATCCCCCTGGTCGTCGCTGACCCACAGCCCGCCCGTGGTCGAGGCCAGCACCAGACGCTCGCCTGTGTCGTCCACCGCCAGGCCGTGGCGGTAGACCAGGTCGTAGGCGTGCTGCTGGGGCAGGCCATGGCGCAGCACCTCGAAGCTGCGGCCACCGTCGCGCGTGCGGCTCACCACCAGCTGGGCATCGACCGGCACGCGGCATTCGTCCTTCATGGCGGGTACGAACCAGGCCGTGTCCGGATCGCGCGGGTGCACGGCCAGCGCGAAGCCGAAGCCCGAAGGCGGCACATTGGTGATCTCGTGCCAGGTGGTCGCGCCGTCGGTGCTGCGGAACACGCCGTTGTGGTGCTGGGCCCAGAGGGTGTCGGGCTGGCCCGGGCAGTGCAGCAGGCGGTGTGGATCCTGGATGTTGGGGCTGCCGGCCAGTTCGGGCGGCATGTAGGCGGCGCGCATGCCGTCGGCGGTGAGCTGCCAGGTGGCGCCGCTGTCGCGCGTCTGCCAGACACCGCCGCAGGAGATGCCCACCGTGACGTGGCGGCTGTCGCGCGGGTCCACGTTGACGGAGTGGATGCCCGGGTGATCGTAGCCGCCGCCGAACCACTCCAGGCGCTCAGGGCGGTCCCACAGGCTGGTGACCAGTTGCCAGGTCTGGCCATGGTCGCCGCTGCGGAACAGGCCCCCGGGGATGGTGCCGGCCCACAGCACGCCGGGCTCATCGGTGCCGCCGGGCTCCAGCCACCAGATCTGGTCCAGCGCGGCGGGCTTGGCCGCGTCCGGTGCGGTGTGGTCGGCTTCGGCCTTGCCGGGTGTCTGCGCTGGATAGGCCGGGACCCCCACCTCCGTCCAGGTCGCGCCCTGGTCGCTTGAGCGGTGCAGCTTGACGCCGAAGTGCCCCAGCCGCAGGGCCGCGTACCACTGGCCGTCGCGCGGGTCGGCCAGCACGGCGGACACCGGTTCGGCCAGGAAGTGCACCTTGTCGCCCAGCGACCAGCCGGCCGTGCCGCGGTGCAGGGTGAACAGGCCCTTGCGGGTGCCCAGCAGGCAGAGATCGCTCATGGGGTGCTCCGTGTGTTTGGTGGATGGGTGGTGATCGATCGTGATCGGTCGCGGTTGGGCGGCGCCAGCACGGCCTCAGCCGCCGGTCAGTGCCTGCAGCACGTGGATGCGGCTGTCGGGGCGCACGGGGTCGCTCAAGGCTTGCCTGTCATGCGCTCGCAGGCCATCAATGAACACCACCACGTGCTGGCGCAAGGCGCCGTGCTCATCCAGCACATAGCCGCGCGCCGTCGGGTGCTGCATGAAGATGGCGTCGAGCACGGCTCGCAGCGTGTCGCCAGGCGCCTCGCCATTGGGGCTGGGCACGTGGCGCAGCAGGTGGGCGGTGAAGGCGACGTGGGGCATCGGAGGCTGGCGTGTGTTGATTTGTGTACGGTGTCCACAATAAGATAGCAGCGGTGGTAGCCCCTGTCCAGCTGGAGTGACGATGACAAGCAGCCCTTGCGCCGGCTCGCCGGCGACGCCTGCGCCGCGCAGCACCTACCGGCATGGCGATCTGCGCCAGGCCCTGCTGGACGCGGGCATCGAACTGGCCCGCGCGGGCGGCCCCGAGGCCGTGGTGCTGCGCGAGGCCACGCGCCGTGCGGGCGTGGTGCCCAATGCCGCCTACCGCCACTTCGCCAGCCGCGAGGATCTGCTGCAGGCCGTGCGCTCGGCTGCGCTGGCCTCACTGGCCCGCGCGATGGAGGCGCAGTGGAAGGCGCCGCCCGCCAAGGCCAAGCCGCGCAAGTCGCCCCAGGCCCCCAAGCCCCCGAAGCCCCCCAGGCCCGAAGCCGCCCGCCAGGCGCTGCGTGCCGTGGGCACGGGCTACCTGCGTTTCGCCTTGGCTGAGCGGGGGCTGTTTCGAACCGCCTTCTCGGTGCCGGGCGATCCGCGCGTGGCGGCTGATCCGGCCAAGACGGGCGACAGCGGGCTGAACCCGTTCGAGCTACTGGGCGCAGCGCTGGACCAGATGGTGGCGGCCGGTGTGCTGCCGCTGGCCAAGCGTCCTGGCGCCGAATACCTCGCCTGGTCGGCCGTGCATGGCCTGGCCCTGCTGGTGATCGATGGCCCGCTGCGTGACCTGGGGGCCGGCCCCCTGCGTGCCATGGGCCAGCGCCTGCTGGACATGGTGGAGCAGGGGCTGGCTGGCGCCTGACACAGGGCCCAGGCACGCACCAAGGCCAATGGGCTCATGCCGGCATCGGCATGGGCACGATCACCATCCAGTTCACGCCGAAGCGGTCGGTGACCACCCCGAAGCTGGGCGAAAAAAAGGTGCGCCCCAGCGGCATGTTCACCTGCCCGCCCTGGGCAAGTGCCTCGAAACGCAGGCGCGCCTCGGCCTCGTCAGCGACTGACAGGGTCAGCGAGATGCCCTGGAAGGTGTGGCGGCTGCTCTCGGAGCAGCCGCCGTCGGTGGCCATGATCTCGCTGTCGCCGATGCGGATGCTGGCGTGCATCACCTTGTCGTCCAGGCCCGGTGGCAGGGCGCCATCGGTCGGTGGCTCGGGGTTCTCCTTGAAGCGCATCAGGGCCGTGATCTGGCCGCCCAGCTGGTCGCGGTAGAAGTGCAGGGCCTCTTCGCAGCGGCCGTTGAACGAGAGATAGGGTTGGATCTGCATGGGGTGTCCTTGTTGGTCGGGTTGGTCGGTTGGTTCGGCATCTTCACGACGAAGACGACATGCAGTTTTTGACATCCCGATGTCGAGGGATAACCCTTGTGACGACTCCCCCAGGCGAGCGTTGACGTCTTGTGACATCTTTTTGCAGAATCCACCCGTCCACAACAGGGAGATAAAGACTCATGGCATTGCGTCAGTTCACGGCCGCCCTGGCCGCCGTTGCCGCTTCGTGCGTTTCCGTGTCGGCCATGGCCGCGCCGGTGGTTTACAACTATTCGACCTCCACTTTCTTTTCCACGCCTGATGCCACCCTGCGGGCCCTGTTGGGAACGACCGCCGGTGTGTCGGGCAGTTTCGTCTATGACGCGTCGGCGCCTTTGACCTATCGTTCCGAGGACATCGGATACGAGCCCGGCCTGGCCATCTACTCTTCGGGTGCGGTGTCGCAGATCAGTGGCAGCGTGGCGGGGCTGTCGTTCATCGATCGCAGCAACGGCACTGTCTCTGTGGGCAACGACTCGTCGTCCACGGGTACCGACTGGCTGACGATCATCGCTGACCCCACACCTCGCCCTGGTCAGACCACCACGCCTGTGGGGCCGAGCTATCCTCGCCAGCTCGAGGGCTTCGCGATCGGTGACTACACGCTGCACAACGTTCGCCTGTCCTGGGTGGAAGGGCAGACCACGACTCAGGATTTCCTGGCCGATTCTTCCCTGCCTGCCGTGCCGCCTTCGTTCTACGGCATCCTGGCCCTGGACTTCGTGTTGACGGCTGATCCCACGAATCTGGCCGGTACCCCGTATTACAGCCACACCGTGTTCTTTGGCGGGTTGACTGTGCAAGCCGCGCCTGTGCCTGAGCCCACCACAGGCGCCCTGGCCCTGGCCGGCATCGCTGGTCTGGCACTTGTCCTGCGCCGCCGCAAGGCCTGAGCCCTCGGCCTCCGGCTTCGCTTCGACAACGCCACCGCCTGCGGTGGCGTTGTGCTTTCTGGGGGTAACACGCCCCCCGATCCGGGGCGTCTCCCGGGAATATCCGCATCGGTGGATATAACGCCCATCGTTACCCTCGCGTTCAATTGCTGCAACCCCGACCAGGGCTTCACGATGAACGCCACGCCCGCCGAGCACGCCCCCCTTTCCACCGCCAGCGCCAAGCCTGTTGACCCCCAGGCCCTCTACGACCAGATCGAAGCCGAGTTCGACGCCATCAAGCAGCGCTACCGCGCCAAGCTGGGCCCGGCCGACGTGGCCTACATCAAGGGGCTGCGCTTCAAGTCACGCCTGGCCGAGTTCTTCGGTCGCGGCTTCATCTGGATCAGCCCCGATCCCATCACCTTCAGCGTGGGCGTGGCCCTGCTGGCCCTGCACCGCAACCTCGAAGCCATCGAGATCGGCCACAACGTGCTGCACGGCCAGTACGACAGCTTTTCCGAGATCCCGCAGTTCCACTCGCGCAACTTCAAGTGGAAGGCCCCGGTCGATGAAGAGGCCTGGCGCCGCGAGCACAACGGTCAGCACCACGTGCACACCAATGTGTTCGAGATGGACCCGGATCTGAACCACGGCATCCTGCGCATGAACGACCGCACGCCGTGGAACCCCTATCACCGCTGGCAGGTGCCCATGTACCTGTTCCTGGCCTACCCCATCGTGCTGTACGGCTTCAACCTGCAGAACCTGGGCCTCAGGCAAGTGTGGCGCGAAGAGAAGTTCCCCAAGGGTAATGAAGGCTACGCACCCGTGCACCCTGGCGGTGATCTGGCCGACTGCAAGCGCCGCCATCGCCTGTCGACATGGCGCATCCTGTTCAAGGAGTACGCGCTGTTCCCGCTGCTGGCGCTGGCCTCGGGTTTCTCGTTCTGGAAGGTGATGCTGGGCAACGCGCTGGCCGATGTCATCAACAACTACTGGGTGAGCTTCACCATCCAGGCCACGCACCTGACCGAGCCGCTCCAACCTGAAGATGCCCTGGCCCACAAGGGCCGCTGGTACCTCTCGCAGATGGATTCCACCGTGAACTTCAAGGGCAGCCGCCGCATGAGCATCCTGTGGGGCCACCTCAACTACCAGATCGAGCACCACCTGTTCCCCGACATCCCTTCGCGCCACTACCCGGACATGGCCAAGGAGGTCAAGCAGGTCTGTGCCAGGTACGGCATCCCCTACAAGTGCAACGAAAACTGGTTCCAGGCCATCCGCAACTACATGGGCGCGATGTGGAAGTACTCCTTCCCCACGCCGGCTGAGCGCGCACAGATGGACGAAGAGGAGGCCCGCCATGCTTGAGCGTGCAGTGCATGGCGCCAGCCGATGGGTGCTCGACCGTGTCGATCCGCAATGGGTTGACTACGTGGCCAGCAACACGATGACGGACATCAACCGGCGCCTGAACCGCTTCATCTGGACCTATGAGCTGCAGGCCCAGGTGGTGCGCGTGATCGACGAGGCCCCGGGCGTGAAGACCTTCGAGCTGCGCCCCAACCAGCTGTGGCGCGGCATGCAACCCGGGCAGCACATCGAGGTGCTGCTGCCGGTCGATGGCGAGCGCGCCGCGCCGCTGCGGCGCCACTACAGCGCCACCATGCTGCCACGCGGGCGCCTGAGCATCACCGTCAAGCGCCTGATCGGCGGCCAGGGTTCGAGCTGGATGCACGAGCATCTGCGCCCCGGCGTGCTGCTGCGCCTGGGCGCCGCGCAGGGCAGCTTCGTGCACCGGGGACAGGCCAAGGTGCTGCACCTGTGCGCCGGTTCGGGCATCACCCCGGCGCATTCGATGATCGAATCCCAACTGAGCGGCCCCGAAGATCAGCGCTCCGACCAGCAGCTCATCGCGCAGTTCAGCCGCACCGAGGACATCATCTTCAAGGCGGTGCTGCCGCGCTGGCAGCAGGCTGGCGTCAAGGTCGACACCGTGTTCGGCGGGCAGGCCGGCGCGCGCCTGACGGCCGAAAAGCTGCAGGCCCTGTGCCCCGACGTGCTCGAACGCGATGTCTACCTGTGCGGCCCCGAAGGCTTCATGGACACCATGATGTCGCACCTGGCATCCCTGGGTGTGGACCTGGCCCGCGTGCACACCGAGCGCTTCACCGCGCCGAGCGCCTTGGTCAACCCCACTGGAGCCTTCAGCGCCGAAGGCACCGAGGTGGTCTTCAAGCACCTGGGCCAACGCATCACGCTCACGGCGGCCGACCAGGACAAGACCCTGCTGCAGGCCGCGCGCGACCATGGCCTGGACCTCGAAGCCGGCTGCTGCCAGGGCATGTGCGGCACCTGCAAGCTCACCGTGCACGAGGGCGAGGTCAGCGGCAACACGCTGGGACGCGCCGTCTACATGTGCACGGCCTACCCGGCTTCGCGCACCGTGGTGCTGGGCGCTTGAGCCAGCGTACCGCGGCCCCCTCTTGAGAGGGTAGGCCGCGCCTGTGGCGGACGCGGATTTCATGGCAGAGTGCAGCCACCACAACGAGGCTGCAGGGGATGCCATGGGGCAAGCGGACACAGGGATTGGCACACACATCGGGACCGTGGCGCAAACTATGCAAGGGCTGTGCAGGCCAGGCGGTGGCCGGGCGCTCATGCGCTGGGCCGTGGGTGCCTTGCTGGTCGGTATCAGCACGCTGGCAATGGCTGGCCCTTTGTCCCGCACTGAGGTGCCGGCGTCCCTGAAAGACTGGCTGCCCTGGGCCCTGCACGGCCAGGAAGCCCTGCTGTGCCCGCCGGCCTACAACGCCGAGGCCGACAAGGCCTGTGTCTGGCCTTCGTCGCTGGCCGTGCAGGCCGATGCCGTCGGCGCGCGCTTTCGCTACGAGGTTCAACTGTTCGGCCCGCAGGCCCTGGTGGCGCTGCCGGGTGAGCCTGGCCGCTGGCCTGTCGACGTTCGTGGCGATGGCCAGCCACTGCCCGTGGCCGAACAGGATGGTCGCCCCATGGCCTTGCTGGGGCCGGGCCGCCACGTGATCGAAGGGCGCATCGACTGGTCCGCGCTGCCACCGGATCTGCGCCTGCCCCAAGGCGTGGGCAGCCTGGCCCTGTCGGTCGGTGGCGTGCCTGTGCAGCGTGCGCCTGACAACGAAGGCCGCGTGTGGCTGCGCCAGGCCCCCGAGGTCGAGCAGAGCACCGACGCCTACAGCGTGCACACCACGCGCCGCATCGACGACGGGGTGCCCCTGCGCGTGAACACGCACATCGAGATCGCCGTGTCCGGCAAGGCGCGCGACCTTGTGCTGCCGGTGGCCCTGTTGCCCGGCCTGGTGCCCGAGGCGCTGGAATCGGCCTTGCCTGCGCGGCTGAAGGAGGGTGGCGCACTCATCGTGCAGGCCCGCCCGGGGCGCTGGCAGATCAAGCTGCGCGCACGCCTGATGTCGCCCGTGCAGGCGCTGACGCTGCCGGCCCAGGCCTCCGAGGCCGAGGTCTGGTCCTTCGAGGCCCGCAACGATGTGCGTCTGGTCAGCGTCGAAGGCGCACCCTCCGTCGATCCGCGGCAGGTGGCCATGCCCGATGACTGGCGCAGCCTGCCGGCCTATCGGCTGGTGCCGGGCGGCACGCTCAAGCTGGTGCAGTCACGCCGCGGCAACCCCGAGCCGCCGCCTGACCGGCTCACGCTCCGGCGTGACCTGTGGCTGGATTTCGATGGCCAGGGTTACACGGCGCACGATGTGATCGGCGGCACCTTGTCGCGCTCGTCGCGCCTGGAGATGGCCGCGCCGGCCGTGCTGGGCCGCGCCTCGGTCGATGGCGATGACCAGCCTGTCACCCGGCTGAAGGAGGGCGGGCCGCAGGGCATCGAGGTGCGGGGCGGCACGGCCCGCCTCAGCGCCGACAGCCGCATCGACAGCGCTCAACGCACACTGCCGGCCACGGGCTGGCAGGTGGACATCAACCAGGCCGCGACCCAACTGAACCTGCCACCGGGCTGGCGCCTGCTGCACGCCACCGGGGTCGACAACGCCCAGGGTTCATGGCTGTCGCGCTGGACGCTGTGGGACTTCTTCTTCGTGCTGCTCAGCGCGCTGGCGGCCGGTAAGCTCTTTGGTGTGGCCACCGGCGGTGTGCTGGGCCTGGCGCTGGTGCTGTCCTGGCACATGCCGGGTGCTCCGCAGAGCCTGTGGCTGGTGCTGCTGGCGCTGCATGCGCTGGGACGCGTGCTGCCGGCCGGCCGGCTGTCGCCCTGGGTGCGCTGGGGCGAGCGCGGTGCGGCGCTGCTGATCGCCCTGGTGCTGCTGCCCTATGCGGTGGACCAGGCCCGCCTGTCCATCTACCCGTCGCTGGAGCGTCCCTGGCAGACCCAGGGCGATGCCGATCCTGTCCGTACCCGCGAGTCGGCCCGTGCAGAAGCGCAAACCAGCGCCGATGCCGATGCCGAGACCGAAGCCGTGATGGCCGAAGCGCCTCCCCCGGCGCCGGCCCCTTCGCCAACAGGCAGTGACTACGGCGCCAGTGGCATGTCGCGCAAGGCAGCGCCGGCCAGCAGCACCGGCAAGCCCGCTGCACCTCCCCTGGTGCGGCGTGAAGCCATCGATCCCTCTGCGCGCGTGCAGACGGGGCCGGGGCTGCCGCGCTGGCAATGGAGCAGCCACCGACTGGAGTGGCAGGGGCCAGTGCAGGCCGGACAGTCTCTTCATCTGGTGCTGCTGCCTCCCTGGGGCACCGTGGTGCTGCGGCTGCTCAGCCTGGGGCTGATGGCCTGGGCCCTGTGGCGCATGGCGGGGCGTGGTGCAAAGCCGGGCGCCGGCTGGTCGTGGCCACCCGCCCGCAAGGAGGCATCGACGCTATCGTCAGAGGTGGTGGGCGGCGGTGCGGCGGCGGTCTCTGTGCTGCTGCTGTCTTGCGGCATGGCTGCGGCCATGGCGATGAGCTTCACGCCGGCATCTGCCTGGGCCGCATCGCCGGCAGCCAGGCCTGTGGCGCCGGCCACCGTGCCGGCTGAAGACGCTGACACCGTTGCCAATGATGCCCAGGTCGGGCCGACAACCCCCTCGGCCGGCGTCCTTGACGCGTTGCGTGACCGCCTCACCGCCGCGCCCGACTGCATGCCCCGCTGCGCCGACATCGCCCGCCTGCTGGTGGTCGCGCAAGGCGCGCGCATCCAGCTGCGGCTGGAGGTGCACGCCCTGGCCGACGTGGCCGTGCCCTTGCCGGGGCAGGGCGGCGCATGGCGGCCATCGCAGATCACCGTGGATGGCCGCCCGGCCACCACCCGCCGCGATGGCACTGGCACCCTGTGGGTGGCCTTGCCGCGTGGCGTGCACCAGGTCGCGCTGGAGGGCGATGCTGGCCAAGCCTCCAGCGTGGACATCGCCCTGCCGCTGCCCGTGCGCGAGGTGCGGTCTCAGGCCGAGGGATGGACGCTGTCCGGCCTGGACAGCCGCGGCCAGGCCAGCGGTGCGCTGAGCTTGTCGCGCGCCCAGGCAGCTTCGGCCAGCCCGGATGGCGGCACCCAGCGTGATGCCCTGCCGCCGTTCGTGCGCGTGCACCGAACCGTGCACCTGGGCCTGCGCTGGACAATCGAGACCCGCATCGAGCGGGTGGCCCCCAGCCTGGCGCCGGTGCGGGTGCGCGTGCGCCTGGCACCCGGGGAATCCGTCAACGATGAGGCCGTGCAGGTGGAGCAGGGCGTGGCCACGGTGATGCTGGGCGCGGGCGAATCGGCCGGGTTCAGCAGCACCCTGGCGGTGGGGCCGCGCCTGGTGCTGGACAGCACGCGCGAGCCGAACCAGATCGAGGTCTGGACACTGGATGCCTCCACGCAGTGGCACACGGAGCTGTCGGGCATTGCGCCCGTGGTGCACCAGACCGAGGGCCGCTGGCTGCCCACCTGGCAGCCCTGGCCGGGCGAGCAGGTCGTGATCCAGGTCAGCCGCCCCGCCGGTGTGGCCGGCCAGACCTTCACCATCGACCAGGTACGCACCGATGTCACACCGGGGGCGCGCGCCACCGATGTGTCTGCCCAGATGCGCCTGCGTTCCAGCCAGGGCGGCAATCACCGCATCGAACTGCCGCAAGGCGCGGAGTTGCTGGGCGTATGGGTGAACGGGCAGCAGTTGCCCGTGCAACTGGCCCAGGGCGTGCTGATGGTGCCGGTCACGCCGGGGGCGCATGAACTGCGTCTGGACTGGCGCGAGGCGCGTGGCATGGGCCCCCGCTTCCTCAGCTCGCGCCTGAACCTGGGCGCTGCCGGTGTGAACGACAGCGTCAGCATCCACGTGCCGCAGGACCGTGTCGTGCTGGCCGTGGGCGGCCCGGCGGTGGGGCCGGCCGTGCTGTTCTGGGGGGTGCTGCTGGTGATCGTGGTGGTGGGCATCGCGCTGGGCCGATGGAGGGGCTCACCCCTGGGTGCTGTCGCCTGGGTGCTGCTGGGCCTGGGCGTGGCGCAGATGTCGCTGGCCGGGCTGGCCGTGGTGGTCGGCTGGTTCCTGGTGCTGGAGGCCCGTGGCCGCTGGGGCCCGCAACTGGGGCCGCGCAGCTTCAAGGCCACGCAGGTGCTGCTGGCGCTGTGGGGGCTGATGGCGGCCGGCATCCTGCTGGAAACCGTGCGCGTGGGCCTGCTGGGCTACCCTGACCTGATGGTGCTGGGCAATGGCTCGGACGCGTCGCACCTGCGCTGGTATGCCGACCGCTTCGCGCAGTCCACGGCCGCGGCCTGGGTGGTGTCCATGCCGGTGCTGCTGTACCGCGTGCTGATGCTGTTGTGGGCGCTGTGGCTGGCCGCCTCGATGCTGCGCTGGATCCGCTGGGGCTGGGAGCGTTTCAGTGCCGGGGGCTACTGGCCGGAGAAGAAGGGCAAACCGGTCGAGGAGGGGGTGCCGCCACCGCATGGCCGTGTGGAGGACGACTTTCCCGATGACGCCTCCTGAGCGCGCCGCAGGGGTTTGCCGCGTGCACAGGCAGGCCTCAGGCGCGTCCCAGGTGACAATGCCCGCATGGACAGCACACTGACCTGGGATCTGCCCGCCCCTTTCACCATCGACGTGACGGTGGGTGACGCGCACATCGACATGATGCGCCACACCAACAACGTCGTGTACCTGACGTGGCTGGAGGATGTGGCCTGGGCTCACTCCGTGCAACTGGGCCTGGGCCCGGCCGATTACGAGGCCCATGCCCATGGCCTGGTCGTGCATGAGCACCGACTGCGCTACGAGGCCGCCACGCGCTTTGGCGAGCAACTGCGCCTGGGCACCTGGATCACCCACGTTGATCGGCTGACGCTGCACCGCCGCTTCCAGTTCGTGCGGGTGGCCGATGGCAAGACCGTGTTCCGCGCCGAGACACGCTACGTCTGCGTGGACATCGCCGAGGGGCGCGTGCGGCGCATGCCTGGCACCTTCCTGGACACCTACACCCCGGCGCTCACCCCGGTCCCCGTCAACGCGCAGTTCTGAGGGGGCTGACGGCGACGCGCATCGGTGCTGTCCGCGACATCGCCGCATCGTCAAGCGGGGCCACCCGTGGCGCCCCGCGGATCGGTGTCAGGTTAGTCCTGATGGGCCGCGTGAAATGGTGGATGGATACTCCGGGCGCACCAGCCGATGAACAACCGGAGACGACGCTCCATGACCCGTTCCGCCTCGACCGCATTGCTGCCCACCACCCTGGGCCTGGCCGCCCTGATGGCCGCTTCGGGGGCCATGGCCGCCGCCACGCCCTGGACGCCCAACACCACCGGCAACGTTGGCCCTGCGCCCACGGCCTTCATGAAGTGGGAGTCCATCGAGATGCCGGCCTCCACTGGCGCGAGCTGCGGCAACGGTACGCCCTACCGCTTCTTCGTCAACCGCTCCACCAACGCGGCCAACAAGAACAAGACCGTGGTGATGTTCGAGGGCGGTGGCGCCTGCTGGGGCCAGAACTCCTGCCAGATGAAGGACGGCGTGCTGGGCGCCACCAACTACAACGGTGTCGCGGCCAATTACATGAGCGGCGGCGGTCTGGCCCTGTTCGGCTGGATCACGCCCTTCACGGCCCGCGTGCATCCGCTGCAGAAGGTGCAGACGCAGAGCTGGAACATCATCTACGTGCCCTACTGCACGGGCGACGTGCACACCGGCAACAAGATCAACCTGTACGGCGATGCCGACCCGGCCAAGCCCATCACCTACCACCACAAGGGCTTCAAGAACGGCGAGGCCCTGGCCAACTGGATGGGCCGCTACATGGCCAGGCCTGACCATCTGCTGGTGACGGGCTTCTCGGCCGGTGGTGCCGGCTCCACCGGCATCTATGGCCTGCTGCGCCTGGCCGTGCAGCCCAAGAAGTCGGCGCTGCTGGCCGATTCCGGCCCCCTGTTCCAGGTCAACCGCACCGATTCGCCCGAACAGTCTCCGTCCGTGCACCTGCACAACAAGATCCGCGAGACCTGGGGCCTGGACGGTGACGACGGCCTGGCCAGCAAGATGATCGCCACATACCCGAACGCCGGCACAGTGGACAACCTGGGCAGCCTGACCACGGGCCTGGCCAAGGTCTTCCCGCAGGACCGCTTCGGCTACGCCGTGTTCCAGGCCGATGCGATCTACTCGTCGTTCTCGTACACCAAGTTCTATCCCGAGATCGAGGCCGCACCGGTCGGCGCCAAACGTGATGCGCTGCTCAACGCCAAGTGGACCAAGGAAGTGGCCACCTGGGTGGACGCGATGAAGCCGCATGCCAACATCGGCTACTACGTGCCCTATGGCCGTGATTTCCTGAAGGCGCACACCCTGACCACGGCCACCTTCAGCGGTACGGCCATCAAGGAAGCCGGCCTCAAGGACGTGGGCGCGTTCACCGACAACCTGCTGGACAGCGCCAAGCCGCTGATGCGCGCCTACGAGACCCAGCGCACGGTGCAGAACTCCAACGGCATCGCGCTGTTCAGCACGATCAGCAACGCGTTCTACGCGCTGCTGGGTCTGTGATCGGTGGGCGGGGGCAGGCCCTCTGGCCCCTTTTAGGGGGGTAGAGCCGCCATGCCGGTGGGTCTATAGTGCGGGCGATCGATCATCTGCCTTTGTGCACCGGAGTTGTCTATGCCCGCCTTGCCTGCTGTCCTGCCTTGTGCCATCCGCTGCGCCCTGGTGATTGCCGCTGTAGCGGGACTGGGGGCATGCGCCAGTACGGGGCCACAATCATCTTCGGCGCGGCCCGTGCTCTATCCCAACGATGCATTCAATCGCATGGGCTCGCAGGCGGCCCAGGCCCAGGTCCAGGCCTGTGAAGACAAGGCCCTCGACGCAGGTCTGACGCCGCGTGTCGAGGACAACGCCGTGGGCCGCGGTGCCGTGCGGGGCGCGGCCGTGGGGGGCACGCTGGGGGCCGTGGCAGGCATCTTCAATGGCGGCATCGGGCGCGTGGCCGAGAACGCCGCCAAGGGGGCGGTGGCCGGCGGCGCCACGGGCGCGGTCAGCGAGTCGTTCAACAACGACAAGCCCAACCCCATCTACCGCAACTTCGTGTCGCGCTGCGTACAGGAGCGCGGCCTGGAAGTGATCGGCTGGAACTGAGCGGCTGGCACCGAGCAGGCTTGATGAGCCCGCAGGCCATTCACTCCGCTTCAGGAATGGCCACGCAGTTGAAGCGCACTTCGAACTTGGGCTCGATCGGCTTGCCGGGGGCGGGGCGGTCCTCGCTGGTGTCCTGAACCTTCAGGCCTTTGTTGAGCGAGGCACAGTAGTGGTCAGCCTCGCGCAGTGCATCGGCCTTGGCCTGGGCAAAGCCCGGTTCATGCGGTGCCACGGGGCGCGAGACAACGAAGGTCTCCTGGCTGTCGAGCTGGGCTGTGGGCGGCTGGGCCTTTTCAGGGGCGGGTGGTGCGCCAGCGGCGCAGGCCCCCAGCAGCAAGGCGCTGGCCAGGGCGGTCAAGACACGCTTCTTCATTGAATGATCCAGCCCGGCAGGGTGTGGCCCTTCGGGGGTTGTGAACACCCGAACCATCTTAGCGATGCGCCCGCCATGCCGCTTTGACCCGCCAGGCAGCAGGGTTCCCCGCGAACGGCTCAGGCCGATGCCGTACCCACCGTCGGTTTCAGCGGCAGCCGGATGCTGAACACCACCAGCCCGTCGACGTGGCCATAGGCGATGCTGCCCTGGTGGCTTTGCACAATCTGTGATGCGATGTACAGGCCCAGTCCCATGCCAGTGCGGTTGCGGGGATTGGACAGGGACTGCCGCTTGAACGGGTTGAACAGGTTGCCCACGTCTTCGGCCGGGATGGGCGGGGCTGGGTTGCTCACCTGCAGCACGGCCTCGTCGCCTTCCTGGCGCAGCAGCACATGCACCTGACCACGGCCATGGTGGCGGGCATTGCTCAGCAGGTTGGACACGAGCTGGGAGAGCCGTCCAGGGTCTGCGTGCAGACGCAAGGTGGCAGGCAACTCATGCGAGAGCTGCATCTCGGGGTAGCCTACGGAGGTTTCTTCGATCAGTTGCTGCACAAGCTGCACCAGATCGATCTCCTCCTGATGCATGACCAGGCCAAGTCCGTTCTGCAGGCGGCTGATGTCCAGCACATCGCGCAACAGGCGCTGCATGCGGCCGGCCGAGTTCTTGATCACATTGCTCATGCGGCCACGCTGCTCGCCCTGGTCCAGCACGTTGGCCGCGATGCTCAGCGATTGCAGCGGGTTGCGCAGATCATGGCCCAGCACGGCCCACAGTTGCGAGCGCAGGCGATCGAGTTCCATCGCGCGGTCGGCGTGCACGCGGCTGAGCGCATCCAGCAACTGCGAGGCAATCTCCAGCTGCGTGTCGTTCCAGGGCACGGCGGTGCCGCGCACGGTTTCGCGCCATTCGTCGAAAGAGCCGCGCGGCGTCAGCCGCGGGCCCAGTGGCCCGTGGGCAATGACCTTGTCGGGCTTGCCGCCCCAGCGGATGGTTTCGATCTGCTCGCGGCGCAGCGCCACGATCCAGCCCTGCTGACTGGTGTCGAAGCGCAGGGCCAGCACGCCGCAATAAGGAGGTGGCTCGCCGTCTTCGTCATGCGGCACCTGGTCGCAATGGCTCAAATGCAGCACGGCCTGCCCCTGGGTGGACAGCCAGGTGGGCAGCATGGCCGCCCAGGCCTGTTCGGATTCGCTGGCGAGCCCATGGGTGCGCACCTTGCCGTCCAGCGAAACCAGCAAGGCATCGGCGCCCAGCACCTTGGTCAACGCGTCGGCGTGGGTCTGCAGCACCGGCAGCGGATCTTCACCATGGGCCACCTGCGCAATGATTTCGCTGCGCAGCCAGGCGGCCTGCGCCACCTCGGCCGCGCGGGCCTGGGCCGAGATGGATTGCACCGATGAGGCCAGCAACTGGGCCATCACATCGGCCGCCATGCGGATGGAATAAGGCACGCGCTTGGGCGCCATGTGGTGGCAGGCGATCATGCCCCACAGCTTGCCGGCCACCACGATGGACACGCTCATGGATGCACCCACACCCATGTTGCGCAGGTACTCCACATGGATGGGCGAGACGCTGCGCAGCACGCTGTGGCTCAGGTCCAGCGGCGCGGCGTGGGCGGCGTCGGCCAGCAGCGGTACCGGGGTGTAGTCGAGGTCGGCGATCAGGCGCAGTGAGTTGATCGTGTACAGACGGCGGGCCTGGGCGGGGATGTCGCTGGCCGGGTAGCGGCGACCCAGGTAAGGGTCCAGGTCTTCACGCACGGACTCGGCCACGACATCACCACTGTCATCGTGGCGAAAGCGGTAGGCCATCACGCGGTCGAAGCCGGTCATGTCGCGGATGGCCTGCACGGCACCTTCCAGCAGGCGCAGTTCGGAACGCTGTCGTTTGAGCACATCCAGCGAGCGGTAGGCCTTCTGGGCGAAGCTGGCGATCTCATCGGCATTGCCGTCACGCAGTTCGAACTCGCAGATCACCAGGCCCTGGTGGGCGTGCGCCACCACGTCAAAGGCCTGGCCATTGAGCAGGACCTCTGCGGAGACGGGGATGGCG
Organism: Burkholderiales bacterium UBA1834; assembly: GCA_002339015.1. Taxonomy (GTDB): domain Bacteria; phylum Pseudomonadota; class Gammaproteobacteria; order Burkholderiales; family Burkholderiaceae_C; genus Aquabacterium. Next base: position 109,903 of record DDJC01000062.1, read on the forward strand.
TCGACATGCTGGATGTCATCCAGTGCCTGCGCGATCAATGCATGCACCCCCGCATGGCCTTCAAGATCGGTGGGGCGCAAGGCCTGGCCGAACTCGGGTTGCCAGCCCAACAGGGCGGCCGCGTTGGCACTGGCATGGCTCAGCCGGCCCTGCGCATCAAAGGCGAGCAGGGCTCCATGAGGCTGGATGGAGCCTGGGATGTGGATGGGCTCCTGGGCGCAGTTGTCCAGCGTCAGGGGGCCGCTCTCCGACGGCGAGGGGCTGTGCATGCGGCCATTGGATCACATGAACATGGCGCCAGGTGGCCTGGGCCGATGATTTTATCGGCCGCCTTGCCCCCGTTTCATTGGATGGCCACCACCGCACAGGCCAGCCGGGCCCCGGCATTGCCGGCGGGTTGGCTGCGGAAGTCGTCGGGATCGGCGTGCACGATCACCGAGCGGGCGTCGATGCTGTTGGGCCCGGGGCTCAGGCTCACGCCCTGGATGGTGAACTTCTGGTCGGCCACGCCGTTGGCATCGGCCTTCAGGTTCGGCATGTCGCCGGCGTGGTGCTCGGCGTCCTGCGGGCCGTGGGCGGTCTTGCCCGGGTTGAAATGCCCGCCGGCGCTGTGGCCATCGGGGCTGGCGCACTGGCCGTTCTCGTGCAGGTGAAAGCCATGCTCGGCGTTGGGCTTGAGGCCGATCACGCGGGCATGCACCATCACGTGTTGCGCATCCATCTCGCGGAACAGCACCAGGCCTCTCACGTCCTTGCCCTGCGTGGGCGTCAGCGATGCCGCGGCCAGCACCGGTCCGGCGGTGTCCTGCCCACGGTCTGTGGAGAGGGCGATGGGACCGTGGTCATGCGAGGGGCGTGTGGCGCAACCGGCCGCGGCCAGGACGGCGACGGTGAGGGCCAGCGTGGTGGGCAGTCGTGACATGATGATCCCGAGGTAAGTGATGGCCTTCAGGCTAGCGGCCCTGTGCAGCCCTGGGCTTTGAAGGGTCTTGAGGCGTTTCGCCGGGGGCTGAGAGAGGAGGGCAGGGATGCGGTTGAGGCAAGGCTTGAAGGTGGTGGCGCTGTTCGAGGCCGGGAAAGGCTTGCTGGTGCTGCTGGCCGGCTTCGGTCTGCTGGGGCTGCTGCACCGAGACCTGCAGCACATCGCCGAGCAACTGGTGCGCCTGTCGCACCTGAACCCGGCCAGCCACTACCCGCGCATCTTCATCGACATGGCCGCGCGCATCACCGATCAGCGCCTGTGGGTGATGGCAGGCATGGCGTTTGTCTATGCGTTGGTCCGACTGGTGGAAGGCTATGGTCTGTGGCGCGGGCGCCGCTGGGCTGAGTGGTTCGCGGCCGTTGCTGGCGGGATCTATGTGCCGATGGAACTGTCAGCGTTGTGGGCGCATCCAACGGCCGTGAGAGGGCTGGCGCTGGTGGCGAATACGGTGGTGGTGATCGTCATGCTGTGGTCACTGTGGCGCTCACGCGGGGCAGGGGCCTCTTGAAATCACGGGCTCCGTCCTTCATCTGCGGTTCATGTGGCCCCCGAAGCTGAAAGAGGTATGAGCATGTGGAAACGACTGTCGATGCTGTGGCTGCTGATCAAGGGCGACGCACGTCGGCTGTGGTTTGCCTTGCGTCATCCTCTGGCGCCCACCTGGCTCAAGCTGGGCACCGTCGGCGTGGTGTTCTACCTGTTGTCGCCCATCGACATCGTGCCCGACTGGATTCCCCTGCTGGGCGTGGTCGACGACGTGGTGGTGGTGTCGGCGGTGATCCGCATGATGCTCAATCGCCTGCCAGCCGCCGTGCGTGCCGATGTGGACAGGCGTGCCTCACGGTCGTGACAGTCCGCCGTGACACCCTGAGCCCGTGACGCACCGCCAGCGCGGGATGGCGCTGGCGGGCTTAAGATCCGAGGTTTGCTTCGATGCTGCCTTGAGGATCCCTTCCATGACGCCGACCATTCCGGCCACTGAGGCCAGTGCCGCGCCTCAGCCACCGCGCAACAAGCCCTCCACGGTGCTGTTTGCCAGCCTGATCGGCACCACGGTCGAGTTTTTCGACTTCTACATCTATGCCACCGCCGCAGTGCTGGTGTTTCCCAAGCTGTTCTTCCCCTCGTCGGACCCGACGGCGGCGACGCTGCAGTCGCTGATCACCTTCGCGCTGGCCTTCTTCGCGCGGCCCGTGGGCTCGGCGGTGTTCGGGCATTTCGGTGACCGCATCGGCCGCAAGGCCACGCTGGTGGGCGCACTGCTCACCATGGGCCTGTCCACCGTGGCCATCGGCCTGCTGCCCTCCTATGCGGCCATCGGTACGCTGGCGCCGTTGCTGCTGGCGATCTGCCGCTTCGGCCAGGGCTTCGGCCTGGGCGGTGAATGGGGTGGCGCCGTGCTGCTGGCCACCGAGAACGCCCCGCCCGGCAAGCGCGCCTGGTACGGCATGTTCCCGCAGCTGGGCGCGCCCATTGGCTTTTTCCTGTCGGGCGGCATCTTCCTGTGGCTGGGCGAAGTGCTCACCGAAGAGCAGTTTTTCAGCTTCGGCTGGCGCATTCCCTTCATCGCCAGCGCGCTGCTGGTGCTGGTGGGCCTGTGGGTGCGTTTCCGCATCGCCGAGACGCCGGTGTTCCAGAACGTGCTGGACCACGATACCCGCGTGAAGGTGCCGGTAGTGACCGTGTTCAAGGCGCACACGCGCGTGCTGGTGCTGGGCACGCTGGCGGCGCTGGCCACCTTCGTGCTGTTCTACCTGATGACGGTGTTCGCGCTGAGCTGGGGCACCACGGCGCTGAAGTACACGCGCCGCGAGTTCCTGGAGATCCAGCTGTTCTCCGTGCTGTTCTTCGCGCTGTGCATCCCGCTGTCTGCGGTGCTGGCCGACCGCTTCGGGCGGCGCCTGACGCTGATCGTGGTGTCGACGGCGATCGTGGTCTACGGCTTCCTGATGGCACCGATGTTCGCCTCGGGCAATGTGCTGGGCGTGACCCTGTTCCTGTCAGTGGGCCTGGGCCTGATGGGCCTGACCTACGGCCCGCTGGGCACCTACCTGTCCGAGCTGTTCCCGACCGCGGTGCGCTACACGGGCTCGTCGATGACCTTCAACTTTGCCGGCATCCTGGGCGCCTCGCTGGCACCCTACGCGGCCACAGCGCTGGCCAGCACCCATGGACTGGGCGCAGTGGGCTATTACCTGTCCATCTCGGCAGGGATCAGCCTGGTGGCTTTGCTGCTGGCCGGACGCTCCAGCGAGGGCGACTTCAACGCCTGACCCTGGCTGTACGCTGGCAGTGCGCGTGCCTGGGGCTGACGGCCCACAGGCCGCGCGGCGCCAAGCAACTCTGCCTGGGACGCGTGGTGGTGCAAGGCCATGCCGGTGTCGCGCAGCTTGAAGGCCGAGATCACGCCCTGCAGCGCGGCGGCCTGCTGGCGCAGGCTTTCCGCGGCGGCGGCGCTTTCTTCCACCAGGGCAGCATTCTGCTGCGTGCCGTGGTCCAGCGAGGCCACGGCCTGGTTCACTTCGCCGATGCCCACGCTTTGCTCGTTCGTGGACGCATTGACTTCCGCGATCAGGTCGTTCATGCGGCCTACCTGGGTCACGATGTCGTGCATGGTGGCGCCGGCCTCATCGACCAGGCGGCTGCCGGTCTCGACCTTCTCGTTGCTGTCGGTGATCAACTGCTTGATTTCCTTGGCGGCCTGGGCGCTGCGCTGGGCCAGCGTGCGCACTTCGCCGGCCACCACGGCGAAGCCTCGGCCCTGTTCACCCGCCCGGGCGGCTTCCACCGCCGCGTTGAGCGCCAGGATGTTGGTCTGGAAGGCAATGCCGTCGATCACGCCGATGATGTCGGCGATCTTGTGGCTGGCCTGGGTGATGTCGCCCATGGTGTGCATCACGCGCTCGACCACCTGACCACCGCGCCCGGCCACATCGGCGGCCGAGGCGGCCAGCACGCTGGCCTGACGGGAGCTGTCGGCGTTGTGCTGCACGGTGCTGGTCATCTCCTGCATGGACGCGGCGGTCTGCTGCAGGGCGCTGGCCTGACGCTCGGTGCGGCTGGACAGGTCCATGTTGCCCGTGGCGATTTCGGTGGACGCGATGGCGATGCTGTCGGCGGCCTGGCGCACCTGCCCCACCATGCCGACGAGGCTCTCGTTCATGCGCTTGAGCGCGTTCAGCAGTTGGCCTGTCTCGTCGCCACGGTCGACGACGATGTCGGTGCGCAGATCGCCAGCGGCCACGGCCTCGGCCAGGCGCACGGCGCGGTTGAGCGGCCGGGTCACGCCGTTGCTCAGCATCCAGCCCATCGTGGTGGCGGCGAGCAGGGCGATCAGGCAGGCGGCCAGCATCAGGGCCTGGTCCTGGCTGTAGGCGTCCTCGGCGGCGTGGGCGCGGGCCACGGCCTGGTCGTGCTCATGCTCGACGAAATCATTGGTGGCGGTGAGCAATTGGGCCAGCAGCGGGCGGCATTGCTCGTTCATGCGGGCCACGGCCTCCTCGCGCTGACCCTCGAGTTCCAGCCCCACGATCTCACCGGCCACGGCGCGGTATTTCTCTTCGATCTGGGCGATGGTGGCGACCATGTCGCGGTCCTGAGCGGTGGCATCGCCACGGGAGACAGCGGTGTGCAGGTTCTTGACGGCCTCGTCCATATCCTGCTGGGCTTTGGTGATGGCGGCCTGTTCCAGCGCGCGGTCGGCTGGTTTCGTCACCAGCACCAGATTGCGTGCAGCGATGGCACGGCGGGTGGCCGCGCCCCGCACCGCGGTGGCCAGGCGTTCGCGCTCGTTGGCGCCTTGGAGGTAGTCGGAGAAGCGGTTGTTGGCGCGGCTGAGGGAGCTCAAGGCCAGCGCGGAGACCAGCAGGACGACGGTGGCCAGGCAGATGAAGCCGAGCATCAGCTTGGTTTTGATGCGCATGTGATTGATGGCCATCGAGGCTCCCTGTGACGTCTTGTGCCAGAGTGCCCGGTGGAACCTCTCATGCGGCGTCCGGGCAGGGCCAGCATGGCGTGGCTGCATGGCGTGGAATGAGCGTGTGCAGCAACCAACGCACTATCGGCAGGACAAATGGCCGATGAACCCTGAAAAAGAAGATTTCAGGCCTTTCAGGGATGTATCAGGAGTTTTCCTTGCCAATCGCAAGACCCTGCTGGCAACGTGCTCGGGGGCCCACGCTCTCGTGCACAGTGATGTACTGACGGGACGCTGAAACCCTGCGCATGGCAGGGCGGTTCAATTGTGCGCATCCTGAACCGATATCGCACTCAAGTGCAGCAGTCGGGCGCTTGTGCTTTTGTGATCCCTCGCTGAAGCGATGGACATGGAAGACCCCGGCAAGCGGGTTGAGCTTGCACCACGCTGTTGACAAAGCAAAGGGAGTGCAGTCTTGAAAAGCTTGACCGACCGCAGCCGCTGGCCCATGGCCTATCCGGTGGTGATCGCCCTGTGTGGTGGCCTTGCGCTGATGCTCTACACCCAGGGGCATTGGGGAAGCTGGCTGGTGGCCGCTGCCCTGCTCGTGGCCGGCGTGCTGGCTGCGCGCCATACGTGGCGCGCGCTGGCCAGGCCTGTCGACGGGCTGCGTGAATACATGGACACCCGCCAGAACTTTGGAGAGGCGGTTGCCCCGGTGTGGACCGCGCAGATCGAGACCTCGCGCCAGCAGATGGAAGCGGCGATTTCGGCCTTGTCATCGCGATTCGCCGGCATTGTCAACAAGCTGGACAGCGCCGTGCAGACCACCAGCGCCACCACGGCCTCCATCGATGATCAGGAACAGGGTTTGCTGGCGGTGTTCGCGCGCAGCGAGCACGAGCTGGGTGTTGTCGTCTCCAACCTCGAATCGGCGATGAACAGCAAGACGGAAATGCTTCACAAGGTGCAGAGCCTCAACCAGTTCGTCCAGGAACTGCAGCAGATGGCCACCGACGTGGCCAGCATTGCGTGGCAGACCAATCTGCTGGCCATCAACGCGGCCATCGAAGCTGCCCATGCAGGCGAGAACGGCAGGGGTTTCGGTGTGCTGGCCCAGGAGGTGCGCAAGCTGTCTTCCCTGTCGGGCGACACCGGCCGGCGCATCACGGAGAAGGTGGCCTTGATCAACGCAGCCATCCTGCAGACGCGCCAAGCCGCGGAGGCCACTGCCGCGCAAGAGAGCGAGGCCATGGCGCGCTCGCAAGGCACCATCGCCAGTGTGCTGGGCGAGCTGCGCACGGTGACCACCTCGCTGGCAGCATCGACAGGTCTGCTGCGCGAGGGCAGCGAGGACATCAAGGGTGAAATCTCCGAAGCTCTGGTGCAGTTGCAGTTTCAGGACCGTGTCAGCCAGATCATGAGCCATGTGCGGCACAACATCGACCGGTTGCCCGCGGTGCTGGACGACAACCGCCGCCAGACGGAGGCCACGGGGCAACTGCAGCCGCTGGACCCCGGGCCCCTGCTGGACGAACTGGCCAGCACCTATGCCATGCGCGAGGAGCGTGCCATCCACCATGACCGGAGCCAGGGCCGCGCCCGTGTCGTGCCTGCGCAATTGGGTGGTGCGAGCCCCACAGGGCCGGCGCTGCCGCCCAGTGCGCCGCCCGCCAGCGCCAACGCCGCCGCGGCCGACGACGAGGTGACCTTCTTCTGACGGGCAGAGCAAGGTCCGCCGACAGCACACGATGAACAAGGAGAGGAGAAACGAATGGCCAAGACCATCATGATCGTCGACGATTCGTCATCGCTGCGGGTGATCGTCGGCATTGCCCTCAAGGGCGCGGGCTACGACGTCATCGAAGGCAGCGATGGCAAGGATGCGCTGACCAAGCTGACAGGGCAGAAAGTGCACCTGATCGTCAGCGATGTGAACATGCCCAACATGGACGGCATCAGTTTCGTGCGGGCGGTCAAGCAACTGCCGGCCTACAAGTTCACGCCCATCGTGATGCTGACCACCGAATCGCAGGATGCCAAGAAGAAGGAGGGGCAGGAGGCGGGCGCCAAGGCCTGGGTGCTCAAACCGTTCAAGCCCGAACAGTTGCTGGCGGTGGTGCAGAAGCTGGTGCTGCCATGAGCGGCAACGATCAGGCCGGCGCACGGAATGGGGTGCTCCGGCTCGACGGCGAGATGACCATCTACCGGGCGGCTGAGCTCAAGGGTTTGCTGCTGGGCGCCCTCGCCGGGCAGCGCGCGCTGGAGATCGACCTGGCCGATGTGAGCGAGATCGACAGCGCAGGCGTGCAGTTGCTGGTGATGGCCAAGCAGGCCGCACAGGCACAGGGGATCGAACTGCGCCTGGTGCGACACAGCCCGCCTGTGATCGATGTGTTCGAGCTGCTTGATCTGGCCGGGCACTTCGGTGATCCGCTGCTGGTTCCAGCTGCGTGAGCCAGCCAATAAGGGCAAGGAGGAGGACATGAACATCGATCAGGTCTTGCATGCGTTCATCACCGAAAGCCGGGAGTTGCTGGAATCGATGGAGACAGCCCTGCTGGGGCTGGACCAGGCCGAGGGTGACACACGGGCCGAGTACATCAACGCCATCTTCCGTGCGGCACACACCATCAAGGGCTCCGCGGGCCTGTTCGGCCTTGACCGCATCGTGCGTTTCACCCACGTGGTCGAGAGTGTGCTGGACCGGGTTCGCGACGGCGATCTGGCGCCGGACGGTCCACTGATCGAGCTGCTGCTGGCCTGCCGGGACCACATGGCCGCGCTGGTGGAGGCCGCAGAGGCGGCCATGGGTGACCCAGCCGCGGAGGCGGCGCAGGCGGGCGAGGCACTGGTGGTGCGCCTGGGCGACTACCTGGCGCACCGGCCCGGTCCCGAGGCACACGCCGCGTCGGCGGGCGCCAGGGCTCTGGCACCCCTTCCGCAAGGTGCCTTCGAGCGCGTGGACCGCGAGGGCACCTCCGCTGAGCACTGGCACATCTCGTTGCGCTTCGGCCCGGATGTGCTGCGCAACGGCATGGACCCGCTGTCCTTTCTCCGTTACCTGGGCACGATGGGTCGCATCGTCGGCATCGTGACCCTGCACGACGCCATGCCGCCGCCGGCCGAGATGGACCCGGAATCATGCTACCTGGGCTTCGAGATCGCCTTTCAGAGTGAGGCCAGCAAGGCGCAGATCGAAGGGGCCTTCGAGTTCGTGCTGGACGATTGCCAGCTACGCATCCTGCCACCCCACAGCCTGGTGTCCGAGTATGTGCAGCTGATCCAGGCCCTGCCCGAGGACACCAGTCGCCTGGGCGAGATTCTGCTGCGCTGCGGCTCCCTGACCCAGCATGAACTGGATGCCGCGCTGGCACTGCAGGCGCGCGCCGAACCGGAGGTGGCCCCCCGCATCGGGGAGATCCTGGTGGAACAGGGCCAGGTGCCGCCCGCCGTGGTGGCCGCCGCTCTGAGCAAGCAGCGCCAGGCCAAGGACGGCCGTGCGCAGGAGAGCCAATCCATCCGTGTGGATGCCGACAAGCTCGACCGCCTGATCAACCTGGTGGGTGAGCTGATCATTGCCTCGGCCAGCGCCAACCTCGTGGCGCGCGCCAGCCGCATATCGGCGCTGGACGAGGCACACTCGGTGCTCTCCAGCCTGGTGGAGGAAGTGCGCGACAGCGCGCTGCAGCTGCGCATGGTCAAGATCGGTGCCACCTTCACACGCTTTCAGCGCGTGGTGCACGATGTGGCGCGCGAGCTTGGAAAGGACATTGCCCTGGCGGTCAGTGGCGAGGATACCGAGCTGGACAAGACCGTGGTCGAGAAGATCGGTGATCCGCTGACCCACCTGGTGCGCAACGCCATGGACCATGGGATCGAACCGGCCGAGGTGCGTGTGGCGCGCGGCAAGCCTGCCAAGGGCACGGTGCGCCTGAATGCCTACCACGACTCGGGGAGCATCGTGATCGAGGTGGGCGATGATGGCGGCGGTCTCAAGCGCGAGCGCATCTTGGCCAAGGCGCTGGAGCGCGGCCTGGTCGAGCCGGGCAAGGTGTTGAGCGACAGCGAGATCTACGGGCTGGTCTTCGAGCCGGGATTTTCCACCGCCGAGCAGGTGACCAATCTCTCCGGACGTGGCGTAGGCATGGACGTGGTCAAGCGCAACATCACTGCCCTGCGCGGCAGTGTGCACATCGACAGTGCCGAAGGCGTGGGGACCACCGTCACGGTCCGGCTGCCGCTGACACTGGCCATCATCAACGGTTTCCAGGTGGGTGTGGGGAGATCCATCTTCGTGGTGCCGATGGACATGGTCGAAGAGTGCATTGCCTTCTCGGCCGAAGATGGCCGGGACTACACCAACCTGCGCGGCCAGGTGCTGCCCTTCGTGCGGCTGCGCGAACTGTTCGGTATCGAGGGGCCGGTGTCGGCCCGGCAGAACATCGTGGTCGTGCGCCACGCGGGTCAGCGTGCCGGCCTGGTGGTGGACACGCTGCTGGGCGAGTTCCAGACCGTGATCAAGCCCTTGAGCCGCCTGTTTGCCCAAGTGCGTGGCATCAGCGGCTCCAGCATCCGCGGCGGTGGCGATGTGGCGCTGATCCTGGATGTGCCGGCCCTGCTGCAGCATGTTCAGGAAGGCGTGGTGGTGGAAGTGCCGCCGATGGTGCCTTCCTGATGCGGGCAGGCCCCTTCGAGAAACCCAACCGCCCCTTCGCAATCATCCCAAAGAGAGGTCCAGCATGTTCAAGAACCTGACTGTCGCCATGCGCCTGACCTTGGGCTTCGGCATCGTGGTCACGCTGTTGCTGATCATGGCCGTGCTCAATGTGTCTCGACTGTCCGCCATCAACGGATCGTCCACTGAGATCATGGAGGACCGCTATCCCAAGGTAGAGATGGCCACGCAGATCGCCAAGAACGCACTCAGGAACGGCATCCTGCTGCGCAGCTACATCCTGAGCAACGATGCCTCGGAGCAGGACGCCCTGCGACAGCGCATCGAGGCCACGCGCAACGAGAACGGTGAACTGCTCAAGAAACTCGAACCGCTGATCACTTCCGAGGATGCCAAGCAGGTTCTCAAGACGCTGGTCGATCACCGTGCAGCGCTGTCCACGAAGTACACGCGTCTGTATGAACTGGTGCGCATCGACAAGGCGCAGGCGGCGCAGTTCATGAGCGCGGACTTCGCGCCTGCCAATGACGTCTACATCGATTCGGCGGAGACCATGGTGGCCTACCAGGTCAAGCAGATGAACCAGGCCAATGCCGACGCGGACGCGCTTTACGCCCAGACGCGGGCACTGGTGATCGGTCTGTCGATCATGGCCATCGTGGTGGCAGTGGGCGTGGGCTACGCCATTGCCCGTGGCCTGCTCAGGCTGCTGGGCGGCGAGCCCACCTATGCGGCCGACGTGCTGCGCAAGGTGGCGATGGGTGATTTCACCGTGCAGGTGCACACGCGGCCAGGCGATACCACCAGCATGCTGCACACCGTCCGGGAGATGGTGGGCCTGGCCGGCAACAGCATCAACGACGTGGTGCGCGTGATGAGCGCGGTGGCCGACGGCGACCTGACGCAGACGATCACCAAGGACTACCAGGGCTCCTTCGCGGAGATGAAGGAGTATGTCAACAACACGGTGACCAAGCTCTCGCAGGTGGTGTCCGAGGTGAACGCCAGCGCCGAATCGCTGGCTGGGGCTTCCGAAGAGGTGAGTGCCACGGCACAGTCGTTGAGCCAGGCCTCGAGCGAGCAGGCCGCGGGTGTGGAGGAAACCAGCGCATCGATCGAACAGATGACGGCCTCGATCGCGCAGAACACCGAAAACGCCAAGGTGACGGACGGCATGGCCACCAAGGCCGCGTCCGAGGCATCGGAAGGCGGTGAAGCCGTGAAGGCCACCGTGGCCGCCATGAAGCAGATCGCGCAGAAGATCGGGATCATCGACGACATCGCCTACCAGACCAACCTGCTGGCGCTCAATGCCGCCATCGAGGCGGCGCGCGCCGGAGAGCATGGCAAGGGCTTTGCGGTGGTGGCCGCCGAGGTGCGCAAGCTGGCCGAGCGCAGCCAGGTGGCGGCGCAGGAGATCGGCGATGTGGCCGGCTCGAGCGTCGAGCTGGCCGAGCGTGCTGGCAAGCTGCTCGACGAGATGGTGCCCAACATCCGCAAGACCTCGGACCTGGTGCAGGAGATCACGGCGGCTTCCGAAGAGCAGTCGTCGGGCGTGAGCCAGATCAACGCGGCCGTGAGCCAGCTCAGTCAGACCACCCAGCAGAACGCGTCAAGTTCGGAAGAGCTGGCCGCAACGGCCGAGGAGATGAGCGGTCAGGCCGAGCAACTGCAGCAGTCCATGGCCTTCTTCAAGCTGCGGCATGCGCAGGCAACTGTGGTGAAGCCGTCCGCTTCCGGGACAAGCGCGCGCAAGCTTCGCTCGCCGGCCCGCGCCAAGCATGTTCCGGCGCCGGACCTGGCCATGGCTGGCGATGATGGCCCCGACGAAACGCACTTCGCACGCTTTTGAGGAGGGATGACCGTGAACACCGCCAACAATGCCCTGGCGCCGCGGGTGGCCGGTCCGGTCCCAGCCTCCAAGCAGGCGGAGCCCGCGCAGTACCTGACCTTCATGCTCTCCGGTGAAACCTTCGCGATCGGCATCCTGGCCATCAAGGAGATCATCGAGTATCACGCGCTCACGACCGTGCCGATGATGCCGGAGTGCGTGCGGGGAGTCATCAACCTGCGTGGTGCCGTGGTCCCCGTGATGGACCTGCAGGCCCGGTTCGGGCGGCCATCGTCGCCTGTGACCAAGCGCACCTGCATCGTCATCGTCGAAGTGCATTCGGCAGGAGCCGGCGAACCTGACAGCCAGGTGATTGGCGTGCTGGTGGACGTGGTCAACGAGGTGCTCGAGATCGGTCCGGAGGACATCGAGCCGCCGCCGGCCTTCGGTGCCCGCATCCGCACGGATTTCATGCAGGGCATGGGCCGCGTCAAGGGCCGCTTCGTGATCCTGCTGGATGTGAACCAGGTGTTCTCGCTGGACGACATCGCGCAACTCTCGGCCCTGGTGCCCGAGGTGCCGGTGGCATGAGCGTCAGGGCCGGGAAAGGCGCGCGTCATGCAGCACACCATCACCGACCAGGAGTTCGGCTGGTTCCAGCGCTTCATCCTCGAGTCGGCCGGCATCAGCATGTCGGACGGCAAGAAGGCGCTGGTGACGGGCCGGCTGAGCCGGCGGCTGAATGCGCTCCAGCTGGACAGCTTCACCGCCTATTTCAAGCTGCTCAGCAGCGGCAAGGATCCCCAGGAGGTGCAGGCGGCCATCGACCTGTTGACCACCAACGAGACCTACTTCTTCCGCGAGCCCAAGCACTTCGATCTGCTGCGGCGCTTGGCCGGCGAGGCCGCGCACAAGCCTCATCCCGGCATGCGGGTGTGGAGCGCGGCCAGTTCCAGCGGCGAGGAGGCCTACAGCATCGCGATGGTCCTGGCGGATTCACTGCCCAATGCCGCGTGGGAAGTGATGGGCACCGACATCAGCACCCGCGTGCTGCAGAAGGCGCGTCGCGGCCATTTTCCAATGGAGCGTGCACGGCACATTCCGCAGGACTACCTCAAGCGTTTCTGCCTGCGCGGCTTCGGCGAGCAGGCCGGGACCCTGCTGGTGGATCGCTCGCTGCGGGCCAGGGTGCAGTTCCGGCATGCGAACCTCAACGAGCCGATGCCGTCCATCGGGCAGTTCGACGTGATCTTCCTGCGCAACGTGCTGATCTACTTCAACACCGACACCAAGCGGCGCGTGGTTTCGCGTCTTCTGGGCCACCTCAAGCCAGGCGGGTATCTGCTGATAGGCCATTCCGAGAGCCTCAACGACCTGGAGCAGCCCGTGATGCCCGTGGCCCCTTCGATCTACCGCAAGCCATGAACATCGCATCTCCCTCCGACCCGCAGGTGCGCCCACCCGTGCGGCGCACCGACATCGTTCTGCAACCGGGGGACTATGCGGTGGCCGATCACCGGCACCGCATCCTCACGCTGCTGGGCTCGTGCGTGTCGATCACGCTGTGGCATGCCGGCCTGCGCGTGGGGGCGATGTCGCATTTCCTGGTGCCCAGCCGCGCGGGGTGCTCAGCCCTGCAACACGGGGCAGCGCTGGATGCCCATTACGGTGACGAGGCCCTGGCGCTGATGCTGGAGGGGCTGATCGAGCGTGGCGTGGCGCCACACGAGTGCGAGGCCAAGGTGTTCGGTGGTGGGGACATGTTTCCCGGCCTTTGCGCGCCCGGCGGCGGCGTGGGGCGGCGCAATGGTGATGCGGCTCACCGCCTGCTGCAGGCGCAGGGGATCGCCGTGGTCGCCAGCAGCCTGTTTGGCCAGGGGCATCGCAAGATCATCTTCGACATCGCCAGCGGCCATGTATGGTCGCGCCAGACCAGGGTGGGCATGGGGGGGGAGCCTGACGCATGAAGCCCATCCAAGTCATGGTGGTGGATGATTCCGCCGTGGTGCGCCAGGTGCTGACCTCCCTGCTCAACGCGGCCCCAGGCATCGAAGTGCTGCACGCCGTGGCCGACCCGGTCCTGGCCATCGAGCGGCTGAAGCAGGCATGGCCCGACGTGATCGTGCTGGACGTGGAAATGCCCCGCATGGACGGCATCACCTTCCTGCGCAAGATCATGAGCGAGCGGCCCACGCCGGTGGTGATCTGCTCCACGCTCACGGACAAGGGCGCGCAGACCACGGCCGAGGCGCTGGCGGCGGGGGCCGTGTCCATCGTGACCAAGCCCAAGCTCGGCCTCAAGCAGTTCCTGCAGGATGCCAGCGACGATCTGGTGGCCGAGGTGCGCGCTGCGGCCAAAGCCAATGTGAACCGGCTGGCCGTGCGTGCTTCGGGTCGGGCGGCGCCTGTCAAGCACACGGCCGATGTGGTGATCCCGGCGGGCGGGCGCGCCATGTCACAGACCACCGAGCGTGTCGTGGCCATCGGCACATCCACCGGGGGCACGCAGGCCCTGGAAGACGTGCTGACCAGCCTGCCGCGCGTCAGCCCGGGCATCGTCATCGTGCAGCACATGCCCGAGAAGTTCACGGCGGCTTTCGCGGCAAGGCTCGATTCGCTGTGCGAGATCGAGGTGCGCGAAGCCCGCAACAACGACCGCGTGGTGCCTGGCCGCGCATTGATCGCGCCGGGCGGCCGCCACATGCTGCTGCGGCGCAGCGGGGCACAGTACCACGTGGAGGTGGTGGATGGACCTCTGGTCAACCGACACCGACCCTCGGTGGACGTGCTGTTCCGCTCCGCCGCCAAGAGCGCCGGCGCCAACGCGCTGGGCATCATCATGACGGGCATGGGCGACGACGGCGCCGCGGGCTTGCTGGAGATGCGCCAGGCCGGTGCGCACACCCTGGCGCAGGATGAGCGCAGCTGCGTCGTCTACGGCATGCCCAAGGAAGCCGTCAAGCGCGGAGGCGTGGAGCGCAGCGTGCCCTTGCAGGGCATTGCGGCCGAGATCGTGCGGCAGTTGGCCGTGCACTGAACGCCCCGCGCCTGCGCAGTCGTGCCCGGATATGCGACAGTATCCAGGGCCTTGAATCCGTCTGCTTGGCCACCATCTGCAACGGTTGACACCGTGTCGATGCCCCTGTCTACCTTCCATCCCGTTGTGGCCGCCTGGTTCGCCAGCGCCTTTCCTGCGCCCACCGAGGCGCAGGCGCTGGCGTGGCCGGCGATCGCGGCCGGGCGCCACACCCTGGTGGCAGCGCCGACGGGGTCCGGCAAGACGCTGACCGCGTTCATGGCGGCCATCGACAGCCTGGTGCGCCAGGGGCTGGAAGGCACGCTGAAAGACGAGACGCAGGTGATTTACGTGTCGCCGCTCAAGGCGCTGTCCAACGACATCCACGTGAACCTGGAGGCGCCCCTGGCTGGCATCCGCGCCGAACTGGCGCGCGCCGGCCTGGCCGACATCGCCCTGCGCGCTGCCGTGCGCACGGGCGACACCCCCCAGGCCGAGCGTGACCGCCAGCGCCGCAAGCCTGCGCACATCCTGGTGACCACGCCGGAATCGCTCTACGTGCTGCTGGGCTCGGCGTCCGGGCGGCGCATGCTGTCCACAGCGCGCCACTTGATCGTCGATGAGATCCACGCGGTGGCGGCCAGCAAGCGCGGCAGCCACCTGGCGCTGTCGATGGCGCGGCTCGATGCGCTGTGCGGCCAGCCGCTGGTGCGCGTGGGCCTGTCCGCCACGCAAAAACCCATCGACGAGGTGGCGCGCTTCCTGGTGGGCGCGCGCAGCACGGCGCCCGATGGCACCCCGCACTGCGCACTGATCGACATCGGCCACCACAAGCAGCGTGACCTGGCGCTGGAGATGCCGCCCGTGCCGCTGTCCGCTGTGATGAGCAATGATCAGTGGGAGATGGTCTATGACCGCCTGGCCGAGCTGGTGGTGCAGCACCGCACCACACTGGTGTTCGTGAACACGCGGCGCATGGCCGAACGCGCGGCACGCCACCTGGGAGAGCGGCTGGGCCGCGATGCGGTGGCCGCCCACCATGGCAGCCTGGCGCGTGATACGCGGCTGGGTGCCGAACAGCGGCTGAAGGCGGGCGAGCTGAAGGTGCTGGTGGCCACGGCCTCGCTGGAGTTGGGCATCGACATCGGGGATGTGGACCTGGTCTGCCAGCTGGGATCGCCCCGTTCCATCGCGGGCTTCCTGCAGCGCGTGGGGCGCTCCGGGCACGCGGTGGGCGGGGTACCCAAGGGGCGGTTGTTTCCCCAGTCGCGCGACGATCTGGTCGAGTGCGCGGCGCTGCTCGACAGCGTGCGCCGTGGCGAGCTGGACCGCCTGCACCTGCCGCCCGCCCCGCTGGACGTGCTGGCCCAGCAGATCGTGGCCGAGGTCACCTGCCAGGATTGGGACGAGGACGCGCTCTACGCCCTGGTGCGCCAGGCCTGGCCTTACGCGAACCTGCCGCGTGCGCGCTTCGACGAGGTCGTGCGCATGCTGGCCGAGGGCTTCACCACGCGCAACGGCACGCGGGGCGCCTATGTGCAGCGTGACGCCGTGAACCGCCGCCTGCACGGCCGCGCCGG
>DDJC01000117.1:0-72826 GCA_002339015.1 Burkholderiales bacterium UBA1834
CGCCGCGCACCATGCGCGAACGAGCGTCTTCACCGAAACGGATGTCCTTTGCAGCCATGGGTATTAACTCCGGGAATGGGGAATGGGGAATCGGGAATCGTCAAAAGCAGGAGCGGGGAACCGGTGGGGATGAAATCGAGCGCAAGGCATTCGCCGGCACTTCGATTCCCTATTCCCCATTCCCGATTCCCGCGTTCTGGGCTCAGCCCAGAACGGCGAAGATGTCGTCTTCCTTCACGACCAGGTAGTCGGTGCCGTCCAGCTTCACTTCGGTGCCGCTGTACTTGCCGAACAGGACCTTGTCGCCGACCTTCACCTTCGGAGCGCGCACGTTGCCGTTGTCCAGGACCTTGCCTTCGCCGACGGCGACGACTTCACCCTTGATCGGCTTCTCGGTGGCCGAGTCCGGAATCACGATGCCGCCGGCGGACAGCTTCTCTTCTTCCATACGCTTGATGACCACGCGGTCGTACAGCGGCTTGATATTGCTCATTTCAATCCTCTTTAAGTGATTGATTGGACAGGGAAAGGGGCGGCGATGTTAGCACTCGGAATGTGAGAGTGCCAGCAACGCGGGCAAACAAACCCCGGCGAACCGGGGATTGCACGGAGATGGGGCCCGGGCCGGGCCTTTCAAGGGCCGGGGATCGAATGTTTGATCTTCGACCGTATTACGTCTGTAATTACGTCCATGAAAACGCTCAAGCTCAACCGCATCGGCAATTCCGTTGGCCTGGTCCTGCCCCGGGACGTGCTGTCGCGGCTGAAAGTAGCCGAAGGCGACACCCTGTATCTGACCGAGGCGCCGGACGGTTACCGCCTGACTCCGTTCGATCCCGAGTTCGCGCGGCAGATGGATGCGGCCGAGCAGATCATGCGCGAGAACCGCGACGTCCTGCGCAAGCTGGCCGAGTAGCCATGCGCGAACCGGTCTGGTTGCTGGAGTCGGTGATGGAAGCCGCCCACCTGCAGCAGTTGGCCGAACACGGCGGCCCGTCCGGCGTCCGCGACCCGCACCTGCTGCGCAGCGCGCTGGCGCGTCCGCAGCAGGTATTCGCCTACGGCGACGGGGTGGATCTGGCAACGCTGGCGGCGGCCTACGCCCACGGCATCGCGCGCAACCACCCCTTTGTCGACGGCAACAAGCGCACGGCGCTGATTGCCCTGTTGCTGTTCCTGCGGCTCAACGGCCAGGACCTCGTCGCTCCGCCGATGGATCGCTATCTGATGACGATGGCGCTGGCGGCCGGCGATTTGAACGAGACCCAACTGGCCGACTGGATCCGGTCCCGACTCCAACCTTTTCCGGCGCCCTGAACCGGTGCCCACGCTGCGATAATCGCCGGGTCATGTCCGTCCTGATCGCCTTCTGCACCTGCCCCGATGCCGACAGCGCCCGTCGCCTGGCCGGGACGCTGGTGGAAGAGCGGCTGGCGGCATGCGTGAACATCCTGCCCGGGATGACCTCGGTCTACCGCTGGCGGGACGCGGTGGAGACCACCGACGAGGTCCAGCTGATCATCAAGACCACCGCCGTGCGCCTGCCGGCGCTGGCGGCCCGGCTGGCCGAGCTGCATCCCTACGAACTCCCCGAGTTGCTGGCGGTCCAAGCCGCCGCCGGCCTGCCCGCCTACCTGGCCTGGGTGACGGCGGAGACGAGCGAGCCCCGAGAGGAATCCTGACCGATGACGTGGTTGTCCCGCCTGCTGGCCCTGGGCCTGCTGTCCTTCGCCTGCGCCGCGCAGGCCCAGATCCGCCCGCAGGACCTGCCGCCGGTCGACGAAGTGTTCGTCCCCAGCGTGACCGCGCCCAGCCGCGACCGCATCGAGGTCAACTGGAAGATTGCCGACGGCTACTACCTGTACCGGCATCGCACCGGGGTCGAGGTGAGCGCCGGCGGTTTCACCGCCAAGCCGCTGCAACTGCCCAAGGGCAAGGCCTACCGCGACGAGTTCTTCGGCGACGTGGAAACCTATCGCGGCAGCCTGACCGCGGTGCTGCCCGGCCAGGCGGGCGCGGACGCCGATACGGTCACCCTCAAGATCAAGTACCAGGGCTGCGCCGACGCCGGCATCTGCTATCCGCCGCAGGTCCGCAACCTCACCGTGAACCTGCCCGGCGGCGCGCCCGCGGCGGCGGCGAACGATGCCGGCGGCTTCGTGCCGCTGGGTTCGCTGACCGGAGGCGGCTCGTCGCTGCTGGGTGGCGGCAAGGGCGCGGTCGATGCCGCGCCGCTGCCGCAGGATCGCGCCTTCGCGGTGGAAGCCATCGCCTTCGACGGCAACCAGTTGCTGCTGCGCTTCACCCCGGCGCGCGGCTACTACGTCTATCGCGACCGCACCTCGATGGCGC
Organism: Burkholderiales bacterium UBA1834; assembly: GCA_002339015.1. Taxonomy (GTDB): domain Bacteria; phylum Pseudomonadota; class Gammaproteobacteria; order Burkholderiales; family Burkholderiaceae_C; genus Aquabacterium. The sequence goes on from DDJC01000117.1 coordinate 2,353, forward strand.
TGGAAGGCGCGTCCGGCATCGGCCTGCAGAAGCCGCGCTGGCCCAAGGGTCAGGCCTACCACGACGAGCACTTCGGCGATGTCATCGTCTACTTCGATCAGGCCGAAGTGCCGGTGCCGCTGAAGCGAGATCACGCCAACGCCACCAAGGCCACCCTGCGGGTGACCTTCCAGGGCTGCCAGACCGGCGGCATCTGCTATCCGCCGATGACCCGCCGGATCGCGCTGTCGATTCCGGCCGGCAAGGTGACCCCGCCGGCCGAAGCCGCTGCCTCCGAAGCGCCGGCAGCGCTGCCCGCGTCGAATGGCGCGGCGGTTGCGGATACCGCCGGCACGGACGCATCCACTATCGAAACACCTGCCGCCTCCGACGCGGCCGCTTCCGCCGGTGCCGCCACCACTGAGGTGCCACGCACGCGGCCGCCGAAAGACGCGCTGCGTCGCGCCTCGGGCACGCCGACCAGCCTGTGGCTGGCGCTGCTGCTGGCGCTGGGCGGTGGCCTGATCCTCAACCTGATGCCGTGCGTGCTGCCAGTGCTGTCGCTGAAAGCGCTGTCGCTGGCCAGCGGCGATCGACCGAAGGCGCGCGCGCTCTGGTACACCGCCGGCGTGCTGCTGAGTTTCCTGGCGGTGGGCGGCGCGGCCATCGCGCTGCGCGCGGCCGGTCAGGCGCTGGGCTGGGGCTTCCAGTTGCAACAACCGCTGGTGATCGGCGTGCTGGTGTACGTGGTGTTCGCGGTCGGCCTGAGCCTGTCGGGCGTGTTCGCCGTGGGTTACGGCCTGGCCGGCGCCGGCGATGGGCTGGCCCGCCGACACGGTCCGGCCGGTGATTTCTTCACCGGCGTGCTGGCGGTGGTGGTGGCCAGTCCGTGCACCGCGCCGTTCATGGGCGCGGCGCTGGCGTTCGCGTTCGCCGCGCCGGTGCCGCTGGCGTTGCTGGTGTTCCTGATGCTGGGCGTCGGCCTGGCGCTGCCGTTCCTGCTGATCGGCTTCGTGCCGGCACTTGCCAACCGCCTGCCGCGCCCGGGCGCGTGGATGGAAACGCTGAAGAAGGCGCTGGCCTTCCCGATGTACCTGACCGCGGTGTGGCTGCTGTGGGTGCTGGGCCGCCAGCGCGGCATCGACGCGGTCGCGCTGGTGCTGGTCGGACTGGTGTTGCTGGCGGTCGCCGCGTGGTGGCTGCAACGCCTGCGCTGGCGCGCCGCGCCGGTGCAGCGCGTGCTGGCGGTGCTGGTGCTGGCCTCGGCCATCGTGCCGCTGGTGATGGCGCATCGCCTGCCGCCGCCGGAACGCGCCGCGCCCGCCGAGACGCAGCACAGCGTCGCCTTTTCGCCGGAGCGACTGGCCGCGCTGCGCGCCGAGGGCAAGGTGGTGTTCGTCGACATCACCGCCGACTGGTGCGTGACCTGCAAGGCCAACGAGAAGACCGTGCTGGACCGCGAACCTTTCCGCAAGGCGCTCGCCGATGCCAACGGCGTGCTGATGCGCGGCGACTGGACCAATGTCGATGCCACCATCACCGCCTACCTGGAACAGCACGGCGCGGTCGGCGTGCCGCTGTACGTGGTGTATCCGCGCAACGGCGGCGAAGGTGAAGTGCTGCCGACCGTGCTGACCCAGTCCATGATCGAGGACGCACTGGCGAGGGCCGCGCGATGAAGCTCACGACCGCGCGCGTGCTGTGGGTGGCGGTGGCCGCCGGCGCGCTCGGCCTGCTGGCCAGCCATGCCCTCGACAGCGGCTGGCTGTGGCGTACCGAACCGGGACAGCAGGCGCTGCAGGCCGTCGTCAACGCGACCGCGCCCACGCCGCCGCCCGGCGTGACCCCCGCCAAGGTGGGCGATCCGATGCCGAAGATCGCCCTGCCCGGCCCCGACGGAAAGATGGTGGACCTGGCGAGCTATCGCGGCCGTCCGCTGCTGATCAACGTATGGGCCAGCTGGTGCGGCCCGTGCATCAAGGAAATGCCGGAACTGGACCGCTTCGCCCGCGAACAGGGCACCGACGGCGTGCAGGTGATCGGCCTGGCGCTGGACACCGTGGAAGGCGTGAACGACTTCCTCGCCAAGGTGCCGGTGCAGTACCCGATCCTGCTGGACACGCCCGGCCCGGCCGACAGCAGCGTCTGGCTGGGCAACGCCAAGGGCGTGCTGCCCTACACCGTGCTGGTGGGCGCGGATGGCCGCATCCTCAAACAGAAGATCGGGCCCTTCGTGGAAGGCGAGATCACCGGCTGGGCGAGCAAGCATTAGCTTTTGCCTCCCCCTTTGAAAAAGGGGGACTGAGGGGGATTTGCTTTTTCTTCCAGCACCACGCAAATCCCCCGTCACCCGCTACGCGGGTGCCCGCCCCCTTTTTCAAAGGGGGCTAATGAAACTGAAATCGCGCGAGCTTTGCCTCCCCCTTGACCCGCCATTCGGCTGTTGAAAGCATTCTCGACCAGCTTTTTACCTCCCCCTTTGCAAAAGGGGGATTGAGGGGGATTTGCTTTTTCCTTCCACCACCACGCAAATCCCCACCGCCCACTCACCCTCTACTCCAACACCGCCTGCACATCCACGATGCTCACCCCCGGCATCTGCCCCAGCCACTGATCGAACCAGGGTTTGTGCGACGCACCGACAATGTTGAGCACGCGCTGCCCCGGCCGATCACGCACCGTCTCCAGGATGTTGGCGACCATGCGCAGGTTGCGGATTTCCCAGCCGTTGACCCAGATCTGCGGGTAGTGCTGCGGCGACTGCGCACGCAACGGGCCACGCAGATTGTTCTCGGCATAGATCCACGACACCTCGGGCTGGTTGATGTAGCGATACAGCGGCAGCAGGTCCGGCGCCTTGATCAGGCGGTCCTGCTCGGCGATGGCCTGCTCCAGCTTCGTGCGATCGGTCTTCCATGCCGCCATCACCGCTTCGCCAAAGGCCTTGGTGTCCGCGATCTGATGGCTGTCGCCGGTGTGATCGTCGATGGGATGCACGCGCTCCAGCCCCAGCCTGGCCGCCAGCCGCGCGCCGATCTGGAAGCTCTCGTTGTTGCGCGTTTCCAGTTCCCGCAACGCCTGCACCAGCGTCTCGTCCAGACCGTCACCGACGCGGCGCTCGCCCGCCGGCAGCCGCAGCCATTGCACGTAGGCCGACGCCGGGTCGCTGGCGGCCAGGAACAGCGCGGCCAGATGCCGGCGCTGCGCGGGCGCCGGATTCGCCGGCCACGCGGCCAGCGCCTTGTTCACCCCGGCAATCGCGGCGGGAATGTCCAGGCCCGTGGCCGCCTTGACCTTGTCCGTGCTCCGGCAATAGTCCTCGCCGTAGACTGTCGGATGGCGCGCGGCCAGATCGCACTGCTCGCCGCCAATCGCCTCGATGGTGATGACCTGCGGCTTGAACGCGGCCAACCTGTCCAGCAACGGTCCCAGCCCTTCGCCCTTGAACTCCTTCCGCTCCCTCAGATGGACCGAGCCCAGCACCAGCATCTGCGTGCGCGGCCCGACCATGTCGTCATCCAGCGTGGTCAGGTCGGCCTGCGCGTGGGCCAGCAAAGGCGTGGCGCCTGCCAGGCAGGCCATCAACATCATCGTCTTGCGCATCCATCCGTCCTCGGTTGTATTCCCGGACAGTGCGATGCACAAAGCCAGCAAAGGGTTTAAACCCGCGCGACGAACACCCGCCTCGCGCGGACAGCCGCGCCATGGTCCACGTGCACGGGTTGCCAGAAGGCGCCCGTCCCTCAGAACGTGTACTTCACAGTCGTCTGCAAGCGCGACAGCTCGCCGTCCTGACCATCGGCGACTTCACGCTTGGCCCAACTTATCTCCGCACCAAGGTCCAGCCGCGGAAAAGGGGAATAGATCAGGTTCGCACGCCACGATTGTGTCCGCTTGGTGGCCAGCCCTCCCGAGCTCAATGCATCCGTATCGATGTATGCGGCCGAGTAAGCCAGGGTGCTGCGCAGGCGGTTGTCCCAGTTGTGGCGCCAGGCGGCGAAGCCGGCGTACAGGTCCTGCGCCTGCAACTCGCCGGACGGATCCAGATAGGCATCGGGCGCCATGCCGAAGCCGATGTAGCGCCCCAGACCGGGACCACCACTGAAGGTGTATTGCAGCAGGTCGCGTTCGCCCAGCTTGAATGACCCGGCGACGCTGAGCGCGTAGCCGTTGGACTTCTCGGTACGGGTGCGCAGCTGCCGGGCGAGGCCGGCTACGCTGAAGTGGCCCCAATCGCCGCGGGTCTGCCAACGCGCCGTGACGTCCGGCGCTGTGTTTTCACCCGAACTGATGTGCGCGGGACTGCCTGCCTGGTACCAGGTCTGCGGATTCTCCAGCGAGAACGACCACGGGCCCTGCGTATACCTTAGCTGTGCCTGGCGAGCGAATACGGTGCCATCGACAATGCCGACGAAGTCCACGCTCTCCGGCAGCGAGGCCAGATCCATGAAATTCGTCCAGGTCTGGCCTGCAAGCCAGCGATTCCATTGCACATAGGCATGCCGCAGCGTCGGCGGATAGCCGTTGGAGAATTTCTCGTTGCCTACGTTGCTGTTGCCGCCGCCGAAGAAATCGAACTCCACGTAGCCTTTTACCGTGTCACCAGCATCGGTCACACGGTCCACGCCAAACCAGATGCGCGAGAACTGCGCATGGAAGTCCACGTAGCTGTCGCCCTCGCCTCCGCCCACCGGTGTCGCGGTGGGGAAATAGAACATCCGGCCCGGCGTGCCGTCGGCAATGGCGCCATCGCTGGTACGGGTGGACATCATGTCCAGCTTGATGAAACCGCCGTAGCTGAAATGGCTGTCGGCGCTGACGATGGCGGTGTCCTGGATGGGCGATTTCGCATTTCCGCCCAGTGCTGGCGCGCGTGCCGCCACCGCCCCGCTCGCTTGCATTCCCGGTCCGGTCAATGGCGCTGCGCCGGGCTGAAGTGGCGGGCGGGCGGCGTTCTCAGCCTCGCGTTCGGCGCGCGCCTGACTCAGTTGGTCCTGTTGCTGCGACAGTGCCTGCTTGAGCGCATTCAATTCGGCTTCCAGTTGCTGGATGCGCGCGTCCTGTTCCGCCTCCTTGCTTTGCGCCAGCGCGGTGGCCGACAGGGACAGGGCGGCCAGAATCGCACAAGCAAGGGCGGTGCGACGCACGACGATTGCGGATGAAGCCATGTTTCCCTCCCAGGAACATAGATGGATGAGGTGCCGTGGACACGGCACGGATTCAGTTCATTCAAGGAAATCCAGCAAGACCTTGTTGAAGGCATCGGCGGACTCGACATTCACCAGATGACGTCCCGGCAGCGTCCGCAGTTGTCCACCACAGGCGTCTGCAATGGCACGCAGATCGGCGGGCGGACAGACTGGATCCTCGTCCCCGGCGATGGCGAGCAGCGGTACCTGGATCGAGCCGGCGGCCGCGCGCAGATCCGCACCGGCCAATGCCGCGCAGCAACCGACATATCCCGGCACAGTGGTGGCCACGAAGCTGTCCAGAATCGCTTCCACCTGGTCCGTGGCACGTCGGCGGAAGTCCGCGCCGAACCAACGCTCTGCCGTGGCTTCACGCAGGGGTGCCAGACCCTGCGCCTTCACGGCGGCAATGCGCAAACTCCAACTCTCTTCGCTACCTATTCGCGATGCGGTGGCACATACCGCCATCCTGTCGAGACGTTGCGGCGAATGGATTGCCAGCCACTGCGCCACCAGTCCACCGATGGAAAGTCCGCAGTAATGCGTCCGTTCGATGTCCAGGGCATCCAGCAGCGCCAGCACGTCATCGCCCAGATCCGCCAATGCGTAGGGCGGTGGCGATGCGCTCGACTTGCCATGGCCACGGCGGTCATAGCGCAGCACGCGGAAACGGGTCGACAACGCGGCGACCTGCGCATCCCACATATGCAGATCGGTTCCCAGGGAATTGCAGAAGGTCAGCCAGGGTCCCTGCCCTCCATCCACCCGGTAGTGCAGCGCGTGGCTGCCGCGTTCCAGCATCGGCATGCTCAGACCCTCTCCACCGCGAGCGCCAGGCCCATGCCCACGCCAATGCACAGGCTGGCCATTCCGCGGCGTCCATCGCCGGCCTGCAGTTGGTGCACCAGGGTCTGTGCCAGGCGGGCGCCGCTCATGCCCAACGGATGGCCCAGCGCGATGGCGCCGCCGTTGACGTTGACGCGGTCCAGCGGCACGTTCAGGTCACGCGCCGTCTTCATGGGCACGGTGGCGAAGGCCTCGTTGATTTCCCACAGGTCGATGTCGCCCGGGGTCATGCCCAGCTTGTTGAGCGCCTTGCGGCAGGCCGGCGTGGGGCCGGTCAGCATGATGGTGGGCTCGGAGCCGATCACCGAGCACATGCGCACCTTGGCGCGCGGCTTGAGGCCCGCCTTGATGCCGGCTTCCTTGCTGCCCAGCAGGATCAGCGCGGCACCGTCCACGATGCCCGACGAGTTGCCGGCGTGGTGACTGTGGGTCACCTTCTCGATGGTGGTGTACTTGTCGAGCGCGGTGGCGTCGAAGCCCATGGTGCCCATCATCTCGAACGAGGGCATCAGCTTGGCCAGGGTCTCGGGCGTGGTGCCGGCGCGCACCGTCTCGTCCTTGGCCAGCATCAAGAGGCCGTTCAGGTCCTTCACGGGCACGATGGACTTGTCGAAACGGCCTTCGGCCTGGGCCTGGGCGGCGCGGCGGTGCGATTCGCTGGCGTAGCTGTCCAGGTCATGGCGCGAGAAGCCTTCCAGCGAGGCGATCAGGTCGGCGCTGATGCCCTGGGGCACGAAGGCCGTGCCGCTGTTGATGCGCGGGTCCATCACCCAGGCGCCGCCATCGCTGCCCATGGGCCAGCGGCTCATGGATTCGACGCCGCCGGCCACGATCATGTCTTCCATGCCCGAGCCGATGCGCTGCGCGGCCTGGTTCACGGCCTCCAGGCCCGAGGCGCAGAAGCGCGACAGCGTCACGCCGGCCACGCGCTGGTCCCAGCCCGAATCGAGGATGGCGGTGCGGGCGATGTCGGCGCCCTGCTCGCCCACCGGCGTCACGCAGCCCAGCACCAGGTCGTCGACCAGGGATGTATCGAGCTTGTTGCGTTGCTGCAAGGCGCGCAGCAGCGTGCTCAGCAGCCACACGGGTGTGGCCTGGTGCAGGCTGCCGTCTTTCTTGCCCTTGCCGCGCGGCGTGCGCACGGCGTCGAAAATGTAGGCTTCGGTCATGGAAGCTCCTTGTTCGTCAGTGGTGTGTGTTCAGAGAGTTCAGCGAAGGCAGGCAGGCATCACAGGAAGCGTGATGCGAGTTCCTTCATGATCTCGTTGGTGCCGCCGTAGATGCGTTGCACGCGCGAATCGGCCCACAGGCGGGCGATCGGGTACTCCTTCATGTAGCCGTAGCCACCGAAGAGCTGCAGGCATTCGTCGATCAGCTTGCACTGGTTGTCGGTGACCCAGTACTTGATCAGCGCGGCGCGGTCCACGCCCAGCTTGCCCTGCAGGTGCGACACCATGGCCGCATCGACCAGGGCACGCGAGGCCAGCAGCAGGGCCTGGCATTCGGCCAGCTTGAAGCGCGTGTTCTGGAACTGGAAGATCGGCTTGCCGAAGGCCTTGCGCTCCTTCGTGTACTCCAGCGTGACCTTCATGGCCAGCTCCATCGCGGCGATGCCGGCCAGTGCCACCAGCATGCGCTCTTGAGGCAGTTGCTCCATCAGCTGGAAGAAGCCCATGCCTTCGTTGCCGCCGATCAGGTTCGACGCGGGCACGACCACGTCGTCGAAGAACAGCTCGGAGGTGTCCTGCGCGTCCATGCCGATCTTGTCGAGGTTGCGGCCACGGCGGAAGCCCGGCGCCTCGTCGGTTTCGACCACGAACAGCGAGATGCCCTGCGCACCCTTGTCCTTGTCGGTCTTGGCCACCACGATCACCAGGTTGGCCAGCTGGCCGTTGGTGATGAAGGTCTTGCTGCCGTTGATCTTGTAGGTATCACCTTCCTTGCTGGCCAGGGTGCGCACGCCCTGCAGGTCGGAGCCGGTGCCGGGCTCGGTCATGGCGATGGCGCCGACCAGCTCGCCCGTGGCCAGGCGCGGCAGCCAGCGCTTCTTCTGCTCTTCGGTGCCGTAGTGGAAGATGTAGGGCGCGACGATGCCCGAGTGCAGCGAGCCGCCGAAACCGCCAATGCCGGCTTCGCCCTGGGCCAGCACCAGCGCGGCTTCGTGGCCGAAGTCGCCACCGCCCCCGCCGTATTCTTCAGGTGTCGAGGCACACAGGAAGCCGTTGGCGCCCGCATCGCGCCAGGCCTGGTGGTCCATCACGCCTGCATGGCGCCAGGCTTCGTCTTTGGGGCCCCACTGTTCGGTCATGAAACGCTTGGCCGACTCGAACACCATCTTGTGTTCGTCGGTCATCCACGTGGCTTCGAAATTCTGAATCGGCATGGGAATGTCTCTCTCGGTGATCCGTCACGAAAAACTTGTCGAACACGCCCCGACCTAGGGAAACCACTGAACGGTAATTCAAATTACCATCGTGTGGCGCCGCTGATTGGGAAGCTTGGACGACACCGGCAGCCGGTTTGTCGCCACTGATTCCTCTGTTGAACGCGTGTTGCAAAGCTCTGCCATGTTGGCAAGAGGCGGCTGACTAAGCAAGCCAAAACGACGCAATCGGTTGACGTATACGTCATTTGGTAAGATCGATTTCCGTTCCGGAAAGAAGCCTTGCCTCCTGCCCGCCCATGACCGAATCCCACGCGTCTGGCGCCGACGCCAGCCACGAGTCCACCGAATCCAGCGCCAACGACGACCGCCGCGCCATCCTGGCGACCATGCGGCCGGACACCCTCAAGCGCATCGAGAAGGCCGTGCTGGAACTCTTCTCTAGCCAGGATTTCCACAATGTGAGCCTGCTGGACGTGGCCAAGGCGGCCAACGTGTCGCTGCAGACGATCTACAAGTATTTCGGCAGCAAGGAAGTGCTGGTGTACGCCATGCTCGATGTGATGCTGGGCCGCCTGGCCGAGCGCATGATCGATCATCTGCAGGGTATCGACGACGCGCGCGAGCGCCTGCGCAAGACCTGCTGGGTCACACTGGACTACATGGACAAGCACCCGGCCGTGATGATGCTGCTGTTCACCGCCGTGCCCATCACGCGGCACCGCAACATCCGCATCTACGAAAGCCCCGACCTGATGGGCGCCTTCCTGAGCGTGTTCAAGGACGGACAGCAGCGTGGCGTGCTCAACGACAAGGTTTCCAGCAAGGTGCTGCTGGACGTGTTCATGGGCATCGTTGGCCGCGTGGTGCTGATGCACATCGTGCGCGGCGAGCAGCGCTCGCTGATCGACCAGTTCGACGAGCTGTTCGGAATCCTGTGGCGCGCCATGTCGATGCCGGACAATGCCTGACCGGACCGAACAGGCCCGCCGGAACACGAAGAACCTGACAGCGCCACGCCTGTGGCGTCATGGCGCCACAGGCGACTGATCCCGCCTCAGGCCTTGTCGCGCGTCCTGCTGCGCTTGGCCTCGAGCGCCTGCCGGCTCTGCTGGTTGATCAGCCGCAGTTCGTTGAGCGAGGTCTCGATCTCGGCGCGCTTGGCTTCCAGGTCGCGGATGGCGGCATCCGTGGTCTCGATGACGTAGGTGAGCTGCTGCACCCGGCCTTCACCATGGTCGCCGTACATGTCCAGGTAGGCCTTGATCTCTGACAGCGGCATGCCCAGGTTCTTGGCGCGCAGGATGCGGGCCAGCCGGGCGCGATCGATCTTGGAATAGACACGCGTGCCGTTGAGCCGGCGAGGCATCAAGAGCCCCTTGGTTTCATAGAAGCGCAAGGTACGGGCGGACACATCGAAGGTCTCGCACATCTCGGCGATGCCCATCAGGGCGTCATCGCCCACGGTGTCGGTCTGATCAAAACGCATGCTCTTGTCCATGCACGGCATTATCCATCCGCAGATTGCCTGTCATGACCGGGATTTTACTTATGCGTGACATCATTGACGTTAACGTCAACAGTGGTTAGATTCGCTGGCATCGATCACACCACAGCGGAACCGCTCCGGATGACCTACTTCAATGAGACCCATGCCATGGTGCGCGAAACCGCGCGGCGCTTCGTCGAGCAGGAGGTCAGGCCGCACATCGATGAATGGGAGGAGGCTGGCGGCTTCCCGCGCGAGGTCTATGGCAAGGCCGGCGCGCTGGGCCTGCTGGGCATCGGCCACCCGGAAGCCCTGGGCGGCACCGGCGAGCACGACATCTTCATGAAGATCGCCGTGACGGAAGAGCTGATGCGCAGCACCTCCGGCGGTTTCGCGGCCAGCATCGGCTCGCTGGACATCGGCCTGCCGCCCGTGTGGCGCATGGGCTCGCCCGAGCTGCAAAAGCGCATCGTGCCCGCCGTGCTGGCCGGCGACAAGATCGCGGCGCTGGCCATCACCGAGCCCGGTGGCGGCTCGGATGTGGCCAACCTGCGCACCCGCGCCGTGCGCGACGGCGACCATTACGTCGTCAATGGCGCCAAGACCTTCATCACCTCGGGCACGCGCGCCGACTACATCACCGTGGCCGTTCGCACCGGCGAGGCCGGCTACGCGGGCGTGTCGCTGCTGCTGATCGAGAAGGGCATGCCGGGCTTCTCGGTGGGGCGTGATCTGAAGAAGATGGGTTGGTGGGCCTCGGACACGGCCGAGCTGTTCTTCAGTGACTGCCGCGTGCCGGTGAGCAACCTGATCGGGCCGGAGAACTCGGGCTTTCTGACGATCATGCTGAACTTCCAGACCGAGCGCCTGGCCCTGGCCGTGATGGCCTACATGACGGCGCAGATCGCTTTGGAAGCCTGCCTGGACTACGTCAAGACCCGCGTCACCTTCGGAAAACCCTTGTCCAAACACCAGGTGATCAGGCACAAACTGGCCGAGATGGCCACCAAGGTCGAGATCGCCCGCGAATACACCCTGCATTGCGCCACCCGCATGGCACGTGGCGAGCAGATCCTCAAAGAGGTGTCCATGGCCAAGAACTTTGCCACCGAGACCTCTGACGCGGTGACCTACGAGGCCGTGCAGATCTTCGGCGGCATGGGCTTCATGCGCGAATCGGTGGTCGAGCGCCTGTACCGCGACAACCGCATCCTGTCGATCGGCGGCGGCACGCACGAGATCATGAACGAGATCATCGCCAAGCAGCTGGACCTGTGACGCACCAGCGCTCCCCCACGGTTCGCCGGATTACCTTTTTAAATTACCAAAACGACATGCAGTTGACGTTAACGTCAACTTGACCTAGATTCACGCTCACCATGTCCCAAACCACATCTACCCCCTCCAGGTATGCCAGCGTGCTGCGCCCCGACGTGTTCAAGGGCCAGGTCCACGTCATCACCGGCGGCGGCAGCGGCATTGGCCGTTGCGTGGCCCATGAGCTGGCCTCGCTGGGCGCCACCGTCGTCATCACCGGCCGCACGCAATCCAAGCTGGATGCCACCGCCGCCGAGATCCGCGAAGACGGCGGCCTGGTCGACACGGCCGCCTTTGACATCCGCGACGACGACCAGGTCAAGACGGCCGTGGCCGCCATCGTGGCCAAGCATGGCCGCATCGACGGCCTGGTCAACAACGCGGGCGGCCAGTTCCCGGCCCCGCTGCAGATGATCTCCAAGCGTGGCTTCGAGGCCGTGGTGGCCAACAACCTCACCGGCGGTTTTCTGATGGCGCGCGAGGTGTTCAACCAGACCATGCAGAAAAACGGCGGCGCCATCGTCAACATGGTGGCCGACATGTGGAACGGCATGGCCGGCATGGGCCACTCGGGCGCTGCGCGCGCGGGCATGGTCAACCTGACCAAGACGGCCGCCTACGAATGGGCCTTCGCCAATGTTCGCGTGAACGCGGTGGCACCAGGCTGGATCGCCTCCAGCGGCATGGACGCCTACGGCCCCGAGATGGCGCCCCTGCTGCGCAGCCTCAAGGACAACGTGCCGATGAAGCGCATGGGCCTGGAGGCCGAGGTGAGCTCGGTCATCTGCTTCCTGCTGAGCCCGGGTGCGGCCTTCGTGACCGGCATCACCGTGCCCATCGACGGCGGCGCGCCGCTGAACAACGCGCTGTACCCCGTGGCGCCCCACCAGCCGCCCGCCACCTTCGACGGCTTCCACCGCGCGGTGGTGCCCAAGGTGCTCAAGGACCTCTGACCCCCCACGCCATGCCAGTCCTGCGTTCTTCCCTCAATCCCAAGTCCGACGCGTTCCGCACCAATGTGGACCGCATGCGCGAGCGCCTGGATCAGGTGCGCTCGCTCGAAGCCCTGGCCCGCGAAGGCTCGGCCTCCAAGCGCGACAAGTTCGACAAGCGCGGCCAGCTGCTGCCGCGCGAGCGCGTCGCCCGCCTGCTTGACCGTGATTCCGCCTTCCTCGAGATCAGCACCCTCGCCGGTCTGGGGATGCATGACGACGACGGCAAGAAGAGTGTGCTGGGCGGCGGCACCATCATCGGCATCGGCACCGTGGCGGGCAAGCGCTGCCTGATCTCCGCCAGCGACAGCGCGCTCAAGGGCGGCACCATCTCGCCCATGGGCCTGCGCAAGGGCCTGCGTGCGCAGGAGATCGCCCGCGAGAACAAGCTGCCCCTGATCAGCCTGGTTGAAAGCGGCGGTGCCAACCTGATGTACCAGGCCGAGATCTTCGTGGACGGCGGCAAGACCTTCGCCAACCAGGCGCGCCTGTCGGCCATGGGTGTGCCGCAGATCGCGGTGGTGCATGGCTCGTCCACCGCCGGTGGCGCCTACCTGCCGGGCCTGTCCGACTACGTGGTGCTGGTGCGCGAGCGCTCCAGCATCTATCTGGCCGGCCCGCCTTTGGTGAAAGCCGCCATCGGTGAGGACGCGACGGACGAAGACCTGGGCGGCGCAGAGATGCACGCCAGCGTGACCGGCCTGGGCGAGTACCTGTGCGACAACGATGCGCACGCCATCGCAATGGCGCGAGAGCTGATGGACAAGCTGCAGTGGGACGAGGCCTCTTCGGTGTCGACCACCAAACCCGTCGCCGCGCCCCTGTTCGATGAAGAAGAGCTGCTCGGCTGCATCCCCGCCGATGAGCGCGAGCCCTTCGACACGCGCGAGGTGATCGCCCGCATCGTCGATGGCTCCGACTTCCTGGAGTTCAAGGCCAGCTACGCGCCCGAGACGCTGTGCGGCCACGCACGCATCAACGGCCATCTGGTCGGCATCCTGGGCAACAACGGACCGATCCAGCCGCAGGGCTCGACCAAGGCCGCACAGTTCATCCAACTGTGTGATCAATCAGGCACGCCGCTGCTGTTCCTCCAGAACACCACGGGCTACATGGTGGGCTCGGCCGCTGAACACGGTGGCGCCATCAAGCATGGCTCCAAGATGATCCAGGCCGTGGCCAACGCGCGCGTGCCCAAGTTCACCATCGTGCTGGGCGGCTCCTTCGGCGCAGGCAACTACGGCATGTGCGGCCGCGGTTTCGATCCGCGCTTCATCTTCTCGTGGCCTTCTGCCCGCACCGCCGTGATGGGCGGCGCGCAGGCGGCCAAGGTGATGGAGATCGTCACGCGAGGCAAGATGGAACGTGCCGGCATGCCCGTGAACGACGCGATGCTCGAGGGCATGTCCGCCGAAATCCGCAAGCGCCTGGACGCCGAATCCACCGTGCTGTTCGGCACCGCGCGCCTGTGGGACGACGGGATCATCGACCCGCGCGACACCCGCCGCGTGCTTTCGCTGTGCCTGGACCTGGCCCGCGAGGCCGACCAGCGCCAACTGCGGCCCAACACCTTCGGCATCGCGCGCCTCTGATCCATTCAGGGCATACGACGCACCACGCAACCCCACACACGACACACGCCCGCCACGACGGGCCACCGAGGAGACAGACCATGCAATTCACCGCCGAACACCGCGCCCTGGGCGAAACCGTCAAGCGCTTCTGCGAGCAGGAGATCAACCCGTTCATCAAGGAATGGGAAGAAGCCGAGATCTTCCCCGCGCACGAACTGTTCAAGAAGATGGGCAATCTGGGGCTGCTGGGCGTCAAGTACGACACGGCCTACGGCGGCATGGGCCTCGATTTTTCGTACTCGATGGTGGTGGCTGAAGAGCTGGGCGCCATTCCCTGCGGCGGTGTGCCCATGGCCATCGGCGTGCAGACCGACATGTGCACCCCGGCCCTGCACCGCTTCGGCTCCGATGAACTCAAGCGCGAGTACCTGGCCCCGGCCATTGCAGGCGACATGGTGGGCTGCATTGGTGTTTCGGAAGCCGGTGGCGGCTCCGACGTGGCCGCGCTCAAGACCACGGCCCGCACCGAAGGCGGCGACTACGTGATCAACGGCAGCAAGATGTGGATCACCAACGCCATGCAGGCCGACTGGTGCTGCCTGCTGGCCAACACCTCCGAAGGCAAGGTGCACGAGAACAAGTCGCTGATCATCGTGCCGATGGACGCCAAGGGCATCGAGAAGCAGAAGATCAAGAAGATCGGCATGAACTCGTCTGACACGGCCCAATTGTTCTTCGACAACGTGCGCGTGCCCAAGCGCAACCTGATCGGCATCGAAGGCACCGGCTTCATGATGCAGATGCTGCAGTTCCAGGAAGAGCGCCTGTACGGTGCCTCCAACTCGCTGAAGATGCTCGACAACCTGATCGACCTGACCATCGAGTACTGCCGCGAACGCCATACCTTCGGCAAGCCCCTGCTGGACAATCAGGTCATCCACTTCCGCCTGGCCGAACTGCGCACCGAGGTCGAGGCCCTGCGCTCGCTGACCTACCGTGCTGTGGAAGAGTACATCGGCGGCAAGGACGTGACCCGGCTGGCCTCTATGGCCAAGCTCAAGTGCGGCCGTCTGATCCGCGAAGTGGCCGACAGCTGCCTGCAGTACTGGGGCGGCATGGGCTTCACCTATGACAACCCGATCTCACAGGCCTACCGCGACGGCCGCCTGGTGTCCATCGGCGGCGGCGCCGACGAGATCATGCTGGGCATCATCGCCAAGCTCGAAGGCACCCTGCCCAAGAAGGTGCGCTGAACCATGGACACCTCGTCTTTCAAGACCATCCAGGCCACGGTTGATGCGGGCGTGTGCACGCTCACGCTCAACCGCCCCGAGGTGCGCAATGCCATGTCGCTGGCCATGGTCAACGAACTGCTCGATGCCTTGAAGCAGGCCGAAGGCGATGCCGACGTGCGCGTGGTCGTGCTGCGCGGTGCGGGCGGGCATTTCTGTGCCGGCGGCGACATCGCCGACATGGCCCAGGCCCGCATGAAGCTGGCGCAGGGGCAGGCCGATGGCACGCAGGCGGCGAACGGCCCCGATCCGGTCGCCGCCTTCAACGCGCAATTCGGCCGCCTGTGCCTGGCCTACGCACGCTCGCCGCTGCCCCTCGTCACGGTGCTCGAAGGCACGGTGATGGGCGGTGGGTTCGGTCTGGCCTGCGTGTCGGACGTGAGCCTGGCCGCGCCCAGCGTGGCCTTCCGCCTGCCTGAAACGGCACTGGGCGTGATCCCCGCGCAGATCGCGCCCTTCCTGGTCGAGCGCATCGGCTACGCCGAGGCCAAGCGCCTGGCCGTGACCGGCGCCAAGGTCGATGCCCCGCAGGCTCTGAGCATCCGCCTGGTGCACGAGGTGGCGCCGGATGCCGCCGCGCTGGAAGACGCACTGCAACGCACCATCGCCAGCATCCAGGCCTGCGCGCCCGGCGCCATCGCCACCACCAAGGCCCTGCTGGCCCGCGCCCGGCTGGAGCCCGCCGAAGCCCTGATCGACGAAGCCGCCCTGCTCTTCTCGCAGGCCGTGCTCAGCGACGAAGGCCAGGAAGGCACCAGCGCCTTCATGCAAAAGCGTAAACCCAGGTGGGTTCCCCAGACCGCTTGAACACCACACGACCATGCTGACCAAGATCCTGATCGCGAACCGGGGTGAGATCGCCTGTCGCGTGATCCGCACGGCCCGCAAGCTAGGCTACCGCACCGTCGCCGTCTACAGCCAGGCCGATGCGAACGCACCGCACGTCGCGCTGGCCGACGAGGCCGTGTGCATCGGCCCGGCCGCCGCGTCCGAGTCCTACCTGAAGGTGGATGCCTTGCTCGATGCGGCACGCCGCACCGGTGCCAACGCCATCCACCCCGGCTACGGCTTCCTGTCGGAGAACGCCGGCTTCGCGCAGGCCTGTGCCGATGCCGGCATCACCTTCATCGGCCCATCGCCTGAAGCCATCCGCGTGATGGGCGACAAGGCCGGCGCCAAGAAGGAGATGATCAAGGCCGGCGTGCCCACGGCGCCCGGCTACCTGGGCGCCGACCAGAATGACGAGACGCTGATCGCCGAGGCCAAGCGACTGGGCTACCCGCTGCTGGTCAAGGCCGTGAGCGGCGGCGGCGGACGCGGCATGCGACTGGTGCACCAGGACGGCGAGTTGGCCCAGGCCATCACCAGCGCACGCCGCGAGGCACAGAGCGCCTTCGGGGACGGCACGCTGATGCTGGAGCGACTGGTCGAGAACGGCCGCCATATCGAGATCCAGGTGTTTGCCGATGGGCACGGCAACGCCGTCTATATCGGAGAGCGTGACTGCACCGCGCAGCGCCGCCGCCAGAAGGTGATCGAGGAATCACCCTCGCCGGTGGTGAGCCCCGCGCTGCGCAAGGCCATGGGCGAGAGCGCCGTGCTGGCCGCCAAGGCCATCAGGTACCAGGGCGCCGGCACCATCGAGTACATCGTCGACCAGGACCTGAACTACTACTTCCTGGAGATGAACACCCGCCTGCAGGTGGAGCACCCGGTCACCGAGCTGGTCTCGGGCTTCGATCTGGTGGAGTGGCAGCTGCGTGTGGCCGATGGCCAGCCCCTGCCGGTGACGCAGGACCAGATCACCTGCACCGGCCACGCCATCGAGGCGCGCCTGTACGCGGAAGACCCGTACAGCGGCTTTGCACCGCAGACTGGCCCTATCGCCTGGTGGCGCCCGGCCGCCGCGCTGTATGAAGGGGTGCGCATCGACGACGGCATCCGCGAAGGCGGCGAGGTCTCGCCCCATTACGACCCGATGGTGGCCAAGCTGATCGTGCATGGCCGCGACCGCGCCGACGCCATCCGCCGCCTGATCGCCACGCTGGACGACGCGCCCTTGCTGGGCTTGAAGAACAATGCCCGCTTCCTGCGTGACCTGGTCGACCACCAGCGCTTCCGTGCCGGCACCATGACCACCACGCTGATCGACCAGTGGCAGACCGATGGCGAGGCCCTGCTGAACAAGCCGCAGGCGCCGGAAGACGCATGGTTGCTCGCCGCCGCACTGTTCGCCACACGTCAGGCTGTGCCCACCGTCGCCGCAGGCGGAGGCCGAACCTTGCGCGCCGACAGCGTCACCGCCTATGACCTGCCGCTGGTGCATGAAGGCACGCGCCGTACGCTGCGCACCCGCCCCGATGCCAATGGCGTGGTCCACGTGCAGCCTTCGCCCACCGCGCCAGCACAGCCTCTGCGCCTGATCGAGCAGGGCATCGACGCCCGGGGCGGCCTGGTGCGCTTTGAACTGAACGGCGTGCAACGCAAGGTACTGGCCGTGCGAATCAACACGGAGACCGGCGCCGAGCTGCACCTCGTCGTCGACGCCGCCACCTTCGTGTTCACCGAGGCCTCACCCTGGCCCGACCAGCACGCCGCGCTGGACCCGAGCCGTGCGCTGGCGCCCGTGGCCGGCACCGTCGCCCAGGTGCTGGTGCAGCCGGGCGACGCCGTGGCCGAAGGCCAGCAGTTGCTGAGCATCGAGGCCATGAAGATGGAAATGTGGCTCACCGCCCAGGCCGCCGGCACCGTCAAGGCCGTGCACGCCAAGGTGGGCGACCAGGTGCAGGCCAAAGCCCTGCTGATCGACATCGAACTGCTTGAGACGAACAAGGACTGACACCATGGACAAGGCCATTCTGACCTGCGCGCTGACCGGCGTGCTCACCGACCCCGCTCAGCACCCCGTGCCTGTCACGGCCGCCGAAATGGCCGCCGCCGCGCGCGAGGCCTTTGATGCAGGCGCATCGATCATGCACGTGCACCTGCGTCAGCAGGCCCCCGGCATGGGCCGCCTGCCGAGCTGGGATCCGGACGTCGCCGCCGAGATCGACACCGCGATCCGCGACGCCTGCCCGGGTGTGATCATCAACCTGACCACCGGCGTGGTCGGCAAGGACATCTCCGGCCCCGTGGCCTGCATCCGTCGCGTGCGTCCCGAGATCGCCGCCTGCAACGCCGGCAGCCTGAACTACCTCAAGATCAAGGAGAACGGGCAGTGGGCCTGGCCGCCCATGCTGTTCGACAACACGGTCGACAAGGTCAAGGCCATGATCGACGTGATGCACGAGACCGGCACCCGCCCCGAGTTCGAATGCTTCGACGTGGGCATCGTGCGCTCGGTGGGCATGTACCGCAAGGCCGGCATGACGGACCATCTGGAGTACAACTTCGTGATGGGTGTGGCCTCGGGCATGCCGGTCGATGCCGACCTGCTGGCACTGCTGGTTAAATACCGCGAGCCGGGCACCGTGTGGCAAACCACGCTGATCGGCCGCGAGGAGATCTGGCCCGTTCACCAGGCCACGGCTGATCTGGGCGGCATGCTGCGCACCGGCGTGGAAGACACCTTCTACCTGCCTGGCGGCGCCCGCACCACCGGCAACGGCCAGTTGATCGAGGCGCTGGCCCGCTGCGCGCGCAACGCCGGCCGCGAAATCGCCAGCCCCGCCGAAGCCCGCCAACTGCTGGGCCTGAAGGACGGCAGTCAGCACGGTGCCCAGGCACCGCAGGCTGCGGCAGCGTGAGGTCCGGCGCCACATCTGCTTGACGCGATATCGCGTCGCGGCAAACAGCCTCAGTGAACACCCCTGCATGTCGCGGGGTGTTCCTTGCTGTCGCCTCGCATCATGGACGGTGGATCAGGCAAGCTCCTACAGTCGCGGCTCCTGATCCAACACGATCCGACTGCCATGCCCCCCGCCATGTCCGCCACCCTGCCGTCCGGCACCGCCTCCCACGCGCCCACACCCGGCCAGGCCCCGCGCCTGTCCACGGTGATGTCCGGCCCTGTACGGTTGGCCGTCAAGCAATGGGGTGATCCGCGCCGGCCCACCATCGTGCTGGTGCACGGCTACCCGGACAACAGCGCTGTGTGGCACCCCGTCGCCGAACTGCTGGCCCGGGATTTTCACGTGGTGGCCTACGACGTGCGTGGCGCCGGTCAGTCCGACCGCCCGGCCCGCATCCGAGACTACAAGCTCGACAAGCTCAAGGACGACTTCGTCGCGGTGATCGACCAGGTCAGCCCGGACAAGCCCGTGCACCTCGTGGCGCACGACTGGGGCTCGATCCAGAGCTGGGAGGCCGTTACCGAACCGGCCCTGCAGCACCGCATCCTCTCCTTCACAAGCTGCTCCGGCCCCTGCCTGGACCACATCGGCCACTGGTTCCGCCAGCGCCTGGCCCACCCCACCTGGCGCAACCTCAAGCAGTTGCTGATCCAGTCGGTCAAGTCCTGGTACATCTACTTCTTCCAGCTGCCGCTGCTGCCCGGCCTGCTGTGGCGCGCCGGCGTGGGCCGCGCCTGGCCCAGGCTGGTGCGCCTGCTGGAAGGCACCCGCGTGGAGACCAACCCCACCCAGGTGGCCGATGGCGTGCACGGCGTGCAGCTGTACCGTGCCAACATGCTCCCGCGCCTGCTTCGCCCGCGCAACCGGCCCACCACCGTGCCCGTGCAGGTGCTGGTGCCACGCCGCGATCTGTACGTCAGCCCCTGGCTGACCGAAGACCTGCACCGCTGGACCGACAGGCTCTGGCGCCGCGAGTACACCGCCGGCCACTGGATGCCCGCCTCGCACCCGGGCGAGATGGCTGGCGCCATCCGCCGCTTCGTGCAGTTCACCAGCCGCCCCGCTGCTGCCGCCTGATCCGGCGGCCTCGGCCGGCGTGGCCGGATGGTCCCTGAGCGCAAGCATCGTCCAGTTGCCGGCCTGGGCCGACAAGGCCCTGTACAAGGCCACCCGGCCCGTTGTGCCCCCCTGAACGCGGTGCGTACTTGTCCTGATTCACGAACCCGCGTGGTTGATCAAAATAGTTCACCAACTGAACATTTCCAATCATCCCTTGAGGAGGACACGCTCGTGCGCATACGCCCCCTGCTGCTGAGTTGCAGCCTTGCCCTTTCGTGCCTGTTCGGCGCGGCCTCACCGGCCTACGCCGCGTCCGCCGCCAGCACCACGGCCCAGACCCAGCATCCCATCGTGCTGGTGCACGGCTTCATGGGCTTCAAGGACATCCTGGGTGTGGACTACTTCTACCAGGTGCCCAATGACCTGCGCAAGAACGGCGCCAAGGTGTATGTGGCGGCCGTCTCTCAGGTCAACAGCAGCGAAGCCCGTGGCGAGCAGTTGCTCAAGCAGATGCAGCAATGGGCCGCCGCCGACGGCGTCAAGAAGTTCAACCTCATCGGGCACAGCCAGGGAGGCCCCACGGCACGCTATGTGGCCGGTGTGGCACCGCAGCTGGTGGCCAGCATCACCACCGTGGCCAGCCCGGCCCGCATGGCGGCGGCTGACACTGACAACGTCGTCAACGACCTGATCAACAACTACAGCCAGCTCACCAGTTTCATGGGTTCCTTCGTGGCCTGGATCTCGGGCCAATCGAAACTGCCGCAGGACGTCGAGGCCATCAAGGACTTCGCCAATGAAGTCAATGCCTTCGCCACCCGCTTCCCGCTGGGCGTGCCCAGCAGCTATTGCGGCCTGGACGGCAAGGAGTTCGAAGGCGGCATCTACTTCTACTCCGTCACAGGCAACAAGGCCAAGACCAATGGCTGGGATGTCTCCGACCTGGCCATGATCGAGGGCAGCACGCCCAGCGATGGTGTGATCCCCGTGTGCTCCGCCCACTTCGGCAAGGTGCTGCGCAACGACTACCCCTGGAACCACATCGACGAGATGAACCATGTGTTCGGGTTGATCGGCAAGGGCGCCCCCGATCCAGTGGCCTTCTACCGCACACAGGCCAACCGGCTCAAGCTCAAGGGGCTGTGAGCACAATCAGCGGGAACACCGCTTGCCGTCAGGGCGTTCCACCTTCACGCAAGGAGACACCCATGACACGCCAGCTCATTCCTTCCGCCCTGATGGCCACATTGACGGCCGCCGGCGGCCTGGCTCACGCGCAAACCACCCCGCCGGGAACCGCCGGCTCGCCACCGGGCGTGATCGTCGCGCCAGGCGTGACGGTCACCCCTGGCGGCACACCAAGCGTCCCCGTGCCTGTCGTGCCGCCGGCCACACCGCGCACAGGCACGGCGCCAGGCCCCGTGGACCGCGCCACCAGCCCCATGCCGAGCGCCAGCGATGCGCTGTCGCCTCGCGCCGGGTCTTTGTCAGGCTCCGTCGAGGAGCGCAACCGCCAGCAGGGGGATCGGCGGGGAACGCCATACGGCAACGGCACCCTGCAGCCTGACGGAAGCAACGGCAGCGCTGCACCGGGCAGCCCATCGACCCGCTGAGGTCGTGCATGCCACGTAGGCACGCACCGACAACAGCATCGGCCATGACCGGCTGTATACAAGACGTCATGGTGACACCATGGTTTCCAAGCGGCGGATTCACCGTCGCACATGGAATGAGAGGGAATCACCATGACGACCAAGATCGTGAAGACCCTGGAGACCGACACCCCGCTGCCAGAGATTCAGGC
This sequence comes from Burkholderiales bacterium UBA1834, assembly GCA_002339015.1. Classification (GTDB taxonomy): domain Bacteria; phylum Pseudomonadota; class Gammaproteobacteria; order Burkholderiales; family Burkholderiaceae_C; genus Aquabacterium. Next base: position 24,068 of record DDJC01000117.1, read on the forward strand.
CCGCTGGGCGCATGTCGCCCTGTATGCGGACATCATGCCCAGCGTGACACGCGTGCGGTCACTGGGTGATCAACGCTGGAGCTGGCAAACCTCCAATGGTGAATGGCTTGTCGATGAGGTGCAGCACCGCGCCGGTCAGGTCGTGAGCTGGCAGGCGCGCCAAGGCGACAACGTCTATCGTGCGACCGTGCTGTTCACACCCATCGATCATGGCCGGCGCACGCGCATCGTCTATACACGGCACTACGTCCGCGACCTGGCGCCCGATGCCGAGCGGCATGACATCGAGGCCGACATGCTGACCACGCTGCGCCGCTCGGCCGGCCTGCTGGATCGCACTGGCGACGCGCCCATCACCGTGCCCGACATCGCCACAGCGGCACGTGACAAGGCGCATTTGTCACAAGTGCTTGAATCCGGTGAAACGCTGCAGGCCGCCCTGGCTGAAGCCGCCGACGCCTGGGCGCGCTCCATGACGACCTCGCTCACGTTGCTGAACTCGGCCATGTGGCCAGCGCTGCAGGCCCACCAGCAACGCGAGAAGCAGCGGGCAGATCAGCCTGAGCTGCAGGCCTGAACGGCGGGTGCGCTGAGGGTCAGCGCATCGCGGCCCTGCGCGCACCCTGCCAGGTGCCTGGAGTGCTGCCCGTCCACCGCCTGAAGGCACGATGGAAAGTGCTGACCGAGGCGAAGCCCAGTTCATCGGCCACCTGCTTGATCGACAGCACGCCTTCCGCGAGCAGGCGCTCGGCCATCAGGCGCTGACAATCCTGCGCCACTTCAATGTGCGAGGTATTGAGCAGCGACAGATGTCGCCGTAGCGTGCGCTCCGTCATTCCCAGGTGCTGCGCTGTCTCGGCCATCGACGGCTGACGAGGAAATGCACTGAGCAGCCAGGCTCTGACCCGTTCCGCCGTGTCAGACCGACTCTGCAGTGCCGCCAGCGCTGACTCAGCCCGCGTACGCGCGGCTGTGTAGGCCACCGCATCATGCGACACCAGCCGTCGGTCCAGCAGCTGGGGATTGAAGGTGATCGCGCACTCATTCTGCGAAAAGAGCAGGTTCTCACCGAAAAAGGCGGCGTAGCGGGCCTCCAGCCCGGGCGGGCAGGGATAGGCAAAGTCCACGCGCTGGATATCCCGGTTGTCGGCGCCGCTGAAGCGCAGCAACTGGATGGCCGTGACCGCCAGGAACTCCGTACGAAAGCACCCGCTCAGGCTGTCTCGGCCCACCGCAGGACGCAACACGATGCGCGCCCCCTTCCCCGTCTCGGACAGCTCCAGCTCGCAGAACTCCAGCACGAGCGTTGCAAAGCGCTGCAGATCTACCAGCACCTGCCGCAGGCTGGGTGCCGAAATCACCAACGGCACCATGTGTCCATAGCGCATCAGGGCCAGGCTCTTGCCTGCCACGAGGGAAAAGGTCGGATCCCCTGTTTCTTCCAGCGCCACGGCCATCATCTGATCGAACAGCTGAACCGGCACCCATTCGCCTTCCTCGTCGATCTGGTCGATGGTGCCCAACCCGCAGCGCCGCAGCACCGATTCTGAGCGGTGGCCTTCCACATCCAGTGTGTAGGCAAGGATCTTGAGATTCAGGGGAGAGACTCGCATACGCAGCAGCAGCCGGTCATCGCGCCCGAGGCACCGTGTCGGTCGGCAAAAGCCGATAGTCTGCTGCCTTTACATACGGACAAGAAGCGATCCCGCACCGGAGTTACCCTAGGCTTCATGCGTCTGACCACATGAAAAAGAAAGAGCGCCATGCCCGAAGACATGGCGCCGAACCGAAGAAGAGGAGAAGACACCCTTCAACGGATGTCGGCGCTCATGCTATTCATACCCGGTGATCGGGACATTGGCATTGCCGGCCAATGATTTGCCGTGGCGTACCGAACGCGGGTTTATCCCTGACCAAGCCCCGCGCAACGGTCAAGGGATCGCCTCGCCCCCGGGCGCTCGTGCTGGACGTCGCCAAGCCCCCTGATCGCCCAAGCAGTTGATCATCTGTTCAGCTCGACCTCGCTCAGACGGTGGCGCCCGTCTCCAGCAAATCAACCAGCGCCTTGCCCGAAATCGTCTCATCGCGCAGCAGGCTGTCCGTCATCGTCTGCAACACATGGGCCTGTGATTCCAGCGCCTGGCGGCAGGCGGCCTGCGCGCCTTCCAGCAGGGCCTTGGCCTCGGCCAGAACACGGTCCTGGATGTGGGGGCCAACCAGTTTGTCGGGCACGCCCTTGATGCTCAGCAGGCCAAACTCCCTGCTCAGGCCCAGGCTGCTGACCATGTCGATGGCCAGCTCCGAGGCGCGCTTCAAGTCATCCGATGCGCCCGAGGTGGTGTTGCCGAACACCAGCAGTTCGGCCTCACGGCCGGCCAGCAGCATGCCCAGGCGACCGTGCAGCTCCTGCTCGCCGTACAGGGGCAGCTCATTGGCGCGGGTCACGAAGGTCACGCCCAGGGCCTGGCCGCGCGGCTCGATCGTCACGCGCTCGACCACCCCGGCCTTGAGCGCATGCGCCACGATGGCGTGGCCGCTCTCGTGCACGGCAATGCGGTGGCGGTCCTCCGGCGTCATCAGGTCTTTCATGCCGGACACCTCGCCGCCCAGTTGGTGGGATTCCAGCGCGCGGCGCACATGCTCCTGCCCCACCGCCTGGGCACCCTGCTCGGCGGCCAGCACCGTGGCGCGGTTGACGATGTTGGTGATGTCCGCGTGCGAAAGCGTGCTGCTGGCACGGGCCAGCGCCTCGGTGTCGATGGCGGCATCGGCCTTGACGCGGCCCAGGCACAGGTCGAACAGCGCGCGGCGGTCGCCCAGCGTAGGCAGGGTCATGCGGGCGACCAGGTCGAAGCGGCCCGGGCGCCGCAGCGCCTCGTCGATGTTGCCGACGTGGTTGGTGGCGCCGATCACGACCACGTTCTCCATCGCCGCGAAACCGTCCATCTCCACCAGCAGCTTGTTGATGATGCGGTTCTCTTCCGAGACACCGCCACCATTGGGCTTGCCCGAGCCGTTGGAGCGCTGTCCGATGCCATCGAACTCGTCGATGAAGACGATGCAGGGCGCGTTCTTGCGCGCGGTGGCGAACAGCTCGCGCACCTTGGCAATGCCTGCCCCATAGAACATGCTGGAGAAGTGCGAGCCATCGACCGCGATGAAGTTGGCGCCGCACTCGCCGGCCAGTGATCGGGCCAGCAAGGTCTTGCCAGTGCCCGGAGGGCCTTCGAGCAGCACACCGCGAGGTGGCTTGGCACCCAGGGCCAGGTACTTGTCCGGCGACTTCATGAAGGCGGTGACCTGCTGCAGTGCAGCCTTGGCCTCCATCGCGCCGATCACGTCGTCAAAGCCGGCTTCGGGCTTTTCTGCCAGCTGTGTCTTGCTGCCGCCCAGCCCCCCGCCCTGGCGCACCAGGTAGAAGGCCAGGAAGGCAGTGATGGCCACCGAGGCCACGGCCAGCACGCGCTGCATCACCACGCCAAGGCTGTCGGTGATGCGCATGCCCATGTCGCGCTCGTCGATGGCGATCAGCGTGAGCTCGAAGCCCTTGTCGCGGCTCAGGGCCTCCAGGCGACTGCCCAGGCCGTCCGAACCGGGCATCAAGCGGGTGCTGAAGCGCTCGCCCGCCTTGGTGGTAACCAGGGCACGCGTGCCGTCCACGCCTACCTCGCGCACGCGGCCCTCCATCAGGGCGCGCTCGAAAGCCGAGACATTCATGGGCTGGCGCAGCCAGGGCTGAGGATCCGCCTCGAAGCGGGCGGCCAGCTCTGTGCGCCCGGCATGCCCCGGGCGGCTGGACCACAGATCTGCCGCCACGAGAGCGGCGATGCTGGCCAGGGAGATCAGAACAATGCTGGCGATCTGCAGCCAGCGGGGCCAGGTCTTGAAACGCTTCATGTCGGGCAGGGCAAAAGGAGGGCAGCGTCGGATGCTCGCTGCAGCCTGTATGAGACCGCAGATCGAGCGAGGGCAGCGCCCCGATGAATGCCCAACAGCCACGGCTATTCCCGAGCGCAGCCTGTTTATCGGCACACGCGCGCCCGCGCCCTGGTGTTTTTGAGGCCAGGTGTGCGCAATGCTTCACGGCAAGAGGCCTCTCATGCCGCCAGGGCGGGGTACTCGCTGCCGCCCGGCTGCAGCGGCCCCATTGCCATTGCCGGCGCCAGCCCCAGTTGGTGCATGTCGGACAAGGTCGCTCCCGCTACGGCCCGTCCATCCCCGACCCCAGGCCAACACGACGTCGCTCAGGGCGTCTGCTGCGCCAGTTTGAGCAATGCCTCAGTAGGAAAGCCATCGGCCGGCAAGCCCGCGCTGCGCTGGAAGGCTCGAAGCGCCCCCCGCGTGGCCGGCCCCATCTGGCCATCCGGTGTCCCGCTGTCAAAGCCCCGCTGATTCAATGCGATTTGAAGGGCCATCACCTCGCCCCTGGTCAGCGCCCGCAGATCCCGTGGCCACGCACCCTGCACGGGCGGCCCACCCGCGATGCGCTGCGACAGCAGGCCTACCGTGAGGGCGTAGCTCATCGAATTGTTGTAACGCAGCAGGGCACGGTAGTTGCGCCCTACCAGAAAGGCAGGGCCGCGTGCGCCTGCAGGCTGCAACACCGTGGCGTCCGCCATGGCCGGCAAGGGCGCGCCATCCATGGTGCGCACGCCCTCCGTGCCCCATTGCTCTGAGGACTGACGCACCCCCGGATCGGCGCGCGCCGGATCGAAGCCGGATGGCAACTGGACCTCCACGCCCCAAGGCTCCGCCGCCTGCCAACCGGATCGGGCCAGGAAGTTGGCGGTGGATGCCAGCACATCAGGCATGCTGCTCCAGATGTCGCGGCGTCCGTCACCATCGGCATCCACCGCATAGGCCAGGTAAGACGTCGGCATGAACTGCGTTTGCCCCATGGCGCCTGCCCAGGAGCCCACCATGCGGCCCGGGTCAATGTCACCGCGCTGCACGATCTGCAGTGCCGCCATCAGTTCTGTCTTGGCCCATGCTTCGCGCCGGCCTTCGAAACCCAGCGTGCTCAACGCATCGAACACCGGTACATTGCCATAGTTGCCGCCGAAGTTGCTCTCGATGCCCCACACGGCCATCAGCACCGGACCAGGCAGACCGTAACGCGCGTTCACCGCATCAACCTGGTCCCGCCACTCCAGCAACTTTTGCTGGCCGTTGCTCACGCGGCGCTCGGTGATCACGCCATCGAGGTAATCCCAGAAGGTGCGTGTGAACTCGGGCTGGGCCCGGTCGGCCACCACGGCGCGGTGGTACAGCCGGACCTTGCTCAGTGTCGCGTCCAGCGTGGCGTCATCGATGCCGGCGTCGCGCGCAGAGGCACGGAATGCGGCCAACCAATAGGCAAAGCGCTGTTCCGTCAGGGCTTCGGCCGACACCTCGGGCGAGGCGGGCTGTGCTGCGGAAGAGTGCGCACTGACCAGCGTCGCAGAAGGGCCCGACGCGCAACCTGCGAGCACGGCCACGGCCAGCAGCGCGGGCTTGAAGGGCACGGCCCACGGCGGCACCAGGGTGATCGGCATCGAATGTCTGGATCTCATGGTGTCAATGTACCTCTCGGCCGCCCGCATCGCCCGGCGGGTCAGAGGTTTCCACACCATCTTTACGGCAAACCTTTCATGGGTGCCCCGTACAGCGCGGGGATGAGCGCGGGGATGAGCGCGGGAACACCGCCTGCTTCTGGAGGGCATTGGACCACCCCTTCGCAAGGAGACCACCATGCCCACCACCATTGATCGAACCCGCAGCAGCGAGTCCACCGAAGACAAGCAACGCCGCATCCAGCAAACGCAAGACCGCAAGGATGCGGCACAAGCGGAGGCGACATCCGGCAAGCGCGAAGAAGGCATCCAGGCCGGCGCGCGCGCGCAACCGACAGACCTGCCCGCCCAACACCAGGCCAAGCCTGGCAGCGAGGCCGACCTGGATCTGCAGCCACGCTACCTGGCGCCGGACTACAAGGGCAGCGGCAAGCTCCAGGACATGGTGGCCCTGATCACCGGCGGCGACTCGGGCATCGGCCGTGCCGTGGCCGTGTTGTATGCGCGAGAAGGCGCCGATGTGGCCATCGTTTACCTCAGCGAGCATGAGGATGCCAGAGCCACCCAGAAGGCCGTGGAGGCCGAGGGGCGCCGTTGTGTGCTGATCCCCGGCGACGTGAAGGATTCTGCATTTTGCAAACAGGCCGTCGAGCAGACCGTGAAGGCCCTTGGCAAGCTCGACATCCTGGTCAACAACGCAGCCTTTCAGGAGCACGCGGCTTCACTGGAAGACCTGAGTGACGAGCGTTTGGAGGAAACCTTCCGCACCAACATCTTCGGCTACATGGTCATGGCCCGCGCTGCCCTGCCTCATTTGAGCGAAGGCAGCAGCATCATCAACAGCGGCTCGGTCGTGGGTTTGCGGGGCAAAGCGCAATTATTGGACTATGCCGCCACCAAGGGTGCGATCCATGCCTTCACCAAGTCGCTGGCACAGAGCCTGATCGACAAGGGCATCCGCGTGAACGCCGTGGCCCCCGGACCAGTCTGGACCCCACTGAACCCTGCAGACTCCCCCGCCGACAAGATCAAGGAATTTGGCAAACAGACGGACATGAAGCGCGCAGCCCAACCCGAAGAGCTGTCGCCTGCCTATGTGTTCCTGGCGGCGCCGGCCTGCGCCGGCTACATCACAGGGATCGTGCTGCCGGTCACGGGCAGTGTCGGCGCCATCTGATGGCATACCTGCGGCTCAAGCGCCGTGTGGCAGCCCGGCGCGGCGCAGCAACTGCCGGCAGCGCTCCGACAAATGCACCACCCTCAGATGCTTGCCCGCCCGCTCATAGCGCTCACGCAGGGTGCGCAGCGCCTCGATCGCCGAGTAGTCCACAAAACTCAGGTGACGGCAGTCCAGCGTCACCTGAGACGGATCACCCGCCGCATCGAACAGCGCCAGGAAAGGCTTGACGGAGGCGAAGAACAACGTGCCGTGCACCAGGTAGAGCTTGCTGCCGTCGGGTTCGGCATGCTGATCGGCATACAGCTCACGCGCGTGCTGCCACGCAAAGTTCAACGCCGCGATGACCACGCCCAGCAGCACGGCGGTGGCCAGGTCGGTGAACACGGTGATCACCGTCACGGCCACGATCACCAGTACATCGCTGCGAGGTACCTTGTTGAACACGCGCAACGAGCCCCAGGCAAACGTTTGCTGCGCCACCACCAACATCACGCCCACCAGGGCAGCCAGCGGGATCTTTTCGATCAGGGGCGACAGGAACAGCACGAACAGCAGAATCATCACGCCGGCCACCACGCCAGACAGGCGGTCACGCCCGCCGGAGTTCAGGTTGATCACGGTCTGGCCGATCATGGCGCAGCCACCCATGCCACCCGCCAGGCCCGAGGCGATGTTGGCGGCCCCCAGTGCCACACACTCTCGGTTGGTGCGCCCCCGGGTCTGGGTGATCTCGTCCGTCAGGTTCAGCGTGAGCAGCGTCTCCAGCAGGCCCACCATGGCCATCAGTACCGCATAGGGCGTGATGACGCGCAAGGTGTCCAGCGTCCAGGGCACCTCGGGCCAGGCCAGGGTGGGCAGGCCACCCGCGATATGGGCCATGTCCCCCAGGGTGCGGGTAGGCAGTTGCAGCGCATAGGTCAGCAGGCCCACGCCGAGGATGGCCACCAGCGCCGGCGGCACGGCCCGCGTCAACCGGGGCAGCACGTACACGATGGCCATGGTGAGCGCCACCAGGCCCAGCATCAGCCACAGGGCAGATCCTTGCAGCCAGTGCTCGCCAGCCTTGAAGTGCTCCAGTTGGGCCCCCGCGATGATGATGGCCAGGCCATTGACGAAACCCAGCATCACCGGGTGCGGCACCATGCGCACCAGCTTGCCCAGGCGCAAGGCCCCGAACAGGATCATCAGGAGGCCGCCCAGCAGCACCGTGGCCAGCAGGTACTGTGGCCCGTGCTGCACCACCAGGGCCACGATCACCACCGCCATGGAGCCGGCTGCGCCGGAGATCATGCCCGGCCGCCCACCCAGCAAGGCCGTGATCGTACAAATGATGAAGGCGCCGTACAGACCCATCAATGGGTTGAGCTGGGCCACCAGCGCGAAAGCGATGCACTCGGGCACCAGGGCAAAGGATGTCGTCAATCCGGCCAGGACTTCGGCACGGAGGCGGGCGATGTTCATCGGGAGCAAGCGGCTGATAGAAGTGCTTATTTTCTGATGGTTTCACCCGGCCGGCCCGGGCTAGCCTGCGTGGGAGAATCCAGGCCGACACTGCATGCGCAGTGCTTCGCACAGGGAGCATCATGGAAAAACGATGGACGCTCGCCAACGAAGCCCAACTGCTGCAGGAGCACAACATGCCCTTGTGGTGGTTCGTGCAAGCGGCCGCTGCACGCAGCCAAAATCCCGAACTGGCCGCTCTGATGGGATGGCCCGCTACCGGGCCTTTGCTGCCGAGCAAGGCGTCACCCGCCTGCCATGGTGGTACATGGTCGACCCCAAGGCGACCACCCAGCACGGGCTTGTGCAGCTGGACACGCTGGAGCCCTATCAACGCTTCCTCTACCATGCTGTCACTTGCGAACCGCAGGCGCTGGAACAGGGCGATACCCGCGCTTTCCTGGCGCCGGGCGCTTGCCGCCCCATGCTCACCCAGGTCATCTTGAAAGACCCCGTCTGTACCACCCATCAATTGGCGGGCGTCATGATGCTGGAGCGGATGGCCTGCACCCCGAAAGATGCGCTGCCAGGGCTGGCGAATACCCTGCTACAGGACATTGAACAGCAGATGGGCTGGGACGTGGTGCTCAAGGACGCCTACCTGCAGCGGGTGATGATGCTGATGTGGCAAGGCAGGCCCGGACGGCTCAAGCCGGTGTGGCTGCACCGTGTGTACCAGGCTCAGCAGCCCGATGGGGGCTGGGCCGGTGGACGCCAGTTGCCGGAGCTGCCGCAGTGGGCTCAACCCTGGATGTTGCGCGCCCAGTTGGCAAGGTGGTGGCCTTCCCGCTTTCATGCGGGCGCCGGCTCCGATTTCCATGCATCGGCGCAAGGCCTGCTGATCGCTGCCCTGGCCTTGCAGGAACTCCGCTGATGAAGTGCGAACCTTTGATGACACCGGTCTAGCTTGCCGACGGTCAGGGCAGGCTGTTCGAACGCCTGGCAGACCCCGGCCGCCAGGGCTGAGCATCCCCCTGATTTTCTACCAGGCGTCATCACACTCATATACTCTTGGTTGCCTCCGAATATTCGTGCCTGAAGGCAGGCAATCGAGGCAGCGTAAACCATCATCATGCCGGACAGATCGGCTACAGCATCGCCAAATACCGCACCAGCGACATGCTGATCGAGGGCTCGTTCAATACCAGCTCCTATCCGCGCGAAATCACATTCAGCCCTGACGATGCCGTCGCCTACACCGTCAATGAGGCTGGCAGCATCAAGCTGTGGGACACACGCACCTTCCTGTCGCTGGGCAAGTTCTCCATCGACGGGGAAGCGTCCGAGCTGGAAGTGGACGCCAGTGGCCGTTACTTGTTCGCCGCCCTGAACGGCAACGACTGGAACACCGAAGATTCAGGCCGTCTGGTGATCTTCGACACCGGCCGCGTCGCTGCGGTGCCGGAACCTACGAGGGCAGCCCTGTTCTCTCTGGGCGTTGCCGCCATCTTTTTCGCTCGCAAATACGCGCGGCAAGAACGCGCGGCCTGAGCATGGTGACGAACCGGTGCGCTTCACGGCGGTGTAGCGGAGCTTCTCGTGGGGATGAGTCAAGCTACTCACCACCGAAGGTGTGGCTCTGCTGCGTGCTCAGGTTGGTGAACGACATCCGGTACTTGCCATCACCTTGGGATCCATCCGGCGCACCTTGCCAATGAATCCGTGCGGCGGTAACAACTTGGCCCAGGCGTCGGTTCAAAAAGCGCGGCAGATGCGATCCGGGGTGGCGCGGATGAGGCGGTGACGGTGGAGGTGATCGCAGCGTTGCCGGACATGGTGGATCCTTGAAGTGCTGAGGCAAGAGCGCTCACAGCCTATGACGAAACGGCCTCAAGGATTGAGGATCCGCACCGCCTGACTTGCGTTCAATGCCGCACGAAGGCATAGCGCTCCATGGAACCTGGCTCAAACGGGAGGCAGTGGACCGCCGCCCCTGACCGTGCACGGGCCCGCACCACGTCGAGCGCCTCGTTCATCGCAATCTGCCCGCTCGGGTGCGGTGTCTCGCAGCTTACAGGCTCTTCGCCATCGACGCGGATGACCCAGGTCCACCGGCCCGGCGCTACTTCAGTGGCCAGGACCTGGGTGTGCTTCTCATCGACTTTCAATATGACACTGCGGCGTCCGTTCATCGTCTTGTTCTCCTGATTGCAGCACCATCAAGGTATCGACGCCGGCGCACAAAGGGTTGAGAACGGTTTGGTGTCAGTTTGTACCAGGTCAAGTCGCCTTGCCGGCTTGCAAGTAGGCGGCAACATCGGAGACACAGGTGCCCACAGCCGCGACAGCATCACGCACCTGGGCCTGCGCCACGCCGAAGTGCCTGGCCCAGCACACCAGATCGAACAGATGGTGGACATTGATGCTGGCCTGGCCTTCGAAAAGAGAACGCTGCGTTGTCGGGTCATGAATGATCATGCTGTCTCCTCGGTTGACTGGCGAATGCTCCCGCACGCCTCATGCCGCCTCAATCAGCGGTCACGCATGTTCACGTCGGCATCCCCTTACACAGCACGAGCGTCGTGACCATCTTATTGCCCGGCGACGGCGTCCTCCATGTTCCCTTGCAGAGGGCGCCCAGATGGCTGCTGGACCTGTCGGCTCAGGCGCCGGGCTTGGGCCTGCCGCAGGTCCAGTCATTCACCCGCCAATCCGGCGGCAATGTGACCATCATCAGCGAACCGGGCAGTGGCACCACGGTGCAGATGTTCCTTCCATCGACGCCCCTGCCCGCAGCCCTCAAGCCCACGCGCGGGGCCGAAGAGACTGCATCGCTCCGAGCACTTCGGGTACTGATGGTCGAGGACGACCCACTGGTCGCGTCAGTGATGCCCGGCTTCACCAATGGGTTCGACCTGGATGAGTGGGCGCGAGCCCTTCATGAAGCCGACAGCACACCGCCCGCTCCTGCCTGAAAGACAACGCGCAATTGCGCTGTGGGTAAAGGCTGGCTGCGCCCGTCAGCAGCGCCTGACTGGTACGCCGAATGCCAATGGTTGGACATCGTCGTCAACCAATGCCGCACCATGCCAGCCGCCCCGCAGACTACACATCGAACAAACTGCCCACACACGCTTGTCACCGCTGAATTCGAAACACCACCGTGGACCTCGGCTGTTCGGCCATGGAACCCGCTGCACGATGATGCCGATGCGGCATCCCATGGCTGCTACCTGGTTCCCGAGGCTGGCGCGCTGCGGTGTGAACTGGCAGCTAGACGCGTATGCCCGGCGGATGCAGCGAGCATTCACAGCCGACTGAGCAATAAGCTGATGAGCGCCGATTTCGCATGCGTGGCTGCGCGCTCCGTGCTGAATAGGCGCACCTACCGGCTCGGCATCTACGATGCCCTGGGCACGCACGCGGCGGCGATGGGCCTGTGCCACGACCTGTACGAGTTCAGCCACGAGTTCCCACCGGGCAGCGAGCCCTTCACCAGCTTCATCGCGGCGTTCCGTGGCCCGCACGTTCTCACCGAGGAGCACTTCGAGACGCTGCTGTGGCGCCAGTTACAGGCCATGCACACCGTGGATGCCCGGTATTTCGACTGGGACCAGAACGTGAGCAAGGATCCGCACAGCCCGAAGTTCTCCTTCAGCATCGGGGGGCGAGCGTTCTACGTGGTGGGTTTGAATCCCCGCGCTTCGCGCATGGCACGGCGCACCGAAGGCGAGTCCTATCTGGTGTTCAACGGCCACGACCAGTTCGAAGCCCTGCGCCTCACTGGTAAATACAGCCAACTGCAAAAAGCCATACGCGCACGCGACATGGCTTGCCAAGGCACCATGAACCCCATGCTGGACGATTTCGGCGCCACCTCGGAGGCGCGTCAGTACGCCGGCCGCGCCGTCTCGGCTGAATGGCGCTGCCCATTCCAGCATCAGGCTCATCAGGAGGAGGAAACAGCATGACCGACACAGTCGCCGATGCCGATGTCATCGACATGAAGACCACGCGCATCCCCCCGCAAAGCGGCACGGCCTTCACATTGCGCAAGGGGCAGGTGCTGCGGGTGATTGACCCGATGGGGGAACAGGTCGCTGATCTTTTCGCGGTGAAGCAGGGTGACTTCGGCTGCGTGCTGTCTTCCGGACGCAGCCTTGATTACGCCAGCAAGATTTACCTGTCGGAAGGCGACCCGCTTTACTCGAACGACAGCCAGGTGATGTTCACCATCGTCAAGGACACCGTCAGGAAGCACGACTTCCTGCTGACGCCCTGCAGCCCGGAGATGTTCAAGATCCTCTACAAGCATGTAGGACACCACCCCAGTTGCTTCGAGAATCTGCGCATGGCGCTGGAGCCCTTCGGCATCGACTCGACGAGGATCGGCACCACGTTCAACATCTTCATGAACGTCAACATCCATGAAGGTGGACGTCTTACTGTGGACGTGCCAACGTCCAAGGCCGGTGACTACATCGAGTTGCGTGCCGAAATGGATCTCATCTGCGGCCTGACGTCATGTTCGGCTGAAGGGTCCAACAATGGCAGTTTCAAGCCCATCGACTATGTCATTTTCTAACTTTCGGGCCAGATCCAGGGAAAGCCACGTCGGCAGGACCAGCCGCCTCCCCTCGTTCAACTTGTACGCCAATCACGTTGCACATGAGGTGTCACGGGCGAACGTGCGCATGGGAAGCGCCACGAGCGCATCGAAGCACATGGGCTTGCCGAGCAGGAACCCCTGGAGCAACTGGCAGCCGCGGGCGAGCAGCCAGTCCAGCTGCTCCCGGTTTTCAACGCCTTCCGCGACACACACCATGCCGAGCCGGTTGCCCAGGCCAAGCATGGTCTCCACCAACATCTGTCCGTTGGCGGTGTCCAGTGCGTTGATGAAGGATCGATCCAGCTTGAGCTTCGTGGCGGGCAAGGTCTGAAGTCGCGCCAGCGACGAGTAGCCTGTGCCGAAATCATCGATTGCGATGGAAAAGCCGGCGTCAGACAAGGTCCTGAGCCGGTCCTCGCATCGCCTGTCATGGGATGACATGACACTGGACTCGGTGACCTCGAGTTCGAGATCATGCGGCGCCAGGCCCTTTGCCTGAATCACACGCCGTATGCCATCGACCAGATCGGGATCTTCCAGCTCCTGCGGAGACACATTGACGGCAATGTGGCGCAGCATCAGGCCATGATGGCGAAGCCTGACCAGATCGGTGCATGCCTTCTCGAGCACCTGCTGGCCCAGCCGCCTGATGACGCCCGCCTCCTCGGCCAGCCTGATGAACACGTCCGGGCTGATGGGGCCGAGCCTGGGATGCCGCCAGCGGGCCAGGGCCTCCGCGGCCACTGGCTCTCCGTTGCTGTCGAAGCAGGGCTGGTAGACCACGTCTATTTCCTTGCGGTCGATGGCCTTGAGCAGATCCTTGCGCAACTCGTATGCGGCCCGGACGGCATCGTCATGCGATTTGTCGAACACGGCGCAGGCGGTACCGCCCTTGCGCTTGGCAGCGTACATGGCCACGTCCGCACGCCGCTGGATTTCAGTCGCCGAGATGGCACTGTCGATGGACGCGGCCCCCACACTGGCAGAGACCTCGAACGACATGCCGTCATACAGCACGGGCATTGCGAAGGCATCGCAGGCCAGTGCAAACAGGTCAGCCACCGTCCGCTTGCTCTGGCGGCAGGTCACGAGGATGCTGAACTCGTCACCGCCCAGCCTGGCCACGCTGGCAAAACCCCGGAAGCTGCCTGCCAGCCGGTTGCCCACGGTTTCGATGACGTGATCACCCGCGGCATGGCCGTATTGATCATTGATCTGCTTGAAGCTGTTCAGATCAACGAACAACAACCACCCGCACGCGTCCGCGCGGGCGCAGACTAGTTGCAGTTCGGACAGGAAGGCGCTTCGGTTGAACAACCCGGTCAATGGGTCGGTCGTTGCCGCGCGCGTGATTTCCTCGCGCCACTGCACGGTTTTCCTGCCGTGCCCACGGGTGGACGCCTCCCACAGCAGAAAACACACCAACTGGGCCGCCAGCAGGATGGACAGGTCCCGCGCCAGATCCTCGTAGACCTCGGCCGCGGAGAGGCACACCTTGGCCGTGCGACCCAGACCCGGGCCATTGCCTGAAGACACCGAGGCACAGCTCGCGGTGTCACCGAGCCACTGCAGTGCCGGCGTCGCGCGCGGTGCACGTGACAGCCGCTGACATCTGCCGGCGTCACACGCCTCGACCAACAGCAGATCCTCGAAGTTGCGCTGCATCGCCTGCAGGTTCCCGGCCGGCATCGCCTGCCCCTTCGCGTCCATGGACTCCACGAGCATCCTGGCCACCGCCTTGGCTTGCGCACCGTTGTGCGCGAACCCATAGTGCAGACTGGACAGCGACAAGACCAGCGACGTGATGATGGCCGTGAACACAAAGGGCAGGCCATGCGCCTTGCTCATGGCTCTGTCGTCAGCAAGCGGAATGAACATGAATCGACGGTTACACCAGCAGACGGCACACAAGCCATCCAGCAAGCGCGCGACCTACGCTCATGGCAAGGCTGCGCGCGCGCCTTCACCATCGCAAGCGGGCCGAACTGCCTCGCCAGTGAGTTGGCCGCACTGAACTGCCCAAGGCGGCGAACAGGCGCCCGGCCCACAAGACCCCGGGGCACCTGAAGCAGGGCTGGCATCCGGCGGGAGGACAGCCTGCTTTCCCAGCATTGTCCGCCGCGCGGGGTAAACCCGAACCCTGAAATTGGGACGCGAGGATAACGAATTTCTCCGTTTTGCGAAAGCTTATCCCCTCCGATCCACAGGTTGTGAGGCGCAGAAGGTTGATCGGCCTCGACATAAGGGCTCCACTTCTGCAAACGAACTGCCTTCCCGGTTCACCTGTTTCGCCCACACTGCACACAACGATTCCGACATCTCACGCCGGCCAACATGAGCAAGGACATCCCCAGCCCCATTGACCTCCGAACCATGACGGATGCCAAGGCCTGGGAATCCATGGCCATGCAAAAGCGTCCATGGCGGACGGAGTTCTTCGACGCAGTCGCTCACGAGCTTGGAAGCGTTTCCCGGCTTCGCGATGTCCATGTGCTTGAGCTAGGCTCCGGCCCTGGCTTTCTGGCAAAGCACCTGCTTGACCGCATCCCCGCCATCACCCGCTATGTGGCGCTGGATTTCTCCCCTGCCATGCACCAACTGGCCCTTGAACGCCTGGGTGAACAAGCCTCTCGTGTGGCGTTCGTCGAACGCAGCTTTCTGCAACCCGATTGGCACAGCGATCTAGGCGATTTCGACTTTGTCGTCACCCATCAGGCCGTGCATGAGCTTCGCCACAAAAGGCATGCGACCACCTTGCACGCCCAGGTGGCCGAACTGCTGAAACCATCCGGCAGATATCTTGTTTGCGACCACTTCGCCGGCGTGGATGGTATGAAGAACACCGAGCTCTACATGAGCATCTGCGAACAAGCGCAGGCACTCTTGCAAGGCGGCTTCATGTCCGTGCGCCACTTGCTGACCAAGGGCGGCCTGGTCCTTCATCGCGCATCCGTCCAGTGAACAGATGGCCGCGACCGCGTCCTCAAGTGCAAGCGTTGTCAGGGGATCCTTACATGCTGTAGCAGCCGCCCCACCGCGCACCCTGTATTTGTGATCGTCACCCGGCCGAAAGTCTTAAACCGGTGCGGACCGCCACCTAGAATGGCCTTTCAACAAGAGCGGAGCATTCCCATGGTCAAGGCAGGCAGCCAGGTCGTATCCAAGATTCTCAGCGCCCACGAGGCCGAGATCCTGTCGGAGTGGAGCCAGCGCCTGAAGGACGATGGCGCCCTTCAGAGCGGCCGCATCCGTGAGGCCGAGCTCAACGCTCAGTGCAAGGGTTTCCTGACCACGCTGGGCGAGGCCCTGGCGGCCGGCGCCACCGACGTGGACACCGCCCCCTTCGGCCCGGTGCGCGATCTGCTGTCGGACATTTCGTCCAGCCGTGCACAGCAGGGTTTCTCACCCCGCGAGACGGCAGTCTTCATCTTCTCGCTCAAGCAACCGCTGTTCGACGTGTTCCAGCGCCACAGCAAGGAGGATGCTTCGCTGGCGCTGGAAACCAACTGGGCAATCGGTCTGCTGCTTGATCGCCTGGGCCTGTTCACTGTCGAGGCTTACCAGCGCAGCCGTGAGGCCCTGATCGTGCGCCAGCAGCAGGAGATTTCCGAACTGTCCACCCCGGTGATCAAGTTGTGGAACGGCATCCTGGCCCTGCCTTTGATCGGCACGCTGGACAGCGAGCGTACCCAGGTGGTGATGGAAAACCTTTTGGAATCCATCGTGCAGCAGAGCGCCGAGATCGCCATCATCGACATCACCGGCGTGCCCACGGTGGACACGCTCACCGCCCAGCACCTGCTCAAGACCATCGCCGCAGCCCGCCTGATGGGCGCCGACTGCATCATCAGCGGCATCCGCCCGCAGATCGCGCAGACCATGGTGCACCTGGGCGTGGAGCTGTCGGTGGTGTCCAAGGCCACGCTGGCCGATGCCTTCGCACTGGCGCTGCAACGCCAGGGGCGCACGGTGGCCAAGGCGCGCAGCACCGCGGTCACCCAGGCTGCGCCCACCCACTCCCAAGCCTGACCGGCGGAGGCACGTACTGTGGACC
Source organism: Burkholderiales bacterium UBA1834 (assembly GCA_002339015.1). Lineage (GTDB taxonomy): Bacteria > Pseudomonadota > Gammaproteobacteria > Burkholderiales > Burkholderiaceae_C > Aquabacterium. The sequence goes on from DDJC01000117.1 coordinate 40,903, forward strand.
GCATTCCCATCCTCAAGCTGGGCAAAGCGCTGCTGGTCACCATCCAGGTGGACATGCACGACCAGTTGGCCACCGCCCTTGAAGAAGACCTGACCAACATGATCGTGTCCACCGGCGCTCGCGGGGTGCTGATCGACATCTCGGCCCTGGACATCGTGGACAGCTTCATCGGCCGCATGCTGGACAACATCGCCGCCGTCTCGCGCATCCTCGATGCCGACACGGTGGTGGTGGGCATGCGACCGGCCGTGGCCATCACGCTGGTAGAGCTGGGCCTGTCGCTGGGCGGGGTCAAGACGGCACTGGACGTGGACCGGGGCATGAAACTGATCCGCGAGCGCCTGGTGATGGACGATGCCGACGACGGCGACGAAGGCACCAGTGAGTGAACTGCAGGACATCCGCACCTCGGAAGACGTGGTGCGCGTCCGGCAGCGGGTACGAATGCTGGCCGTGCAATCCGGCCTCGGCCTGGTCGATCAGACCAAGATCGTGACGGCGGCCAGCGAACTGGCCCGCAACACGCTCGACTACGGTGGTGGCGGCCATGTCGAGATGGCGTTGTTGATGCTGCCGCGCCGCGGCGTGCGCCTGGTGTTCGTGGACCAGGGCCCTGGCATCAAGGACATCGATGCCGCACTGCGCGATGGCTTCACCACCGGCGGTGGCATGGGCCTGGGGCTGGGCGGCGCCAAGCGCCTGTCCAGTGAATTCCACATCGAATCCAGCCCCGGAGAGGGCACGCGCATCACCATCGCGCGCTGGAAGTAGGCAGGCCGCACCATGTTCGAAGTACTCGTCTCCGATCCCAGCCAGGTGGCCGAGGCACGCCGTCGTGCCACCGCCGCCGCGGGGCTCGCGGGCTTTGGCGAGGTCACGGCCGGTCAGGCCGCGCTGGTGGCCACCGAGCTGTGCAGCAACCTGCTCAAGCACGGCCAGGGCGGACGCCTGCTGGTCAATCCCTGCAACAACACGCTCGACCTGATCGCACTGGACAGCGGCCCCGGCATGCCCGATGTCGAGGCCTGCATGGCCGATGGCTACTCCACCGCGGGCACGCGTGGGCAGGGTCTGGGCGCCGTGCGCCGCCTGGCTCAGTCGGTGGAGGTGGCCTCGTGGCCGGGCAGCGGCACCGCCGTGTGGGCGCGCCTGGTCACGGCCGATGAGACCAACCCCGACGCCCTGGCCATCGCCATCCGCCGCCCGCCGGTGGTGCGCGATGCCGGTGTCTGGGCCGTGAACGTGCCCAAACCGGGCGAAAACGTCTGCGGCGATGGCTGGGATTGGTCCGAAGATGAACATGGCCGCACCCTGTTCGTTGTCGATGGCCTGGGCCACGGCACCGAGGCGGCGCTGGCCGCCAACGCCGCCCTGGCGGCATTCCGCCGCCACCGTGGGGCCGCCCCCGAGGAGATCGTGCAAGCCGTGCACTCAGGCATCCGCCACACGCGGGGTGGCGCGGTGGCGGCTGCCCGCATCGACTGGGCAGGCGCCACCGTGACCTTCGCGGGCCTGGGCAACATCGCTGGCGCGCTGGTGCTGCCTTCCGGGCAGACGCGCCGCATGGTGTCGATGAACGGCACGGCCGGGCACAACGCCCGCAAGGTGCAGGGCTTCGAATACCCCTGCCCGCCCAACGCCCTGCTGGTGATGCACTCCGACGGCATCAGCACCGGCTGGTCGGGCGAGCGCTATGCCGCCATGCTGTGGAAGCACCCCATGCTGCTGGCCGGCATGCTCTACCGGGATTTCAGCCGGGGGCGCGATGACGCCACCGTGGTCGTGACCGGGACGGGGCGGCCATGAGCATCACGGTGTCCGCGCGCATCCTGCTGGGCTCCCTGGCCCTGGGCAACCCTGAAGACGTGGTGGCCGCCCGGCTGCATGCGCGCCAGGCTGCCGAGATCCTGGGGCTGGACCGCCAAAGCCAGACACGCTTGGCCACGGCCGTCTCCGAGATCACGCGCAATGCCTTCGCCTACGCCGGCAAGGGGCGGGCGGATTTCCTGATCGAGGGTACCGCCCCGGCCCACAGCTTCAGTGTGACGGTGGTAGATGAGGGGCCCGGCATCGCTGACCTGGACAGCGTGCTCAGCGGCCGCCGTGTCTACGCGCCAGGGCGGGGCGCTGGTCTGGTCAGCGCCCGACGCCTGGTCGACGAGTTCGACATCCAGAGCAGCCCCGCCGGCACCACGGTGCGGCTGGCCCAACGCCTGCCACAGGGCACGCTCGCACGCCTGACACGAGAGGCCCAGATTCAGATCGGCCAGTTGCTGGCCGGTCAGGATGGCACCGATCCGCTGGCCGTGCTGCACGAACAGAACCGCGAGATTCTGGCGGGCCTGACCGATTTGCAGGAACGCCAGGCCGAGGCCGCGCGACTGAACCAGGAACTGGAAGAAACCAACCGTGGCGTGGTGGCCCTGTACTCCGAACTGGAGGAAAAGGCCGAGCAGCTGCGCGACGTGAGCGATACCAAGACGCGCTTTCTCTCGCACATGAGCCACGAGTTCCGCACCCCCCTGAACTCCATCCTGGCGCTGACCCGACTGCTGATCGACCGGGTCGATGGCGAGCTCAACGCCGAGCAGGAACGCCAGGTGCAATACATCCGCAAGTCCGCCCAGGGCCTGCTGGACATGGTCAACGACCTGCTGGACCTGGCCAAGGTGGAGGCCGGCAAGGTCGATGTCAAACCGGTGGCCTTCAGCGTAGACGGCATCTTCGCCTCGCTGCGCGCCACCCTGCGCCCCCTGCTGACCAACCCGGCCGTGGACCTGCTGTTCGGCGACGTCGAGCGCCTGCCCGAGATGTTGGCTGACGAGCAGAAGCTGATCCAGATCCTGCGCAATTTCATCAGCAATGCGCTGAAGTTCACCGAGCAGGGCCACGTGCTGGTCGAGGCCCGCCACGAACCGAAGCGCCACAGCATCGTGTTCTCGGTCAAGGACACCGGCATCGGCATCGCGCCCAACGACCTGGACCGCATCTTTGAAGAGTTCTCCCAGGTAGATGGCCGCCTGCAGCAGGGCGGCACCGGTCTGGGCCTGCCGTTGACACGCCGCCTGGCGCTGCTGATGGGCGGCGAGGTGCGTGCCAGCAGCCAGCCGGGCCGGGGCTCCACCTTCGAGCTGGCCCTGCCGGTGCGTTTTGGCCAGGCCTTGAGCGCGCCGGCGCCCTCGCCTGAAGCCCCTCGGGCAAACCACGTGCTGGTGGTGGATGACGAAGAAGCCTTCCGCTATGTGCTTCGCCACATCGCACAGGATGCCGGCCACGAGGTGCAGGAAGCCCCGGATGGCGTATCGGCCCTGCAATGCATCCGGGAACGGCGGCCTGATATCATTTTTCTTGATCTGGCCATGCCGCACCTTGATGGCTTCGGTGTCCTGGAGCGACTGGCACAGTCTCCTGATCTGGCCACCATCCCCGTGGTGGTGTGCACATCGCAGTTGTTGTCGATCGAGCAAAAGCGCCTGTTGGCCAGCGCGCATGCCATCGTGCTCAAGCACGATGTGTCCCGTGACGGTCTGACAGCGCTGATGCAGGCGGTGATGGCGCGGGATTGACCCCTCAAGGAGCGGATGATGACCCTCGGCTCGCCTTCCACCATCCTCAATGTCGATGACACGGAAGTGGCGCGGTATACCAAGAACCGCACGCTCACGCACGCCGGCTTCAAGGTGATGGATGCGGTCAGCGGTGGGCAGGCGCTGGAGATGGTCGAGTCCATCCGCCCTGATCTGGTGCTGCTGGATGTGCGCCTGCCCGACATCAACGGCATCGAGGTGTGCCGCATCATCAAGGCCCGCTGGCCCAGTACCGTGGTGCTGCAGACCTCCGCCACCTTCACCAGCGCCAGCGACCGCGCGCGCGGCCTGGAGGGCGGCGCCGACGCCTACTTGATCCAGCCGATCGATCCCGAAGAGCTGGTGGCCTCTGTCAAGGCGCTGCTGCGGCTGCGGGCAGCCGAGGAATCCATGCGCCAGCTCAACGCCACGCTGGAGCAGCGCATCGAGGAGCGTACCCGCGACCTGCACGAGGCCAACCTCCGCCTGCGCGAACAGATCGAGCAGCGCGAACGCGCCGAGGCCGCGCTGGTGCAGGCCCAGAAGATGGAGGCGGTGGGCCAGTTGGCCAGCACCATGGCCCACGATTTCAACAACATCCTGGCCTCGCTGGTGGGCTACCTGTACATCATCCGTCGCCAGTCGCCCGATCCGCGCCTGCATGATCTGGTGGACAAGGCCGTGCGTGCCACCGACCGCGGCAAGCGCCTGACCTCGCGCGTGCTGACCTTCTCGCGTCAAGGCGAGGGCAATGTCACGGCGTTGGACCTGAGCGCCACGCTGGCCGGTATGCAGGAATGGCTGGCACAGACGGTGGGCCCGTCCATCAAAATCGCCATCCCTGCCGAGGGTGAGCGGCACGCTGCCCTGGTCGATTTGAGCCAGTTCGAGCTGGCCCTGCTCAACCTGGTGATCAATGCGCGCGACGCCATGCCGCGCGGCGGTCTCATCGACATCGGCCTGCGCCAGGCCAGCGTCGCCAGCGACGAGGGCGAGCTCAAGGCTGGCGATTACGTGATCGTTTCCGTCAAGGATTCCGGCATGGGCATGCCCGCCAACGTGGCCGCCCGAGCCTTCGACCCTTTCTTCACCACCAAGCCGGCCGGGCGTGGCACCGGGCTGGGCCTGGCCCAGGTGATCAACTTTGCGCAGCAATCCCAGGGTATCGCGCGCATCGACTCTGAACCCGGCCAGGGCACCTGTGTCTCGCTGTGGCTGGCTGCGGCGCCCCACGGTGCAGACCTTGAGGCGTTGCACGCCCCCCTGATGATGGCTCCTGCACACGACCAGCCCGGCGGCGGCGAGCGGGTGCTGCTGGTGGACGACGACGAGGACGTGCGCAACACCGTCTCGCAGATGCTGAGCGATGCGGATTACCGTGTCACTTCGGCCGCATCGGGCATGGAGGCGCTGGACATGATCCGCCTGGACGTGCCCGACGTGCTGGTGCTGGACATTGCCATGCCGGGCATCAGCGGCCTGAACGTGGCCCGCGATGCCCGCCAGGCCACCCCGGACCTGCCCATCGTGTTCATCAGCGGCCACGCCCATCGCGAGGCCATCGACGCCGCGCAACTGAACGATGCACAGCTGGTGCGCAAGCCTTTCCAGAGCCAGGAGCTGAACGCGGCAATCCGCCGCTGCCTGGATCGCCGCCCGCTGTCATATTGACGTGCAGGCCGCGTCTGGCGTATCCGGCCGGTGCCTGCAAGCACCCCGCATGACAGCACGGACGCCTGCGCGACACACAGGCTGAAAGACCACGGCAGCGGGCCGGCTGATCTCATGGAAGTCAGGGATTCGCAGGCGATGGGGCACCGGCACAATGGGGCTGACGCCCCGCCTCGTCCGAGGCGGGCCAGCCTCCGGTCACCCATGAGCATCACCGCGCACAGGCCCTCGCATCGGCCATTGCAAAGCCTGCACTTCCCCGTCCAGTACGTGGAGATCACCGAATCGCTGCTGCGCGCGCGGGGCGGTGACGTGGCCAGCGTGCGCCGGCTGTGCGGGCTGCCGCCGCTGGGCGACAGCGCTGCACCCCAGCCTGATCGCATCGATGGCCTGCAGTTGCAAAGGGCCATGGAGATCACGCGCGACCACTGTCTGCCGGGGCAGCCTATCTCGCTGCAGGTGCTGGCGCACTTTCCACTGACGGCGCATGGCATGCTGGGCATGCTGACCATCGCCTGCGGCACCCTGGACGAGGCCCTGGACGCGGCGCTGCAGTACCACGCCCTGGTGATGCCCGTGTTCGACATGCGCCGAGAGCTTCAGCCCGATGGCGGCGCCACCGTGGTGATCGAGCAGCGCGCCGATTTCGCGCCCTTCAACGAAGGGCTGGCCGAACTGGTGGTGGGCACCTTCCGCAACATCGCGCCCTACACCACGGCCACCAGGCTGCTCACCGAGGTGAGCTTCCCGCACGCACCGCCGCAGGCCGGGCAACTGGCCGATTACGAGCGCTTCTTCCAGGCGCCGGTGCGTTTCAATGCACCCTACCTGGGCTTCAGCTTGTCGGCCGAGGCGCTGCGCAGCCCCTTGAGCACCGGCAACCGCGCCACGCGCGACAGCCTGGAGGCCTTGCTGCGCCGGCAGACGCCCGAGGGCGCACCGCGTGCCACGCCCGTGACGCAGCGTGTCAAGCAGGTGGTGGGCGACGGCATGCGCAAAGGCGCCATGCCCCCCGCCATGCGCGTGGCCGACCGGCTGGCCATGTCGCAGCGCACCCTGAGCCGGCACCTGCAGGACGAAGGCACGACGCTGTCACGTATCGTGGAGCAGGTGCGTATCGAACACGCCGAGCGCCTGCTGCTGGGCAGCCGCCGGCCGGTGCAGGAGGTGGCGCGGCAGGTGGGCTTCGCGGACGCATCGAGCTTCTCGCGGGCCTTTCGCCGGGCAACGGGGCTCACGCCGATGGCGCTGCGCGAGCAACGCGCCAACGCTTCGGCCACCGTCACCGCCGAGCGCGATCACTGCTGAAGGCGCCGCTCAGGGAAAGCGCGCCAGATCCACGCACGCAGCCTTCGCACGCTGCGTCGTACCGGGGCCTCAAGCGCATGCGTTGCCACTTCGCGCAGCCCTGGGCTATGCGGACACGCCAAGCTTCGTTCGGGCATTCAAGGCCATGGCCGGCGTCACGCCCGGGCGCTATGCCGGGCAAGGCTGAGGCTCAGCGCGCCAGCCCGTTCAGCGCATCCGACGCCACGACAGGATCGCCCGTACGCTCGAAGGCCTCCGTCCACGCCTCATAGGACCTCATCTCCTTGTGCTGCCACGGGTGGAAGCCCGGCTTGTAGTAGGTCAGGTAGTAGCCCAGCGCAGGCAGGAAGACACCGCCCGGCTTGTACATCCACCACAGGCCCCTGGCCCACAGTCCGAGGCGCCTGAAGAAGCCGAAGCCATCGGCCTTGAACATCTGGTTCATGGTCCACATCACGCCGATGGGGTACTCGATGCTGAAGTACACCAGGCCGGCCACGCGCTGCAGGTAGCCCACCTTGGCCACCTTCTGCAGCACGTCGAAGGCCACGGCCTTGTGCTCCACTTCTTCGATGGAGTGCCACGCATACATGGCGCGTACCCTCGGATCGAAGGGGTCGACGATCTCGCGGCGCTCCATGAAGGTGGTGCACATCATGGCCGTCAGATGCTCGGCCGCGGCCGTGTAGGCCAGGTTGAAGGACTTGGGCCACCACTTGAGCTGCCAGCGGAACTTGGCGTCCAGCATGCGCTCCAGACGGGGCACGTTGATGCCCTGCGTCTCCAGCAGCTTGTTGAACTGGATGTGCACCATGCCGTGCTGTGCTTCCTGGCGGATGAAATCGCGCGCCTCCTCCTGCAGCTGCGGATCGGTGATCTGCTCGCGGTAGTTGCGCACCGTGCTGATGAAGTAGCGCTCGCCCACCGGGAAGGTGATGGACATGGCATCGAACAGGCGCGTCTTGAACGGGTCACCGCCGTTCCAGAAGCGCGGGATGCCGCTGTTCAACCTGAAATCCAGCTTTTCGCGCGGCTGGATGGGGCGGCGGTCATGGGTGCCGCCGTCGAGGATGCTGTCCTGGCTCATGGTCTTCTCCGGTTGCATGGGCGAGCGACACCACCGGCCGGGCCCGAAGGCCCCGGCGCGTCGGCACACAAAGCTCGCGTAGGTTGAAGAAAAAGGGCTTACAAGCCCGGCAGCACACCGAAGGACAGCGCCGTGTAGCCCAGGGCCACCGCCAGCAGCAAGGCCATGCCGGCCCAGTCGCCCGTGGTCAGGCCGGCGCCCTCGCGCCCTTCGTCCCAGCGTGCCCGCGCCACCTCACGGTGGATCAGGAACAGCGGAACGAAAGTGCTCACGCCGATCAGCACGGACCCCGCCACATACCACCACACGCCGCGCACGCCCAGGCGGCGTGCCTCGGTCAGCATCCACAGCCAGACGGCCATGCACAGCATGATGATGTCGACGCCGATGAAGCGGCTGGCCGGATTGACCAGGGTGTCCTGCCAGAACTGCACGTTGGCCTGCACCACGCCCAGCGGCAGGTAGCTCAAGGCATGCCCCCAGGTGCCGACCAGTGCCAACAGCGCCATCAGGGCGTAGACCAGGCACAGCAGTTTCTGTTTGGCGCTCACGGTTTGCACTCCTCGGTGAAACACACCGGTGTTGTCATGCTGGCGATTGAATCAAAAGCGGCTGGGCATGGGCGGCCAGCCCTGTGCCGATTCAGCCAATGTGGGCCAGGCTCGGTGCCTCGCCCGGTGCATCAGCCTCCCAAGCAAAGCGCTGGCACACGCGCCCGTCCACCTCCAGTGTGCCGGTGAACATCTCGTACGGCCGCACCCACAAGGCGCCTTCGCCGTACAGCGGGCGATAGACCACCACGGGCTCGAAGGTCTCGCTGTGGCGGGCCACGCCGTAAGCCTGGTACAGCTGCCCCTTGTAGTGGCGGTACAACCCGGCACGCAGGCTGGGCAGGGGCGGAACAGGGCGGGCGTCATCACTCATGTCCTGAATCATAGGTGGGCGCACGCAGACCGTGCACGCCAGCCCCTGAAATGTTCTGCGCGGCGGAATGCACCGTGTCGACTCAGGGACGATCCGGATGCGCAAGGGCCGGCACGTCGATTACACCGGAAATGCAATATTCAAAACGCACCGCCGCACCACATCGACGTCCCCCTGGAAGCGCTTCATCCCATGTCCGACGCATCGCCATTTCACCCCTCGCATCCCAACCCCCAGGCCCCGCACCTGGCGCACTGGCCTGCGCGCCTGCCGCGATCCATCACCGTGCCCGAGACCACGCTGTGGCACAACGTGTCGGTGTCCGCAGCGCGCTACCCGGACAAGCCGGCCTACCTGTTCATGGGCCAGGCCCTGACCTATGCCGAACTCAAGCGTCGTGCACAGGCGCTGGCCGGCTGGCTGCAGCATGACGCCGGCGTGCGCCCCGGCGACCGCGTGCTGCTGTACACGCAGAACTGCCCGCAGTATGTGATCGCCTACAACGCCATCCTGCGCGCGCAGGGCGTGGTGGTGCCAGTCAACCCGATGAACAAGGCCGAGGAGTTCAAGCACTACATCACCGATGCGCAGGCCCGCGTGGCGATCTGCACCGCCGATCTGGCCAGCATCGTGGCGGAGGCCAACCAGGCCGTGCCGCCGGCCGAGCGCCTGCAGCAGGTGCTGGTGTCGCGCTATGCGGACCAGATGCCGGCCGAAGACGACACCAGCCTCAACGCGCCGGCAGCGCTGCTGCAGTGGCTGCGCGCCGAGCACGCACTGCCCGAGGGCTTTACCCGCTGGACGGATGCCCTGGCGCTCAAGCGCCTTCCCGCGCCCTACCTGGGCCACCCGGACGACCTGGCCCTGCTGCCCTACACCTCGGGCACCACCGGACTGCCCAAGGGCTGCATGCACACGCACCGCTCGCTGATGCACAACGCCATCGCGGGCGGGCTGTGGGGCCAATCCACCGCCGACAGCGTGGTGCTGGGCGTGGTGCCGCTGTTCCACATCACCGGCATGCTGTATGGCGTGCTGGGCCCGATCGTCAACGGCGCCACCGTGGCCCTGATGCCGCGCTGGGACCGTGAACTGGCCGGCACGCTGATCTCGCGGCTGAAGGTCACGCACTGGACCTGCATCCCCACGATGATCATGGACCTGTTCAACAGCCCGAACTACAAACACTTCGACCTGTCCAGCCTGTACTACCTGAGCGGCGGCGGTGCGGCCATGCCCGAGGCGGTGGCGCAACGCCTGAAGGCCGAGTTCGGCCTGACCTTCTGCGAAGGTTATGGCCTGACGGAAACCGCAGCGCCGACGCACGCCAACCCGCCCGAGCGCGCCAAGCTGCAGTGCCTGGGCATGCCCATGTTCGGCACCGATGCCCGCGTGATCGACCCGGCCACGCTGCAGGAGCTGCCCCAGGGTGAAGTGGGCGAGATCGTGAGCCACGGCCCCATGGTGTTCCAGGGCTACTGGCGCCACCCGGAAGCCACCGCCGCGGCCTTCATCGAGATCGACGGCAAGCGCTTCTTCCGAACGGGCGATCTGGGCCGCATGGACGACGAAGGCTACTTCTTCATCACCGATCGATTGAAGCGCATGATCAATGCCAGCGGCTTCAAGGTGTGGCCCTCCGAAGTGGAGATGCTGCTGTACAAGCACCCCGCCGTGCAGGAGGCCTGCGTGATCTCCGCCCATGACGACTACCGCGGCGAGACGGTGAAAGCCGTGGTCGTACTGCGGCCCGAGGCGCGCGGCACCGTGACCGAGCAGCAGATCATCGACTGGGCGCGTGAGCAGATGGCCGTCTACAAGTACCCGCGCATCGTGCAGTTCAGCGAGGCGCTGCCCAAGTCGGGCGCGGGCAAGGTGCTGTGGCGCGTGCTGCAGGAGCAGGAATCCTCGCAGGCCCAGGCCTCCGCCAAAGAACCGGCCAAAGCCTGATGCCGATCCGCTGTGGCCAGCGCTGTGTGCGGCAGCGCAGCATTCCATTCAGGTGGCGTCGTTCACGTTGCCAGCTGAGACAAATCTGAATGCCCTGCCGGTTGACAGCCTTCGAGCAACGACCGCATACTGCACCCATGTCGTCGCAAGCACTGTTCACCGCCATGAACCTACTAGGCACCCCGCCCTCGGCTGGGAGCGCCTGCTGCTTGCGCGCATAGCCTGACACCCACCCTGTCAGGCCAACAACCCCGGCTCGAGGTCGCCTCCGCCGGGGTTTTCATTTGTGCGCCGCACAACTTGATCGAACAGATCGGACCTCTCGGATGGCACTTCGGGCCTCTCTTTCAGAACCCGAAAACCGACCCGTCCAAAGGTGCTCCGATGCTCAAGAATCCTTCCCCCAAGTACCAGGCCTTCCCGCCCGTCCAGTTGGCCGACCGCACCTGGCCCAACCGCACCATCACCGCGCCGCCGGTGTGGATGAGCACCGACCTGCGCGNNGCGCGACGGCAACCAGGCCCTGTTCGAGCCCATGGACGCCGAACGCAAGCTGCGCATGTTCCAGACGCTGGTGGGCATCGGCCTCAAGCAGATCGAGGTGGCCTTTCCTTCGGCTTCGCAGACGGATTTCGACTTCGTGCGACGCCTGATCGAAGAAAAGCTGATCCCCGACGACGTCACCATCGAGGTGCTGACGCAGGCCCGTGAAGACCTGATCCGCCGCACCTTCGAATCGCTGCGTGGCGCGCCGCGCGCCATCGTGCACCTGTACAGCGCCACGGCGCCGGCCTGGCGGCGCATCGTCTTCAACCTCGAACAAGCCGAGGTCAAGGCCATGGCCGTGCGCGCCACCACCTTGATGCGCCAGCTGGCCGATGCGCAACCCGACACCGACTGGACCTTCGAGTACAGCCCCGAGACCTTCATGGCCACCGAGCTGTCCTTCGCCCGCGAGGTGTGCGATGCGGTGGTGGATGCCTGGGGCGGCACCGCTGAGAAACCCGTGATCATCAATCTGCCGACCACGGTGGAGGTGTCGACGCCCAATGTGTTCGCCGACCAGATCGAGTGGATGCACCGCCACCTCACGCGCCGCGACGCCATCATCCTGAGCGTGCACCCGCACAATGACCGGGGCACGGCCGTGGCCGCCGCCGAGCTGGCCATCATGGCCGGCGCCCAGCGCGTGGAAGGCTGCCTGTTCGGCAATGGCGAGCGCACCGGCAACGTCGATCTCGTGACGCTGGCCTTGAACCTCTACACGCAGGGCGTGCACCCCGGGCTGGATTTCTCCAGCATCAACGAAATCGCGCGCGTGGCCGAGGACTGCACGCAACTGCCCGTGCATCCGCGCCACCCCTACGCGGGCGATCTGGTGTTCACCGCCTTTTCGGGCTCGCACCAGGACGCGATCAAGAAGGGCTTCGCGGCGCAGGATCCCGACGGCGTCTGGGAAGTGCCCTACCTGCCCATTGACCCGGCGGACCTGGGGCGCAGCTACGACTCGGTGGTGCGCGTGAACAGCCAGTCCGGCAAGGGCGGCATCGCCTTTCTGCTGGAGAACCACCACGGCATCAGCATGCCGCGCCGCATGCAGGTGGAGTTCAGCGGCGTGGTGCAGCGCGAGACAGACGCCGAGGGCGGCGAGTTCACGGCCGACCGTTTGTGGTCGCTGTTCGAGCGCGAGTACCTCACATCGCCTGATGGCGCGGGGCAAGGCTGGGTGCTGCGCGGCCACCGCTGCGACGATGGCAGTGATGGCACGCACGTGGTGCTGGAGATGAGCCACGCCGGCAAGCCGGTGACACTGCGCGGCCAGGGCAATGGGCCGGTGTCTGCCGCGGTGGATGCGTTCAACAAGTCAGGCCTGCTGCACGGCGAGTTGCGCGTGGACGACTTCCACGAGCATGCGCAGACGGCCGGCGCGCAGGCCACGGCACTCACCGTGATCGAGGTGGCCATCGGCAAGGCGCCGCCCACCTTCGGCGCGGGGCGTGACGTGCACATCGTGGCAGCCGCGATGCAGGCCATCGTGCAGGGCGTGAACCGGGTGGTACTGCGCGATGCGGTGAAGGCTGCAGCCTGATCAGCGCTGCGCCTGATCCCAGCCCGCTGGCCGCCCCAGCCTGAAGTTGGTCTCGGCCCGTGTGCGGCCGTACCAGTCGCCGCCCATGCGCGAGACCAGGTCCAGCCGGGCCGGGTCCGCGCGGCCATCCTCGCCCAGCACGGCCTCGTCGATGTGCAGGGCCAGCACGCGGCCCAGGATGAGGTAGCAGCTGGGCTTGTCGGCCGGATAGGGCTGGCACTGCACGGCCACGCATTCCAGGCTGACGGGTGAAGCGGCCACGCGCGGGGGTTTCACCTTCGTGCTGGCAGCGGGCGCCACGCCGGCCTGGGCGAACTCGCTCACGCCGTGCGGGTAGCTCACCGAGCACTGGTTCATCGCATCGACCAGCGCGAAGGGCACCAGGCTGATCGTGAACTCGTCCGTGGCCTGGATGTTGAGTACGGTGTCCTTCAGGCCGCCATCGCCCCGGTGCAGCGGGCTGATCATCACCGTGGGCGGATCGCCCGTGAGCACCTGGAAGAAGCTGAAAGGCGCCAGATTGCCTTGGCCTTCAGCCGACAGCGTGGACACCCAGGCGACCGGCCGGGGCGTGATGGTGGAGGCCAGCCATTGGTAAGCGCGGCCTGCGCTGGTCTGGTCCATGTCGATGATCATGCGGAGTTTTCTTTCGGGATGATGCCCTGTCAAGCGGCGGGGTCGATCAGCGTGGCGTTGGGCGCGTCGAGCACCACGTCGGTGATCGGCCGGGCCACGCAGGGCAGGATGCAGCCCTCTTCCTTCTCGTCGGCGCTCAGGCCGGGCCATTCGATGCTGTAGCGCACCTGGCCGCTGCGCAGGTGGCACAGGCAGGCGCGGCAGGTGCCGTTGCGGCACGATCGGGCCAGGCGGATGCCGGCCTGCTGCGCCGCGGTGACCAGCGAGACGCCGGCTGGCACGGAGAAGCGCCAACCGGTCGGCAGCACGATGGCCACGAACTCGGTGGGGGCAGTGTCGTCGGCCATGCCTGGACTGTTGGCGTGAGGTGGGCGGCGTGGTATGGCAGCAACCCGCTCAGAGGAAGCGGTCGAGCAGCTTGCGCGAATGCGCGTCCAGCGCGAAGCGGTCGCGCACCACGAAGGCCACGCCATGGCCGCTGGTGATCATCAGCGCGCCACGCTCGAGGCGGCGGATGTCGTCCTCGCTCTTGAGCACGAACGCCGTGCGGCCCCGGTCGGTGTCCACCGTCCAGACGCTGGGCGTGGCGAAGGTGGACACGCCCTCGATGCGCTGGACCACCGGGGTGAACTCGCGCACGGCCAGCTCTTCCTCGATCAGTTGGCGCTCGGGCGCGGCCAGGGCGCTCAGGCGCAACACCCAGGCCAGTTCGTGCCCGTCAGGACCGACCAGGGACACGCCCTCGTCCGGCGCGGCGATCGGAAAAGCCCGCACGGGCACCACGCCCACGTGGGCCACGCCTTCGGCATCGGTCAGCACCAGGCGGCCCAGGGGGTTGCGGGACAGTCGCCAGGCCGGGCTGGCAGGCACGGCGCCACCGGCTGCCCCGCTGGAAGCCTTGTCGAATGCGCTCATACGCCGTCTCCCTCGTCGTCATCGCTGTCGTCACCCAGCACGGCGGCAGCCTCCTGCTCCTTGCGAGCCTGGGCCTCGTACAGGCGCCAGTAAGCGCCCTGCCGGGCCATCAGCTCGTCGTGTGGGCCCACCTCGACCACCTGGCCACGGTCCATCACCACCAGGCGGTCGGCCTTGCGCAAGGTGGACAGGCGGTGGGCGATGGCAATGGTGGTGCGGCCCTGCACCAGATTGTCCAGCGCCTTCTGGATCTCCTTTTCAGTCTCGGTGTCCACCGACGAGGTGGCTTCATCGAGGATCAGGATGCGCGGGTCGATCAGCAGCGCGCGCGCGATCGAGATGCGCTGGCGCTCCCCCCCGGACAGGCCCTGCCCCCGCTCGCCCACCAGCGAGTCGTAGCCGTTGGGCAGACGCAGGATGAACTCGTGCGCGTGCGCGGCGCGGGCGGCGGCCACGATCTCCTCACGGGTGGCGTCGGGCTTGCCGTAGGCGATGTTCTCGGCAATGGTGCCGAAGAACAGGAAGGGCTCCTGCAGCACCAGGCCGATGTGGCGGCGGAAATCGGCCACGGCCACGCGGCGGATGTCGACCCCGTCGACCTTGATGGCGCCCTCGCTCACGTCGTAGAAGCGGCAGATCAGGTTGACCAGCGTGCTCTTGCCCGAGCCGCTGTGGCCCACCAGGCCGATCATCTCGCCGGGGCGGATGTCCAGGCTCAGGTCTCGGATCACGGTGCGGCTGCCATAGCGAAAACCGATGCCGTCCATCTGGATGCCGCCCTGCACCGTGGGCAGTGCCACCGGGTTGACCGGGTCGGGCACATTGGAGACGTGGTCCAGGATGTCGAAGATGCGCTTGGCACCCGCCGCCGCCTTCTGCGTGACGGACACGATGCGGCTCATGGAATCGAGCCGGCCGTAGAAGCGCCCGATGTAGGCGATGAAGGCCGTGAGCACACCCACGGTGATCTGCTGGCGCGACACCAGCCAGATGCCAAAAGCCCAGACCACCAGCAGGCCCATCTCGGTCAGCAGCGCCACCGTGGGCGAGAACAGCGACCAGGTCTTGTTGAGCTTGTCGTTGAGCTCCAGGTTATGGACGTTGGCCTCCTTGAAGCGCTTCGATTCGCGGCTTTCCTGGGCGAAGGCCTTGACCACGCGGATGCCCGGGATGGTGTCGGCCAGCACGTTGGTGACCTGGCCCCAGACCCGGTCGATCTTTTCAAAGCCAGTGCGCAGGCGGTCGCGCACCAGGTGGATCATCCAGCCGATGAAGGGCAACGGCAGCAGGGTGACCAGCGCCAGCCAGGGGTTGATGGAGAACAGGATGACCGCGGTCATGCCGATCATCAGCACGTCGGTGGCGAAATCCAGCGCGTGCAGCGACAGGAAGACGCTGATGCGATCCGTCTCCGACCCGATGCGGGACATCAGATCCCCGGTGCGC
Source organism: Burkholderiales bacterium UBA1834 (assembly GCA_002339015.1). Lineage (GTDB taxonomy): Bacteria > Pseudomonadota > Gammaproteobacteria > Burkholderiales > Burkholderiaceae_C > Aquabacterium. The sequence continues at coordinate 56,495 of DDJC01000117.1, forward strand.
TTGGTGCCGAAGTAGTCCAGCGACAGTTTCAGGAGGTGGTCGAAGGTGGCGGTACGCAGGTCGGCGCTGATGCGCTCGGACACCAGGGCCAGCAGGTAGGTGCGCGCCCAGTTCAGGCCCCAGGCCAGCACGGCGGAGCCGAACAGGCCGCTCAGCAGCCAGGTGACCAGCCAGGGGTCGATGGCCTGGCCGTTCTGGAAGGGGATCAGCACCTTGTCCATCAGCGGGATGGTCAGGTAGGGAGCGACCAGGGTGGCGCCGGTGGAGGCCAGGGTCAGCAGGAAGCCGGTGATCAGTTGGTTCTGGTAGGGCCTGGCGAAGCGCCACAGCCGCAGCAGCACCCAGGTGGAGGGCGGCGTCGTCAGTTCACGGGTGCAGGTGGGGCACTCCTCGCTGTCGGGCGGCAGCGGGGCGTGGCAGGTCGGGCACTGGGCCGTGTCGTCATCCTGGGGCTGCAGCTGGCCGGCCGTGGCCGCCTGGACGCGCTCGAACTGCTCCAACAACCGGTTGGCCTGCACCTGGACGCCCAGCGTGAAATGCCACACCGCCAGGCGGGTTTCACTGTCGTGCAGTTCCAGACTTCCCACGCCGGCATGGTCTGACAGGCGCAACGCCAAAGACTTGTTCAGTGGCCATTCATGGTCTGAAAATACCAATCGTCGGCCGGTGAGCGTCAAAACACGTTTTGTGAAGCGAAGTTGCTCGTCGAGGTCAACCTCCAGCGTGGCCAGAACGTTCTCTTCGGGAGCAAGACCGGCGTTCGGGGCTTGCGCAGCCGGCCCGAAAGGGTCGACCGGCTTGCCGCGGGCATCGGCGCGAGGGTGTTGGTGCATGGTGGTGTGGGTCGGACACGGCTGTGCAGGACAGCACGTTCCCTCATCGGGGACTGGCATTTTCGCCGATCGCGCCATCACAATCTCGGGTCGCCGAAAGGGCCCATCCCACCATAACGATCAGAACGCGACCCACGCCGACATGACGGCCCAACAACCGGACGCCCGCCCCCGCTGCCCTCCATGAGCACACCACACGAGATCAAGCTGCTGCGCATCAACTACCTGCGCGGCCCCAACATCTGGACCTACCGTCCGGTGCTTGAGGTCTGGCTGGACCTTGGCCGACTTGAAGAGTTCCCGTCCAACAAACTGCCCGGCCTGAACGAGCGCCTGACCCGCTGGCTACCCAACCTGGTCGAACACCATTGCGGCGTCGGCGAGCGCGGCGGCTTCCTGCAGCGCCTGGAAGAAGGCACCTGGGCCGGCCACATCCTGGAACACGTGGTCATCGAGCTGCTGAACCTGGCGGGCATGCCCACCGGGTTCGGCCAGACCCGCGAAACCAGCACCTCCGGCGTCTATCGCATGGTGTTCCGCGCGCGGGATGAACAGGTGGCCCGCAGCGCCCTGACCGAAGGCCACGCCCTCTTGATGGCCGCCATCAATTTCAAGGAGGGCGACACGCCCTTCGACGTGGCCGCCGCCGTCACCCGCGTGCAGGGCCAGATCGATGACTGCTACCTGGGCCCCAGCACGGCCGCCATCGTCAATGCCGCCATCGACCGGGGCATCCCCCATCTGCGCCTGAACGAGGGCAACCTGGTCCAGCTGGGCCACGGCGCCGCCCAGCGCCGCATCTGGACGGCCGAGACCGACCTGACCAGCGCCATCGCCGAGGGCATCGCCCGCGACAAGGACCTGACCAAGACGCTGCTGCAATCCTGCGGCGTGCCGGTGCCCCAGGGCGAGATCGTCTCCACGGCCGAAGAAGCCTGGGAAGCCGCCGAGAACATCGGCCTGCCGGTGGTGGTCAAGCCGCTGGACGGCAACCACGGTCGGGGCGTCTCTCTTGAACTGAGCACCCAGGCCGATGTGGAGGCTGCTTTCCACGTGGCGCAAAAAGAGGGCAGCGAGGTCATCGTCGAGCGCTTCGTGCCGGGTGACGAGCACCGCCTGCTGGTGGTGGGCGGCAAGGTGGTGGCCGCCACCCGTGGCGAAAGCCTGTGGATCACCGGTGACGGCCACCGCACCGTGGCCAGCCTGATCGACAGCCAGCTCAACAGCGACCCCCGCCGTGGCGAGGCCGAGGAGTTTCCGCTGGAGACCATCGTGCTGGCGCGCGAGCCCGCCATGCGCCTGCTGCTGCAGCGCCAGGGCCTGGATGCTGATTCGGTGCCCGCCGCCGGCCAGCGCGTGCTGATCCAGCGCAACGGCAACCTCACCATCGACTGCACGGACGATGTCCACCCGGAGGTGGCCTACGCCGCCAGCCTGGCCGCCCGCGTGGTGGGCCTGGACATCGCCGGCATCGACCTGGTGGCCCAGGACATCGCCAAGCCCCTGCAGTTCCAGGGCGGCGCCATTGTGGAGGTGAACGCCGGCCCCGGCCTGCTGATGCACCTCAAGCCTGCGCTGGGCTTGCCACGCCCGGTGGGCCGCGCCATCGTCGACCACCTGTTCGACGAAGACGCCACCGGCCGCATCCCCATCGTGGGCATCGCCGGCTCACAGGGCACCAACACCATCGCCCGCCTGGTGGCCTGGCTGCTGCACCTGAGCGGCCGCCACGTGGGCCTGGCCTGCCAGGACGGCCTGTTTCTGGGCAGCCGCCAGATCGACCAGCGCCCTGGTGCCCATTGGGCCGCCGGCCGGCGCCTCTTGATGAACCGAGAAGTGAACACCGTGGTGCTGGAGACCAGCCCCGCCGCCATCCTCGAGGACGGACTGGCCTACGACCGCTGCCTGGTCGGCATCGTGACCGACCTGCAGGACATCGCCGGCCTGGACCGCCACGACATCCACGAGACCGACCAGCTCTTCAAGGTGCTGCGCACCCAGGTGGACGTGGTCATGCCCGAGGGCGTGGCGGTGCTCAACGCCGACGACGCCCGCCTGGTGCAGATGGCCGAGCTGTGCGACGGCGACGTGATCTTCTACAGCCAGGATCCTTCCCTGCCCGCCATCGCGGACCACCGCGCCAATGGCGGTCGCGCCGTGCTGGCCCAGCACGGCCGCCTCGTGCTGGCAGAAGGTGCCGCCCAGATCCCCAGCGTCCCGCTGGACAGCCCCGCCGTCAAGCGCCTGTGCGAAGACTATGGCCCGCCGATGCTCATGGCCGCCATTGCCGCTGCATGGGCCCTGGGTATCTCGCCCGAGCTGATCACCGCCGGCATCGAAACCTGCCTGACCGCGCCGGCACCGGCGCCCCAACCGCTGGGCACCATCCATCAGGCCCGCTGAGCCCCAGAAAGACGACACGCCACCATGGACGTATCCCGCATCCGGGCCCTGCGCGGCCCCAACCTCTGGAGCCGCCACACCGCCGTCGAGGCGATCGTGCGCTGCGAACCCGAAGAGCGCGCCCTGGCCACCCTGCCCGGCCTGGAAAAGCGCCTGCGCGAACTATTCCCTGCCATCGGTGCCCTGCGGCCCGACGGCCGCCCCGACCAGATCTCGCTGGCCCACGTGCTGGAGGCCACGGCCCTGGCCCTGCAGGCCCAGGCGGGCTGCCCGGTCACCTTCAGCCGCACGGCCGCCACGGTCGAGCCCGGCATCTTCCAGCTGGTGGTCGAGTACACAGAAGAAGCCGTGGGCCGTCTGGCACTGGAGCTGGCCGAGGCCTTGGTTCACGCCGCACGCCAGGGCGCCGAAGGCCAGTTCGATGTCGAGGCCGCCATCGCCCGCCTGCGCGAACTCGATGAAGACGTGCGCCTGGGCCCAAGTACCGGCTGCATCGTCGATGCCGCCATCGCGCGCGGCATCCCCTTTCGTCGCCTGACCACCGGCAGTCTGGTGCAGCTGGGCTGGGGCTCGCGCCAGCGCCGCATCTGGGCCGCCGAGGTCGATTCGACCAGCGCCGTCTCCGAATCCATCGCGCAGGACAAGGACCTGAGCAAGACCCTGCTGGCCGCTGCCGGCGTGCCCGTGCCCATCGGCCGCCCCGTGACCGACGCGGACGACGCCTGGGCCGCGGCCCAGGAAATCGGCCTGCCCGTGGTCTGCAAGCCGCAGGACGGTAACCAGGGCAAGGGCGTGACGGTCAACATCGTCAGCCGCGAGCACCTCGACATTGCCTACCGCGCCGCCGCCGAGATCGGCGAAGTGATGGTCGAGAAGTACCTGCCCGGCTCCGACTTCCGCCTGCTGGTGGTGGGCGACAAGCTGGTGGCCGCCGCCCGCCGCGATCCACCCCACGTGATCGGCGACGGCGAACACACCGTGCGCGAACTGGTCGAGATCGTCAATGCCGACCCGCGCCGTGGCGAAGGCCATGCCACCTCGCTTACCAAGATCCGCTTCGACGAGATCGCCGTGGCCCGCCTGGGCGTGCAGGGCCTGACGCCTGACGCCGTGCCCGACAAGGGCCGCCGCGTGATCCTGCGCAACAACGCCAACCTGAGCACCGGCGGCACCGCCACCGACGTGACGGACGACGTGCACCCCGAGGTGGCCGCCCGCGCCATCGCGGCCGCGCAGACGGTCGGCCTGGACATCTGCGGCGTGGACGTGGTGTGCGAGAGCGTGCACAAGCCGCTCGAAGGCCAGCACGGTGGCATCGTCGAGGTGAACGCCGCGCCCGGCCTGCGCATGCACCTGTCGCCGTCCTACGGCAAGGGCCGCAACGTGGGCGAGGCCATGATCGCGCACCTGTTCAAGCCGAACGATGACGGCCGCGTACCCGTGGTCGCGGTGACCGGCACCAACGGCAAGACCACCACCACCCGCCTGATCGCGCACCTGATGGCCACCAGCGGCCTGCGCGTGGGCATGACCAACACCGACGGCGTCTACGTCGATGGCCGCCAGATCGACAGCGGCGACTGCTCCGGCCCCAAGAGCGCCCGCAACGTGCTCATGCACCCCGACGTGGACGCGGCCGTGCTGGAGACTGCACGGGGCGGCATGCTGCGCGAGGGCCTGGGCTTCGATCGCTGCCAGACTGCGGTGGTGACCAACATCGGCGCCGGTGATCACCTGGGCCTGAACTACATCACCACGGTGGAAGACCTGGCCGTGCTCAAGCGCGTGATCGTGATGAACGTGGCGCCCACCGGCTACGCGGTGCTCAATGCCGCCGATCCCATCGTGGCGGCCATGGCACCCAAGTGCCCGGGCGGCATCATCTTCTTCGCGGCGGACCACCACCACCCCATCCTGGCCACGCACCGGGCCCAGGGCAAGCGCACCATCAGCGTCGACGGCGACAGCATCGTGGCCATCGAAGGCGCCTGGCGCGAGCAGATTCCTCTGCGCGACATCCCGCTCACGCGCAACGGCACCATCGGCTTCCAGGTGGACAACGCCATGGCGGCCATCGGCGCGGCATGGAGCACAGGCCTGGACTGGGACACCATCCGCCGCGGCCTGGCCAGCTTCTCCAACGACGCCGACAACGCGCCCGGCCGCTTCAACGTGATGGACTACAAGGGCGCCACCGTGATCGCCGACTACGGCCACAACCCGGACGCCATGCGCGCCCTGGTCGAGGCCGTGAACGCCATGCCGGCCAAGCGTCGCAGCGTGGTGATCAGCGGCGCCGGGGACCGCCGTGACGACGACATCCGCGAGCAGACCGCCATCCTGGGTGCCGCCTTCGACGAGGTGATCCTGTTCCAGGACGCCTGCCAGCGCGGCCGTGAAGATGGCGAGGTGCTGGCGCTGCTGCGCGAAGGCCTCAAGGGAGCGCCGCGCACCACCCACGTCGAAGAGATCATGGGCGAGTTCATCGCCATCGACGCGGCGCTCAGGCGCCTGGCGCCGGGCGACCTTTGCCTGGTGCTGGTGGACCAGGTCGAGGCATCGCTGGCGCATCTGGCACAGCGGATCGAAGAGGCCTGCTGACCAGCGGCATGACCCGCGCCGGGTGGGAGCCTGCTCAGGCCACCACGCGGTTGCGGCCGCTTTGCTTGGCGCGGTAGAGCCGTTCATCGGCCACGGCGTAGATGGCATCGGGCGCCATGCCCTTGTCCTGCGGGCCCAGCAGGACAAGGCCGAAACTGGCCGTGACCCGGCCATGGGCGGAGCCCTGGTGCCGGATGTCCAGCTCCGCGATGGCCTGGCACAGCTCTTCCACGAACGCCTGGCCGCCATCGACGGTGTGCTCGGTGCCCAGCAGTACACCGAACTCCTCGCCCCCCAGACGGAAGAGCAGATCGCCACTGCGGCGCATGCGCTGGCGCACGGCTTGCGCGATGCTGCGCAGCACCTCGTCACCGGCCTGATGTCCGTAGCCATCGTTGTAGGCCTTGAAGTGGTCCACATCGAACAGGCTGAAGACCAGGGGCGTGGCATGCCGGTCATGACGGGCGACCTCGTCGGCGAACACCTGGTTGAAGTGCCGCCGGTTGAAGGCCCCCGTGAGTTCATCCGTGATGGACAGGGCCGCCAGGCGCTGGTTGGCCTGTTCCAGATCCTCGGTGCGCTGGCGCACGAGCGCATCGAGCCGCGTGGCCAGCGCCGTCTGCGCTTTCAGGGCCTCATGCTCGGCCTGCAGCTTCTGCGACTTCAGCGTGTTGAGCCGGTCGGCCACACCGAAGGCCAGCAGCAGCACCTGCAGTGAGGCACCGACTTCCAGCCCGTACTCGGTGAGCCAGCCCGAGGGCAGCACGCCCAACACGCTGAGGTAGTACAGCAGCATGCCTGTACTCAGCGCCGTGAAGGACAGCGTCATGAAGTAGGCCGGCCGCGACCCCTTGCTGAGCAGGTAGAGCGTGCACACACTGCCCACCACCAAGAAGGCCAGGCCCGCCAGCATGATCAGCCCGAAGGCCAGTGCATACACACCGAACAGCGGCGGCAGCATGCACAGCAGGTTCAGCACCACCACGGTCACGAGCGCCCGGTACATGAAGCGCGGGGCCTGGCGTCGCACATCCAGGTAGTGCATCTGGAAGAGTCCCACCGTCGCCACGGCCGCGCCCACGCTGGCGGCCAGGATCTGATTGTTCAGGTCGGGATGATCCGGCCACAGGTAGCGCAGGGCAAAGCCCCGGAAGGTGAAGGACCACACCAGAAAGCTGGCCAGGTGCAACACGTAGAAGCCGAAGGCCCTCGAGCGCGCCGACACGCACAGGAAGACGTTGTAGGCCAGCATGCCCAGCAGCAGGCCGAAGTACAGCCCGAACGCCAAGGATTCGTTGCCGGTGTGTGCCGCGTGGGCCTCAGCCGTCCTCAGTACCGGGCTGATCGATTCCTGCAGGCCATCGTGGCTGGACAGGCGCAGGTAGATGTCGCGCTGCTCGCCCGCATCGAGCCATACGGGGAACGCCGGCGTGCGCTGGCGCAGCGGCCAGGCGTCCAGGGGCACGCGGTCGCCCGCGATGTCCTGCCGCTGGACGTTGCCGGCCATGTCAAGCTGCCATGCCTCGATGCGGTCCGGCAACGGCGAGCCGATGTCCAGCACGGCCTGCAGCCGCTGCCCTCGTTCGTTGACGACCCGTACCCTCACCCACCAGTTGCCCGGCGAGAAGCCGGGATTGAAGGTGCGGCTCGCCTGAGGCCGCCAATGCGTGGTGTCGGCGCGCGCGCCTGCCACTTCGAGCCGCCGGTCGGGGTCATGCAATACCTGCAGCGTCATGCCCAGGGGGGCGCTTTGCACCTGATCGCCGATGGGCTGTGCCATCGGTGTGGTCAATGGCGTGGCGCTGCCGGCCGGCGACAACGCAGCAGCCACGGCGTGGGGCGCCACACATGCCAGGAACAGGCAGATCAGGCAAACCAGCGCGGTGAACCAGGGCGCGGCACCCCCAGGCCTCCCGCGCAGGCGCTGGATGCCCGGGACACTCATGCCGCCGCCCACAAGGCGATGCCGCGGCTTGCGAGAGGAAGCAGCATGGCCGCGAGCTTACGGCATGCTGTCCCACGCTGGGACATGTTGTTCATTTCCGGACAGCCCAATGGTCCGGTTGTCCACGCTCAAGCTGCTTTCGGCGTGGCCATCACGCCTCAAGCGCCGTTTTGGGGATCTCCTCGCGCAGCCAGTCGCGCAGCAGGGTGGCCCAGCGCGCCTGGGCCGCGTCCATGGCCTGATGCTTGATCGGGCCGAAGCCGCGGATGTCTTCGGGCACGCGGGCAATCTCCACCGCACGGGCCAGCCGCTGCGCGGTGAGCTGGCCCAGCAGACCCTGGACCAGGCCCCGATACTGCGCAATCAGGGCGCGCTCGGCCCGGCGTTCGGCGCTGTGACCGAATGGATCCCATGGCGTGCCGCGCAGCCCCTTGAAGCGGGCCAGCAGGCCCATGGCAGGTTGCATCCAGGCGCCAAAGCGGTGCTTGGTTGGGCGGGCATCGCCCTTGGCCTCACCCAGCGTCGGCGGAGCCAGGTGGAAGGCGATCTTGTAGTCGCCCTCGAAATCCTGTGCGATCTGGGCCTGGAAGACCGGATCGCACAGCAGGCGCGCCACCTCGTACTCGTCCTTGTAGGCCATCAGCTTGAACAGGTTGCGGGCCACGGCCAGCGTGAGCGCCTGCCCACCCAGCGGCCGCTCGGCCGTGGCCACGCGATCGACGAAGTCCACGTACTGCCGGGCATAGGCGGCGTTCTGGTAGGCCGTGAGGTAGTCGGCACGGCGGTTGACCACGGCCTCCAGCGACTCGTGTTTGTCAACCCTCTTCGATGCCCACTGCACCGGCTGCGAGGGCAGGGCCAGGCGCTGCACGCCCGCCAGGTCGTGCGCGGCGCGACGGCCCCATTCGAAAGCAGCCTGGTTGAGGGCCACCTGCACCTCGTTGAGCTCGATGGCGCGCAGGATGGCGGCGCGGCTCAGCGGCACCCAGCCCTTCTGCCAGGCGTAGCCCAGCATCAAGGGGTTGGCGTAGAGGGTGTCACCCAGCAGGGCCATCGCGAGCTGGTTGGCATCGAGCCGGCCCACGGCTTGAAGGGGCTGGCCATCGGCGCCCAGGGCCTGGCCGTCGGCGGTGGCGCCTTCACCCGGGCCGGCCACGGCGGCATCGATCAGGCTGTCGCAATGCCCGCCGGGGAACTGCCACTGCGCGCTCTTCACAAAGGCCGCCGAGGGCGTGCCATGCACGTTCAGCGCCACGCGGGTGCGCCCGTTGGCCATGGTGCCCAAGGTGGCCGGCTGCGCCGCCACCAGCGGATCACACGCGATGACCAGGTCGGCCGCGCCGGTGGACACGCGCGTGGTGTGGATGGCCTGCTGCGACTCGGCGATCTGGATGTGGCTCCAGGTCGCGCCACCCTTTTGCGCCAGGCCCGCCGCATCCTGTGTGACGATGCCCTTGCCCTCGATGTGCGCGGCCACGCCCAGCAACTGGCCGATGGTGATCACACCTGTGCCGCCGATGCCGGCCACGACGATGCCGTAGGCCCTGATGGCGCGCGGCACGGCGGGCTCGGGCAAGGCAGCACCGGGCAGCGAGGGCAGGGTCTTGTCGGCCTGGCGCTTCTTGCGCAGCGCGCCGCCTTCCACCGTGACCAGGCTCGGGCAGAAACCCTTCACGCAGGTGGTGTCCTGGTTGCAGGTGCTCTGGTTGATGCGGCGCTTGCGGCCGAACTCGGTGTCTACCGGCTCCACGCTCAGGCAGTTCGATTGCACGGAGCAATCGCCGCAGCCTTCGCACACCAGTTCGTTGATCACGACGTGCCGGGAGGCCTGCGCCATGGTGCCGCGCTTGCGGCGGCGGCGCTTCTCGGTGGCGCAGGTCTGGTCGTAGATGATGATGGTGCAGCCCGGCAGTTCGCGCATCTCACGCTGGATGGCGTCGAGCTCGTCGCGGTGGTGCACGGTGGCGCCCGGGGCCAGGTCGGTGCAGCCGTCGTACTTCTCGGGCTCGTCGCTGACGATGGCGATGCGGCCCACGCCCTCGGCGTGCAGTTCGCGGCTGATGGCAGGCACGCCCAGGGTGCCGTCCAGCGGCTGGCCGCCGGTCATGGCCACCGCGTCGTTGTAGAGGATCTTGTAGGTGATGTTGACCTTGGCCGCGATGCTCTGGCGCACGGCGAGCAGGCCCGAGTGGAAGTAGGTGCCATCGCCCAGGTTGGCGAACACGTGCCGCTCGGTGGTGAAGGGCGCCTGGCCCACCCAGCTCACGCCCTCGCCACCCATCTGCGTGAACGTGCTCGTGCTGCGGTCCATCCACACCACCATGTAGTGGCAGCCGATGCCAGCCATGGCGCGCGAGCCCTCCGGCACGCGGGTGGAGGTGTTGTGCGGGCAGCCGCTGCAAAACCAGGGCGCACGGTCGGTGGCGGCCTTGCCCCCTTGCGCGGTGCTCACGTTGAGCGCGCCCCGCTCCTTGGCCTCGATCAGGGCCAGGCGCTCGTCGATGCGGCGGCGGGTGTCGTCGTCCAGCAGGGCCTTCAGGCCCAGGGCATCCAGGCGCTGCGCCACGGCGCGGGCCACCAGCGAGGGGTTCAGGTCGGCCTTGGCGCGCAGCAGCCAGTGCGCGGCCGGGTTGGCGCGCGACCACTCGCCACCGGTCTGATCACCAGCCGGTTCGTCGAACTTGCCCAGCACGTTGGGACGCACATCCTCGCGCCAGTTGTAGAGCTCTTCCTTCAACTGGTATTCGATGACCTGGCGCTTCTCCTCGATCACCAGGATCTCCTGCAGGCCGGTGGCGAATTCGCGCGTGGTGGCGGCCTCCAGCGGCCACACCACGTTGACCTTGTGCACGCGCAGGCCGATGCGCGCGCAGGTGGCGTCGTCCAGGCCCAGATCCACCAGGGCCTGGCGCAAGTCGTTGTAGGCCTTGCCGCTGGCGATCAGGCCCAGGCGCGCGTGCGGTGAATCGATCACCGTGTGGTTGAGCCGGTTGGCGCGGATGTAGGCCAGCGCGGCGTACCACTTGTAGTCCATCAGCCGGGCTTCCTGCTCCAGCGGTGGATCGGGCCAACGGATGTGCAGGCCGCCGGCGGGCATGTAGAAATCCTCCGGCATCACGATGCGCACGCGGTCCGGATCGACCGAGACGCTGCTGGCGGATTCGACCACCTCCTGGATGGTCTTCATGCCGGCCCACAGGCCCGAGAATCGGCTCATGGCCCAGGCGTGCAGGCCCAGGTCCAGGATCTCCTGCACGGTGCTGGGGAAGAACACGGGCAGCCCGCAGGCCTTGAAGATGTGGTCGCTCTGGTGCGCCACCGAGGAGCTCTTGGCCACGTGGTCATCACCCGCCACCGCGATCACGCCGCCCAGCCGCGCCGTGCCGGCCATGTTGGCGTGCTTGAAGACATCGGAACAGCGATCAACGCCCGGGCCCTTGCCGTACCACAGGCCGAAGACGCCATCGAAGCGTTTGCGCTCAGGGTAGAGATCGAGCTGCTGCGTGCCCCACACCGCGGTGGCGCCCAGTTCTTCATTCACGCCAGGCTGGAAGACGACGTTGTGCGCTTCAAGGTGTTCGCGCGCCTTCCACAGGGCCTGGTCGTAACCGCCGAGGGGCGAGCCGCGGTAGCCGCTGATGAAGCCGGCGGTGTGCAGGCCGGCCTGGGTATCGCGCGTGTGCTGCAGCATGGGCAGCCGCACCAGGGCCTGGATGCCGCTCATGAAGACGCGGCCCTGCTCTTGCGCGTATTTGTCGTCCAGGCTCAGGGAAGCCAGGGCCTTGAGCACCGATTCGGGCAAGGGAGCGTTCATCGTCGGACCACCTTTCAGGATGTGCCGGATCGCGCTCCAGACCGCTTGTGGCGGCCCGCGCATGCGGCAGGGATCCACGGGGTCAGTGTAGGCAGCACGCCGCCAATGCGGGTACTGGTTTGCTGCCGGAAAACCCTTGTTTTTGACCTTCACTCACCATTTTTCGTGTTGTTTTCCCTATGAACCCGGATTGACGGTCGGCGCATCGCACTGATAATTGAGCGTCACTCAAATATTCGGTTTCAATGCCTTCCGCCGACCTGCAAACGTCCCGTGCGCCCCTGCAACGCACCGCCCCGCGCCGCGCCAAATCGCAGCAGCGGGTGGCCGAATTGCTGGCCGCCGCGCGGGCGGTGTTCTCGGAGCACGGCTTCCAGCGCGCCACCACCGCGCAGATCGCCGAGAAGGCCGGCGTGTCCGAGGCCACGGTGTTCACCTACTTCGCGGGCAAGCGCGAGTTGTGCATCCAGGTGATCACCGACTGGTACGACGAGATCAGCCGCGACCTGGAGGCCGAGGTGCCCCGCCTGCAAGGCGTGCGCGCCAAGCTGGCCTACGTGATCCGCCAGCATTTGGTGACGCTGCTGGCCGACGGCTCGGGCATGTGCGCCCTGGTGCTGGGCGAGGCCCGCGCCACCGCCCCCGAGCTGGCCGAGGTGATCACCGACTGCAAGCGCCGCTACACCGCGCCGCTGATGGAGGCCCTGGCGCAGGCACGCGACGAAGGCCGCATCCGCCAGGACATGCCGCTGCGGCTGATGCGCGATCTGGTCTATGGTTCCATGGAGCATGTGCTGTGGGACTCGATCACGGCACAGCGACGGCCTTCGATCGACGAAACCGCCGAGCAACTGACCACGCTGGTCTGGAGCGCGGTGGCGCCAGCGCCTGTCGGTGCGCCCTCCTCCACATCGGATCGGACCGGGGCCAGTGGCACGGCGATCCCTTCCAGTATCGCCGCCGAGCCTGCGGCCCATGCCGCCCAGGCCCATGCCCAATTTCGCGACGAGGTCGCCGCCGCCATGGCCCGGCTCGACCAGCGCCTGGCGCGCTTCTGACGCCCCGATTCTCAAGCCCCCTTCAAGAACACAGAGCCCGACGCCCACCATGCCCGCCATCGTCACCCAGCTCAACCCGCGCGCCGAGAGCTTTCGCGCCAATGCCCAGGCCATGCAGGCCCTGGTGGCCGACCTGGACGCGCAGTTCGACCGCATCGCGCAAGGCGGTGGCGAGGCCGCACGCGCCAAGCACCTGGCGCGCGGCAAGCTGCTGCCGCGCGACCGCGTCGAGCGCCTGCTCGACCCCGGCTCGCCCTTCCTGGAGATCGCGCCGCTGGCCGCGCTGAACGTGTACGACAACGCCTCGCCCTGCGCCGGCGTGATCGCCGGCATCGGCCGCGTGGCCGGTGTCGATTGCATGATCGTCTGCAACGACGCCACCGTGAAGGGCGGCACCTACTACCCGCTCACGGTCAAGAAGCACCTGCGTGCGCAGGAGATCGCCTGGACCAACCGCCTGCCCTGCATCTACCTGGTCGACAGCGGTGGCGCCAACCTGCCCAACCAGGACGAGGTTTTCCCCGACCGCGACCACTTCGGCCGCATCTTCTACAACCAGGCGCACATGAGCGCGCAGGGCATCCCGCAGATCGCGGTGGTGATGGGCTCGTGCACGGCCGGTGGCGCCTACATGCCCGCCATGAGCGACGAGACCATCATCGTGAAGAACCAGGGCACCATCTTTCTGGGCGGACCACCGCTGGTGAAGGCCGCCACGGGCGAGGTGGTGACCAGCGAGGACCTGGGCGGTGGCGATGTGCACACGCGCCTGTCGGGCGTGGCCGACCACCTGGCCGATGATGATCTGCATGCCTTGGCCATTGCGCGGCAAAGCGTGGCGCGGCTGAATCGCTGCGGCAGCAACAAGCCCGGCGAATGGCAGCTAGCCCTGCAGGCCGCGCGCCCTCCCCTTTATGCTGCAGACGAACTCAACGGCGTGATCCCCACCGACACGCGCAAGCCCTTCGACGTGCGCGAGGTGATCGCCCGCCTGGTCGATGGCTCCGAGTTCGACGAGTTCAAGGCCCGCTACGGCACCACGCTGGTCACCGGCTTCGCGCACCTCGAGGGCATGCCCGTGGGCATCATCGCCAACAACGGCATCCTGTTCTCGGAGAGCGCCAACAAGGGCGCGCACTTCATCGAGCTGTGCTGCCAGCGCAAGATCCCGCTGGTGTTTTTGCAGAACATCACCGGCTTCATGGTGGGCCGCAAGTTTGAGAACGAGGGCATTGCGCGGGCCGGCGCCAAGATGGTCACGGCCGTGGCCTGCGCGGCAGTGCCCAAGTTCACGGTGATCATCGGCGGCTCCTTCGGCGCCGGCAACTACGGCATGTGCGGCCGCGCCTTTGACCCGCGCTTCGTGTGGATGTGGCCCAACGCGCGCATCAGCGTGATGGGCGGCGAGCAGGCCGCCAGCGTGCTGGCCACCGTCAAGCGCGATGGCATCGAGCGCAACGGCGGACAATGGTCGCTTGACGACGAAGCCGCGTTCAAGGCGCCCATCCGCGACCAGTACGAAGCGCAGGGCCATCCCTACTACGCCTCGGCCCGCCTGTGGGACGACGGCGTGATCCGCCCCGCCGACACACGCCGCGTACTGGCCCTGGGCCTGAGCGCCAGCCTCAACGCACCGATCGCCGAGACGCGCTACGGCGTCTTCCGCATGTGAGCCCGATCACCATGAACTCGCCCCTTGACATTCAACGACAGGATCTGGCCGGCGGCCATGTGGCCATCGTGCGCCTGAACCGCCCGGAGCGCCGCAACGCCTTCGACGCCGACGTGATCACCGAGCTCACGGCCACCTTCCAGGCCCTGTCGCTTGAAGACGGCCTGCGCGCCGTGGTGCTGGGCGCGCACGGCAAGGCCTTCTGCGCCGGCGCCGATCTGAACTGGATGCGCGCCATGGCCGACTACAGCTGGGACGAGAACCGCGCCGACGGCGCCCGCCTGGCCGACCTGCTGTGGACGCTGGCCGCCTGCCCCGTGCCGCTGATCGGCCAGGTGCAGGGCGATTGCTACGGCGGCGGCGTGGGCCTGGCCGCCACCTGCGACATCGTGGTCGCGGCACACGAAGCCGTGTTCAGCCTGTCCGAAGTAAAGCTGGGCCTGATCCCCGCCACCATCAGCCCCTACGTGATACGCGCCATCGGAGAGCGCAACGCGCGCCGCTACTTCACCACCGCCGAGCGCTTCGATGCGGGCACAGCGCAGCGCCTGGGCCTGGTGCATGAGGTGTGCGCGGCTGACGAGTTGCCCGGCAAGGTGAATGCGCTGGTTCAGGCCATCGCGGCCAACGGCCCGCAGGCCGTGCGCGCCAGCAAGCGCCTGATCCAGGACATCGCCGATGCCGTGATCGAGCCGGCCCTGAGTGAGCGCACCGCGAAGATCATCGCCGACGTGCGCGCCAGCAACGAAGGCCGTGAAGGCATGCGCGCCTTCCTGGACAAGCGTGCACCGGCATGGCAACACAAGCAATGAGGCGATAACGACATGTTCACCAAGATCCTGATCGCCAACCGTGGAGAGATCGCGTGCAGAGTCGCGGCGACCGCACGCCGCCTGGGCATCCGCACCGTGGCCGTGTACTCCGATGCCGACGCGAATGCGGCGCACGTGCAGGCCTGCGACGAGGCCGTCCGCTTGGGGCCTGCCGCTGCACGCGACAGCTACCTGCGCGGCGACCTGATCCTGGCCGCCGCGCAAGCCACCGGCGCCCAGGCTGTGCACCCGGGCTATGGCTTCCTCAGCGAGAACGAGGATTTCGCCCAGGCCTGTGCGGATGCGGGCATCGCCTTCATCGGCCCGCCCGCCTCGGCCATCGCGGCCATGGGCAGCAAGTCGGCCGCCAAGCAACTGATGGAACAAGCCGATGTGCCCCTGGTTCCTGGCTACCACGGTGATCAGCAGGACACCGCCTTCCTGCGCGCCCAGGCCACGCGCATCGGCTACCCGGTGCTGATCAAGGCCAGCGCCGGCGGCGGCGGCAAGGGCATGCGCGTGGTGCGCAGCGAGGCCGAGTTCGACGCGGCGCTGGCCTCATGCCAGCGTGAAGCATCAGCCAGCTTCGGCAGCGCCCAGGTGCTGGTCGAGCGCTACTTGCAACGCCCGCGCCACATCGAGATCCAGGTGTTCGGCGACACGCAGGGGCACTACGTGCACCTGTTCGAGCGCGACTGCTNNCGCCACCAGAAGGTGCTGGAAGAAGCGCCCGCCCCGGGCATGAAGCCCGAGCACCGCGCCGCCATGGGCGCGGCCGCCATCGCCGCCGCGCGCAGCGTGGGCTACGTGGGTGCGGGCACGGTGGAGTTCATCGTCGAGCACGACTTCGCCGAGACGGGCCGTTTCTACTTCATGGAGATGAACACGCGCCTGCAGGTGGAGCACCCTGTCACCGAGGCCATCACCGGGCATGACCTGGTGGAGTGGCAACTGCGTGTTGCGGCAGGCGAGCCCTTGCCCGTCACGCAGGACCAGTTGGGCATCCATGGCCACGCCATCGAGGCCCGCATCTGCGCCGAGAACCCCGACCAGCAGTTTCTGCCTGCCATTGGCCGCTTGAACCTGCTGCGCACGCCGTCGGCATCAGCCTTCACACGCGCCGACGTGCGCATCGACAGCGGCGTGCGCGAGGGCGACGAAATCACCTCGCACTACGATTCGATGATCGCCAAG
>DDJC01000117.1:72844-73497 GCA_002339015.1 Burkholderiales bacterium UBA1834
GCGGCCACGGACTCTTTCACCAAGGCCGACCTGGACACGGGGCTGATCGAGCGTGAGCAGGCTGCCTTGTTCGCGCCGCGCGAAGCATCGCCAGCATGGCTGGCCGCTGCGGGCGCCGCGCGCCTGCTGCACGCAGGTGGCCCCAGCCATGGCCAAAGCGGCCATGCAGGACGAGTCGCCGCCGATAGAGCTGCTCCGACCGCGAATGCCTCTCCGTGGTCGCAAGCCGATGGCTGGCGACTCCAGGCCGCGCAAGGCCGCCGCTGGCTGGATCTGGCCGTGCAAGGCCAGACCGACACCCTGCACGCCGTGCTCGTGCACCACCGCGATGGCACACTGGCGCTGGAGATCGGCGGCCAGCGCCATGCCCTGCACGTGCATGCCTTGAGCGGTGACCTCTTCGACATCACGCTCGATGCCGATCGCCGCCGCCTGAACATTCACCAGCGCGGCGCCGTCATTGAGGTGTTCGGCAACACACTGCACACGCGCCTCTCACTGGTCGATCCCTTCTCCAAGGCGACCGATGGTGACGCCCATGCCGGCCAGCTCGTCACGCAGATGCCCGGCCGCGTCCTGGCCCTGCTCGTATCCGCCGGGCAGCAAGTCAGCAAAGGCCAGCCCCTGGTCGTCACCGAAGCCATGAAGATGGA
>DDJC01000117.1:73583-91723 GCA_002339015.1 Burkholderiales bacterium UBA1834
CTGCTGCGCCTGGACGCCGTGGCCTGAGCACGCTACCGAGCCTTTCCCTCAGACACCCCCAGGACAAGCCCCCCATGCTCCCCACCCATGTCCAGCTCGTCGATGTCGGTCCGCGCGACGGCCTGCAGAACGAAGCGCAGCCCGTGGCTGCTGCCCACAAGATCGAACTCGTGCACCGCCTGCAGGCCGCAGGACTGAAACAGATCGAAGTCACCAGCTTCGTCAGCCCCAAGTGGGTGCCCCAGATGGGCGACAACACCGAGGTGATGGCCGGCATCCGGCGCCAGCCCGGTGTTCGCTACTCGGCACTCACACCCAACATGAAGGGCTTCGAAGGCGCCATCGCCGCCAAGGCCGACGAGGTCGTGATCTTCGCCGCCGCCAGCGAAGCCTTCAGCCAACGCAACATCAACTGTTCCATCGCCGAATCCATCGAGCGCTTCCGCCCTGTGGCGCAGGCTGCGCGCGAGCACGGCCTGCGCGTGCGCGCCGCCGTATCCTGCGCCCTGGGCTGCCCCTACGAAGGCGAGATCGCCATCGACAAGGTGGTGGACGTGGCCAAACGTCTGCTGGACATCGGCAGCGACCACATCGGCATCGCCGACACCATTGGCGTAGGCACGGCGGGCCGCGTGAGCGCGGTGATGGAGGCCACACTCAAGCACGTGCCGCTGGCAGAGCTGAGCGGCCACTTCCACGACACCTACGGCCAGGCCCTGACCAACATCCACGCCTGCCTGCAGCTGGGCATCCACACCTTCGACGCCAGCATCGCCGGCCTGGGCGGCTGCCCCTATGCCAAGGGCGCCACCGGCAACGTGGCCACGGAAGACGTGGTCTACCTGCTGCACGGCCTGGGCATCCACACCGGGCTGAACCTGGATGCGCTGGTCGATGCAGGCGCCTACATCAGCCAGGTGCTCGGCCGCCAACCGGCCTCGCGCGTGGCCAAGGCTTTGCTGGCCAAGCGCGCCAACGCCTGACCCTCACCGCCCACATCAACGACAGCGACACACCGAGGAGACACCATGAGCGCCACCCTGCCCGGCCTGAACCACATGCTCGGCGATGACATCGATGCCCTGCGCGACGCCGTGCGCACCTTCGCCGAGCGCGAGATCGCGCCACGCGCCGCCGACATCGACCGCGACAACCTCTTCCCCGCCGATGTGTGGAAGAAGCTGGGCGACCTGGGCCTGCACGGCCTCACGGTGTCCGAGGAATACGGCGGCACCAACCTGGGCTACACCGCGCACATGGTGGCCATGGAAGAGGTCAGCCGCGCCAGCGCCTCGGTGGGCCTGAGCTACGGCGCGCATTCCAACCTGGCCGTCAATCAGATCCACCGCAACGGCACCGAAGCACAGAAGCGCCAATACCTGCCCAGGCTGGTCAGCGGCGAGCACGTGGGCGCGCTGGCCATGAGCGAGCCCAACGCAGGATCGGACGTGATCAGCATGAAGCTGCGCGCGGACCGCAAGGGCGACCGCTACGTGCTCAACGGCAGCAAGATGTGGATCACCAACGGCGGTGATGCCGACACGCTGGTGGTCTACGCCAAGACCGAGCCCGACGCCGGTGCCAAAGGCATGACAGCCTTCATCATCGAGAAGGGCTTCAAGGGCTTCAGCAAAGGCAAACACCTTGACAAGCTGGGCATGCGCGGCTCCAACACCTACCCGCTGTTCTTCGAGGATTGCGAAGTGCCCTTTGATAACGTGCTGGGCGGCGAAGGCAACGGCGCCAAGGTGCTGATGAGCGGGCTGGATTACGAACGCGCGGTGCTGTCCGGCGGGCCGCTGGGCATCATGCAGGCCGTGATGGACAACGTGGTGCCCTACGTGCACGAGCGCAAGCAGTTCGGCCAGGCCATCGGCGAGTTCCAGTTGCTGCAGGGCAAGCTGGCCGACATGTACACGGTGCAGCAGGCCGCACGCGCCTTCGCCTACACCGTGGCCAAGAACCTTGATGCGATGGGCCCTGCGCACGCACGCCATGTGCGCAAGGACTGCGCCGCGCTGATCCTCTGGACGGCCGAGAAGGCCACCTGGATGGCCGGCGAAGGCGTACAGATCTTCGGCGGCAACGGCTACATCAACGACTACCCGCTGGGCCGCCTGTGGCGCGATGCCAAGCTCTACGAGATCGGCGCCGGCACCTCCGAGATCCGTCGCATGCTGATCGGCCGCGAGCTGTTCGCCGAGACGGCCTGAGTCTCCCCACCCACCTCGAGCAAAGCAAATCACCATGAAGATCCAGGACAGCGTCTTCCTCATCACCGGTGGCAGCTCCGGCCTGGGTGCGGCCACCGCACTGGCAGCGCTCCAAGCCGGCGCCCGCGTCGTCATCGCCGATCTGCGCGAGCCACCGGCCGACAGCCCGCTCGCTAGCCACGCCAACGCCGTGTTCATCGCCACCGATGTGAGCAATGCAGGCAGCGCCCAGAAAGCGGTGGAAACCGCCGTGAGCCGCTTCGGCCGGCTGGACGTGCTGGTCAACGCCGCCGGCATCGGCCCGGCCGAGAAGATCCACGGCAAGAACGGCCCGCACCGACTCGAGAGCTTTGCGCGCACGCTGGAGGTGAACCTCACCGGCAGCTTCAACATGATGCGTCTGGCCGTGCCCGCGATGATCGCTTCCGGCCCCAGCACGGACGACCCTGCCGACAGCAGCGCCTCGCAGGGTGTGATCGTCAACACCGCCTCGGTGGCCGCCTTCGACGGACAGATCGGCCAGTGCGCCTACGCCGCGTCCAAGGGCGGCATCGTTGCCATGACCCTGCCCGCTGCACGCGAGCTGGCCCGCGACCGCATCCGCGTGCTGACCATCGCACCCGGCATCTTCGAGACGCCCATGCTCAAGGGCCTGCCGCAGGAGGTGCAGGATTCACTGGGCGCCAGCGTGCCCCACCCTGCCCGCCTGGGCCGCCCCAGCGAATATGCGGCCACCGTGCGCCACATCGTCGAGAACGAGTACCTCAACGGCGAGGTGATCCGCCTGGATGGCGCGATCCGCATGGCACCGCGGTGAAACGGCATCGCCCTTTCCACGCACGCAACCGCCTGGAGCACCCATGAGCAAGCACCTCGACCCCATCGTCATCGTCGGCGCGCGCCGCACGCCCATCGGCAGCTTCCAGGGCGTGCTGTCGTCGCTGAGCGGCCCTGCTCTGGGCGGCGTGGCCATCGCCGGCGCCCTGGCCCAGTCCGGCGTGCCACCCGAAGCGGTCGACGAGGTGCTGATGGGCAACTGCTTAATGGCCGGCGTGGGCCAGGCCCCGGCGCGGCAGGCCCTGCGTGCGGCCGGCCTGCCGGTGAGCGTGCCGGCCACCACCCTGAGCAAGATGTGCGGATCGGCCATGAAGACGGTGATGCTGGCCCATGACCAACTGCTGGCCGGCACGGCCGAGGTGCTCGTGGCCGGGGGCATGGAATCCATGAGCCAGGCGCCCTACCTGCTGCCCGCCGCGCGTGCCGGCCAGCGCCTGGGCCACGGCCAGATGGTCGACCACATGTTCTTCGACGGCCTGCAGGACGCCTACGATGGCCAGTTCATGGGCATGCATGCCGACCGCATGGCACAGCGACTGGGCTTCGATCGCGCCAGCCAGGATGCCTGGGCGCTGCGATCGGTTCAGCGCGCTCAGGCCGCTGTCGCCCAAGGGCTCTTCAGCGATGAGGTCAGCCCCGTCACCGTGCCCGGCGTGAAAGGCGGCTCCAGCCGTACCGTGACCCAGGACGAAACACCAGGCCAATGCCAGCCTGAGAAGATCGACCGCCTCAAGCCCGCCTTCCGATCCGCCGAAGATGGCGGCACCATCACACCCGCCAGTTCTGCGTCCATCTCCGACGGTGCTGCGGCGCTGGTGCTGTGCCGTGAAAGCGTGGCCATCGCCCGAGGCTGGCGACCTCTGGCCAGATTGCTCGCGCACAGCACACATGCGGCTGAACCAGGCGATTTCGCCAGCGCGCCGGTAGGCTCGGTTCGCAAGCTGCTCACGCGCACAGGCTGGCAGCCTGACGATGTGGACCTCTATGAAATCAACGAGGCCTTCGCCGTCGTGCCCATGATCGCCATCCGCGATCTGGGTCTTGCGCAAGACCGCGTGAACGTGCGCGGTGGCGCCTGCGCCATGGGGCACCCGATCGGCGCCACGGGCGCGCGTATCATCGTGACCTTGTTGCACACACTGGCACAGACCGGTGGTACACGGGGCGTGGCTTCGCTGTGCATCGGCGGTGGCGAGGCCACGGCTGTCGCCCTGGAGCGGCTGGGTTGATTGTCGCCAGTGCGGCTGACCATCCCCCAGGCATCCTACCGGTCACCTCGTCGCTCGGTGGCGCGGCCCATGAAAGACCTGCCAGCGCGCGATGCCCCTTCGTTCTGGCTCCCGTGCGCATCCTGCTGCCGAGGCTTGCCGCGAGGCACCATGACCGGCTGAGGGTTGTCGCGGTGAGGCACGGGCCTGCCGATCAAGCCATGCCGCGCCCGGCTGTCGCCCCGCTGGGCGCCAGGGGCCACTGGCGGCGGCATAGGCCTCGCCGGCAGTCCAACGGGCGGCAGCCCATTGGCGCTGCGCACCGGCCGCCGCAGGTAAGGCGGCGGCGGCGCGAACATCGCATGGGGAGGGCACCAGAACCCCGACACGAACACCACGATCCCCCCTCGACGTTCGTAGTAGGGGTTCGTCCAGACGTAGCCCGGACGCGGCGGCGACAACCAGCGTCCTGGTGCCCAACCCAGCGCGATTGCCAGCCCCAGTAACCCGGCACCCACACCACCTGACCGTATGGCCGAGGCGGAATGAGCTCGGCCATCAGGGGCGGCGGCCCCTCGTCGATGAACAAGGGATCAGGC
Source organism: Burkholderiales bacterium UBA1834 (assembly GCA_002339015.1). Taxonomy (GTDB): domain Bacteria; phylum Pseudomonadota; class Gammaproteobacteria; order Burkholderiales; family Burkholderiaceae_C; genus Aquabacterium. The sequence continues at coordinate 78,441 of DDJC01000117.1, forward strand.
TGCGCCAACGGGGCCTTATCGACCACGTAGCCGCCGGGCGCCGCGCCCCACACGCCAGCATCGGCCACGGGTGGGTAGGGGTTCACAGGCTCGTAGGCGCACCCAGCCAGCGCCGCAGCCGCCAGGCTCAAGATGCCACCGAAGGCTCGCTCAAGACGCATCGTCAACCTTTCAGGGGTGCCCCCTTTCCATTAACGCAAGCTGTTAGGTGGGCGTTGACGTCCTGCTCTTCAGCAGACGATGGACGGCGCACAAGGGGGCGGGAGCCATGGCTCAGGCGTCAATCCTCGCCATCGAGCTCGGGATAGTGCCGGAACAGACCGTCGGAGAACGCCAGCCTGCGCTCACTGGCGAGGTAATCCTGCAGTTCAGGCAATGCTTGCACCGAGTCATGCAAGGCCAACACACGTCTGAAGTCTGGGGCCAGAATCGCCATGCGGCGGGGAAAAGCAAAGCGCAGCCCCTCCACGACATGGAATAGCGACAAGTCCACATAGCTCCACCGCTTGCCGCCTGCCAACCAGTCGCCGCGCTGCGCCAGAACACGCTCGAAGTAACCAAGAAACTTGGGCAGGCGCTTGGACCGAAAACCCTCGGCCCGGCGACAGGCCTCGGGCTTCTGATCTTCGTAGTAGAGATCCATGCCCACAGGATGGTGCACGTCGTGCGACTCGGCCACCCAATCCATCAGCGTGAGTTGCAGTTGATGCACCCAGTGCCGACCGGCCAGTTCTCGCGGCGCGATGCGCGGATGCTTCTCGCCCAGATACAGCAGTATGTTGGCGGTCTGCGAGATGACCAGACCCTCTTCGACCACGAGGTAGGGCGGCGCGAACGGCGGGTCGGGGCGAGACTTGGCCAGGTCCTTGACCAGGGCAGCATCACCGTCACCCCGCCCGGTTTTTTCCCGGTAAGGAATGCCGGCTGCCTCCAGTGCCAGGCGGACAAATTCGCCACGCCCGGGGATGCCGCTCCAGTACCAGAGGTCATAGCCCATCGCCATCTCTCCTTCACTCTGCATGAGCGCTGACGCCGCTTTTTTGCCGGCCTTGAAAAGCGGCGTCGCGCTGCAGCGCCTCGTTACTTCTTCTTGTCCAGGCTGGCGTGCAGATCATGTGCCTGCTTCAGGTGGCCCTCCAGCGTGGGCAATGTCTTCGTGGCGAATGCCTTCACGTCGGCATCATTGGCCTCGGCCACCGCACGCTTGAACAGCTTGATGGTCTTCTCGTGCGCCTTGATGCCGATGGACTCGAGGAAATGCTTGTCGTAGCTCTCGCCGTCACGCATCGACAGGATCTTGGCCTTCGCCTTCTGGCCAATGGATGGATCCTTGGGCAATTCCACACCCTTGCTGGAAGCCAGCGCCGCCAGTTCAGCATGGGCCTTGGTGTGGTCGTCGATCAGCTTCTGAGCGAAGGACTTGACGCGTGCATCGGTGGCCTTCTCCAGTGCGGCCTTGGCGCCGTCGATTTCGGCATGGCCACTCTGGGCCGCCTGCTCCAGGAAGGCGCCGTCGAAGGCAGACAGCTTGCCTTGGTTGCCGGCGGCCCCGGAAGCGGTCAGCGCCGGTTTGGGCGCACTGGTGGGCAAAGTGGTCTGCGCCATGGCAGTGCCAGCCATGACCAGGGAAGCCAGCACGGACAGTGTCAGGGGGCGGATGTGTTGGTTCATGCACGTTCTCCTCAAATTGCTTGACAGTGGCAAGCCATTGGGCAAACGGCATGCCTGCCCTGCACCGCCCCCACCAAGGCGCCACGGTCAAAGCGGGACGGCGGCTTTCAGACGACCGCCCTCGAAGTAATGGCCGCGCAGGTTCTCCAGCGTGAGTTCGCCCATGGCCGTGCGCGTCTCCTCGGTATTGCTGGCGATGTGGGGCAGCAGCACCACGTTGTCCAGGGCAAACAGGGCTTCGGGCACGTGGGGCTCGTTCTCGAACACATCCAGGCCTGCCCCGGCGATCTCCCCATTCTGCAGCGCGTGCACCAGGGCTGCCTCGTCCACCACCGAGCCGCGTGCCACGTTGACCAGGAAGCCTCGCGGCCCCAGGGCCCGCAGCACCTTGGCATCGATCAGATGGCGGGTGCCTGCACCGCCCGCCACGATCACGACCAGGTAATCGCTCCAATCTGCCAGCGCCAGCAGCGACGGCTCATGCGCCCACGGCACGCTGGCCACCGGTTGGCGCGCGTGGTAGCGCACGGCCATGTCGAAACCGCTCACCCGTTTGGCGATGGTCTGGCCGATGCGCCCCAGGCCGACGATGCCCAGCCTCGCGCCGCTGACCTGGCGGCCCAGTCCGATGCTTTTGCCACCGCCGCTGGCCCACTTGCCCGCGCGCACGAAACGGTCGGCTTCCATGCTGCGCCGGGCCACGTCCAGCATCAGGCCCACGGCCATGTCCGCCACGCAATCATTGAGCACATCGGGCGTATGCCCCACGGCGATGCCGCGCGCCTTGGCCGCTGCCAGGTCGATGCGGTCCACGCCCACGCCGAAGTTGGAGATCACCTGCAGCGATGGCAGCGCATGGATCAGCGCGGCATCGGCACCGGCGAAGGCAGAGGTGACCACGCCCGTGAAGCGCGCGCCCTGCTCGCGAAGGAAGGCAGCGCGGTCGGCCTGGGCATCCAGCAGCGTGATGTCGAACTCGTCGTTCAGACGCTGTTCAAGCCACAGCGGCAGCCTTCCGACCTGCAGCACGATCGGCTTGCCACAAGGGGAAACGGGCGATGAAGAAGGGTTGGAAACAGTCATCCGCAGAGCATAGCGGGATGCCCCTGCCCGCGCGAACCCGGGGGCGATCGCTACCCCCCACCTGATCGCCCAGCACCAGCTCATCCGCCTCTGGCTGGCCCGATTGGCCGGTACCATCGCCGACCAGATGCTGATGGTGGCGGTGGCCTGAGCCCGCAGCTTACTTGCGCAACAGCACGTTCAGCCCGGGCACCAGATCGGTCTCGTCCAGGTAGCCGATGGCGCCAGGCGTTCGGCCCACCATCTCGATCATCTCCGACGGCTGCCTGACCTCCGGCGGCGGCGTGCCCTTGCCCACATAGCGGCGCACTGTCCAATAGCCCACGTACTGGTCTTCATCGGTCTGCAGGTACTGGCTCAGGAAGCGCTGGCGCACGGGCAGGCCTGGTGCGGCATTGACGGGTTGCACCTTCACGCCATCGACCTCGATGGTCTTGCCGGTGAAGATGCGCTGCAGCGTGGCAGGGTCCAGCTTGCGCACAGTCGGATGGCCGATCACCACCACACGGTCAGCCGCCTGGGCCAGCGTGAAGCCGCCCAGCAGCAAAGCACACAGGACGCGGTTGAATTCAAGGCGTGTCATCGCGGCACTCCCTTAAAACGCGAAGCTGTAGCTCAGCGAGAACACGTCAACCGTTTCGTCGGACACCGATGCGCCGAACGCGGGGGAGTCGATCATGATCGAGCCCTTGTCCACCCAGGTTCGAAGCCACTCTGCCTTGATCTTGCTGCGCGGCGTCAGCGAAAACGAGGTGCCCAGGGCCAGGGAGTGCTGGTCATAGAAAGGCACGGCATCGGCCAACATGCGCTGCCCGGCATTGATCACATCGGCCTGAGGGATGAATGCCGGCACGGAGGACTGGCTCAAAGCTTCCTGCAGGCGCTTGGGCGCGCCCAGGGACTTCAGCGCGGAGACCACCACATACGGTGTCCAGCGGTCCAGGTTCTTGAGCACGGCCACATAACCACCCAGCGTGTTGGCGCCGAAATCGGTCTTGTGCTGGACGTTGCGGCCCACCTCTGCCATCACACGCCAGTTCCCCGGCAGTTGCTGGTCCACCCCCACGGTGATGATGTCGTTGCTGATCTCGGAGGGGCTGCCTTCGGGCGTGTAATAGCCCACCCCAGGCATCACGACGTTGTAGCGTGCCGTGCTGATGAAGCCGTTCGGACCGCGAGGCTGCGTCGCTGCATGGTGCCAACCCATGCGCAGCGTGGTTTCGTCGCCGCGCCAGGTGAGCACCACGCCGCTGACCCGGGTGCTGAACTCGCTGTACGACGCACCGGTGTCTCGCGTGTAGAACCGGTTCCAGATGCGCGCACCACCCGTGTAGGCATCCAGGCTCAAATCGGCATCACCGAGCACCCAGTTGCGCGTGAGAAACAGACCGATCACATCGGTGGTGGGCGCAATGGAATACATGTCTGTGGGCAGCCTGGCCAGGTCGTAGCTCTGACCCACATCCAGGTTCTCCGAGGCCAGGTACAGCGGGATGCGCAGCTTGCCGGCCCGCACCAGCCACTCATTGTTGGGCCGCCACGAGACAAAGGCCCAACTCGCATTCAGGTCCCAGCGGCTGTCCCTTCGCATCGAGGGTGCCGCCTTCGCTTGCACGGTGGCGGACCACTCGGGCGTGAACTGCACGTCCAACTGGGCGCCCAGCACGCTGTCGCGCGAGAAGGTGCCGTCCGAGTCGATGGCGCGCTGGAACTTGTAGTCCTTGTTGGACACGGCCGCCCCCACGGTGCCGAACAGCGAGTAGGACATCTTCTGCTGGGCCTGTGCGCCCATGGCCGCCAGCGTGAGCAGGCAGGCCGTGGCCAGTCTCCAGGGTTGCGGATCCGTCATGGTCATCTTTCCTCTCGATGATGTGATGGTGTGGTGCTCAGTCCTGCCATTCGCGTGCGATGGCGGCGATGGTGTCCTGGATGTCGTGCAGCGCCTGCACGATCTGCGGATCGAAATGCTTACCGCTGCCCTCTTCGATCATGCGCAGGGCCGTCTCGTGCGGGAAGGGCTCCTTGTAGGGCCGCCGGCTGATCAGGGCGTCGTACACATCGGCCACAGCCATCAGGCGGGCCGACAGCGGGATGCACTCGCCCACCAACTGGTCCGGATACCCCGAGCCATCCCACTTCTCGTGGTGCGAGCGAGCGATCTCCATGGCGTAGCGCAGGAAGTCGGTGTCTTCACCCAACCGTGATGCGGCGCGGTGCAGCATGTCCCAGCCATGCATGGGGTGGCGCTTCATCACCTCGAACTCCTCAAGCGTGAGCTTGGCCGGCTTGAGCAGGATGTTGTCGGGGATGGCCACCTTGCCGATGTCGTGCAGCGGTGCGGACTTGGCGATCAGGCGGATGCGGTGGGGGTCGAGCTCATCGTGGTGCAGGCCCCGCTCCCACAGGTGGGTGGCCAGCACGCGCACATATTCCTGGGTGCGCTTGACGTTGTTGCCCGTGTCCTCGTCACGGAACTCCGCGAACGAGATCATGATGTGCAGGGTCGAATCGCGCAGCCGGTCCAACTGGGCGATCTGCTCCTGCAGCTGCGATTGCAGCGTCTCGTTGCGCTGGTTCAGGAAATCCTGGAAGGCCTTGTTCTGCAGGTGCGTCTTCACGCGCGCCTTGACCACCACGGGCGTGATCGGCTTGGTGATGTAGTCGGCGCCACCCACCTCGAAGCCACGGGTTTCGTCTTCCGCGGCCTGCATCGCGGTCAGAAAGATCACGGGCACATGGCGCGTGCGTTCATCGTCCTTGAGCTGTCGGCATACCTCGTAGCCGTCCATGCCGGGCATCATCACGTCCAGCAGGATCAGATCGGGCGGCGAGCGCTGCGCCAGGTCCAGGGCCTTGGCACCGGACGAGGCCAGCTTGACACGATAGGTCTGGTCCAGCAGGCCGGCCAGCAAGGTCAGGTTGGCGGGCGCATCGTCCACCACCAGGATGGTCTGCGGGCCGGACAAGCCCGGCGCCAGTTCATGAAACGGCATGTGCGCCTCCCTCTTCTTGCAACAGGCCCAATGCAGTGTCGAAATCGCACTGCTCGATGGCGGTGTCCAGCCGGTTGAACACCAGCGGGTGCAGCATGGCGCGATAGGCCTCGCGGGTCTGGCGCCATAGGCCGATGGCCGCGCTGTCGGCATCTTCCAGCAGGCGCTCGAGTTCCTCGTGCTGCGGGGGTGGTGCCTGCAAGGGCGTGCCCGTTGCACGTGATGTCGCTGGCGTCGATGTGGATGCCGTCAAAGGGTCGACAGCACCGCGCACTTGCGGGCGCAAAGCCTCGACGAAATCACCGAGCTGGCCGACCAGCAGACTGGCGGCCGTGGCGATGGAGGATTCGTCGCGCTGCCCCGCGGCCTGCTCCAGCCCCGAAGCCAGTTGGGCCAGCGCGTAGGCGCCGATCGTGGCGCACAGGCCACGCAGGGTATGCGCCTCGCGCTGCACGGTGGCCCAGCCTTGCACCTCCAGCGCGGCACGCAGGAGCGGCACGCTGGTGTCGGCATGGGTCACGAAGCCTTGTGCCACCTGCAGGTACAGGCGCAGATCGCCGTCCAGGCGGTCCAGCGCCGAGCGCGTGTCCAGGCCCGGCACGCGCGGCAGTGATGAGGGCGGCTCGGCCGACGCGGTCGGTACAACCGGTGTCCGTTCAGGCGATGATGGCGTCAATGCCACAGCGCCGTGATCGACCACACGGGGGTGCACATAAGCCGCCAGCGTGGCGTACAGCCTGCGGGGCTCCAGCGGCTTGCTGATGTGGTCCTGCATGCCGATGGCCAGGCACTGTTCGCGCTCTTCGTCGAGCGCGTGCGCCGTCATCGCCAGGATGGGCAGCTGCCTGAAGCGCTCGTCGGCGCGGATCTGCCGGGTGGCTTCGCGACCATCCATCACGGGCATGTGCAGGTCCATCAGCACCACGTCGAACGCGGTCGGGCCGGTCATGCGCAGATGCTCCACGGCCTCGCTGCCATTGCTCACCAGGGTGACACTGGCCCCGCGCCGGGTCAACAGCTCGATGGCCAGTTGCTGGTTCAAGGGGTTGTCCTCCACCAGCAGCACGCGCAGGCCATCCAGGCGCACGGCCACATCCAGCGGTGCTGCGGCCGACGGTCCGGCCACGGCCACGCCGGTCAACCGCGCGAACAGGCCACGCAGCGCTGCGGGCAGGATGGGCTTGGGCAGGAAGCTGTCGATGCCTGCCTGCGATGCCGGTGTCTGCAGGCTGTCCCAGCCATAGGCGGAGATCACCACCACGTCCAACGAGGGCTGCAGCGTGCGCAGGGCCTGCAGCACCTGGTCGCCCTGCATGTCGGGCAGCAGCCAGTCCAGCAGCACCAGATCGAAGGGCTGGCCCTGGGCCGCGGCCTCCTGCGCCAGAGCCAATGCCTGAGCACCGCCCTCGGCCACGGCGACCGTGCCCATGCGCCCGTCGCGCCGGCCCTGCCCGACACCCATGGTTTGCAGCAGACCCGCCAGGGATTCCCGCGTGTCGTCCTGATCGTCCACCACCAGCACACGCAAGGTGTCCACCGGCAAAGGCCCTGTGGTGCTGGCGGTGGAGGCATCGGTCACGGTCACCGGCAGGGTCACGGTGAAAATCGAGCCGGCGCCCAGCTGGCTGGTCACGTCGATGGCGCCACCCATCATCGTGGCCAGGCGTTGGCAGATGCTCAGGCCCAGGCCCGTGCCGCCATAGCGCCGTGTGGTGCTGTCGTCGGCCTGGGTAAACTCCTGGAAGAGCCGGCTCAACTGCTCTGGCGTCATGCCAATGCCGGTGTCGCTGATCCGCAAGCACAGCAGGGCCTGATCGCCCTGCCGCGCCTGCAGGGCCACACGCAAGCGCACATGCCCGTGGTGCGTGAACTTCACGGCGTTGGACAACAGGTTGGTCAGGATCTGCCCCACGCGCAGCATGTCGCCCTGCACCACCGCGGCATCGCCCAGCAAGGCGGCGTCTGCGAACTCGCACAGCAACTCGATCTCGCGCTCCTGCGCCTTCTGGCGCACCAGCATCAGGGCATTGCCCACCACGTCTTCCACACGGTAGGGCGCGCTCTCCAGCGTCATGCGGCCCGCCTCGATCTTGGAGAAATCGAGGATGTCGTTGATCACGCCCAGCAGGATCTGCGAGGCCGCGGCCACCTTGTCGAGGTAATCCTTCTGCTGCTCGGTCAGCAGCGTCTGCTGCGCCAGGTGCGTCATGCCGATGATGGCGTTCATCGGCGTGCGGATCTCATGGCTCATGTTGGCCAGAAAGAGCGACTTGGCCCTGGTGGCCGATTCCGCCTGGTCACGCGCCTCCTGCAGCGCGGCCTGCGCCTGCGCGCGGGCGGCCAGGTCGTCCTGGATGGCACGCGCCATGGTATCCATCGTGGCGCTCAGCGACACGATCTCACGCACTGCATCGGCGCGCAACGGGCTGCGCTGCGCATAGTCGCCATGGGCAAAGGCCTTGGCCTGCCGGCTCAGGGCATCGATGGGCAGCAGCACGCGGCGGCGGATCACCAGCAAGGCCCCGGCCATCACGGGCAGCAGCAACAGGTCCACCGCCACGGCCATCCCGATGAAGCGCGAGACACGCGTCGAGGCCTCTCGCACCGCCGCCTCGGTGCGGGCGTCGGCGCGCTGGGTCAGCTCGGAAATCGCGCGGGTCAGGTCGGCGCCGTCGCGCTCGTACACATGCGAATGCACCAACCGGGTGGCGTAGGCCAGATTAGGCTCACCTTCGGAAACGAAGGTATGGCTCTGGGCGTCGTACAGGCCCTGCGTGGCAGCGAAGGCCACTTGTTCGGTTTTCTTCAGCCGCTCGGTCGCCTCCAGCACCCGCCGCAGGCTGCTCAGCTCATCGCGACTCAGCTGCAAGCCCTTCATGCGCTCGATCAAGGACTGCTGGCGCCCCTTGTCCGGCAGCGGCTGCGGGTGTTCGCGGACCAGGCGGTCCTCCCAGAAGGCAGTGGGATCGGGTACATCCAGCGTCCCTTTGTCACCTTGGCGGATGGCATAGATGTCGTAATAGGTGAGCAGGTACTTGGCGCTGCCCGTGGCCGTATAGGCCCGCACCAGGCGGCGCAGTAGCTCAGCCTCCTGCCTCAGGTGCTCCAGCGCACGGATCGTCTGCTCCCGCTGCCCGGCAACCTGCGCACTGTGGTCAAACGCCGAACGGATCAACAGCAGAAAGGTGAAGTTCGCCAGGAGCGCCAGAATGGCGCCCACGAACATGGTGTGAGAGACCGCTTTGAGCTTCACACCCCGCCCCCGTCACCCGCTCGCAGGCAACGTCCCATCCCTTGGACATGCAAAAAGGCCATGAGGCGGTATCGGACATGCCCATGGCCCCCTGTAGGCCCGCTGCGGCCTAAAATGCCAAGGGGGCTCCAAACCACCCGGTGAGTGTGAAGTAGTAAACGTGTTTTTCAGTCGTTGCCAAGTTTGTCAACGCTACAAAACACGGTTCATTTCACGAAAATCACTTAACGCGCTGCTTCTCCAGCTTGCGGGCCAGGGTGCGGCGGTGCATGCCCAGGCGCCGGGCGGTTTCCGAAATGTTGAAGTCCGTCTCAGCCAGGGTCTCGTGGATGCGCTCCCACTCCAGCGTCTTGATGGATGTGGAGCGGTTGGTCAGCTCGACCTCGACGTTGCCCTCGGCCCGACCAAAGGCGGCCTCGATGTCGTCGGTGTTCGACGGTTTGGCCAGGTAGTGGCAGGCGCCCAGCTTGATGGCTTCCACGGCCGTGGCGATGCTGGCGAAGCCCGTCAGCACCACGATCAGCATGTCCGGGTTGTGGGCGTTGAGCTTCTGCACGCAGGACAGGCCCGACGCCTCGCCGTTGATCTTGAGGTCGACCACGGCATAGCCTGGCGAGTGCCGCTGCAGCAGCTCGCCCACCTCGTCCAGGCTGCCGGCGATCAGCACCGTGTACTGGCGGCGCTCGAACGAGCGCGCCAGCGTCCGCGCGAACGCGGCATCGTCTTCCACGATGAGCAGCACGCGCTCGTCACTCATGAATCGTCTCCTTCTTCCAGCGCGATGGCCGCCAGCGGCAAGGTCAGCGTCACCACCGCACCGCCGCCCACCCGGTTGCGGGCCGTGACCCGGCCACCCAGCGTGCGCGCCACATTGACGACAAGGAACAGCCCCATGCCTCGGCCGGGGCGTCCCTTGCTTGATTGGTAGGGCTTGCCCAGCTGCGCCAGCATCTCGGGCGGAAAGCCCGAGCCGTTGTCCTTGACGGTGATGCGCAGCGCATCCGCATTCCGCTCGACCTCCAGGCTCACGTGGTGGGGCGAGGCCTCCAGCGCATTGTCCAGGATATTGCAGATGGTCTGCTTCAGCGTCGAGTCAGACACCACTGGCACGTCCTGCCCGAAGCGGTTGTCGTAAACGAAAGAGGTGACCGGGCGCGACGCCTTCCACTCCTCGACCAGCTCATCGAGGAAGACGCAGATGCTGGTCTCCTCGGACGATTCGCCCCGCGCCTCGCCCGCCGACATCAGGATGCCGCTGACGATGGCCTTGCAGCGCTGGATCTGGGCCTGCATCTCAAGCACCTCCTCCAGCAGTTCGGGGTCGGAGGTGAAGGTGGGCAACCGCGCCCAGTCACCCAGGATCACGGCCAGCGTGGCCAGCGGGGTGCCCAGCTCATGAGCCGCGCCGGACGCCAGCAGGCCCATGCGCACGATGTTCTCTTCTTCCGCCGCGCGCTGGCGCAGATCGGCCAGGTGCGCATCACGCTGACGCAGGTTGCGCGTGATGCGCACGATGAAGGTGACCAGCAGCCCGGCGTTGAGCGCAAAGCACACCAGCATGCCCTGCATGTAGGGGTTGGCCAGGCCCCCGTCCATGTGCGCCGGCATCGGCAGCGGGCGGGCCAGCAAGGCCAGCCAGGCAAAGCACAGGGTGGTGGCGATCACCATGATCCAGGTGGCTTGCGGCGTGAGCAGCATCGCCCCCAGGGTGATCTGCAGCAGGTACAGCCACGCAAACGGATTGGCCGCGCCTCCCGTGAAGTACAGCATCAGGGTGAGCATGCCCACGTCCACCAGCAGTGCCAGCAGCAGCTCGCCATCGGTCACCACCTGCTGCACCTGCCAGCGCAGGCGGCTGGCCAGGTTGAACACCGTGATAGCCCCCAGCACCACCAGCAGCGGCTCCAGTGGCAGCGTGATGCCCAGCAGGAAGTGCACCACCGCGATGGTGATGATCTGCCCCACCACGGCGATCCAGCGCAGCTGGATCAGCAACTGCATGTTCTTGCGGCCCGTCGCTTCGGAGAAGCGGCGGATGCGCGCAGCCGCCACGCTCTGGGGCTGGCGGCTGTCCGCCCCTTCAGCGGGGCGTGGGATCTTGGCTGGAACGGGCGTCTGCATGGCCCGCATTGTCCTGCATGGCTCGGTCACGGCGCAGCGCTCGCTCCACGCGCGCCACGTACCAGACGGCTACAGCCAACATCAGGGCCAGGGTGTACCAGGTGATGGCGTACACCAGATGGTTGTTCGGAAAGGACAGCACCGTGAGCCCCCCCACGGGCGCGCCTGTGGCCTCGGGCGATGAGCCGGCATCCGCATCGATGAAGTACGGCGCCACTGCGCCAAGGCCATGCGCCTGGGCCATGGCGGGTACATCACGCGAATACCACCGCCCCGCGGCCGGGTCGTTGTCGCGCAGGAAGCCGCCACCCGGCTCACTCAGGCGCAGCAGACCGCTGACCGTTACCCGCGTGGAGGGGTTGCACGACTCGCGCGTGGCGCGATCCTTGAACTCGGGCGGCACGAAGCCGCGGTTGATCAACACCAGGCTGCCATCGGCCTGGCGCAATGGGGTCAGCACCCAGAAACCGGCGCCACGCACGGTGCTGGCCTGTACCAGGGATTCCTGCTCGTGCAGGTAGGTGCCCGTCACGCGCACGTGGCGGTACTCGTGCTCCGCCTTGCTGATGGCCGGCCATTGATCCCGCCCGGGCGCCGCTTCGGCCGGGGCATTCACGCGCTGCGTGACGCGCTCGATCAGATCGAGCTTCCAGGCGCGGCGCTGCACCTGCCAGGTGCCCATCGCGATCAGCCCCGCAAACAACAAGGCCGCACAAACCGCCATGGCGATCAGCGCGGCCCGGGATCGGGGGCCGCGGCGCGCGGGCGCCGCTGCCTCAGGGTGCTGCATGTGCTGTAGCCCCGCCCTTTCAGTGGGGGTGCGTCATCTCGTGACTGTGCACCTGCATCATGTTGGTGTTCATGTGGAACATCACCCAGAGCGAACCCGCCAGCGTGATCACCACGAGCACCACGGTGAAGATGGTGGACAGCATGGTCCAGCCAGCCTCAGCCTTGGAGTTCATGTGCAGGAAATAGATCATGTGGACCACGATCTGCACCGCGCCAAAGCCCAGCAACACCAGGGCCAGGGTGCCCGAGTCGGCGATCACGTTGTTCATGACCAGCCAGAACGGGATGGCCGTGAGGATGACCGACAGGATGAAGCCGATGGCATAGCCCTTGAGCGTGCTCTCCGGGTGGCCATCGTCATGGTGGTGGTCGTCGTGACCACCGTGGTGGGCGTGTTGTTCGGTATGCGCGCTCATGGCAGCACTCCCATCAGGTAGACGAAGGTGAAGACGCCGATCCAGACCACGTCCAGGAAGTGCCAGAACATGGACAGGCACATCAGGCGACGCTTGTTCTCGTGGATCAGGCCATGCTTGCCGATCTGCACCATCAGCACCACCAGCCAGATGCAGCCGAAGGTGACGTGCAGCCCGTGGGTGCCCACCAGCGTGAAGAAGGCCGACAGGAAGGCGCTGCTCTGCGGCGTGGCGCCGATGTGGATCAGGTGGTGGAACTCATAGAGTTCCAGCGCCAGGAAGGCCAGGCCGAACACCAGGGTCACGGCCAGCCAGACCAGCGTGCCGCTCTTGTCGTTCAACTGCTTGCGCAGCATGGCGAAGCCGAAGGTGATCGACGAGATCAGCAGGAAGGCCGTGTTGATGGCCACCAGCTTCAGGTCGAACAGCTCGGCGCCGCCGGGGCCGCCGGCGTAGCTGCGGCCCAGCACGCCGTAGGTGGCGAACAGTGCGGCGAAGATGAGGCAATCGCTCATCAGGTACATCCAGAAGCCCAGCGCGGTGCCGTTCTCCGGATGCGGGTCGTGCGCGAGGTGGTACTCGCGGGCGGTGCCGGCCGTGCCGGCGGTATGGGCGAGATCAGACATGGCGGGCCAGCAGTTCGGTGCGTGCGTTCTCGGAGGCGGTCACTTCGGCCGCCGGGATGTAGTAATCACGCTTGTAGTTGAAGGTGTGGATGATCGCGCCGGCCACGATGGCCGCGAACGAGGCGATGGCCAGGGGCCACATGTGCCAGATCATCGCGAAGCCCCAGATCAGCGACAGCGCCGACAGCACCACGCCCGAGCCGGTGTTCAGCGGCATGTGGATGGACTGGAAGCCCTGCAGCGGACGCTTGTAGCCGTGCTGCTTCATGTCCCACCATGCGTCCAGCTCGTACACCACGGGGGTGAAGGCGAAGTTGTAGTTGGGCGG
>DDJC01000114.1 GCA_002339015.1 Burkholderiales bacterium UBA1834
CGGCCTGACCATGCTGGCCACCATCGGCGCCACGGCGCCCTTCGTGGGCCTGTTCGGCACGGTGTGGGGTGTCTACCATGCGCTGCTGGCCATCGGTGCCACCGGCGCCGGCACGCTGGACAAGGTCGCCGGCCCCGTGGGTGAAGCGCTGATCATGACCGGTGTGGGCCTGGCCGTCGCCATCCCTGCCGTGATGGCCTACAACTGGCTCACCCGCAGCAACCGCGTGTGGTCTGCCCGTCTGGACGCCTTTGCGTTCGAGCTGTTCACCTTCCTGAGCACCGGCCAGACCCTCAAGACCACCACCACCGAAGTGCCTCGCAATGGCGGTGCCTCGGTGCGCCCCATCAACCCCCAGGCTTCGGCCTGAGCCTCAGCGAGGTGAACCATGGCTTTCGCAAGCTTTGACAACAAGGGCGGCGGCGCACCGCTGGCCGAGATCAACATGGTGCCGCTCATCGACGTGATGCTGGTGCTGCTGGTGATCTTCATCGTGACGGCCCCGCTGCTGAGCCACTCGATCAAGCTGGACCTGCCCAAGGCCAGCGCCGAGGTGATCTCGGCCAAGGCCGAGAAGATCGACCTGTCCATCGACGCCGATGGCGTGCGCTACTGGAACACCGAGGCCTTGAGCCGCGAAGAAGTGGCTGCACGCTTCATGGAACAGGGCAAGCTGCCCCAGCAGCCCGAGATCCATCTGCGCGCGGACCAGGCCACGGCCTACAAGGCGGTGGCCGAGACCCTGGCCGATGCCTCCAAGGCGGGGCTGAGCAAGATCGGTTTCGTGACCGATCCTGAGCCGGCCAAGCCCTGAACGTTCTTTGAACCAACTTCCCCTGGCAGGAGGCGGCGCAAGCCCCTCCTGCCGACATCCCCAGCGGCACAGGCCGCTTTTTTCACGCCCGTTGAGTCCTAGATCCCCGTGTTTGTGCATTTCTGATTGGGAACCCAACATGCCGAAACCTCTTTCCCGTAACCGACTTCATCCCGTCGCTTTGGCCATCTCGGCTGTCGTGATTGCATCGCCAAGCCTGGCCCAGGAGGTGGGCAAGACGCCGGCCCCCGCAGCGGCCGACGCCAGCGACAACAGTCTGCCGGCAGTCCGTGTCCAGGCCAGCCGAGCCAAGCCCGAGGGCGATGCCGAGCGTGGTTACCGTGCCAGCACGGCTTCACAGGTCGGGGCGCTTGGGGCCAAGGCCCTGCAGGACACGCCGTTCTCGATCAACATCATCTCGCGTGAGCTGATCGAGAACGTGCAGGCCTCCAAGCCGGACGACGTCATCAAGATCAACCCGGTACTGCAATTGAACAATCCACAATCGCGCTTCTTCTCGGGCGTGACGATGCGTGGGTTCAGCGTCGGCTCCAACAAGCGCATCGACGGCCATCCGAACGCCAACATGGTCAGTGTCGACATGGAGGACAAGGAGCGCGTGGAAGTGCTGACCGGCCTGTCAGGGTTCCTGTACGGGCCAGGCAATGTGGGGGGTACGCTCAACTACGTGCTCAAACGCCCGTCGACGGAGCGCTTCAGCCGCGTCACCGTCGGTGTGACCGAAGGCAGCAGTGCCTATGTGCATGGCGATTTCAATCTGCCGATCGATGAGCAGGGGCGCTTTGCCACCCGCCTCAATGTGGTGGCTCAGGATGGCGACACGGCAACCGATCACCAGTCCATCAGTCGGCAATTGGTGTCGGGTGCCTTGGACTGGAACGTCACCCAACGCTTGAAGGTGCAGTTCGATGCGTCCTATAGCCACTATCGCATGGATGGCACCAATCCTTACTGGTCGGTCGCCAACAGCACCGTGAAGTACCCAGGCGCCCCGGATGCGGACAGCTACTGGGGGCAGCCGTTCACGCAAACCGAGACCAATCAGGCACACGTTGCCGCACGCCTGCAATGGGAGATTAGCGATGACCTCGGCATCCGCGCTGGTGTGGCCCGCCGCAAGAGCGATTCCGCGCTGGTCGCGGCCAATAACATCTTCTCCTCGTCCAGCGGTGCCTACGCCGTGCAGACCAGTGACTGGGAATACCCCGACATCACCAACCAGGCCATGTACGCGTTGGCCGACATCCGCTTCAACACCGGTGCGGTCCGCCACAAGGTGACGGCGGGCTTCTTCGGAGATGTGGACGAACGCACCAACTACCGCAGTTCACCCGGCGGCTGGGCGTCCAACACCACGGGCGGCTTCAACCTGTCTGCGCCCATCTATTTCACGACCGAGCCTCTGCCTGCGACCGGCGCCAAGTACGTGGCCAACCGCACGCACAACAGCAACCTGGTGGTGGGCAACGACATCGAGTTTGGGGATCGATGGGGTGCGCTGGTTGGCCTGACGCAATCGACCATCTACGACAAGGCGTTTGGCGCTACGGGCGCGACCACGTCCGTGTACGACAAGACGCGTGTCACGCCCAGCGTGTCCTTGCTGTTCAAGCCGATGCCCAATGTCACGCTGTATGGCAGCTACATTGAGGGCATGGAAAAGGGCGGCACGGCGGCCAAGACCAACAACGGTAAGGAGGTGACCAACGCGGAGGCGATCATGCCGCCCCTGGAAAGCCAGCAGCTCGAACTGGGTGTGAAGGGGACCGTGGGCGGGGTGCTGATGACAGCGGCACTGTTCCAGATCGACAAGGGCCTGCAGTACTACCAGTACAACGCCGGCACTGACAACTACACCTATGTCCAGTCTGGCCGGCAGGTCCATCAAGGGCTGGAATTGACCAGCACGGGACGTGTCCTGCCCGGCCTGACCGTCGTGGGTGGTGTGACCATCATGGACGCGAAAGTGACGCGTAACCGGGCGAATACGGCGCTGGAAGGCAAGACGCCCGCCAACGTGGCGGAGAACTTCGCCAAGGTGTATGCCGAGTACGATCTGCCCGCCGTGGCCGGCCTGACCTTGACGGGCGGCCTCTACTACACGGGCAAGCAGGCGGTCGATCCGCTCAATACCGACGAGATATCCGACTTCACCACGGCGGACATCGGTGTGCGCTACAAGACGCGAGTGAACAATGTGCCCCTGACGCTGCGCCTCAACATCAACAATGTCACCAACAAGAGCTACTGGCTGACGGCCAACTCCACGGGTGCTTCGCGCACCGTGGCGTTCTCTGGCCAGTTCGAGTTCTGACTTCGGGAAAAACGGCAGTTGGATGATGATGGTGGATGGCGCGACAATCGCCATCCGCTCACCCGCCATGCCCGCCTTGCCATGTTGAATCCCGCTTCGCGCTCTGCTGGCCCTCTGGCCGGCCTCAAAGTTCTTGAGCTCGGCCAATTGATCGCCGGCCCCTTCGCCGGCAAGACCCTGGCCGATTTCGGTGCCGAGGTCATCAAAGTGGAGCCGCCCGCCGATGCCCAGGGGCAGGGCGGTGGCGACCCGCTGCGCCAGTGGCGCATGCTGCACAACGGCCTGAGCGTGTGGTGGCAGGTGCAGAGCCGCAACAAGAAGAGCGTGGTGCTCGATCTGCGCTCGCCTGAAGGGCGCGACACCGTGCGCCAGCTCATCGACGAAGCCGACGTGCTGATCGAAAACTTCAAGCCCGGCACCATGGAGAAATGGGGCCTGGCGTATGACGAGCTCAGCCGCACCAACCCGGGCCTGATCATGCTGCGCGTGAGTGGCTACGGCCAGACGGGGCCCTACCGGGACCGGCCAGGCTTCGCCGTCGTGGCCGAGGCCATGGGCGGCATGCGCTACCTCAATGCCGAGCCGGGCCGCACGCCGGTACGCGCCGGTGTCAGCCTGGGCGACACGCTGGCGGGCCTGCATGGCGTGATTGGCATCCTGATGGCCCTGCAGGCACGGCACAGCAGCGTGAGCCCCGAGGCACCGCGCGGCCTGGGCCAGGTGATCGACGTGGCCCTGTACGAAGCCGTGTTCAACTGCATGGAAAGCCTGCTGCCCGAGTTCAGCGCCTTCGGTGCCGTGCGCCAGCCCGCGGGCTCCGCGCTGCCGGGCATCGCGCCCAGCAATGCCTACCCCTGTGCCGACGGCATGGTGGTGATCGGCGGCAATGGTGATTCGATCTTCAAGCGCCTGATGCAGGCCATCGGTCGTGATGACATGGCGCAGGACCCGGGCCTGGCCGCCAATCCGGGCCGTGTGGCCCGCGTGGCCGAGATCGACGAGGCCATTGCGGCCTGGACCTCCGCGCACCCGGTGGCCGAGGTGGTGGACGTGCTCAATGCCGCGAGCGTGCCCGTGGGCCGCATCTACTCCGCCAAGGACATCGCCGAAGACCCGCACTACCGTGCCCGCGACATGGTGCTGCCCGTGACCACGCACGATGGCCTGACGGTGGAGGTGCCCGGCATCATCCCCAAGCTGTCGCGCACACCGGGCGGCATCACGCGGCGCGGCCCGCTCCTGGGTGAAGACACGGACGAGGTGTTGGGCCGGCTCAAGAAGACGCCTTGACGCCTGCCTTGGTGCTGGGCAAGGGCACGGGCACGGTCGGCCCATCCCGCTCCCGCCACAGATCCACAAAGGCCTGGAACCACCAGGATCGCAGCCCCACCACCAGCGTGTAGGGCTTGCGCTGCTTCATGGGCAGGCGCTGGTCGGCCAGGTGCTGCTGCGCGAAATCTTCGGCCACGCGCTGCAGGCGCTCGGCAAACGCGGTGCTCAGGCCTGGCCCCAGCGAGCCGTGCACCAGCAGCAGCAATTCGTCCTCGCCCTCGAAGCCGCCTGCGAAGTATTCGTCGACCACGTGCTCGCGGAAGAACTGCATCACCGGGCCGTGTGGGCGCCAGCGGAAGGTCTTGCTCACGTTGAGCCGGTAGCGGTTCAAGGGCCTCAGCTCGATGATGCCGAGCTTGTCCAGCTTGGCCAGATAGCGGATGCACTCGGCCTCACCCAACTCGTAGGTGGACACGATCTGCTCATAGGTCCACTGGCTCAGGCAGCAGATCGCCATCAGCAACAGCTTGCGGTCGGCCACCACGGCCTTCTCCTGCGCCAGCGTGAGCTCGCGGCGCAGGGGCTGGCTCTCGGCGACGCGTCGCGCCAGCTCTGCGAAATCCAGCTTGAGCACGCGGCAGATCTCGTCGATGCGTGACAGTGGCATGTCGCCCTTGGCGAAGATGCGTTTGATGCTGGATTCGGCCATGCCCAGACGCTCGGCCAGGTGAGCATAGGTGAGGCCGCTGCGCTTGAGTTCCGTCTTGAGCGCAGTGACCAGTTCCAGGCTGGTGGCCATGATATCTCCTTGCTTGAATCCCATGAGGGTATCGAAAAATGATACTTCAGTGCGCATGGATGGCAACTTCGTATTGTTTCGTTGACCCGGTTCAGGGCGCTTCACACAATGCACCCATGTTCAACAGCCGAGGCACTCTCATGACGCCCAGCCCCGTTCCTCATGCCACCCGTGACACCAAGGCCTGGAAGGCCCAGGTGTGGATCTCCTTCTCCATCGCCGTGGCTCTGTGCGGCACCGGCCTGGCGTGGCTGCCCGTCACGCCGCTGGAGCAGGCGTTCATGGTGATGGGGTATGTGTTCTGCCTGTCCACGGTGTTCGTGCTGTCCAAGTTCGTGCGGGACAAGGCCGCCCGCCAGGACGAGACCCCGATGTGGTCGCTGGTGGTGTGGGCCGGCTTCGGCATGGCCGTGTCCTTGACCGGCTGGGGCCTGTGGCAGATGTCGGTGGCGCCGGCCTTCAAGGCCTACCTGATGGTGTGCTGGCTGTTCCTGATCTCGTCGGCCTTCACGCTGGCCAAGATGCTGCGCGATGCCCACGACGTTCTCCGTGCCGAGCAGCACGGTGCCGCCTTACGTATCGCCCAAGGGCAGTGACATCACGAATCCAAGGAGAAACACCATGAGCAAGACCCTGTTCGAGCGCGGCCTGCGCCGCCTGCAGCAACTGACAGCCGTGTCGACCCTGGCGGCCACCATGGCCTTGAGCCCGGCCCGGGCGCAATCCGATGCACTGTCCGGGGCCAGCGCCTTGTCTGCCATCCCGCTGGCCGTGTCGGTGGCAGCGCCTTCAATGGTGCTGTCGGCCGGCGTGGTGCTCACGGTGGTGGCCGTGCA
This sequence comes from Burkholderiales bacterium UBA1834, assembly GCA_002339015.1. Classification (GTDB taxonomy): domain Bacteria; phylum Pseudomonadota; class Gammaproteobacteria; order Burkholderiales; family Burkholderiaceae_C; genus Aquabacterium. The sequence continues at coordinate 6,057 of DDJC01000114.1, forward strand.
GACCGTGGCCGAAGGCACCGTGTGGGTGCTGCAGCGCGCCAGCGATGGGGCTCGCGTGGTGATCAAGGTGGCAAGCCAGGTGGCTGGCGCGGCTTCCGTGGCAGCGGGCACGGCGGTGACGGTCAGCGCGGTGGGCGCGGGCGTGGTCCTCTCAGCGGCGGGGCAGGTGCTGGCTTTCGTGCCCAATGCCCTTGGCCGTGCGCTGCTGCACAACGAACGTGTGCTTGACTGAGGGGGCTCACATGGACGCGATTCCATCCTCTGGGCGAACCCTCGGGGGGCGCATCGTTGCCTGCGTGGCATTGAGCGCCGCCCTGTGTCATCCGGCCCGGGCCGGCCGCCCGTGCGAAGCCACGCCACCCACCGTGGCCTCCATCACCCAGGGCCTGAGCTTGGCCGAACGTACCGTACAGCAGCTCGAGGCTACCGGCGCGTCCGTGGTGGCGATTGCGCGCGTCGGCCAGGACCTCAACCGCTACAACGTGCGCTACTCGCACATGGGCTGGGCCTACAAGGAAGGCGACACCTGGCGCGTGCTGCACAAGCTCAACCAGTGCGGCACCGACCGATCAGCCGTGTACCGTCAGGGCATCGGTGATTTCTTCCTGGACGCGCCGCACGAGTACGTGGCCGGCATCGTCGTGCCGCGCCCGGACGTTCAGGCCCGCCTGCTGCCCCGCCTCAAGGATGCGGCCATAACCGCCCCGATGCACACGCGCCGCTACAGCATGCTCTCCTACCCCTGGGCGCACCGCTACCAGCAGAGCAACCAGTGGGCGATGGAGGTACTGGCCTCGGCCATGGCCGAGGGCGTGACGGACCGCGCGGGCGCGCAGCGCTGGCTGAAACAGGCCGGCTACCAGCCCACCGAACTCCACCTGTCCGCCCTGCAACGCCTGGGCGGGCGCATGACCCGCGCCAACGTCAGCTTCGATGACCATCCACCCGAACTCCGTTTCACGGGGCGCATCCGCACGGTCACGGTCGATTCGGTGTTCACGTGGCTGCAACGTTCGGGAACAGGTGGCGAAACCCTGACGATTCGATGAAGAGGTCGCCTGGTTTTGGTGTTCAATGCTGGTCCATAAGCCGCAAAGCGGTCACCAGAGAGGATTCATCCGTGAGCGAAGCAGCAACGACGTCGCATCCAGAGCATCATCAGGCCGGGCAGGGCACCACTCCAGTGGCCGGCAACCAGTTCGCCCTGCTGGGACAGCGGCGCTTTGGCCCCTTCTTCTGGACGCAGTTCCTGGGCGCGGGCAACGATAACCTGTTCAAGTTTGCCTTCACGGTGCTGGTGACCTACCAGTTGCACGTGTCCTGGCTGGCGCCTAAGATGGCCGGGCTCGTGATCGGCGCGCTGTTCATCCTGCCCTTTCTGCTGTTTTCGGCCACGGCGGGCCAGTGGGCGGACAAGTACGACAAGGCCCGCATCATGCGCGCCATCAAGCTGATGGAGGTGGCCATCATGGGCTTGGCTGCCTGGGGCTTCATGACCCAGGGCGTGGTCGTGCTGCTGTGCTGCGTGGCGCTGATGGGCCTGCATTCCACCTTCTTCGGGCCGGTCAAGTACGCCTACCTGCCGCAACATCTGAGCACGCGTGAACTCACCGGCGGCAACGGCATGGTCGAGATGGGCACCTTCGTGGCCATCCTGCTGGGCAATGTGGGCGGGGGGCTGATCATGGGGCTGGGCGTGGCTGGCGCGAAATGGGCGGCCCTGGCCTGCGTGACGGTGGCCGTGCTGGGTTGGCTGGTGTCGCTGCGCATCCCTGCATCGCCTTCATCCGAGCCTGATCTGCGCCTGAACTGGAACCCTGTCACAGAAACCTGGCGCAACCTCAAGCTGGCGCGCGAGTACCCCAGTGTGTTCCGCTCGCTGTTGGGCATCTCGTGGATGTGGTTCTTCGGTGCGGTGTTCCTGTCGCAGTTCCCGTCCTTTGCGCGCGATGTGCTGGGTGGGGATGCGCATGTGGCCTCGCTGCTCCTGGTGGTGTTCTCTATCGGCATCGCGGTGGGCTCGCTGCTGTGCGAAACGCTGTCCCACCGCAGTGTGGAGATCGGTCTGGTGCCGGTGGGTGCGATCGGCATGAGCGTGTTCGCCTTCGATCTCTACCTGGCCAGCCAGGGCCTGTCGCACCCGGTGGGCGCGCCGCTGGCCACGGTGTCCGAGTTCTTGCGCAACCATGCCAACTGGCGGGTGATGGCCGACTTGGCGCTGCTCGCCTTCAGCGCTGGCCTGTACAGCGTACCCATGTATGCGCTGATCCAGCTGCGCGCCAAGCCCAGCCACCGCGCACGCATCATCGCGGCCAACAACATCCTCAATGCGCTGTTCATGATCGTGAGCGCGGTGGCGGCCGGCGCCCTGCTGAGCTCAGGCTTCACGATTCCGCAGGTGTTCGGCGCCACGGCCCTGCTCAACGTGATCGTGGTGGGCTACCTGTTCTGGCTGATGCCCGAGTACCTGATCCGCCTGGTGATGCTGGTGGTCACACGCTTCGTCTACCGCCTGCGCGTGCGGGGTGAGGATCACCTGCCCACCGACGGTCCGGGCGTGCTGGTGTGCAACCACGTCAGCTTCGTCGATGCCGTGGTCCTGGGTGTGATCAGCCCGCGCCCGATGGTCTTTCTGATGGACCACCGCATCTTCAAGACAGCCGCGCTGGGCTGGTTCTTCCGCCTGTGCAAGGCCATTCCCGTCGCGCCGCAGAAGGAGGATCCGCAAGCCTACGAGCGTGCCTTCATCCGGGCGCGCGAAGTGCTGGCCAATGGCGATCTGCTGTGCATCTTCCCAGAAGGCGCCATCACCAAGGACGGCCAGTTGCAGCCTTTCAAGGGCGGCATCATGAAGATTCTGGAAGGGCATGAGCAGGTACCGGTGATCCCGTCGGCGCTGCACAACCTGTGGGGCTCGTTCTTCTCGCGCATTGACGGTGCGGCCATGTCCAAGCCCTTCCGGCGTGGCATGTTCAACCACGTGGGGCTGGTCGTCGGGCAGGCCATCCCGGCGGCTGAGGTGACGCCCGAGCGTCTGCAGGACGAAGTGCGCAAGCTGCTGGCTGAACCCGCACCTTGACCTTTTGGGGAAGGTGCCAGGGCGTTGGAAGCGCTTGGCGCCGATCCCTGAACCTGGGGGGCTTGGGCTCACTGGGTGTCATCGGGCGCATGGTAGAAAGCGGGCCATGGAACGCTTCATCACCCCTGCCGCGTTGGCGCGCTGCCTGCCCTTCATCCTGTTCATGGCCTTGCTGATGGTGCGGGGTGCGCTGCCCACCGACGGCACTTCGCCCATCGACCCGCGTTGGGTCTACGGCATCACGGTGCTGGTGGTGGGGGCCTCGCTGGCCTTTTTCTGGCGCCGGTACACCGAGCTGCACAGAGGCACTTGGCTGAGCCTGTCGGAACTGGGGCTGTCCGTGGTCGTGGGTGTGGCAGTCTTCGCCCTGTGGATCAACCTGGATCATCCCTGGTTGATGATGAGCGTCGAAGACAAGGTGGGCTTCAAGCCGGTGGATGCCAATGGTGAGCTGATCTGGCCGCTGATCGCCGTGCGCCTGATCGGCGCAGCCCTGCTGGTGCCGGTGATGGAGGAGCTGTTCTGGCGCTCGTTCCTGATGCGCTGGGTCGACAAGCCCGAATTCGAGTCCGTCGATCCGAAGACGGTCACGCTCAAGGCCATCGTGCTGTCCACCTTCGTGTTCATGCTGGTGCACACGCTGTGGTTTGCGGCCATCGTGGCCGGCCTGGCCTACGCCTGGTTGTACCGACGCACGGGCAAGCTCTGGGCACCCATCGTGGCCCATGCGGTCACCAACGGCGCCTTGGGTATCTGGGTCATCATCATGGGGGCCTGGGAGTTCTGGTGATTCCAGGATGAGCCTGGTCCTGACGCCAGGCCCGGTCCGTTAGACCCCGCGTGCCCGGTCGGCCGCGAACTGCTTCTGGAACTCGGCGAAGCGGCCTTGGTCCAGCGATTGGCGCACCTCGGTCATCAGGTTCAGGTAGTAGTGCAGGTTGTGCACCGTGGTCAGCATGGGGCCCAGCATCTCGCCGCAGCGGTCCAGGTGGTGCAGGTAGGCACGGCTGAAGTGGCTGCAGGTGTAGCAGCTGCAGGTCTCATCGATAGGGCGCTCGTCCGTCTTGTTGCGGGCGTTGCGCAAGCGCAGGTCGCCGAAGCGGGTGAACAGGTGGCCGTTGCGCGCGTTGCGGGTGGGCATCACGCAGTCGAACATGTCCACGCCCGCGGCCACACCAGCCACCAAGTCCTCCGGCGTGCCCACACCCATCAGGTAGCGCGGCTTGTGGGCCGGCAGCTTGGGGCTGATGAAGTTCATCACCCGCATCATCTCGTCCTTGGGCTCGCCCACGCTCACGCCGCCGATGGCATAACCGGGCAGGTCCAGATCGACCAGGCCCGCCAGTGATTCTTCGCGCAGGTGCTCGAACATGCCGCCTTGCACGATGCCGAACAGCGCGTTGGGGTTCTGCAGCTTGGTGAACTCGGTGATGCAGCGCTTGGCCCAGCGCAGGCTGAGTTCCATCGAGGCGCGCGCTTCCTTCTCGGTGGTGATGTGGCCCAGTGACTTGTCGCCCTTCCAGTAAGGCGTGCACTCGTCGAACTGCATGACGATGTCCGAGTTCAGGATGGTCTGGATCTGCATGCTGATCTCGGGCGTGAGGAACAGCTTGTCGCCATTGACCGGCGAGGCGAAGCGCACGCCTTCCTCGCTGATCTTGCGCATGTCGCCCAGCGACCAGACCTGGAAGCCGCCCGAGTCCGTCAGGATGGGCTTGTTCCAGGCTTCGAACTTGTGCAGGCCGCCGAACTGCTGCATCACATCAAGCCCCGGGCGCATCCACAGGTGGAAGGTGTTGCCCAGGATGATCTGCGCGCCCATGTCCTCCAGCGAGCGCGGCATCACGCCCTTGACGGTGCCGTAGGTGCCCACGGGCATGAAGATGGGGGTCTCGACCACGCCGTGGTTCAGCGTGAGGCGGCCGCGGCGGGCGTTGCCTTCGGTCTTGATCAGGTCGAAATGGAGCATGGCGGGTCTCGCGGGAAATCGTTGTCGATGCCTGGGATGGCGGGCCGGGCAGGGCAGTGGCAAGCGCTGGATTCAGCGGCGGGCGCTGTCGCGCTGGATCAGCATGGCATCGCCATAGCTGAAGAAGCGGTAGCGCTGTTCGATGGCGTGGCGGTACAGGGCGCGGATCTGCTCGTAGCCAGCCAGGGCGCTCACCAGCATCATCAACGTGCTCTTGGGCAAGTGGAAATTGGTGATCAGCACGTCCACCACCTTGAGATCAAAGCCCGGGGTGATGAAGATGTCGGTGTCGCGGCTGCCGGCCTGCAGGATGCGGCCGGGCGGGGCGTTGAGCGCCGCCGATTCAAGGGCGCGCAGCGTGGTCGTGCCGACAGAGACGATGCGCCCGCCCGCGGCACGCGTGCGCTCGATGGCTTCGGCCGTGGCCTCGGGCACCTCGAACCACTCGCTGTGCATCTTGTGCTCGGCCAGGTTCTCGGTGCGCACGGGCTGGAAGGTGCCGGCGCCCACGTGCAGCGTCACCTCGGCGCGCTGGATGCCCTTGTCGGCCAGGGCCTGCAGCAGGGCCTCATCGAAGTGCAGGGCGGCGGTGGGTGCTGCCACGGCGCCCGGTTTCTGCGCGAACACCGTCTGATAACGGCGCTCGTCCTCGGCCGTGTCTTCGTGCGTGATGTAGGGCGGCAGCGGCACGTGGCCATGGGCGTCCAGCAGCGGCAGCGGATCCGACGGGAAGCGCAGGTGGAACAGGCCGCCATCAGGCCCGCCACGGCCGATCACCTCGGCATCGAAGGCATCCGCGAAGCGCACGGTGGCGCCGGGCTTGGGCGACTTGCTGGCGCGCAGATGAGCCAGCACCTCGTTGCCGGGCAGGACGCGCTCGACCAGCGCTTCGACCGCGCCGCCCGTGGCCTTGGCGCCGAACAGGCGGGCCTTGATCACGCGGGTGTTGTTGAAGACCAGCAGGTCGCCCGCGCGCAGCAGCGTGGGCAGCTCCTTGAAGATGCGGTCGGTGGGGGTGTCGCCCAGGCCGTCGAGCAGGCGCGAGGCGGTGCGCTCGGCGGCGGGGGTCTGGGCGATCAGCGCCTCGGGCAGGTCGAAATCGAAATCGCCGAGGGTGAAGGTGCGCGGGGCAGGAGAAGTCATGCGGATTGAGGGGCGGACGGGCCCCGTGCCAATGCCGATACCGGTGGGGATGCGGCGTAAGAACGATGCGTTGACGTGACCGACGGTGCGTGAACGCGAAACCGTTATTGTCGCTCATCGGGCACGCCCCGAGGGGGGGCCGGCCCCGTATCGCGGAAAGTGGGCCGCGGGGCGGGGCACAATGCCCGGATCACCTCGATTTTCGTGCCACCCGCGTGCCTGACCAGAGCCCTTCCACGCTGTCCGCCCCCGCCAAGGCCATGCTCAAGCTGGGCCTGGCGCGCGACATCGACCTGGCCCTGCACCTGCCGCTGCGCTACGAAGATGAGACCCGCCTGAGCCGCGTGATGGACCTGCGCGATGGCGACACGGCCCAGGTGGAAGGCATCGTCCGTGAATGCCGGGTAGACCTGCGCCAGCGCCGCCAGCTCATCGTCAAGCTCGACGACCACGGCACGGTGCTGATGCTACGCTTCATCAACTTCTACGCCTCGCAGCAGAAGGCCTGGGCGCCCGGTGTGCGCCTGCGCGTGCGCGGCGAGGTGCGCCATGGCTTCTTCGGCCGTGAGATGGTGCACCCCACCGTGAAGGTGGTGCAGGAGGGCACGCCCCTGGCCGATTCGCTCACCCCGGTTTACCCCACCACGGCGGGGCTGCCCCAGGCCTACCTGCGCAAGGCGGTGGCCGCCGGGCTGTCTCGCGCGCCGCTGTTCGAGGTGCTGCCACCTGAGTTGATCCCGCCCGGCTGGCCCAGCCTGCGCGAGGCCCTGCGCTTTCTGCACCACCCCAGCCCCGAGGTGTCCACCGTCACGCTGGAAGACCACAGCCACCCGGCCTGGATGCGCCTGAAATTCGAGGAGCTGGTGGCCCAGCAGGTGTCGCAACGCCAGGCGCGCATGGAGCGTGCGCACCTGAAGGCCCCCGCACTGGTTGGCAAGCCCGGTGGCCTGCACGAGCGCCTGCTGGCCGTGCTGCCTTTCAAACTCACGGCTGCCCAGCGACGCGTCACCGAAGAGATCGCAGCTGACATCGCCCGGCCCATGCCCATGCACCGCCTGCTGCAGGGCGACGTGGGCTCGGGCAAGACGGTGGTGGCCGCGCTGGCCGCGGCCGTGGCCATCGATGCCGGCTGGCAATGTGCGCTGATGGCACCCACCGAGATCCTGGCCGAGCAGCACCTGCGCAAGCTGGTGGCCTGGCTGGAGCCGCTGGGCGTGACCGTGGCCTGGCTGACCGGCAGCCTCAAGAGCAAGGCCAAGCGCGAGCAACTGGCTCTGGTGGCCAGTGGCCAGGCGCAATTGGTGGTGGGCACGCACGCCGTCATCCAGGACCAGGTCGAGTTCGCCAGGCTGGGCCTGGCCCTGATCGACGAGCAGCACCGCTTCGGCGTGGCCCAGCGCCTGCAGCTGCGACGCAAGCTCGAAGACCAGGCCCTGGAGCCGCACCTGCTCATGATGAGCGCCACCCCCATCCCGCGCACGCTGGCCATGACCTACCTGGCCGACCTGGACGTGAGCACCATCGACGAGTTGCCGCCCGGCCGCACCCCCATCGTCACCCGCGTGTTCGGCGATGGCCGCCGTGACGAAGTGATCGAACGCATCCGCGAGGAGGTCGAACGCGGCCGGCAGGTCTACTGGGTGTGCCCGCTGATCGACGAAACGCAGGAATCCGACGAGGCGGCAGACACGCGTGCCGGTCGCCAGACGCAGAGCCGCCCGCCCCTGGATCTGAGCAACGTCACGCAGACGCATGAAGAGCTGAGCGGCGCGCTCAGCGGCCATGGCGTGGGCTTGCTGCATGGCCGCCTGCCCGCCGCCGAGAAAGCCGACGTGATGGCGAGGTTCTCCGCGGGCGAGCTGAAGGTGCTGGTGGCCACCACCGTGATCGAAGTGGGCGTGGATGTGCCCAACGCCAGCCTGATGGTGATCGAGCACGCGGAGCGCTTCGGCCTGAGCCAGCTGCACCAGTTGCGCGGGCGAGTAGGGCGCGGCTCGGTGGCCAGCGTGTGCGTGCTGCTGTACAGCGCGCCGCTGTCCGACCAGGGCAAGTCGCGCCTGAAAGCGATGGCCGATACAACCGACGGTTTCGAGATCGCCCGGCGTGACCTGGACATCCGCGGCCCCGGCGAATTCATGGGCTCGCGCCAGTCGGGCGCGGCCTTCCTGCGCTTCGCCGATGTCGGGCAGGACGAGGAACTGGTGCACCAGGCCGGCGAGGCGGCGGAGGTGCTGCTCAAGCGGCATCCCCATGCCGCACAGGAACATGTGCGCCGCTGGCTGGGCGGCAAGGCCGAATACCTCAAGGCGTGATCCACCAGCAACAGTCCCCGTCGTCGTAAGATCGCGCCATGACCCTGACCGAACTCCGATACATCGTGGCCGTCGCGCGTGAAAGGCACTTCGGCCGTGCTGCCGAAGCCTGCTTCGTCTCGCAACCCACGCTGTCGGTGGCGGTCAAGAAGCTCGAGGACGAGCTGGACGTGAAGCTCTTCGAGCGCGGCAGCAGCGAGATCACGGTCACCCCCCTGGGTGAAGAGATCGTGCGCCAGGCCCAGGCCGTGCTGGAGCAGGCCCACTCGATCAAGGAGATCGCCAAGCGCGGCAAGGACCCACTGGCCGGCCCGCTGCGCCTGGGCGTGATCTACACCATCGGCCCCTACCTGCTGCCCGAACTGGTGCGCAATGCGATCGACCAGGTGCCGCAGATGCCGCTGATGCTGCAGGAGAACTTCACCGCGCGCCTGCTGGAGATGCTGCGCGCCGGCGAACTCGATTGCGCCATCCTGGCCGAGCCCTTCACCGACGCGGGCCTGGCCATGGCGCCACTGTACGAAGAGCCTTTCGTCGTGGCCCTGCCACGCAACCACCCGCTGGCCCAGCGTGAACAGATCAGCGCGGAAGAGCTCAAGCAGGAGACCATGCTGCTGCTGGGCACCGGCCACTGCTTCCGTGACCACGTGCTGGAGGTCTGCCCCGAGTACGCGCGCTTCTCCAGCAACGCCGAGGGCATCCGCAAGAGCTTTGAGGGCTCGTCACTGGAAACCATCAAGCACATGGTGGCCTCGGGCATGGGCGTGACGGTGGTGCCGCAGCTGAGCGTGCCCGCCGAGGCCAACCCTCACCTGGTCTACGTGCCGTTTGAAGCGCCCGTGCCCTCGCGCCGTGTGGTGCTGGCCTGGCGTCGCAGCTTCACCCGCTACGAGGCGATCGCGGCCTTGCGCAACGCCATCTACGCCTGCCAACTGCAGGGCGTCAAGCGCCTGACGGAATAAGCCACAGGCGCGCCGGTCGCCAGTCGGCGCCGGTCGCTTTATTCCGGCAGATCGTCTCGCGCAGGCTGCCCCTCAGAGGGCAGCGCATCCTTGTCGTCTTCCTCGGTGGCGGTGCCGCGGCTCTCGAAGCAATCAACCACCGAGAAGTACAGCGAGGCATAGAACGCGGACAGCACCCACATGCTGGCCATCACCGCTGTCACCGTCATGAGCGTGGGCGAGGGGATCACCAGCGTGAGCACCTGGATCACCGCGCCCACAGCCACCTGCAAGGCCACCCAGCAGCCGCCATAGATCACGAAGGCCGACAGGTTGCGCCAGCTGGCCACAGCGCTGAAGAACAGGGCCTTGCCCACCGGCACGCGCCCCCAGTACACCAGGGCCGGCGTGTGCCAGAACACCAGAGAGACGGGCAGGGCCAGCGCCGCCCACACCAGCATGCTCTTGAGCACCACGGCGTTGTCCAGCGGGCTGTCGGTGGGCTGCGTCTTCTCCAGGGCTTCGACAAAAGCAGAAGGCCCCGGGCCCAGGATCAGGCCCAGCGCCACCACCAGGAACAAGGCCCCGGCATAGATGCTGCCCAGCTTGAGCCAGCGCTTGCGCGCCTCGGCGGTCTTGAGCAGTTCACCGATCAGCAAGGGCGTGATGCGCTTGCCGGACAGCACCCGTCGCGAAGCCAGCATGAAGGCCATCCAGACCATGGGCATGGCGCCGACGATGACCACGGCGCCGATCAGCGGCAGGGCCGACAGCAGGATCGTGCTGGTGACGACCAGTCCCAGCAGGCTCAGGAAGCCCCAGGGCTGGCGGGCACACACGGCGATGCCATTTTTGACCCATTGCAGGCCCTGGGACGCAGGCACGACACGGAGTTTCATGCGCGGGCCACCCCTTCGCGCTGGTAGTGCCAGGGGTGGTCGCGGCGCTGTGTGAGCACGCGTTCGAAATGCGCGGGGTCATGCGGTTTGAGCATGGCGGCATCGCGGGGCAGGTGAAAGTCCCACAGCCGTGACGTCCAGAAGCGCAGGGCAGCGCCGCGCAACACATCCGGCAACAGACGCACTTCGTCGTCTGTCAGGCGGCGCTCCTGGTCGTAGGCGGCCACGAAGGCCTGCGCGCGCGCTTGGTCGAGCTGGCCGGTGGCCAGGTCGATGCACCAGTCATTGAGGCACACGGCGATGTCGAACAGGAAGGTGTCCCAACCCGCGAAGTAGAAGTCGAAGAAACCCGTGAGCTGGGGGCCGTCGAACATCACGTTGTCGCGGAACAGGTCAGCGTGGATGGCGCCCTTGGGCAGGGCCTGAAACTCCGGGCGCTGCGCCAGCGATTGCTGGAACGCCAGCTCATCGGTGATCAGGGCTTGCTGGGCAGCTGTCATGTACGGCGTGACCACCGGCACGGTGTCGGTCCACCAGGGCAGCCCCCGCAGGTTGGGCTGCTGCGCGGCGTAGTCCTGGCCGGCCAGGTGCATGCGGGCCAGCATCGCGCCGACTTGTTGGCAATCCCCGATGCCGGGGGCCAGCTGGTTGCGGCCCCGCAGGCGCGTCACCACGGAAGCCGGTTTGCCGTTGAGGTGATGAAGGATATCGCCCTGGGCATCGGGCTTCGGCGCAGGCACGGGAATGCCGCGCTCGGCCAGATGCCGCATCAGGTTCAGGTAGAAGGGCAGCTGTTCGGCGCTCAGGCGCTCGAACAGTGTGAGCACGAAGTCACCTTGGTCTGTGGAGACAAAGTAGTTGGTGTTCTCGATGCCCGAGGTGGCGCCCTGCAGTGAATGCAGGGTGCCCAGGTTCAGGCGGGTGAGCAGCCCTTGGGCTTGTTCGTGATTGACTTCAGTGAAAACGGCCATGATTTGAGCGTAAACCCTCAGCAGATGCGGGCGTCCGAGGATGTGATTGTAGGTTTCGCTGTGGCAGACTTCTCGGCTTGATGGCACATGTTCAATGTGTCAGCGTGTTTTGAATTCCGGCAGCCTTCCAACACCATGAAATACCAGACGTCCAGCATCCTGTCTCGTGCCACACGTGTGGCCTGTGTCGCTCTTGCCACCGTGGGGGCGGCCATGGTTGCCACCCAGGCGCATGCCCAGAGTTCGGGGCCATCGCGTGCGGTGAACGTCTACGGTGGCGTTGCCTATGGTCTCCAGATTCGTTCCGGTTGTGATGGTGCGACCAACTGTGAAGCTGGCCGGGATGCGGTGAAGCTGTTCGGCGGGTACCGGATGACGCCGAACCTGGCGACCGAAATTTCCTACTTCTACCTTGGCAAGCAAGACCGCACTTGGGCGCCGGGCAATTCCTCCGCGCCGACCTATCGGACCGTGGTGAGTAACGCCGAGGTGACGCGAGGCATCCGCAACCAAGAAGACAAGACCTATGCAGTGGGCCTGGGGGTGAACCTCGAGACGGAGCTGTTCTCGTTCATGACGAATCATTTGCGTGTGGGTCTGGCCTATTCGCACACCAAGAGCGACATCCTGCTGGACAATGGGTCCAGGGTCGATACCACGAAGGATCGCATCCTCCCTTACGCTGGCGTCGGGGCTTCGGCGCTCGTGTCGCCTTACATCAGGCTCGTGACGGCGGTCGACGTTCTCCTCAACCCCGATCGCACGCACTATGTGATCACTGCGGGGATTTCCGGCGAGTTCTGATCCCGCCGGTCACCCGTCAGACGGTTTTGGGCAGCTTCGGCTGCCCTTTTGTCATTTTTGCGATCCAACGAATCGAAAAGCGCACAATCCAGTCGATGAATACTTTCGCTTCCGATTCTCCTCGACCGATTCTGCTGCTGGTCGACGGCTCCAGCTACCTTTACCGCGCCTTCCACGCCATGCCTGATCTGCGTGGCCCGCAAGGCGAGCCCACCGGCGCCGTGCACGGCATGGTCAGCATGCTGCGTCGCCTGCGTGAGCAGGTGCCCAGTGGCCACGCGGTATGCGTGTTCGACGCCAAGGGCCCCACCTTCCGCAACGAGTGGTATGCAGAGTACAAGGCCCATCGCCCGCCCATGCCCGAAGATCTGGCCGCGCAGATCGAGCCCATCCACGAGGTGGTGCGCCTGATGGGCTGGCCCATCCTGGAGGTGCCCGGCATCGAGGCCGACGACGCCATCGGCACGCTGGCCGCCGTGGCCGAGCGTTGCGGTTACGACGTGGTCGTCTCCACGGGCGACAAGGACATGGCGCAGTTGGTGACCCCCGCCACCACATTGGTCAACACCATGACCAACGAGACGCTCGACGAGGCCGGCGTGCTCGCCAAATTCGGCGTGCCGCCCAACCGCATCATCGACTACCTGACCCTGATCGGCGATGCCGTGGACAACGTGCCCGGCGTGGACAAGGTAGGCCCCAAGACGGCCGTGAAATGGCTGACCGAGCATGGCTCGCTGGACGCGATCATTGCGGGCGCGGCCGGCATCAAGGGCGTGGCCGGCGACAACCTGCGCAAGGCGCTGGACTGGTTGCCTCAGGGACGCCGTCTGATCACCATCCAGACTGACTGCGACCTGCTGGGCCACGTCGAGGGCTGGCCCAGCATCGATGCGCTGGTGCTCAAGCAGCCCGATCTGCCCGGCCTGCTGGATTTCTACAGCACGCACGGCTTCAAGACCTGGAAGCGCGAGACGGAACAGGCGCTGGGCGGCGGTGACGGCAATGCCGTGCCCGCGCCTGATCTGTTCGGCATGCCCGGCGACAGCGGCGATGTGCCCGAGACCACCGCCTTCCCGGTGCTGGAGAACCTGCAATACGACACCGTGCTGGACTGGCCCACCTTCGAGCGCTGGCTGGCGCGCATCAACGCCGCCGAGATCACCTCGCTCGACACCGAGACCGATTCGCTGGACGGGATGCTCGCGCGCATCGTGGGCATCAGCCTGTCCACCGACGTGGGCAACGGCGCCTATATCCCGCTGCGCCACGACGGCCCCGATGCGCCCGAGCAACTGCCCATCGACGAGGTGCTCGCGCGCCTCAAGCCCTGGTTCGAAGACGCGAGCAAGCCCAAGTTGGGCCAGCACATCAAGTACGACACACACGTGCTGGCCAACCACGGCATCACCGTGCGCGGCTATGTGCACGACACCCTGCTGCAGAGCTACGTGATCGAGGCCCACAAGCCGCACAGCCTGGAGAGCCTGGCCCAGCGCCACCTGGGCCGCCAGGGACTGAGCTATGAAGATGTGGCCGGCAAGGGCGCCAAGCAGATCCCTTTCTCGCAGGTGGCGGTCGAGCGCGCCTCCCAGTACGCCTGCGAGGACAGCGACCTGACCCTGCACGTGCACCGCGTGCTGTGGCCGCAGGTGCAGGCCGATGCAGGCCTGCTCGATGTCTACCAGCGCATGGAGATGCCGGTGGCGACCGTGCTGCAGCGCATCGAGCGCAACGGCGTGCTGATCAACGCGGATCTGCTGCGTCAGCAGAGCCAGGAACTGGCCCAGCGCATCGTCGCGCTGGAGCAGGAGACCTACGCGCTGGCGGGCCAGCCCTTCAACCTGGGCTCGCCCAAGCAGTTGGGTGAGATCCTGTTCGTCAAGCAAGGCCTGCCGGTGGTCAAGAAGACGGCCACGGGTGCGCCGTCGACCAACGAGGAAGTGCTGGAGAAGCTGGCCGAGGACTACCCGCTGCCCGCCCGCATTCTGGAGTACCGCAGCCTGGCCAAGCTCAAGTCCACCTACACGGACAAGCTGCCCCTGATGATCAACCCCACCACCGGCCGCGTGCACACCAACTACGCGCAGGCCGTGGCGGTGACGGGCAGGCTGTCCAGCAACGACCCCAACCTGCAGAACATCCCGG
>DDJC01000049.1 GCA_002339015.1 Burkholderiales bacterium UBA1834
ATGATCGTGCCCTTGTACAGCTTGAGCTTGACCTTGCCGTTGACGGTGGCCTGGCTGGCGTCGATCAGGCCTTGCAGCAGTTCGCGCTCGGGGCTGAACCAGTAACCGTTGTAGACCAGGCGGGCGTAGCGGGGCATCAGGTCGTCCTTGAGGGCCAGCACTTCGCGGTCCAGCGTGATGGACTCGATGGCGCGATGGCCAGCCAACAGGATGGTGCCACCCGGGGTTTCATAGCAGCCGCGGCTCTTCATGCCCACGTAGCGGTTCTCGACCTTGTCCAGGCGGCCGATACCGTGCTTGCCACCGATTTCGTTCAGCTTGGTCAGCACCTGCGCGGGCGACAGCTTCACACCGTCGATGGCGACCACGTCACCCTTGGCATAGGTCAGCTCGACGATCTGGGCCTTGGCGGGCGCCTTCTCGGGCGACACGGTCAGGCGCCACATGCTGGCTTCGGGTTCGAAGTTCGGATCCTCGAGCACGCCGCCTTCGTAGCTGATGTGCAGCAGGTTGGCGTCCATCGAGTACGGAGCGCCGCCCTTGCGCTTCTTGAAGTCCACAGGGATCTTGTGCGCATCGGCGTAGGCCAGCAGCTTCTCACGGCTGAGCAGGTCCCACTCGCGCCACGGGGCGATCACCTTCACGCCGGGCATCAGCGCGTAGGCGCCCAGCTCGAAACGGACCTGGTCATTGCCCTTGCCGGTGGCGCCATGGCTGATGGCATCGGCCTTGGACTTCTTGGCGATCTCGACCAGGCGCTTGGCGATCAGCGGGCGGGCGATGGAGGTGCCCAGCAGGTACTCGCCTTCGTACAGCGCGTTGGCGCGGAACATCGGGAACACGAAGTCGCGCACGAACTCTTCACGCAGGTCTTCGATGTGGATGTTCTCGGGCTTGATACCCAGCTTGACGGCCTTGGCGCGCGCGGGCTCGATCTCTTCGCCCTGGCCGATGTCGGCGGTGAAGGTGACGACCTCGCAGTTGTACTCGTCCTGCAGCCACTTCAGGATGATGGACGTGTCCAGACCGCCGGAGTAGGCCAGGACGACTTTCTTGATCTTCTGGGGCTCGGCAGCGGCAGCCTTCTTCACGGGGGCCGCGGGCGCAGCGGCGGGCTTGGCGGCGGCCTTGACCGAAGTCTTCGGGGTCTTGGCAAGCTTGGCGGTTTTGGACATGGTCGTTGAACGTTCAGTCGGACGAAACCGCCGATTTTAAGGCCCAGGCGCTGAATTTTCGAGCATGGCCTTTCGGCCTCCTTCAACGCCTGCCTCCACGCCTGCTTTCACGCATCTTTACCCGCCAGACACACGGGGCGTGTCGGCATGCGCTGCAATCGACGCGTTGAAGCATCACGGGCGCCTGAACAGCCCGACTGGAGCAGACAGATGTCTTACCGCCCTTTTCCGATCGCCCTGCGCGCCACCATCGCTGCGCTGGCAGCCCTGTCCACCGCCTCGGTCTGGGCCGGCCCCGCCGTGGGCAGCTATATGGGCACGCCCTCGTCCTCGGTGGCCACCGTCAACGCCCGCGTGATCTCCAGCACCCCGGTGGTGGCCCAGGTGGCCGTGCCTACCCAGGCCTGCTACGACGAACTGCAGGCCACGGCGCCGCGCAGCACTGGTGCCGGCGCCATCATCGGCGCCATCGCGGGGGCGGCCCTGGGCAATGCCGTGGGCAAGGGCGCAGGCAACGCCATTGCCACCGGCGTGGGCCTCATGGGCGGCGCGGTGCTGGGCAACCACATCGAGACCGATGGCCGCCCCGGTGGCACGCAAACCGTGCGCCGCTGCAGCCAGCAGACCGCCTACCAGAACCAGGTCGTGGCCTACGACGTGGTCTACGAAGTCAACGGCCAGCGCTATGCCACCCAGATGGGCAGCGAGCCTGGGCGCACCATCCCCGTCCAGTTGACGGTCACGCCCGCCGTGGCGGCCCCCGTGCAGCAGGCCCCCGTGTACGCCCCCGTGACCGTCGCACCCTCGCCAGTGACCGTGGTGGGCTACCGCCCCGGCGTGGTCATCGACGCCCGGTTTGACGATCGGCGCCATGACGGCTGGCACCGCTCCGGATGGCGGGGTAGGGGTTGGGACTGAGGCGGCCCCCGGCCCGCACATCAGGGCCCGCCCTTGAAGCGTGAATAACGCACGCCTCAAGGGACTTGTTCCCAGGTCGTATAACGGGGCACGAAGGGAAAATTGACGACAAAGGTGGCCAGATGGTCAGGCCCCTGTCAGGTAGGCCCTTTTTGAAACGCAAGCTCCGACGCCCAGCGCCGCTGCCTCGATACGCTCGGCTCTTCCTTGAAGAGCTCGAGCCGCGGTTGCTGTTCTCGTCGGATGTGGCGGGCGTGCTGCCCCCGCTGGGGCCGCTGCAGCACGATCCCGTTGCCCCACCTTCTTCCGCGATCAGTGCCGCCCTGATGACGCCGGCCCCGGTTGGCGCGCCAACCAGCCCTCCTCAGGACGCGACCACCACACAGGCCCGACAGGCCAGGGGCCAGGAGCTGGCGTTCGTCGACATGAGCGTCGACGGTGCCCAGCAGCTCGTGGAGGGCCTGCGCGCCGAGCAGTCCGCCGGCCGCGCCATTGAGGTCATCCAGATCCAGGCGGGCGACGACGGCCTGCGCGTGATCACCGAGACCCTGGCGCGCTACCAGGACGTGCAAGGCGTGCACGTGTTCAGCCATGGCGACGACCAGGGCTTGACCATCGGCACCGCGAGGCTGGATGCCTCTACCCTGACCGCCCACATGCAGGACATCGCCTCATGGTCGGCCGCCATGGCCGCCGATGGCGATCTGCTGCTGTACGGCTGCAATCTGGCTGGCAGCAGCGCGGGCCGGGCCTTGGTAAACGACCTGGCCCTGCTGTCGGGCGCGGATGTGGCGGCCAGCACCAACCTCACGGGCGCGGCGGCACTGGGCGGCGACTGGGTTCTGGAGTACCGGCAGGGTGTCATCGACACCGCGGCGTTTTCTGCCGAGTCATGGCAGCACACGCTGGCAACCGTCACCTTCCAGGAGGGTGTGAACGGCTATACCGGCACGCAGGACACCTACCTCGAAATGCTGTCCGGCGGCACGAACAACGGCGCCAAGACATCCATGGTGGCCGGGCGTGCACTTACGCAGGCAGAGAGCCAAGTCCTCATCCGCTTCGACAACATCATCGGCACCGGGCCAGGCCAGATCCCACCGGGCTCGGTCATCACCAGCGTGAGCCTGAACCTGTATGCCACCAGCGTCGGAGGCTGGGGCAGCGACTACACACTGGAGATCTACAGGGTGACGACGGGGTGGACCGAGTCCTCGACGTGGAACAGCCTGGGCAGTGGCATCGACAGCGAGAAGGTCTCGACAGCCGATGGCTCGGTCACCTCGCGTGGATCGACCAATGCCTACAAGGGCTTCACCGACGGCGGCCTGATAGCCACCCTGCAAGCCTGGGCGGACGGCACCGCCGCCAACAACGGCTGGATGATCACCAGCGCCTACAACTCGTCCAACAACACCTTCAACAGTTCCGAAGCCGCGTCCAACCGTCCCGTGCTCTCGGTCACCTACATCACCCCTACACCACCCGGCCTGGACCTGGACGCCAACAACAGCTCTGGCGCCACGGGCAACAACTACACAGGCGGGTTCACCGAAGGCACGCCCGCCCGTGTCGTGGACACCGATGCGACCATCACGGCGGGCAACGCCACCAGCATGACCGGCATGACGGTGACCCTCAACAACCGCCCGAACGGCACCGCCGAGGTGCTGGCCGCCACCACCACCGGCACCAACATCACGGCCAGCTACAACAGCGCCACTGGCGTGCTCACCCTCAGCGGCACCGACACCCTGGCCAACTACCAGCAGGTGCTGCGCAGCATCACCTACAACAACACCTCTGACAACCCGGACACGGCGCTGCGCACGCTCACCATCACCGTCACGGACACCTACGGGCAGAGCGCCACAGCCACATCCAGCCTCACGGTCACGGCAGTGAACGACGCGCCCACGGTGTCCACCACCGGCAGTTCGCTGGGCTATACCGAGAACGCCGGCGCGGTCGTGGTCGACAGCAGTGTGACGGTCAGCGACGCGGACAACGCCAACCTGAGCGGCGCCACCGTGCGCATCACCGGCAACTACGTCAATGGGCAGGATCTGCTGAGCTTCCTGACCCAGAACGGCATCACCGGCGTGTGGGACGCCAGCACCGGTACGCTCACCCTCACGGGCACCGCCACCGTGGCCCAGTACCAGGCCGCGCTGCGCAGCATCACCTACACCAACGGCAGCGACAACCCTTCCACCGCGGCGCGCACCGTCAGCTTCACCGTGACGGATGGCTCGCTCGCCAGCACGGCGGCCACACGCAGCATCGCCGTCACCGCGGTGAACGACGCCCCGGTCGTCACGACCACTGGCGGCAGCAGCACCTACACCGAGAACGGCAGCGCGGTGGTGGTGGACAGCGGCCTGACGGTGAGCGACGTGGACAGCACCCACCTCAATGGCGCCACCGTCCGCATCACCGGCAACTACAGCAGCGGGCAGGACCTGCTGACCTTCACCAACCAGAACGGCATCAGCGGCAGTTGGAACGCCAGCACCGGCACACTCACGTTGAGCGGCACGGCCACTGTGGCGCAGTACCAGGCCGCGCTGCGCAGCATCACCTACATCAACGGCAGCGAGAACCCTTCCACCGCCTCACGCACCGTCAGCTTCACGGTGACCGACAGCAGCAGCGCCACCAGCAACACCGCCACCCGCACCATGGGCGTCACTGCTGTCAACGACGCGCCGGTGATCACCAGCAATGGCGGTGGCTCTTCCGCCAGCATCGGCATCAGCGAAAACAGCACTGCTGTCACCACCGTCACGGCCACGGATGTGGACAGCGGCAACCTGGCCTACAGCATCGTGGGTGGCGCGGATGCGGCACGTTTCACCATCGACAGTGCCACTGGCGTATTGCGCTTTGTCTCCGCGCCAGACTTCGAAGCCCCCACGGACGCCGGCGGCAACAATGTCTACGACGTGATCGTGCAGGTCAGCGATGGGGCGCTCACCGACACGCAGGCCCTGGCCGTGACCGTCACCGACGTCAACGAGTTCAGCGTGGGCCCCGTGAGCGACGCCAACGGCGCGACCAACAGCGTGGCCGAGAACGCGGCCAATGGCACCACCGTGGGCATCACGGCGCAGGCCACGGATGCCGATGGCAGCACCAATGCCGTCACGTTCACGCTCAGCGACAACGCAGGCGGGCGCTTCACCATCAACGCCAGCACCGGCGTGGTCACCGTGGCCAACGGCACGCTGCTGAACTATGAAGCGGCCACCTCGCACAGCATCACGGTGGTGGCCACCAGCAGTGATGGCTCCACCAGCAGCCAGAGCTTCACCGTCAACCTGACCGATGTCAACGAGTTCGCGGTAGGCGTCGTGAGCGATGTCAACGCGGCCACCAACACCGTGGCCGAGAACGCCACCCACGGCAGCACCGTAGGCATCACAGCCCGCGCCGCCGATGCCGACGGCAGCAACAACACCATCACCTACACGCTGAGCAACAACGCCGGTGGGCGCTTCGCGATTGATGCCAGCACCGGCGTGGTCACCGTGGCCAACGGCAGCCTGCTGGATTTCGAGACCGCCGCCTCGCACAGCATCACCGTACTGGCGACCAGCAGCGACGGTTCCAGCAGCAGCCAGAGCTTCACGGTCAACGTGACGGATGTCAACGAGTTCCCGGTCGGCACCGTGACAGACACCAACGCCTCCGCCAACCAGGTGGCCGAGAACGCGGCCAACGGCACCACGGTGGGCATCACGGCCCGCGCCGTCGATGCCGATGGCAGCAACAACACGGTCACCTACGCCCTGAGCGACAACGCCGGCGGGCGCTTCACGGTCAACACGACGACCGGCGTGGTCACCGTCGCCAACGGCACGCTGCTGAACTATGAGGCTGCCACCTCGCACACCATCACCGTGGTGGCCACCAGCAGCGACGGCTCCACCAGCAACCAGAGCTTCGTCATCAACATCACCGATGTGGACGAGTTCAACGTAGGACCGGTGACAGACACCAACGCCGCCCCCAACACCGTTGCAGAGAACGCCGCCCATGGCAGCACCGTGGGCATCACCGCCCAGGCCTCTGACGCCGACGGGAGCAACAACACCATCACCTACACGCTGAGCGACAACGCCGGCGGGCGCTTCAGCATCAACGCCACCACCGGCGTCGTCACCGTGGCCAATGGCATGCTGCTGGATTACGAGAGCGCCACCTCGCACGACATCACCGTGGTCGCCACCAGCAGCGACGGCTCCACCAGCAGCCAGAGCTTCACCATCGCCGTCACGGACGTGAACGAGCATGCCGTGGGCGCCGTCACCGATGTGGACGCCTCGCCCGATGATGTCACCGAGAACGCCTCCAATGGCGATGAAGTGGGCATCACCGCGCGGGCCATTGACGCCGACGGCACCCACAACACCGTCACCTACACGCTCAGCGACAACGCGGGCGGGCGCTTCACCGTCGATGCCACCACGGGCGTCGTCACCGTGCTGGACGCCTCCCTGCTGGATTTCGAGACCACCACCTCGCACAGCATCACCGTTCTGGCCACCAGCAGTGATGGCTCCACCAGCAGCCAGGTCTTTACCATCGCCATCACCGATGGCAGCGAAGCGGGCGTGGGCCCGTTGTCCGATGTGGAGGCTGGCCCCAACGCCGTGATGGAGAACGCCGCCAACGGCACCACGGTGGGCATCACCGCCTCGGCGATCGACCCGGACGTGATCGACACCGTGAGCTACAGCCTGTCCAACAACGCGGGCGGGCGCTTCACCATCGATGCGACCACCGGTGTGGTCACCGTGGCCAATGGCAGCCTGCTCGACCGCGAAGCCGCCGCCAGCCACAACATCACCGTGGTGGCCACCAGCACCGATGGCAGCAGCACCTCGCGCACCTTCACCATCAACCTGATCGACCAGAACGAGTTCGCCGTAGGCCCGGTCACCGACATCACCGCCACCGCGAACCAGGTGGCCGAGGACGCGAGCGACGGCACGCTGGTGGGCATCACGGCGCACGCCACCGATGCGGATGCCACCAACAACGCCGTCACCTACACACTGAGCGACAGCGCTGGCGGGCGCTTCACGATCAACACGACGACGGGCGTGGTCACCGTGGCCGACAACGCCCTGCTGGACCATGAATCGGCCAGTTCGCACAGCATCACCGTGCTGGCCACCAGCAGCGACGGCTCCACCAGCAGCCAGAGCTTCACGATCAACCTGATCGACGTCAACGAGTACGACGTGGGCGCCGTCTCAGACATCGATGCCGCCTCCGACCTGGTGACCGAGAACGCTGCCAACGGCAGCACCGTGGGCATCACCGCCCGGGCCGTGGATGCCGACGGCACGAACAACACCGTCACCTATACGCTCAGCGACGATGCGGGCGGCCGCTTCACCATCGATGCCACCACCGGCGTGGTCACCGTGCTGGATGGCAGCAAGCTCGACTTCGAGGCCACCACTTCGCACGACATCACCGTGGTCGCCACCAGCAGCGACGGCTCCACCAGCACCCAGACCTTCACCATCGACATCAGCGATGTCAGCGAGTTCGCCGTCGGCGCCGTGACCGACACCGATGCCACGGCCAACCTGGTGGCCGAGAACGCCGCCAACGGCACCACCGTGGGCATCACCGCCCATGCGATCGATCTGGATGGCAGTCACAACACCGTCACCTACGCGCTGAGCGACAACGCCGGCGGCCGCTTCACCATCGATGCCACCACGGGTGTGGTCACCGTGGCCAACGGCAGCTTGCTGGATGTCGAATCCGCCACCTCGCACAGCATCACCGTGCTGGCCACCAGCAGCGATGGCACCACCAGCAGCCAGAGCTTCACCATCAACCTCACCGACGTCAACGAGCATGCCGTGGGCGCGGTGAACGACATCAACGCCGCCGCGAACCAGGTGGCCGAGAACGCCGCCAACGGCAGCACCTTGGGCATCACCGCCCGGGCCGTGGATGCGGACGGCACCCACAACACCGTCACCTACAGCCTGTACGACGATGCGGGCGGGCGCTTCACCATCGATGCCACCACTGGCGTGGTCACGGTGGCCAACGGCAGCCTGCTGGATGTCGAGGCCGCCACCTCGCACACCATCATCGTGCTGGCCGCCAGCAGCGACGGCTCCAGCAGCAGCCAGAGCTTCACCATCAACCTGACCGACGTCAACGAGTACCCTGTGGGCGCGGTGAGCGATGTGAACGCCGCCGCCAACACCATCGCCGAGAACGCGGCCAACGGCACCGCCGTGGGCATCACCGCACGGGCCACGGACCAGGACGCCAACAGCAACACCGTCACTTACACACTGAGCGACAACGCGGGCGGACGCTTCACGATCAACACCAGCACCGGCGTGGTCACCGTGGCCAATGGCACCTTGCTGGATGTCGAATCCGCCACCTCGCACAGCATCACCGTGCTGGCCACCAGCAGCGACGGCTCCACCAGCAGCCAGAGCTTCACGATCAACGTGACCGACGTCAACGAACACGCCGTCGGCCCCATCAGCGACACCAACGCCGCGGCCAACCAGGTGGCCGAGAACACCGCCAACGGCAGCCTGGTGGGCATCATCGCCCATGCGGTCGATGCGGACGGCACGAACAACGCCATCACCTACAGCCTCAGCCAGGATGCCGGTGGACGCTTCACCATCGATGCATCCACCGGCGTGGTGCGTGTGCTCAACGGCGCCCTGCTGGACCGCGAGGCCGCCGCCAGCCACACCATCACGGTACTGGTCACCAGCAGCGATGGTTCCACCAGCACACAGAGTTTCACCATCGACCTGCTCGATGCAGACGAGTTCTCCGTGGGCGCGGTGAGCGACAGCGACACCACGCCCAACCAGGTCGCGGAGAACGCCGCCAATGGCACTGCCGTAGGCATCACCGCCCACGCCGTGGACCTCGATGCCACGAACAACGCCGTCACCTACACGCTGAGCAACAACGCCGCAGGCCGCTTCGCCATCGACGCCAGCACCGGCGTGGTCACCGTGGCCAACGGCACCTTGCTCGACTACGAATCCGCCACCAGCCACACCATCACGGTGGTGGCCACCGGGACCGACGGCGCCACCAGCACCCAGAGCTTCACCATCGGCATCACCGACGTGAACGAACACGCCGTGGGCCCGGTGAGCGACACGAATGCCAGCGCCAACCAGGTGGCCGAGAACGCCGCCCATGGCAGCACCGTGGGCATCACCGCCCGGGCCGTGGACGCGGATGGCACGAACAACACCATCTCCTACACCTTGAGCGACAGCGCGGGCGGGCGCTTCACCATCAACGCCGCCACCGGTGTGGTCACCGTGGCCAACGGCGCCTTGCTGGACTACGAATCGGCCAGTTCGCACACCATCACCGTGGTGGCCACCAGCGGCGATGGCTCCACGAGCAGCCAGAGCTTCGCCATCGCGCTCACGGACCGCAACGATGCCCCCACGGCGCAGTTGCCCATCGGGCTGCACGCCGTCGAGCAGGTGCCGCTGGCCTTGCAGGGCCGGGGCCTGATGGTGGCGGATGTCGATGCAGGCACGGGTCAGGTGCGCGTGACCCTGTCGGTGGTGTCGGGCACCTTGAACGTGGCAGCGGGCAGCACCGGGGTGGTGGTCAGTGGCTCGGGCACGACCACATTGACGCTCACAGGCACCATCGCGCAGATCAATGCGCTGTTCGATGGCTTGCAGGGCGCCACGCTGCGGTACCTGGTCAACACGGACCAGCCGCCGCCCTCGGACACCCTCACCCTGATGGTGAACGACCAGGGCCACTCGGGCCCCGGTGGTGCGCTCATCGCCACGGCCACCACCAGCATCGCGATCACCGATGTCTACGACGCGCCCACCGTGGTCGACCATGGGTGGAGCATGCCCTTCGGCACGCCGCTTCGCATGGAGTCGGCCCAGTTGCTGCAGCATGCGCAGGCCCCTGAGTTGCGCCCGCTGACCCCGCAACTGGTGCAAGGCCCCAGTCAGGGCACGCTGAGCCTGCAGGCCGACGGCAGCTGGCTCTACACCCCACGCGCCGGCTTCAGCGGCAGTGACACCTTCACCTACCTGGCCGATGACGGGATGGGGCAGAGCAACATCGCCACCGTGCGCCTGACCGTGCAGGCACCGGCAGGCGGTGACCTGGGCCCCATGCTGCCCACGGGCCCGGGCACCGGCCCGTCCACGCCCAACTTGCCCATCGTCACGCCCCCGACCACGGGCACCCCCGGCCAGGGTGGCACCGGCAGCGAAAGCGGCGGCGACAACACAGGCCCGTCCACTCCCACCACCCCTGGTGGCGGTGGGGGCCAGCAGGACACATCCACGGCCGGCCCCGAAACGCCGGGCGATCCCACCCGGCCCTCGCCCGGTCAGAGCGGACGCCCCGGCATGGGCATTGGCCCCGCACTGTCGGGCGACCACACGCCCTATGGCACGGCCCGCGCCTTCAGCATGGGTCTGGCCGGACCGAACGCTGCGCAAGGTTGGCAGAATGCCGCCTTCCAGTCGGTCCACTCGATCGTGCCCGGCTTGAACACCAACGCCGCCCCGTTGGGCGGCAACCTCCTGCAGGCCCCGGTCAACATCGCCCTGAGCGGCGACACGCCGGTGCACATCGCATCGGCCCTGGGCCGCCTGGCGGCCACCGCGACCGCGGACCTGCCCACGCTGCTGGACCTCACCCCCACCACCCTGCAGACCACCAGCACCGTGCTCTCGGTGGGCGCGGTGTGGTGGGCCGCACGCGGAGCCACCTTGCTGACCAGCCTGTTGGTGACCACCCCCGTGTGGCGCAACATGGACCCGCTGCCGGTGCTGTCCACCGGGGCAGACCCCGATACCGAGGATGGCCAGGATGACGACACCATGGACGCCTCAGCCCACGCCGAGGCGGAACTCATCTTTGAAGAACCTCGCGTGGCGGAATTGGTCTACCCGGACATCGCATGACGTGACGACACGCGACTTAAACAACCGTTGGCTGTAAACAAGCGGCCTTTCCGTGTCTTATTACACGCGCCCCGATCAGCCCCGCTGGGACAATGGGAAGGTCGCGATCTATCCGTGCGGGCCTGTTTGCCGCCCCACCGATGATGCTTTACGCAGGCGACAGCAGGAGTACACGTGCGCCGCCCCCCTCCCAGGCAAACCACCCCGTCTCAGCCTCGTGCCGAGATCGAAGAGCTTGAACCCCGGCTGCTGTTTTCAGCCGAGGCTTCGGTGTGGCTGGCCGGTGACGCGGCAACGGCAGGCAGCGCCGCATCTGCGCCCAACCCTTCCGCCAGCCTGCAGTACGCGGCCATCGCCGCCCCCCAGTCCAATGCGGCCCAGAGCCCCATCCAGGCCACGCCACACTCCCAGGCCGACCAGAACGCGGCGCCGCTGTGCGACATCGTCTTCGTCGACCTGGGCATCGAGCATGCCGACACCCTGATCGCCGACCTGCAGGCGCAACAGGCCCAGGGCCGCGCGCTGGACATCGTCGCCATCGGCCAGGGCGAGGATGGCATCGAGGTCATCACCCGCACCCTGGCCCAGGCGCACGGCCCGTACGATGCGGTCCACATCCTCAGCCACGGCGACACCACCGGCCTGACCCTGGGCGGCACCCGGCTGGACCTGGCCGCGCTGCAATCCCGTGCGCAGGACATCGCCGGCTGGGGCGCAGCCCTCAGCGCCGACGCCGACCTGATGCTCTATGGCTGCGACCTGGCCGCTGGCGTCGATGGCCGGCTGCTGATCGACGATCTGGCCCTGCTGACAGGCGCCGACGTGGCCGCCAGCGACGACCTGACCGGGGCCAGCATGCTCGGCGGCGACTGGGCCCTGGAGTACCACCTGGGTCAGGTCGATGCACAGACGCTGTTCGGACTGTGGCAGCAGCCGAGCTGGTACGGCGTACTGGCCACCTACACCGTCACCTCCACCGTCGACAACGCGAGCGCGGCCACCACGGCCGGCACGCTGCGCTGGGCCATCACCCAGGCCAATGCCAACGCGGGCGCCGACACCATCGCCTTCAACATCACGGGGTCGGCGGGCACCTACGGCGAGTACACGATCACGCCCTATGCCGTGATGCCCACCCTCACGGAGGCGGTGACGATCGACGGCAGCACCCAGCCGGGTACCGGCGCTGCCGGGCATCCGCTGATCGTGCTCGACGGCAATGGCGGCAGCGCCACCGGCATCAACCTCTCGGGCACGGCCGACGGCACCACCATCCGTGGCCTGGTGATCCGCGACTTCACCAGCTACGGCATCTACATCGCCGCCAACTCCAACGGCAACACCATCGTCGGCAACTACATCGGCAGCCTCAACGCCGACGGCACCGACGCGGGCGCCACCGAGCGCAACGACGCCTATGGCATCTACAACCTGGGCGCCAACCTCACCATTGGCGGCACCACGTCGGCCGATCGCAACGTCATCTCCGGCAATGGCGCCACCTACAACATCTACCTGGGCAGCGGCTCGGACAACGCCATCGTCCAGGGCAACTACATCGGCACCAATGCCGCCGGCACGGGCCTGATGGCCAACAAGGCGGATTACGGGATCATGGTGGAAAGCAGTTCCACCAACGTGATGATCGGCGGATCGGCAGCCGGCGCGGGCAACGTGATTTCTGGCTTCTCCACCCGCAACATCTGGCTGACCACCACCGGCACCACCACCGTCCAGGGCAACTACATCGGCACCAATGCCACGGGCACGGCGTCCCTGGCGGGCGGCGGCGCCGGCATCTACAAGGACGACACGGGCAGCGTGCTGATCACGGGCAACGTGGTCTCGGGCAACACCACCCTCGGCATCGACATCCGTGACGGCGACACAACCATCACCGGCAACATCATCGGCCTGAACGCCACCGGCACGGCAGCCCTGGCCAACGGCGGCGTGGGCGTCAACATCCAGACCAACGATGCAGTGACGATCGGCGGCAGCACGGCCGCCGCGCGCAACGTCATCTCTGGCAACACTGGCCACGGCATCAGCGTCAACACCACGGCCAGCGACACCCACTACATCCTGGGCAACTACATCGGTGTGGGCAGCGATGGCACGACCCTGTTGGGCAATGGGGGCGCCGGTGTGTACATCGCCGCCAGCAATGTGCAGGTGGGCGGCAAGAATGCCGGCGAAGGCAACATCATCGCGGGCAACACGGGCGCCGGCATCGCGGTGGCCTCGGGCAACAACAACCTGTTTTACCGCAACGCGATCTACAGCAACGGCGGCCTGGGCATCGATCTGAACAACGATGGCGTCACGGCCAACGACACCGGCGATGGCGATGGCGGCGCGAACTACAGCAACAACACGCCGGTCATCACCTCGGCCTTCAACGACGGCACCGTGACCAAGGTGACCGGCTCGCTGGAGTGGCATGCACAGGCCCAGCCCGTCACCATCGATTTCTTCAGCAGCCCGACGGCGGATGCGAGTGGCTACGGCGAAGGCCGCGTCTACCTCGGCTCCATCACGGTGACCACGGATGCGACCACGGGCGATGTTTCCTTCAGCATCGACCTGCCTACCGTAGCCGCCGGCCACTACATCACCGCCGTGGCCAACATCGAGGGCGGCCCCTCCGGCGCCTCGGAGTTCTCAGCCGCCATGATGGTGGTGGCCACGGCCGCGGGCACCCGCGGCAAGGTCATCTGGAACGTCAACGACCAGCTCTACAGCTGGTACGCCAGCTGGAACGGCAGCAGCTTCTCGCTGCCCGCGGTCACCGGCATCAACACCAGCGACGACATCACGATGATGCTGGCCGCCGAGGCGCCCACGCGCAACGAGGTCATCATGATCGGCTCTGCCGACGTCTCGGGCAAGATCCTGGCCCTGGTGTGGGATGGCAGCAAGTGGACAGCACCGCTCACCCTGCCGCTGGCATCGCCGGCGGCGGCGGCCTCGCAGTACAACAGCTTCGCCGTGGCCTATGAAAGCACCAGCGGCGATGCCATCCTGATCTGGGACAACGGCAACACCGGCACCACGGGCCTGTCGTACGCGGTGTGGAACGGTACCAGCTGGTCGGCCGTCAACACGATCACGGCGCCGGTCTCGGGCGAGCCCTACCAGATGAAGCTGGCCGCCAATCCCAGGTCCGACGAGATGGTGCTGGTGGCCGAGACCAGCGCCTCCTCGAACCACCAGTACGCCATCGTTTGGAACGGTTCGAGCTGGGGCAATGCGCAGACATTGGGCAGCGACAGCTCCAAGCAGTACTTCGAGATCGACGTGGCCTACGAAAGCCAGAGCGGCCGCGCGCTGGTGTTCTATGACAACGCCGCCTCCAACCAGCCCACGGTGCAATACCGCATCTGGAACGGCAGCACCTGGAGCAGCGAAGCCAGCATCACCGCCCCGGGTGCCGTGAGCGGCACGGCCGAGCTGTACGCCACGGCCGTGGCTTCGGATGCGGGCAGCAACCGCATCGCCATCGTCGCGCAGACATCGACCCACAACGTGTGGGCCGCCGTGTGGGACGGCAGCAGCTGGAGTGGGCAGACCGTGCTGACCACCACGGCCCCTTCGCTCACGGACCGCCCCATCACGGCCGGCGTGGCCTTCGAATCCAAATCCGGTGATCTGCTGGTGGCCTACAGCAAGGACACCTGGCCCAATGTCTACTACCAGACCTGGACAAGCGGCAGCGGCTGGTCTGGCGAGCTGACGGGCCCCAGCATGGGCGGTACCGACAAGCCCTACATCACCAAGCTCTACGCCGACCCCTACACCAACACCATCATGATGGGGGTGCAGGACAGCGGCTCCGACCTGAACTTCGTGGCCTGGAATGGCAGCAGCTGGGGCACCGTGACGCAGCTGGACGCGGCCACCGGGGAAACCTACCGCCAGAACTTCACCTACGTGTGGAACCGCTTCAGCCAGACCGTGCTGAACAACGTGGCGGGCGACACGCTGGGCTATGTCAAGGGCGATGGCGCCCGGGTGATCGACCAAGGCTATGCAGCCAGCATCACCGATGTCGACATGGTCGGCTTCAACGGCGGCACCCTCACCGTGTCGTTCACGGCCGGCTCGACCGCCGCACAGGATGTGCTGGCCATCCTGAACCAAGGGGCTGGCGCAGGCCAGATCGGCTTGAGCGGCAGCAACGTCCCCTACGGTGGCGTGGTCATCGGCACCTGGGCCGGCGGCACGGGCGGCGCGGCGCTGGTCATCACGCTCAACGCCAATGCCACGGCCGCGGCCGTGGGGGCGCTGGCCTCGAACATCACCTACCAGAACACCAACGGCACCACGCCCTCGACCACCACACGCACGGTGCGTTTCGCACTGGTCGACGCCTTCGGCGTGGCGGCCACACCGCGCGATGCGTCGATCACCGTGACCGACCCGACGCCGGGTTCGGTCAGCACTGGTTTCCAGCAGGGCTCGAACGGCTACGCCGGCACGCAGGACACCTACGTGCGCAACGGCACGAACACCAGCCAGGGCAACAACACCACCATCAGCTTCGACGGCTCGGGCAGCGGCACCGAACAGGGCCTGATCCGCTTCGACAGTATCTTCGGCAACGGCCCCGGCCAGATTCCCTATGGCTCGACCATCAATTCGGCATCGCTGACGATCTACGCCATCGAAGACGGAACCACCAACCCCACCCTGCACCGCATCCTGGGTCTGAACTGGGACGAATCCAGCATCTGGAGCGACCTGGGCAGCGGCGCGCAGTTCAACAACGTGGAGGCCAGCAGCTCGGCCGACAGCAGCGTGGACGCCAGTTCGCCCGGCTACCGCACCTTCACGGGGCTGGCCAGCACCGTGCAGGCCTGGGCCGATGGCGCCGACAACCTGGGCTGGGTGATCAAGTTCGACGGCAACGAGTGGATCATCGCCACCTCCGAAAACGGCACGGCGGCCTGGCGCCCGCAACTGAGCATCACCTACACGGCCCCCACGACCACGGTGATCGACCTGGACCCCAACAACAGCACCGGCGCCACCGGGCCTGACAGCCACAAGACCTTCGTCGAAAACGGCGGGCCGGTCACCATCGCCGACAGCGACGCCAGCATCACCGACAGCGACAGCACCAACCTGACCGGCATGACGGTCACGCTGACCAACCCGTTCAACGGCGCGCTCGAATCGCTGGCGGCCACCACCACCGGCACCAGCATCACCGCCAGCTACGACAGCGGCACGGGCGTGCTGACGCTGAGCGGCACAGACACCCTGGCGCGCTATCAGCAGGTGCTGCGCAGCATCAGCTACAACAACCTCTCCGAGGCACCCGACACCACCACGCGCTTCATCACCATCGTGGCCACCGATGGCTACACGACCAGCGCAACCGCCACGGCCGAGATCTCGATCACGGCCGTGAATGACGCACCCACGGGCAGCGTGAGCATCAGCGGAACGCCCACGCAAGGCCAGACACTGACCGCCAGCAACACCCTGGCCGATGCCGACGGCATGGGCAGCGTCACCTACCAGTGGCTGCGCGATGGCGTGAACACCGGGGCCACGGGCAGCACCTACACCCTGACCCAGGCCGACGTGGGCAAGGCCATCACCGTGCGCGCCACCTACACCGACATGGGCGGCACGGCCGAAGCGGTGAACAGCACGGCCACCAGCGCTGTCGCCAACATCAACGATGCGCCCACGGGCTCGGTCAGCATCAGCGGCACGGCCACTCAGGGAGAGACGCTGACAGCATCGAGCAACCTGGCCGACGCCGATGGGATGGGCGCCATCACTTACCAGTGGTGGCGTGATGGCTCGAACACCGGCGCCACCGGCACGAGCTATGAACTGACCCAGGCCGACGTGGGCGCCACCATCACCGTGCGCGCCGTCTACACCGATGGGCAGGGCACGGCCGAGTCTGTCAGCAGCACCGCGACATCGACCGTGGCCAATGTCAACGATGCGCCCACCGGCAGCGTGAGCATCAGCGGCACCGCCACGCAAGGCCAGACGCTCACCGCCTCGAACACGCTGGCCGATGTCGACGGCCTGGGCACCATCACCTACCAGTGGTGGCGCAATGGGTCCAACACGGGCGCCACCGGCAGCACCTACGTGCTGACACAGGCCGATGTCGGAGCAACGATCACTGTGCGCGCCATCTACACCGACGGCCAAGGCACCCCGGAATCCGTGGACAGCGCCGCCACCAGCGCCATCGCGAACGTCAACGATGCGCCCACGGGAACCGTCAGCATCAGCGGTACGGCCACGCAAGGTCAGACACTCACCGCCTCGAACACCCTGGCCGATGTGGACGGCCTGGGCACCATCACCTACCAGTGGTGGCGTGATGGTGCCAACACCGGCGCGACGGGCTCAACCTATGTGCTGGCCCAGTCCGACGTGGGCAGCACCATCACCGTGCGCGCTGTCTACACCGACGGCCAAGGCACGCCCGAGTCGGTGGAGAGCGCCGCCACCAGCGCCATCGCCAACCTCAACGATGCGCCCACGGGTTCGGTCAGCATCAGCGGCACGGCCACCCAGGGCCAGACGCTCACAGCATCCAACACGCTGGCCGATGTCGATGGTCTGGGCGCCATCACCTACCAGTGGTGGCGTGATGGCTCGAACACCGGCGCGACGGGCTCAACCTATGTGCTGACCCAGTCCGACGTGGGCAGCACGATCACCGTGCGCGCCCTCTACACCGACGGCCAAGGCACCCCTGAGTCCGTGGACAGCGCAGCCACCAGCGCCATTGCCAACCTCAACGACGCACCCACCGGCAGCGTGAGCATCAGCGGCACCGCCACGCAAGGCCAGACGCTCACGGCGTCGAACACTCTGGCCGATGTCGATGGTCTGGGCACGATCACCTACCAGTGGTGGCGTGACGGATCGAACACCGGCGCCACGGGCTCGACCTATGCCCTGACCCAGTCCGACGTGGGCAGCACGATCACCGTGCGCGCCGTCTATACCGATGGACACGGCACGGCCGAGTCTGTCAGCAGCACCGCGACATCAACCGTGGCCAATGTCAACGACGCGCCCACCGGCAGCGTGAGCATCAGCGGCACGGCCACGCAGGGCCAGACGCTCACGGCGTCGAACACTCTGGCCGATGTCGATGGACTGGGCACCATCACCTACCAATGGTGGCGTGATGGCTCGAACACCGGCACCACAGGCGCCACCTACGTGCTGACCCAGGCAGACGTCGGATCGACGATCACCGTGCGCGCCCTCTACACCGATGGACAAGGTACGCCCGAGTCGGTGGAGAGCGCTGCCACCAGTGCCGTCGCCAACATCAATGACACACCCACGGGTTCAGTCAGCATCAGCGGCACCGCGGCCCAGGGCCAGACACTCACGGCATCGAACACCCTGGCCGATGTGGATGGCCTGGGCACGATCACCTACCAGTGGTGGCGCAATGGCTCGAACACCGGTGCCACAGGCACCACCTACGTACTGACCCAGTCGGATGTGGGCTCAACCCTCACCGTGCGCGCCGTCTACACCGACGGCCAGGGCACGACCGAATCGGTGGAAAGCGCCGCCACCAGCGCCATCGCCAACGTCAACGACGCGCCCACGGGTTCGGTCAGCATCAGTGGCACGGCCACACAAGGCCAGACGCTTACCGCCTCCAACACCCTGGCCGATGCCGATGGCCTGGGCACCATCACCTACCAGTGGTGGCGCAATGGGTCGAACACCGGCGCCACGGGTGCGACCTATGTGCTGACCCAGTCCGACGTGGGCAGCACGATCACCGTGCGTGCTGTCTACACCGATGCTCAAGGCACACCCGAATCGGTGGAGAGCGCCGCCACCAGTGCCATCGCCAACGTCAACGATGTGCCCACAGGCTCGGTCAGCATCAGTGGCACCGCCACGCAGGGCCAGACGCTCACAGCATCCAACAGCCTGGCCGATGTGGACGGCCTGGGCACCATCACCTACCAATGGTGGCGTGATGGCTCGAACACCGGCACCACAGGCGCCACCTACGTGCTGACCCAGGCAGACGTCGGATCGACGATCACCGTGCGCGCCCTCTACACCGATGGACAAGGTATGCCCGAGTCGGTGGAGAGCGCTGCCACCAGTGCCGTTGCCAACATCAATGACACCCCCACGGGTTCAGTCAGCATCAGCGGCACCGCGGCCCAGGGCCAGACACTCACGGCATCGAACACCCTGGCCGATGTGGATGGCCTGGGCACGATCATCTACCAGTGGTGGCGCAATGGCTCGAACACCGGTGCCACGGGCACCACCTACGTACTGACCCAGTCGGATGTGGGCTCAACCCTCACCGTGCGCGCCGTCTACACCGACGGTCAGGGCACGCCCGAATCGGTGGAAAGCGCCGCTACCAGCGCCATCACCAACGTCAACGATGCGCCCACAGGCAATGTGAGCATCAGCGGCACAGCCACCGAAGGCCAGACGCTGACCGCCAGCAACACCCTGGCCGATGCCGATGGCCTGGGCACCATCACCTATCACTGGCTGCGCGGCGGTGTGGACACCGGCACCACGGGCACCACCTATGCGCTGACGCAGGCCGACGTGGGCAGCACGATCACCGTGCGCGCCCTCTACACCGATGGCCAGGGCACCCCGGAATCTGTAGACAGCGCCGCCACCAGTGCCATTGCCAACGTCAACGATGCACCGACCGGCAGCGTGAGCATCAGCGGCACCGCCACCGAAGGCCAGACACTCACGGCCTCGAACACCCTGGCTGATGTCGACGGCCTGGGCACCATCACCTACCAGTGGTGGCGCGATGGCGTGAACACAGGCGCCACCGGAACCACCTATGCGCTGAGCCAGTCCGATGTGGGCGCCACGATCACCGTGCGCGCGGTCTACACCGATGGGCAAGGCACACCCGAGTCGGTGAGCAGCGCCGCCACCAGCACCATCGCCAACGTCAACGACGCCCCCACCGGCGGCGTGAGCATCAGCGGCACGCCCACGCGCGGCCAGACACTGACCGCCAGCAACACCCTGGCCGACATGGACGGCCTGGGCACCATCACCTACACATGGTGGCGCGACGGCGTGGACACCGGCGTCACCGGCAGCACCTACCTGCTGGGCCTGGACGATGTGGGCGGCACCCTGACCGTGCGGGCCAGCTACACCGATGGCCAAGGCACGCCCGAAGCCGTGGACAGCGCGCCCACCGCCACGATCAACCACTACAACGCGCCGCCCGTGCTCAGCACCAACACGGGCCTCTCGGTCAACGAAGGCGCGCACGCCGCCTTGTCGAGCGGTGCCCTGCAGACCACCGATGCCGACCATGGCGCGGCCCAACTCACCTACGCCGTCACAGGCTTGCCTGCGCATGGTCGCCTGGAACTGAGCACTGCCCCTGGCGTGGCACTCACCACCTTCACACAGGCCCAGATCGATACCGGCCTGGTGCGCTACGTGCATGACGGATCGGAAACCCTGGCCGACAGTCTCGTGTTCACCGTGAGTGATCCGGAAGGCGCCAGCACCATCGCCACGACGCTGAACATCAGCGTGGCCCCGGTGAACGACGCGCCCACCCTGAGCGGGCCGGGCACCTGGAGCCTGCCGATGGGCCAGCCCCTGTCCCTGCTGGGCGCCGGCAGCTGGCAATTGGCCGATGTCGATGCGGGCACCCAGACGCTCACCGTGACGCTGCAGGTGCAGTTCGGCACGGTGACCGGCAACGCCGGCAGCACCGGCGTCGGCATCAACGGCGTGGACACCGGCACCGTGCAGCTCACCGGCACCCTGGCGCAGCTCAACAGCTTCATGGCCGGCCAGCAGGGCGCACGCCTGGTCTATGCCGGTGTCAGCCAGCACCTGGGCGACAACATGACGGTCACGCTGCGCGACGGGTACCCCGACGGCACGGCCATGGTGCAGTCGAGCATCACGCAGATCGTCTCCATGCCTGACACCGGGCCGGAACTGCCCGACACACCGACCACACCGGCGCCAGCGCCCAGCCCCGCACCGGCACCAGCCCCTGCGCCCTCACCGGTCGCCACGACGCCGACCACCCCTTCACCCGAGCCCGCGTCAACACCGGCTCCTGCCGCCCCCCTCACCGATGGTGCCCCCATCGTGGTGCCCGACACCATCGTCGCCAGCCGGCTGGCCGATCACCTGAGTTTCAAGCCCGCCGCCGCCTCGTCCGGCACCGGCACCGGCCCGCCAGGCACGGACGCGGGCGCCTTCGCCAGCCTTCTCGCGAACACCGGCGCCCACAATGCCGCGCTGATGACCGGCCTCGCGCCGATCAATGTCAGCGTCTCGCCGGGCGATGTGAGCCTGAGCAACACGGCGGTTCCCAGCCCCCTGAGCGGTGTCGGGGATGAGGGCAACAAGCTTCTGAACATGGTGTCGGCCGAGACCATGCAGATGAGCGGCACGGCGCTCTCCGTCGGTGCGGTCTGGTGGATCTCGCGCAGCGCCACCCTGCTCACCAGCCTGCTGATCAGCACCCCGGTGTGGCGTCAGCTGGATCCGCTGCCGGTGTTCAACTCGGCCGATGGCGATGGCGGGGATGACGATGCCGACGGTGACAGCGCACTGCCCGAGCGCGATGCCACGCGACGCGCCGAAGACCTGTTCGCCCGCGTCCACGAGGCCGAGGCCACCGAGATCCAGTGAAGCGCGCGGCAGACCGCGCATTGGATTCAGAAAAGTTCTGTCTGGCCTTCGGCACCCCCGACAGATCGGTGACGAACCGGCGCGGCAAACGGCACGAAAGCCCCGCCATCGAGCACCGGCCCCAGCCCCGTGACACCCGCGCGCTGCCGCGCCGCATTCACGCGTTGGCGGATCAGATCGGCCCAGATGCCCTGCCCCTTCATGCGCGTGCCGAACTCGGCGCGGTAATCGGCCCCGCCGCGCATGTCGCGGATGCGGGCCATGATGCGCCCGGCCCGCTCGGGCACGTGGTGGCCCAGCCATTCCTGGAACAGCGGGTTGACCTCCCAGGGCAGGCGCACGATGGTGTAGTGGACGCTGCGCGCGCCGGCCTCGGCCGCCGCCGCGATGATCCGCTCGATCTCCGGCTCGTTGAGGAAGGGGATGATGGGTGCCACGTTCACGCCCACGGGCACGCCGGCCTCGCTGAGCCGCCTCACGGTCTGCAGGCGCCTGTGCGGTGCCGCTGCGCGGGGCTCGAGCTTGCGGCTGAGCGCGGCATCCAGCGAAGTGATGCTGATGAACACGGCCGTCTGCCGGCGCTGCGCGGCCAGCGCCAGCAGGTCGATGTCGCGCTCGACACCGCTGGATTTGGTCACGATGGTGAAGGGATGCTGGCACTCGGCCAGCACCTCCAGCACACCCCGCGTGATGCGCAGCTCGCGCTCGATGGGCTGGTAGGCATCGGTGGCCGCGCCGATGTTGACGGGGCTGGGCTCGTGCGACGCGCGCGAGAGCTCCTTGCGCAGAAGCTCGGCCGCATTGACCTTGGCCACCAACCGGGTTTCGAAATCCAGCCCGGGCGACAGGTTCAGGTAGCTGTGGGTGGGGCGGGCGTAGCAGTAGATGCAGCCGTGCTCGCAGCCCCGGTAGGGATTGATCGACCACATGAAGGGGATGTCGGGCGAGTCGTTGCGCGACAGGATGCTGCGGGCCTGCTCATGGACCACGCTGGTGACGGGCACGCCTTCGACGGCGAACTCGTCGTGCTCATGGCTGCCGCCCGCCGCGGGCGGCGGCGTGTTGTCCAGGTCCGCCTCGCGGGCGGTGGATTCGAAGCGATGGGCCAGACGGGTGGCCGTGCCCCGGCCTTTGAGGGGGACGGCACGACGGCGGTCATCTGGCGTAGGGGGGATGGTGTCTTCGGGTGGCGTGTCCATGGTGGGGGCCTTCTGCACGCCTTTGGGATGGGGTGACTGGCGTCATTTTACTGTACATACATACAGTTATCCAATCCCTTTGGGACCCCTTTGGATCTCTTTGGACGAAGGCTTGCCTGCTGCAAGGGGAAGGGAAGGGGATGGACTGCGCCTCTTGATGGCGCGCAAGACACCCTGCGAAGCTCTCGCAAGGCCTCATCGCTGCATCAAGGCGGGCCGAGGAGCAAGCTCAGCCTCACCGGCGTCCGGAAAAAACATGACAACGGATCACGCGCCGGCTCATATCGGGTCACACCGGAGTCATCGCCACGACCAACACTCCGCGCCGTTGTAACTGAACGGAAGTTGGAGAGAGAACATGTCGCAATCGACAAGGAGACGTGGTGTGGCCTTCGGGCTGGGCCTGCTGGCCGCAGCCACGCTGACGGCCTGCGGTGGTGGAGGCGGCAGTGGCGATGCCAACCCCGACACTCAGTTGCCCCCGGCCCAGGTGGACACGCAACCCCAGGCCATCAAGGTCGGCGTGCTGCCCGACACCCAGGGCGGCAATGAACTGGTGGCCGAGCACCCCATGCGAGCCCTGCTGGACCTCTACAAGGCGCAAGGGGTGAAGGTGGTGCTGGTCGTCGGCGACCTGGGCGAGAACGGCACAGCGGCCGAGCACCAGCAGTGGCGCGCCGTGGCCGAGCCCTACCTGGCGGACATGACCTTCCTGCCCATCATGGGCAACCACGACAACAAGGGCAAGGACCAGGACTGGCACGACTGGATCGGCGCCGTGATCCCCGCCGACGCCGAGCACATGGCCGGCGCGCGCAACAAGAACTACGCCGTGGTGCGTGGCAACGTGCTGTTCCTCAACATCTCCTACGGCTGGATGCCCTTTTCGTACGACTTCATCGAGCGCACCATCGCCAAGCACCGCGCCAAGGTCGACCACATCCTGCTGCAGACCCACAACTCCTTCGTGGGCAACAAGTACGGCCTGCTGCGCGAGCGTATCGCCGAGGGCTACCTGTCGGAAGAAGGCGATGTGGCTTTCAAGGGCGTGTACGACAAGTACCGCCGCCTCTTCGCCGAGAACGACGTGATCTACATCTCCGGCCATGAGCACATGTACGCCCGCAGCGCGCTGCGCGACGACACCTACCGCCCGTTCACGCAGATCGTCTCGGGCAGCGCCTCGTACAAGGGCTACGAGAACCGCTTCGGCGAGCACGAACAGGTGCAAAGCACGCTGATGCTCAAGGCGCGTGTGGAATCCACCGGCACGCTGGACGTCAACGCCTCGATCTTCGACATCCAGGACGACAAGATCGACTTCAAGGCCTGGTACGCCGAGCACACCGCCATGAACAACAGCGGTGGCGCGAAGGAGCTGGCCGCACCCAACTGGCACCTGTTCGACCGCTTCACGCGCAGCGCCACGCGGTGCGAGAAGATCGTGTTCCCGTCCAGCATCCCGGCCGGCATCCAGCTCAACAACATCTACGACTCGTCGTACCGCACCAGCGCCTGCGCTTCGCCCAGCGGCGGCAGCGCGCGCATCCTGGATGGTGAGAACCGCACATTCAACCGCCACGACACGCGCACCCGCACCATGGCGGCGGAGCCCGGCAAGACGGAGGCCAGCACCAACCGCGAGATGCTGTCGATGATGTACCGCTACTTGTTCATCGAGCACGCCAGCTGGCGGCCCAACCTCAACAACAGCCAGCGTGCCCGCATCGTCAACGAAGGCACGGCAGATGAAGAGATCGAGGTGCGCGCCACCACCATCGACCTGAAGAAGCAGGTCGTGCTGGCCTGGGAGCGCAAGACGGCCGCCACGCTGTCTGACCGCCTGCACGTGAGCGGCATCGCGGCACAGGGCGGTACCTACATCGATCCCTACGGCGTCGCCAAGAACATCGAGGTCGACTCGGGCCTGGCGGGCTCGCGCGGCGATGGCACCGAGAGCGGCAAGGCCCCGGTGGTGCTGCCCACCTGGGCTTCGCGCAGCTGGACGCTGGACCCGGCCGCACCGAACGACCCCTACGTGCTGGAATTCAAGCTGCCGGCCGCCGCCACCGCGGCCAACGCCACCTTGGCGCGCTGGAACGCCGGCACGAACGCCTGGGTGCCCGTGGTCGCCAGCAATTGCGTGAGCCAGCAGGCCTATGTGGCCAGCTACCTCACCACCGCCCCGTCCGACGTGAGCGGTGCGTGCGTGGGTGATGTGGCGGTGGGCTTCGATGCGGCCCGCTCGGCCTTCTGGGCGCGCCTGCGCCAGGATGGCCAGTTCGCCATCGTGGCGCGCTGAGCCAGGGGCCTGGCGCAGGACAAGGGCCGGTGCGCTCAGCGCCGCGCCCTTGTCCTCTTCTTACCCTTCGCCGTAGACCACCTCGGGCACACCACCGGGCATCAACTCCTTGATTCGGATCAGGGCCTGGTCGCTCGGGAAGAAACGCGCGCCATCGCCCAGCTCCAGCTCGGCACGCGCCGACACCTCGGCGGCGACACGCTCGATCACCACGCGGATCGGCAGGCCCTGCACAGTCTCCGGCAGGTCCGGCTGCGGCGCCGGCACACGGCGTGCCGGGAACTCGCGCAGCACATCGGCCACCGGGCAGTCCTGCCCCCTGGCCTTCACGCGCAGGAAGCGCGCGAAGCGGCAGCGCGCCGCGCCCAGGCTCCAGACCTGCTGCACATTCAGGCGCAAGCCACCCGAGAACCGGTCTGGCTGGACCTTGCCCTGCACCACGATCAGCTCGTCGTCCTTGAGCAGGTCGCGGTTGGCATCGAGCAGTTCCTCATTGGCCACGGCCTCGATCACATCGCTCTTGTCGTCGAGCTTGAAGATGGCCACGCGCCCGCGCTGGCCGTTGATCACGCGCAACTCGGTCACGATGCCCGCCGTCATCTGTGGGTCGCGCGCATCCTGCAGATCGCCCACGCGCTTGGCGAAGCGCCGCACCTCCTTCTCGGCTTCGTCAAACAGGTGGCCGGACAGGTAAAAGCCGATGGCGGTCTTCTCCAGGCCCAGTTGCTCCTTGAGCGACCAGGGCTCGGCGGGCACCAGCTCCGGCTCGTTGGTAGAGGCCGCATGGCTGTCGCCGAAATCGAACAGGCCACCCTGATCGGCGTTGGCGGCCAGGCTGTCCGCATAGTCGAAG
Source organism: Burkholderiales bacterium UBA1834 (assembly GCA_002339015.1). Taxonomy (GTDB): domain Bacteria; phylum Pseudomonadota; class Gammaproteobacteria; order Burkholderiales; family Burkholderiaceae_C; genus Aquabacterium. The sequence goes on from DDJC01000049.1 coordinate 26,109, forward strand.
GCCAATGGCACGCTGGCCAGCAGGCCCGCGCGGTGGGGCTCCAGCGCATCGAAGGCACCGGCCTTGATCAGCGCTTCGACCACACGCTTGTTGACGGACTTGCGGTCCACCCGCGCGCAGAAGTCGAAGAAGCTCTTGAAGGGGCCATTGGCCTCGCGCTCGCGCACGATGGCCTCGATGGCGCCCTGCCCCGTGCCCTTGACCGCCCCCAGCGCGTAGCAGATGGTCTTGTCGCCCGTCGGGATGAAGCGCCACGCGCCCTGGTTCACATCCGGCGGCGTGAAGGTGATGCCGAAGTTCTGTGTGGCATCGTCGTGGAAGATCTTGAGCTTGTCGGTGTCGTCGCTGGCGACGGTCATGTTCCCTGCGAAGAACTCGGCCGTGTAGTGCACCTTCAGCCAGGCCGTGTGGTAGGCCAGCAGGGCATAGGCAGCGGCGTGCGACTTGTTGAAGCCGTAGCCCGCGAACTTCTCCATCAGGTCGAAGATCTCGTTGGCCAGCTCGGGCTTGATGTCGTGCTTGGCCGCGCCTTCCGCGAAGATCGCGCGGTGCTGCGCCATCTCCTCGACCTTCTTCTTGCCCATGGCGCGGCGCAGCAGGTCGGCACCGCCCAGCGAGTAGCCGCCGACGATCTGGGCCACCTGCATCACCTGCTCCTGGTAGACCATGATCCCGTAGGTCTCTTCCAGCACCTTGCTCATCAGGGGGTGCAGGTACTCCACCTCTTCCTTGCCGTGCTTGCGCGCGCAGAAGCTGGGGATCAGGTCCATCGGGCCCGGACGGTACAGCGACACCAGGGCGATGATGTCTTCGAAGACACTGGGCTTGGCGTCCTTCAGCATGCCCTGCATGCCGCGCGATTCCAGCTGGAACACGGCCACCGTCTTGCCTTCTGAGAGCAGCCGGTAGGTGGCCGCGTCGTCCAGCTTGATCTTGGCGAAATCGAAGTCCTGCTGGTCCGGGTGCCGGGCCATGATGAACTCCTTGGCCGTCTCCAGGATGGTGAGCGTGGCCAGGCCCAGGAAGTCGAACTTCACCAGCCCGATCTGCTCGACGTCGTCCTTGTCGTACTGGCTGACGGCACTGTCGCTGCCGGGCTGCATGTACAGCGGGCAGAAGTCGGTGATCTTGCCCGGGGCGATCAGCACACCCCCGGCGTGCATGCCGATGTTGCGCACCATGCCTTCGACGCGCTCGGCCAGGGCCAGCAGCGAGGCGACTTCTTCTTCGGCGGCTTCGCGCTGTTCCAGCTCGGGCGCTTCCTTGCGGGCATAGATCACGCCGGGGTCGGGGTTCTCGGGCACCTTGGCCAGGGTCACCGTCTTGCCCGGCGGCGCGGGGATCAGCTTGGCGATGCTGTCCACATGGCCGTAGCCCATGCCCAGCACGCGGCCCACGTCGCGCAGCGCGGCCTTGGCGGCCATGGTGCCGAAGGTGGCGATCTGGCTCACGGCGGGGCGGCCGTACTTGTCCTTCACGTAGTCGATGACGCGGTCGCGGTTGCCCTGGCAGAAGTCCACGTCGAAGTCGGGCATGGAGACCCGCTCGGGGTTCAGGAAGCGCTCGAACAGCAGGTTGTATTCGAGCGGGTCCAGGTCGGTGATCTTGAGCGCATAGGCCACCAGCGAGCCGGCGCCGGAGCCCCGGCCCGGGCCCACCGGGCAGCCGTTGTTCTTGGCCCAGTTGATGAAGTCCGCCACGATCAGGAAGTAGCCGGGAAAACCCATCTTCAGGATCGTGTTGATCTCGAAGTCCAGGCGCTCCACATAGCGCGGGCGCTGGGCCTCACGCTTGGCGGCATCCGGGTAGAGGTGGTCCAGGCGTTCGTTCAGGCCCTCGTGCGAGAGCTGGCGGAAGTAGTCCGCCATGGGCATGGGCTTGCCCGCGTCCGGCCCCTCCGTGAGGATCGGTGTAGGAAAGTCGGGCAGTTGCGGCTTGCCCAGCACCAACGTGAGCGCGCAGCGGCGAGCGATGGCCACGGTATTGGCCACGGCCGAGGGGATGTCGGCGAACAGCGCCTCCATCTGCGCCTGCGTCTTGAAGTACTGCTCGCGCGTGAAGCGCTTGATGCGCCGGGGGTTGCCCAGGGTCTCGCCCTCGGCGATGCACACGCGCGCCTCGTGCGCTTCGAAGTCATCCGGCGTGGAGAACTGGATCGGGTGCGTGGCCACGACCGGCAGGCCGATCTTGGCGGCCAGCGGCACGGCGGCGCGGATGTGCGCTTCGTTGGTCGGGTGGCCGGCGCGCTGCAGTTCGATGTAGAAGCGACCCGGGAAGATGCCGGCCAGGCGCCTCGCCAGGGCCTCGGCACGGCCCGCATCGCCGTTCATCAGGGCCTGGCCCACGCAGCCCATCTCCGCGCCCGCGAGCGCGATCAGGCCTTCGGAGCGCTGCGCCAACGATTCCCAGAACACGGAGGCGTGGGTGCGCTGGCCAGGGGCTGTCCAGGCCTCACCCAGCAATTCGGACAGGTGCAGGTAGCCCTTGCGGTTCTGGATCAGCAGCAGCAGGCGCGACACCGGGCGGCCGGGTTCATCAGGCTCCAGCCAGACATCGGCGCCGATGAGGGGCTGAACGCCTTTCTTGCGCGCCGATGAGTACAACTTGATCGCACCGAACAGATTACTCAGGTCAGTGACGGCCACGGCGGGCTGGCCATCCTTGGCGGCGGCCTTGACCAGGTCGTCGATGCGCACGGTGCCATCGACGACGGAGAATTCGGTGTGGGAGCGAAGGTGAACAAAAGCCATCCGCGGATTATCCCGCCAGCGGCTTCGTCAGCCCCATGTTCACACCTTCATCAGATCCAGCGAGGCATCGAACTGCGCGCGGCGCGGGAAGATCTCGTCCAGCGCGCCGGGGCCGGCCCCGAACCAGCGGCCCAGGTCGGCGCCGAACTGGTCCAGCGCCATCGTCGGCACCCAGTTGCCGCCGCCAATGTCGTCCGGCCCGCCAATGGTGTGGTCGGGGAAGGTGCCGAGCACGCGCCCGCCTTTCACCGCACCGCCCACCACCAGGTGGTGGCTGCCCCAGCCGTGGTCCGAACCGTGACCGTTGGACACCAGCGTGCGGCCGAAATCCGAGGCCGTGAACAGGGTCACGCTGTCCTGCAGGCCCAGGCCCTGCAGCACGGCATAGAAGCCGGCGATGGCCTCGTCGATCTCGGCGAACTTGGTGCGCTGCGTGGTGAGCTGGTCATCGCCGTGCGTATCGAAGCCTCCCACGGAGCAGAAGAAGCACTGGCGCGACAGGCCCAGCGTGCCCTGCGCCTGGATCAGCCGCGCGGCCATCGACAGCTGCTGGCCCAGCTCGGTGTTGGTGGGGATGCCGGCGGGCGCGGCGTTGCCGCCCAGGGCCTGGGTCAGCACGCGCTGGTTGTCCATCGAGCGGCTGAGCGATTGCAGCCAGGCCGCCTCGAAGGGGTCGCTGCGGTTCTGGCGCACCAGGCTGTCCAGCGCGAAGGACAAGGCGTCCTGCGTGTCCGGCATGTACCCCTCGAAGCCGAACGATCCCGACACGGGCACGCGGTAAGGCTGCAGGCTGACGTTGCCCGTGCCCCACTGCCCGCCCCCGCCCAGCGACACGCAGGCATAGCCCCGGTGCGCCGCGCCGCCATCGACCAGGCGTTCGAGCATGCGCCCGCCCCAGCCGCCCTTGAGCGCCGTGCTGAAGCTGCCGGTCTGCCAGGCGGCCTGCTGGTCGGCGTGCGAGAACAGGTTGGGCGGCAGGGCCACCAGGCCGCGCTGGTAATCCGCCTTGGTGGTGGGCACGACCAGCGGGCCGACGTTGGCCAGCGCCGCCGCCTGCCCGCCCTCGAACAGACCCTGCATGCGCGTGAACGAGGGGTGCAGCGCAAACCGGCGGCCCTGCATGTTGGTCGGCGCGATCGGCAGCACCCGGTCACGCGACAGGCCCAGGATGCCGCGCGCCTGGCTGTACAGCGCGTAATCATCGGGCTCGTAGGGCAGCAGCAGGTTGTTGCCGTCGTTGCCGCCGTGCAGGAACACGCAGACCAGGGCCTTGTAGCCGCCCGCGCCGCTGGAGGCATCGGCCAGGGCGCTGAGCTGCAGCCAGGGGTTGAAGGCGGCACCAGCCACGCCAGCCGCAGCCGCCGATTTCAGGAAGAGACGTCGAGAGGGGTTCATGGCAGCGGTACTCATTTCTGGATGACGAAGTCGGGCGCGATGGCCGCGAAGATCAGGGCCTTGCGGATGCGCACGTTCACGCCCCAGTCATTGCGGGGGCCGGGGGCGATCAGGTCGATCAGGGTGGCGCGGGTGGCGTCGCTCATCTGCGTGTTGAAGAGCAGCACGTTGAGCTTGTCGACACAGGCCGCCGGGTTGGACAGGGCCAAGGTCTCCCAACTCCTGATGTCCAAATTGACGCGGCCACCGCCATCGCCCGTGCCTTCGTCCCAGCCGTAGCCGCTCCAGTTGATCAGGTGCGTGAAGGCGTTGAACAGGCCCACCACGGTGGCCTCGGTGGTGGCCTGGAACTCGGGGGCCACCAGGCCTGCCTGCGCCAGCACGCCGCTGTGGCGGTAATTGGGCGAGAAGAAGTTGAACACCGAGGGCGCCATCAGCGGGCTCTGGCCCAGCGTGTCGCCGCCCTGGTCCATGCGCTGCAGGTCGGTGCGGCCCGAGGTGCTGGCCGTCGAAGCGCCCAGCGCACGCAGCAGGTTGGCAAAGCGGATCACGGGTTCGCGCTGCTTGCCGAAGCGCTCGCGCGATACGGCATCGTCGCCACGGGCTTCCGGATCGAGCAGGATGGCCTGCACCACGGCACGCAGGTCGCCGCGCACGCCCGCGCCGTTGTCGTTGAACACGGCCGTGATGCGCGCGATGTAGGCCGCGCTGGGGTTGCTGGTCACCAGCCGCTGGATCAGTTGCCGGCCGATGAAGGGCCCCACGTTGGGATGAGCGGCGATCTGGTCCAGCGCGTCGTTCAGGTCCTTGTCGATCGACTGCCCCGCCGGCAGCACTCGGCCATCCAGCAATTGCTTGGTGCCGGCTTCGTGCATCGCCGCAAAGGGCAGCATCGGCGTGGTCCAGTTGGCCTCCAGGTCGATGCGGGCACTGTCGAACAGGCCCGCGCTGCCATTGCCCTGGCCACCAAAGCTCCAGCCCGTGAAGGCGCGCGCGAAGCCCTTGACCGCGGCCTCGTCGTAGGTCGGCAGCGGCTGGCCGTTGGCGCCCGTGCGCGTGCTGCCATCCGCGTTGAGCTGCACCAGGCCGATGGAAAACAGCTGCAGCACCTCGCGGGCGTAGTTCTCGTTGGGGTGGGTGCCGGTGGCTTCGTTGGCCTTGCGGCTGCGCAGCATGTTCAGGTAGTAGCCCATGGCCGGGTGCAGCGTCACCGCGCCCAGCAGATCGCGGTAGGTGCCGAAGGCCTGGCGGTTGAGCATGTCCATGTAGGACGACAGCGCACAGGCCGGCAAGGCGCCGGCCACGTTGGAGATCACCATGATCTGCGACAGGGCAAAGGCCACGCGGGCACGCAGCTGGCCATCCTCGAACAGCCACTGACGCCACACGGCCTCGAAGCTCATGATGTCGAAGGCCCGGTTGTAGTAGTCGCGCTTGCGCTGCAGATCGAGGTAGGACGTGTGCAAGGCGTACGGCATGTTGAACTGGCGCCATAGCCAGTGCTCGGCACCTTCGGCCGCCAGGGCATCGACCTCCTCGGGCGTGCGGATGCCGAAGCTGGCCTGCGTGAGCAGGCGTGCGGCATCGCGGCGGCTCATGGGCGTGCGCGTGGGCTCGGCCGGGCGCGATGCCAGCAGGCCTTGCACCACGGTCAGTCCTGCAGCCTTGGGCATGGGCACCGCGCCGGCGTCGTCTTGCGCCTGAGCTGAACCCACCTGGGCCGGCGAAGCCTGCCCGGCGGCCGAGGCTGTTGCCGCTCCATCGCCACCGCTGCCCCCGCCGCCGCACGCGGCCAGCGCCATCGGCGTGGCCAGGGCAGCCAGCAGTGAAGCCCGGTGCGCGGACGCTGCGTCATCGCCAGGTTCACGGCTCAAGGCCGGCTGCGCAGCGCCGGGGCCATCAATGGGGCATGGAATCGGTAGGGGGGTGTCGGGGGTGTTTGGGGGGAGCGTGCCACTTGCGCACGTACCGCTCAGGCGCATCGCCTGCACGGTGTCTTCTGTCGTCATGGATACCACCTTCATTGCCCGGGATCGGGCTCACGTCGGCGGCTTGGGTGTGTGTCGGGAACCTCAGCTTGTCGCGGGCTCGTGTCGGCCCGTCGTGGTGTGCTGCGGATCTTAGAAAGCAGCACCCTTGCGCAGGCGCAAGCAAAGGTAAGAAGCGCGCAACGCCTGTTTTCTACAATGGCGCCATGCGTGACGTACTCAACATTTCCGCCTACCGTTTCGTGACATTGCATGATGCGCAAGTGCTGCGCGAGCGCCTGCATGCCCATGCACAGGCGCTGGGCCTCAAGGGCACCGTGCTGCTGGCGGAAGAAGGCATCAACCTGTTCCTGGCCGGTCCGGCCGAGGCCGTGCGCGCCTGGATGGCCGAACTGCACAAGGATCCGCGCTTTGCGCCCATCGCGCCGAAGGAAAGCTGGTCGGCAGAGGTGCCCTTCAAGAAGCTGCTGGTGAAGGTCAAGGGCGAGATCATCCGCATGAACCATCCGGCCATCCGCCCCGATGCCTTGGGCGACGATGGCCGCGCGCCGGCCGTGTCACCCGACACGCTCAAGCGCTGGCTCACGCAGGGCCACGACGACGAAGGCCGCCCCGTGGTCACCCTGGACACGCGCAACGCCTTCGAGGTGGACTACGGCACCTTCGAGAACGCCATCGACTGGCGCATCGACAAGTTCAGCGAGTTCCCCGAGCAGGTGCTGGCCCACAAGGACGCGTTCCAGGGCAAGACCGTGGTGAGTTTCTGCACCGGCGGCATCCGCTGCGAGAAGGCCGCGCTGGTGATGAGCGAGGCTGGCATTGACCACGTCTACCAGCTCGACGGTGGCATCCTCAAGTACCTGGAGCTGACCGATGGGCAGCACTGGCAGGGCGAGTGCTTCGTGTTCGACGGCCGCGAATCGGTGGACAACGCCCTGGAACCCGGCCGGGGCCCGAGCCGCCGCGCCTGAAGCACCAAGGCGCCAGACAGATCAGGATGCCTGCACCAGCGCGATCATGCCCTGGTAGGGCAGCAGGTTCGTGCGCACCACCTTGTCGATGGGGGTGCTGAAGCCTTCCTGCATCCAGCGTGAGGCCAGCAGGATGTTCAGGCCGATCATGCCCTCGGCCAGCAGGTTGATGTCGATGGCTTCCTGCATGGGGGGCGGCACCAGCGTGATCAGGTGCGCGCGCAGCAGGCCAGAGTAGTCGCGCGCGGTCTCGCCGCTGATGCGCGCCATCTCGCTGTCCACACCCAGTGAATCGACCAGCATGATCCGGCCGCGGCGCGGATCATCGCGGATGAACTCCAGGAAGACGCGCAAGGCCGGGTCCAGCAGGGCCAAAGGCGTGGGCTGGGCCTGCCGCAGCGCCAGCAGCGTCTTGGCCATGAGCTGTTCGCGCAGGTGCGTGTACACCGCGATGAACAACTCGGACAGCCCCTTGAAGGATTCGTAGAAGTAGCGCTCCGTGAGGTGCGCTGCCACGCACACCTCGCGCACCGTGGTGCCGTGAAAGCCCTTGCTGCCGAAGACCTCGATGCCGCCCTCGATCAGCTTTTCGCGGCGCGCACGCTGGCGCTCCTCCGGCAGCACGCCGCCATAGCGGCGCCGGTTCGGGGGGGCGGCGGTGGGATTGGTGCTGTCCATAGGAATCTCTATATTGACATGAACCATTGTCAAAGATATTCTGACATGAGTTCTTGTCACAAATCAATTGCATCCAACCGTCACGTCGAGGAGCATCAGCGCCATGAAACCCCAGGAATTCAGCCAGCCCCGCACCGGCCAGCCCGGCGGCACGGGTGTCGAGCGCGCCCGTGTCATCGTGGTGGGCACGGGTTTTTCAGGTCTGTGCATGGGCGTGAAGCTGCGCGAGGCGGGTGAGGACGACTTCCTCATGCTCGAACGCGCCAATGACGTCGGCGGCACCTGGCGCGACAACACCTACCCCGGCTGCGCCTGCGACGTGCCCTCGCACCTGTACAGCTTCTCGTTCGAGGCCAACCCCGAGTGGTCGCGCATGTACGCGCCCCAGCCCGAGATCTACGCCTACCTGCGCCACTGCGCGAAGAAGTACGACCTGCTGCGCCACGTGCGCTTCAACACCAACCTCGTCGGTGCCCGCTACGACGAGGCCCGCGCCAAGTGGCTGGTGCAGTCGGAAGACGGCCGCCACTTCGAATGCGATGTGCTCGTGTCCGGCATGGGCGGCCTGAGCAACCCCATGGTTCCCGACATCCCCGGGCTGGAGACCTTCCAAGGCAGCACCTTCCACTCCGCCACCTGGAACCACGGCTACGACTTCACCGGCAAGCGCGTGGCCGTGATCGGCAGCGGCGCCAGCGCCATCCAGTTCGTGCCGCAGATCGCGCCGCTGGTCGACCAGCTGGACTACTACCAGCGCACGCCCGCCTGGGTCGTGCCCAAGGACGACCGCCCCCTGACCGACAAGGAGAAGGCCGATTTCCGCGCCCACCCCTATCGCCAGCGCCTGCAGCGCATCAAGCAGTACTGGCTGATGGAGGCGCGCTTCCTGGCCTTCAAGTTCAAGCCTGAGTGGATGGGCCTGGTCGCCAAGGTGGCCAAGCACAAGATCGCCCGCGCCATCAACGATCCGGCCGTGCGCGCCAAGATCACGCCCGACTACACGCCCGGCTGCAAGCGCCTGCTGATCTCCAACGACTACTACCCGGCCCTTGGCCGCACCAATGTGGCGGTGATCACCGAGGGCATCCAGGCCGTCACGCCGCGCGGCGTCATCACCCGGGATGGCGTCGAGCGCCCGGCTGATGCCATCGTGTTCGGCACCGGCTTCAGGGTGCAGGATCCGATCCCGCCGCGCACGGTGTTCGGCCGGGGCGGACAGGATCTGGCCGAGGTGTGGAAGGACGGGCCCGAGGCCTACAAGGGCATCACCGTGGCGGGCTTTCCCAATTTCTTCATCCTGATGGGCCCCAACACCGGCCTGGGCCACAATTCGATGGTGTTCATGATCGAGTCGCAGGTACGCTACGTGACCGAGGCCCTCAAGACGATGAAGGAACGCCGGATCAAGGCCCTGGACGTCAAGCCCCAGGCCCAGCGGCGGTTCATCGACAAGATCCAGGAAGACCTGAAATCCACCGTGTGGAGCTCAGGCTGCAAGAGCTGGTACCTCAACGACAAGGGCCGCAACATCTCGCTGTGGCCCAGCTTCACCTTCGCGTACCGTCTGCGCACGCGGTCCTTCGATATCGCCCAATACAACGCGGAGCAAGCCCAAGCATGAGCGTCCAATCCATCATCACCAACCTCGTGCTGCGCTGGCAGTTCAAGAACGGCAGCAAGGGCCCGCTGAACGTGGCCACCGCCCGCCACAAGGTTGACAAGCTGGCCGACCGCTATCCACCGCCGCCCAAGGAGATCAAGCACACCCCTGTGCCCGCCAACGCGACCAAGGGTCTGTGCGCGGCCGAGTGGCTGAGCGTGGCCCAGCCCCGACGCACGGTGCTGTACTTCCACGGCGGCGGCTACTTCTTCTGCAGCCTCAAGACGCACCGCCCCACCTGCGCCTACCTGGCCCGCACGGCCCAGGCGCGCGTGCTGTCGGTCGACTACCGCATGGCCCCCGAGAACCCCTTCCCCGCCGCCGTGGACGACGCCGTGGCCTGGTGGAAGGAACTGCTGGCCCAGGGCACCAACCCGGCTGAAGTCGTGTTCGCCGGTGACTCGGCCGGTGGCGGCCTGGCACTGGCCTGCCTGCTCGCCGCGCGCCAGCAAGGCCTGCCCCTGCCGGCCGGCGCGCTGCTGTTCTCGCCCTGGGCGGATCTGTCGTGCAGCGGCGAGACCATGAAGACCAAGGCCCGCGACGACGTGATGTTCAACCCGCACCTGCTGCCCGAGGCCGCCGCGCTCTACCTCAAGGGCCACTCCGCGCAAGACCCGCTGGTCTCGCCCATCTTCGGTGACCTGACCGGCCTGCCGGAGCTGTACATCTTCGCCAGCGAGCACGAGATCCTGCTGTCGGACTCCCTGCGCCTGCACGACAAGGCACGTCAGCAGGGCGTCAAGAGCACGCTGACCCTGCGCCAGCGCCTGCCGCACGTGTGGCCCACCATGCTGATGCTGCCCGAGGCCCGCCAGGACCTGAAACTGTCCGGAGATTTCGTCGCCCGCGTCACCAGCGCCGCACCACAGGCACGCGCCGCCTGAAGCCTCGCCCTTGCAGCCAACACGCCCAACGGCTCACGCACCACACACCACCATGAAGCACTTCAAGAATCAAGTCGCCGCCATCACTGGCGCCGCCTCCGGCATGGGCCGCACCCTGGCCGTCGAACTGGCCAGGCGCGGCTGCCACCTGGCGCTCAGCGATGTCAACGAGCTGGAGCTGGCCAAGACGGCCGAGCTGGCCGGCCGCCACGGCGTGCGCGTCACCATCACACGCCTGGACGTGGCCGATCGCGCCGCCGTCTTCGCCTGGGCCGACCAGGTGGCCAGGGACCACGGCAAGGTCAACCTGATTTTCAACAACGCCGGCGTGGCCCTGAGCGCCAATGCCGGCACTGTGTCCATTGCCGATTTCGAGTGGATCATGGGCATCAACTTCTGGGGCGTGGTCCACGGCACCCAGGCTTTCCTGCCCCACCTCAAGGCCTCTGGCGACGGCCACATCATCAACACCTCCAGCCTGTTCGGCCTGATGTCCGTGCCCACGCAAGGCACCTACAACGCCAGCAAGTTCGCCGTGCGTGGCTACACCGAGGCCCTGCGCATGGAGCTGGAACTGGAAGGCGCGCCTGTCAGCGCCACCTGCGTGCATCCGGGCGGCATCGCCACCAACATCGCGCTGGCCGGCAAGATCGACCCGGCCCTTGAAAAGGCCACGGGCGTCAGCGCCGACACCCAGCGCCGCCGCGCCAACAAGCTGATCAACGTGACCACGGCCGAGTCGGCCGCGCTGCAGATCCTTACCGCGGTCGAGAAGAACGCCCGCCGCGTGCTGGTGGGCCCCGATGCGCGCATGCTCGACAAGATGGTGCGCCTGCTGGGCTCGTGGTACCAGCCGCTGGTGATGCGCCAGCTCAAGCGCATGAATGCCAAGTCGCGCCAGAGCGACAGCACCGCCGCCCGCGCCTGAGCAGGCAGACAGAGGTAGGCGAGAATCCGGCCAGATCCTTTCCCAACCTCTGGAACCTTCTGGCAAATGAAGTGGCTCAAGCGCCTGTGGTGGAGCGCCGTGCTGATGGTGGTGGGCCTGGCGCTGGCCGTCTGGGCCACGTGGGAGCCCGACCGCCAGCTCGGTGACCTGGTGGCCCGCTGGGCACCGCCCCCGTCGATGTTCATCGAGCTCGACGGCATGCAGGTGCACGTGCGCGACACCGGCCCCCGCGATGACCCCCAGCCCATCGTGCTGCTGCACGGCATGGCCTCCAGCCTGCACACCTGGGAAGGCTGGCGTCTGGCACTGGAGAAGGACCGCCGCGTCATCTCGGTCGATCTGCCCGGCTTTGGGCTGACCGGCCCCAGTCCCCAGGGCGAGTACCACATCGAGGGCTACACCCGCTTCGTGCTGCGCCTGCTGGACACCCTGGGCGTGCGGCGCGTGGTGCTGGCCGGCAACGCCTTGGGCGGCGAGATCGCCTGGCAGACGGCCCTGCTCGCCCCTGACCGCGTGCGCAAGCTGATCCTGGTCGACTCCGACGGCTACCAGCTCTCGCCGCTGTCACAGCCCATCGCCTTCCAGATCGCCGGGGCGCGCAGCCTGCGCTGGATCTCCGAGCGCATCCTGCCGCGCAGCGTGATCGAGTCCAGCGTGCGCAACGTGTTCGGCCACCCCGACAAGGTCACGCAGGACCGGGTGGACCGCTACTTCGAGCTCAGCCTGCGCGTGGGCAACCGGCGCGCCCTGTTCCAGCGCATGGACCAGAGCGAATCGGGCGCCAAGGAGCAGCAGATCCGCCTGATCAAGCAGCCCGTGCTGGTGCTTTGGGGTGCGAAGGATGGCATGGCGCCCGTGGCCTTCGCCGACCGCTTCTGCGGCGACATCACGGTGTGCCAGAAGGTGGTCTTCCCTGACCTGGGCCACATCCCCCAGGAAGAGTCGCCGGCCCAGACGCTGGTGCCGGTGCTGGATTTCCTGTCGGCGCCATGAGCCGACAGGACCGTGCACCGCATCACCTGAGAGGCGACGAGGTTCAGCTTTGGCGCTTCTTCTATGAAGACGCCTGGGCGCAGGAGGCCCTCATTGCCGCCGACTACGAGGCCTTCATCACCCCGGGCGAGCGCCAGCGCATGATGGCCTTTCGCTTCGAGAAGGACCAGCGCCAGTATCTGGCGGCCAGGGCGCTGATTCGCACTGTGCTTTCACTGCAGACTGGCGCCCCGCCCACCGCGTGGCGCTTTGGTGCCTCGGCCCGGGGCAAGCCCTTCATCGAAGCCCCGGCAGGGCAGCCGCCGCTGCACTTCAACCTGGCCCACACCCACGGCCTGGTGGTGTGCGCGCTCAGCATGGCGCACACTCGCCTGGGGGTGGACGTGGAGTCGATCGACCGCCGCACCGCCGCGCTGGACATCGCCCACAGCCACTTCAGCCCGGCCGAATGCGCCTGGCTGCGGGGCGTGCCCACCGAGCAGTTGCACCAGGCCTTCATGCAGTTGTGGACGCTCAAGGAGGCCTGGATCAAGGCCACGGGCGAAGGCCTGAGCGCAGCGCTGAGTCAGTGCACATTCACGCTCCCCGCACGCCCCGGTGCCGGGCCTGCGGCCGTGCCCGCCACCTTTCTCGGCGGCAGCACCGAGCAAGGCGCGCATTGGCGCTTCATCCAGGCTGTGCTGCAGGATCGTTTTGCCGTGGCGGTGGGCGCCGACACCCAGGGCCAGGCCTTGCGCTGCCGGGTGTTCGACACGGTGCCACTGCGCCACCACGCCGAGCGGCCAGAACTGGCCTTCACGGCGGATTGAGTCACCGCCGCAGCTGACCGGCGTCCCATCGCTGGCCCGGCTCAGGCCCGGCGCACCTCGCGCAGCCAGCCGGCCTGTCGCACCACCGAGGCCACCACCTTGTCCAGCACGGCATCGAGTTCAGGCTTGAGCAGCGCGCCCTCGGCGTCGAAGGCCTTGTCGGCACCAGGCAGGCCCAGTTGCTCGGGCACCACCACCATCGCGAAATTGGTGCTCAGGTAGGTGCGCACGATGGGCAGCGCACGCAGGCCGCCCAGCGCCCCGGGTGAGGCCGCCAGCAGGCCCACCGGCTTGCCCGCCGTGGTGCCCGTGCCGCCGGCCAGGCCATCAGCCGCCGGCACGGTGGACAGCCAGTCGAACGCATTGATGAACAGCGGCGTGGGCAGCGCGTTGTACTCCGGGCTGGCCAGCAGCAGGCCGTCGTGCTCCGCGAACAGCTTGCGCAGCGCCAACGCACCCGTCGGGTGGCCGTGAGCGGCCACGTGGTCGGCATCGAACACCGGCAGCGCCAGGTCACGCAGGTTCACGTGCGTGACCTGGGCACCCAGCACCTCGGCCTTGCGCGCGGCCAGCGCCAGCAGTTGGGCGTTGTGGGAGCCATCACGGGCGCTGCCGGCGATCGCCAGCAGCTTGACAGGAGCTTGGGAAGACATCTCTGAAGTACCTCGTTGGTCAAAAGGTGGACCCTGCCGGATCCGGTTGGCGTGAATTGTCCCGCGAGCGCGGTGCAAAACGCCGCAGGGCCCGATTCGCGGTTACCCTTGCGGCATGTTCAGTTATCGACACGGCTTTCACGCCGGCAACCACGCCGACGTGCTCAAACACACGGTGCTGGTGCAACTCCTGGAGCACCTCACGCAGAAAGACAAGGCCTTCTGGGTGATCGACACCCACGCGGGCGGGGGCCTGTATGACCTGGCCGCCGGCTACGCGGCCAAGAGCGGCGAGGCCAAGGGCGGCATCCACAAGGTCTGGGCATCCCGCCAGGACCCGGCCCTGCCCCGCGGCCTGCAGGACCTGATCGAGCAGATCGAGGTCTGCAACGAGGGTGAGGTGCTGCGCTGGTACCCCGGCTCGCCTCAGCTGGCCGCGCAGATGCTGCGCCCCGGCGACCACCTGCGGATGTACGAGCTGCATCCCACCGAAAGCCGCGCGCTGCAAGCCCACTTCGCGGACGTCAAGCGCGGCGTGAGCATCCAGGTGGCCGATGGCTTCGCCGGGCTCAAGGGCATCCTGCCGCCGCCGCCCAAGCGTGGCCTGGTGCACATCGACCCTCCGTATGAAATGAAGGACGACTACCGGCGCGTCCTCAGCACCCTGAAGGAGGCGCTGGCGCGCTTCCCGACGGGCGTGTACGCGGTCTGGTATCCCATCGTCGCGCGCCGCGAATCCGATCTGCTGCCCGACCAGCTCAAGCGCCTGGCCCCGGGCAAGTGGCTGCACGCCAGCCTGCGCGTCAAGGCCAACAGCCGCGACGGCCTGGGCCTCAACGGCAGCGGCATGTTCGTGGTGAACCCGCCGTGGACGCTGTACGAGACGCTGGCCCAGGCCCTGCCCTGGATGGTGGAGAACATCGGCATCGACGACCATGCGGCGTACGTGCTGGAGTCAGACGTCAAGTAGGCGGCGTCTTCATACCTCGCGGGCCGACGGATCGGCCTCGCCGAGATCGAACACCAGCACCTCAGCCCCCTGCCCTTCGGACAGGGTCACCGCGCTTTCGCCTTCCAGCATCAGCGCATCGCCCTGGTCCAGCACCTCGCCGTTGGCGGTGATGCGCCCCCGGGCCACCTGCACATAGGCCTTGCGGCCTGATGCCAGCGCCAGCGTTGCGGTCTCATCGCCATCGAACAGGCCGGCGTACAGGCGCGCATCGGCCTGCAGGCTCACCGAGCGCTGCGCCCCATCGGGCGAGGCCACCAGGCGCAGGCGCCCGCGCTTGTCCTCGGCACTGAAGTGCTGCTGCGCGTAGCCAGGCTTCACACCCAAGGCATTGGGCAGGATCCAGATCTGCAGCAGGTGCAGCTCGTCGTACAGGCTGGGATTGATCTCGCTGTGCTGGATGCCGGTGCCGGCGCTCATGCGCTGCACGTCACCCGGCCGAATGGTCGTGCCGTGGCCCAGGCTGTCTTTGTGCGCAAGCTCGCCTTCCAGCACATAGGTCAGGATTTCCATGTCGCGGTGGCCGTGCATGCCAAAGCCCCGGCCCGGCGCGAAGCGGTCTTCGTTGAGCACGCGCAGCGGCCCGAAGCCCATGTGCTTGGGATCACGGTAGTCGGCAAAGGAAAAGCTGTGCTGGGCGAACAGCCAGCCGTGGTCGGCCTGGCCCCGGTCCTCGCTGCGTCGCAGGGTCTTCATGCGCGGCTCCTCATCGTGTGCACTCCATGTCGATGGATTGATCGTAGAAGCCGACGATGCGCCCACCGTCGCAAGCCGCTGATGGCATCATTCGATTAATTTGAATCCGCAGAAGGACACGGGCCCATGAGCCACCGCCGCCACGTGCTGACCCCGGAAGCCCTGGAGATGATGGACACCATCGAGCGCACGGGCAGCTTCGCCGCCGCCGCGCGCGAGCTGGGCAAGGTGCCTTCGGCCCTGACCTACAGCGTGCGCCAGCTGGAGGATGCGCTGGACGTGCTGCTCTTCGACCGCCGCTCGCGCCAGGCCCAGTTCACCGCCGCCGGCGAGGAACTGCTCAATGAAGGCCGCCGCCTGCTGGCCCAGATGGACGCCGTGGCCAACCGCGTGCAACGCGTGGCCTCGGGCTGGGAGACGCAGCTCACCATCGCGGTCGATGGCATCGTGAGCCACGGCCCGCTGCTCGACTTGGTGCAGGCCTTCCACGAAACCTCGCCGCCCACGCGCCTGAAGATCCGCGACGAGGTGCTGACCGGCACCTGGGAGGCCCTGGCCTCGGGCCACGCCGACCTGGCCCTGGGCATCAGCGCCGGCCGGCCGGGCATCAGCGACATCCACATGGACACCCTGGGGGATGTGGAGTTCGTCTTCGTGGTCGCACCCTTCCACCCGCTGGCCAGGCAAAGCGAGCCGATCAGTGCGGCCGAGCTCACCGCGCACCGCGTGATCGCCGTGGCCGACACCACCCGCCACGCCGAAAGCGCCACCGTCGGCATCCTGCCCGGCCAGGACGTGCTGACCGTCTCCACCATGGGCGACAAGCTCGAGGCCCTGCGGCGTGGCCTGGGCTGCGGCTTCCTGCCCGACTACATGGTGCAGCCGGATGTGCAGGCCGGCCGGCTGGTGCGCAAGGAAGTGGGCCAGCCGCCGCGCGTCACACGGGCGCACTACGCCTGGCGCCAGGCGGGCCCGCAGCCAGGCAAGGCGCTGGCGTGGTGGCTGTCGCAACTGAGCAGCCCGACCACGCGGGAAGCGCTGCTGAGCGTGCCGTGTCTGGGCTGATCGCACGCCAGCCACCCAACGTTGCGCCCATGACCGCCCCCGTGCAAGCCACACCAGCCCCGGCGCGCGCTGCCGATGCGCGCTACGTTGGCCGATTCGCGCCTTCGCCCACCGGGCCGCTGCACGCCGGCTCGCTGGTGGCCGCGCTGGCCAGCTGGCTGGATGCCCGCGCCCACGGCGGCCAGTGGCTGGTGCGCATCGAAGACGTGGACCTGCCGCGCTGCCAGCCCGGCGCCGCCCAGACCATCCTGCGGCAACTGGCCGATTGCGGCCTGCACGCCGACGGCGAGGTGATCTACCAGAGCCAGCGCGGTGATGCCTACCAGCGCGCGCTCGATCAACTGGTGGCCGCAGGCGACGCCTACCCCTGCGCCTGCACCCGCGCCGAGATCGCCGCCGAGCACGCCCGCCTGGGCTGGGTCAAGCCGCGGCATGGCGAGCTGGTCTACCCCGGCACGTGCCGCCCCGCCGCCCCTCATCAGGATGGCCTGAAAGGCCGGCCCGCCCGCGCCTGGCGTCTCGCCGTGCCCCAAGGCCCGGAAAACCCACAAGCGCTTTGGTCCTGGCATGACCGCCGGCTGGGCGGTCAGCAACAGGCCCTGGACACCGACGTCGGCGATTTCGTCGTGCGCCGCGCCGATGGCCTGTGGGCCTACCAACTGGCCGTGGTGGTGGATGACGCCGAACAGGGCATCACCGACATCGTGCGCGGCGAAGACCTGGCCGACAACACCCCTCGCCAGCAATGGCTGCAGCGCCTGCTGGGCGTACCTACGCCCAGTTATCTGCACACCCCCCTGGTGCTGGATGCGCGTGGCGAGAAGCTGTCCAAGCAGCACGGTGCGCCCGCGCTCGACACGTCCTCCCCTGCCCTGGTGCTGCAAGCCTTGCAAGACGCCGGTGGCGCACTGAGCCTGCCATCGCTTGAGGCACCGAGGCCCACCGAATGGCTCGCTCAAGCCCTCAAGGCCTGGCCATGGCGCGCTCGAACATGAACACGGCCTGACGCATCACCCCGGATCATT
Source organism: Burkholderiales bacterium UBA1834 (assembly GCA_002339015.1). Lineage (GTDB taxonomy): Bacteria > Pseudomonadota > Gammaproteobacteria > Burkholderiales > Burkholderiaceae_C > Aquabacterium. The sequence continues at coordinate 43,634 of DDJC01000049.1, forward strand.
CAGCGTCGTTCAGCTCCGGCCCCGCCCGACAAGCTCAGCGCTCGACTACCACGAAGTGCTTGCGCACAGGCTCCAGCACCTCGAACGCGCCCTCGAATCCACCCGGGATCACCGCGCCCTGGCCAGCCGCCACCTCGGTCACGCCGCCCGCCTGGTCGTGCAGGCGCAAGCGCCCTTCCAGCACGAAGAAATACTCGTGTTTATGGGGCGCAAAGGCGATGCGCCAGCGGCCGACCTCGCAACTCCAGATGCCGGCAGATACCCCATCCGGGCCGCATTCATACAGGGTCCAGGTCTCACGCGTGGGGCATCCCACCTCGCGCCGATCCGCGCGCGGATGGTCGATGGCGGGCAGCGTCAAGGGCTGATCGAATCTCACGATGCGCGACGCCTCCCGCGCCTGCGGGGGCTGTGTCAGCCGATCGCCGTCCTGCGGCGTTGTTGTCGATAGGGAACTCATCTCACACCCGTCCACACCAAACGCCATGAGCCCTGTCCAGGCCCGCCACGGCGCGAAACCGCGCACTCTAGCAGCCCCGCGCTGCCCGGTGGCGCAACACCCTGGCGTGAACGGGGCATGAACCAACACCCCCTCTAAGTGATGACAATCCCCACCACAGGCCCCGCCAGCGCCCCTCAGCCGTTGGCCCGCACGCAAGTCACCCCCATGCACCTGCTCCTGCTCGAAGACGACATCGACCTTGGCCAGGCCGTGGCCGAACACCTGGAAGCCCAGGGCCACACCGTGAGCTGGCTCAAGACCTGCGAACAGGCCGACCGCGCCATGACCCAGCCCGACATTGAGTTGGCCCTCCTCGACCTGCGCCTGCCCGATGGCGATGGCATCGAGCTGCTCAAGAACTGGCGCGCCCGTGGTGATCGCCGCCCTGTGCTGATGCTCACCGCCCGTGACCAGATCAGCGACCGCATCAAGGGCCTGCAGGCCGGCGCGGACGACTACCTCGTCAAGCCCTTCGATCTGGACGAGATGGTCGCCCGCATGGAGGCCGTCAGCCGCCGCGTCGGTCTGAGCCAGGCGCCCGTGCTGCGCACCAGCCGCGTCGCGCTCGATTTCGAGAACAAGGTCGCCCGCCTTGATGGCCAGCAAGTCACGCTCACCGCGATGGAGTGGTCGCTGCTGTCCTGCCTGGCCGCGCGCCCCGGCCACACGCTGTCGCGTCAGCAGATCCGCACGGCGCTGTTCCAGCCCGGCCGCATCGAGGCCGAGAGCAATTCCATGGAAGTCATCATCAGCCGCCTGCGCCGCAAGCTGGGAACCGAACTGATCAGCACGCACCGTGGCCTGGGCTACCGACTGGACCTCTGAAGGCTGGAGCCTGGAGCGGCGGCTTCGCAACCGCCTGCTCGCCGCGATGACCGGGCTGTGGCTGCTGGGCTCCGGCCTGGCGCTGTACGCCCAATGGAAGGAGACCAACCGCGTGCTGGACACAGCGCAGGAAGAGATCGCCACCACGCTGCTGCTGCTGCCCACGCCGCCTTCGACCGACAGCACCATCGTGCTGCCGCACCCGGCCATCTCGCACAACCAGGCCATGCTGATGCAGGTCTACGCCAAGGATGGCCGCCTGGTCTGGCGCACCCAGCAAGCCCCTGACAAGCCTCTGGCGCCACTGGGCAAGCATCTCTCCATCAGCGAAGGTGACTGGCACATCGTGGTGCTGCCGGCCCCTCACCTGGACCGCGTCGCCGTGGTGGCCGCGCCCATGCACGACCGGCTCGAGGCCCTGCTCAGCGGCGCCCAGGCCCTGCTGCTGCCGCTGCTGGCCCTGCTGCCCCTGACGGCACTCACGCTCACGTGGATGCTGCGCCGGGTGTTCCGCCGCCTCGATGACCTCAACCAGGATCTGCGTGCCCGCGACCGCGGCGAGCTCGACCCCGTGGCCGTGACGGGCCTGCCGCGCGAACTCACCCCCCTGGCAGAAGGCCTGAACCAGCTGTTCGAACGCCTGACCCAGGTGCGCCAGGCCGAACGCGCATTCGCCGCCAACAGCGCGCACGAACTGCGCACCCCCATTGCCGCTGCCCAGGCCCAGCTGCAGCGCCTGATGCACGAGTTCACCCACAACGTCACCATGCAGGGCGATGAGCGCGCCACCATGCTGCAGCGCATCGACGCGCTGGGGCGCCAGCTCAGCCGGCTTCACCACCTGTGCGTCAAGCTGCTGCAGCTCTCCCGCGCCGATGCCGGCGTGGGCCAGCACACCGAGCCGGTGGACCTGATCGACGTGGCCCAGTTGGTGCTGGAGGAGTTCAACCAGCCCGAGCAGCAGGCGCGCCTGCACCTGGAACTGCCCACGGCCTCCTCCGATGAGCAAACTGGCGACGCCATCGCCAGCGACAGCGTGATGGTGCAAGGCGACCTGGACGCGCTGGGCATTGCCCTGCGCAACCTGATCGAGAACGCCCTGCTGCACAGCGGCGAGACGCAGCAGGTCACCGTGCGCATCACGCCGCTGCCCTCCATCGAGGTGCTGGACGAAGGTCCCGGCATCCCGCCAGACCGGCTGGACACCGTGCGCCAGCCCTTCGAGCGCGGCGAAAGCCCCTCGCCCGGCCACGGCTTGGGCCTGGCCATCGTCAGCGCCATCGCCCGGCAGATGGGCGGCACGCTGGACCTGGTCAGCCCGGCTGCCAATGGCCACGGCCTGCACGCCAAGCTGCTGCTGCGCCCGGCATGACGGGGGATCACACCGCCCGCGTCATTTCACGAGGAAGTGCTCGCGGTAATACACCAGCTCTTCGATCGACTCGTGGATGTCGGCCAGCGCGGTGTGCTTCTGGGCCTTCTTGAAGCCTTCACTCAGGCCCGGTTTCCAGCGGCGCGCCAGCTCCTTGAGCGTGCTGACGTCCAGGTTACGGTAGTGGAAGAAGGCCTCCAGCTTGGGCATGTAGTTGGCCAGGAAGCGGCGGTCCTGGCAGATGGAGTTGCCGCACATGGGCGATTTGTTGGCGCCGATGTACTTCTTGAGGAAATCGATCACCTGCTGCTCGGCCTGCGCCTCACCGACGGTAGACGCCTTGACGCGATCGATCAGACCACTCTTGCCGTGCGTGCCCTTGTTCCAGGCGTCCATCTTGTCCAGCGTCTCGTTGGTCTGGTGCACGGCCAGCACGGGCCCTTCCACGCGGATGTTCAGGTGCGGGTCGGTCACCACCACGGCGATCTCGATGATGCGGTCGCTTTCCGGCTTGAGCCCTGTCATCTCCAGATCGATCCAGATCAGGTTGTGCTCGCTGGGGGCCAGGATGGCGGTGGATTGGGGGGTGCTCATGAAACCTCGATAGTGACTAGCCTACCCTCGATTGTGGCGCAGGCGGGCTGGGGCGGACCGTACACTTGCGCCCTATGAACACCCCTATTGTTCCCGCAGACGCCGTCACCCTGGCATTGGCCCTGTTGCTGGTGGCCTCTTTGCTGGTCAAGTTCTGGCTGGCCAGCCGCCAGGTGCGCCATGTGGCCCAGCATCGCAGCCAGGTGCCCGCCCCCTTCGCGGACACCATCACGCTGGAAAGCCACCAGCGCGCCGCCGACTACACCATCGCCAAGCTGCGCTTCGGCATGGTCACCACCGCCGTAGGTTCAGCCGTGCTGCTGGGCTGGACGCTGCTGGGCGGGCTGGACGCCCTCAACGCCTGGCTGGTCGAGGCCTGGTTGCCCCCCCTGGGCCCGCTGGGCTACCAACTGGCGCTGCTGGCCGCGTTTTCCGTCATCGGTGCCGTGATCGAACTGCCGCTGGAACTGTGGAACACCTTCCGCCTGGAGCAGCGCCACGGCTTCAACCGGATGACGTTCAAGCTCTGGCTGGGCGACCAGTTCAAGGGCACGCTGCTGGGCGTGGCCATCGGCGGCCCCATCGCCGCGCTGATCCTGTGGCTGATGGGCGCGGCCGGCAGCCTATGGTGGCTGTGGGCCTGGTGCGCGTGGACAGGCTTCTCGCTCTTGATGATGGTGATTTTCCCCACCCTCATCGCGCCGCTGTTCAACAAGTTCCAGCCCCTGCAGGACGAGGCCCTGAAAGCCCGTGTCGAAGGCCTGATGCAGCGCTGCGGCTTCGCCTCCAAGGGGTTGTTCGTGATGGACGGCAGCCGGCGCTCGGCCCACGGCAATGCCTACTTCACCGGACTGGGCGCGGCCAAGCGCGTGGTCTTCTTCGACACGCTGCTGGCACGCCTGAACCCCGGCGAGGTCGAGGCCGTGCTGGCGCACGAGCTGGGCCACTTCAAGCACAAGCACGTGCTCAAGCGCATGATCGGCCTGTTCGCCATCAGCCTGGGCGCGTTTGCCCTGCTAGGCTGGCTGTCGCAGCAACTGGGCTTCTACGTGGGCCTGGGCGTGCGCCCCAATCTGGACGCCCCCAACGATGCGCTGGCCCTGCTGCTGTTCATGATGGTCGTGCCGCTGGTGGGCTTCTTCGCCGCGCCGCTGATGGCCACCTTCTCGCGCCGCGACGAGTTCCAGGCCGACGCCTATGCCTGCGCCCACGCCCAGGGCGGCGATCTGGCCCGTGCGCTGGTCAAGCTTTACGACGACAATGCCTCCACGCTGACCCCCGATCCGCTGTACGTGCGCTTCTACTACTCGCACCCGCCGGCCTCCGAACGCCTGGCGGCCCTGCGCACCCAGCCAGCCTGATCCCTCGATGCCCCTGATGTCGCTGTCCACGCCGTTCCTGCTGTCGTTCAAGCCATGAGCACGCCCCTGCACCTCCAGCGCTGCCAGCACCAGGCAGGCCAGCCCCTCGGGCCGACCGAGTTGACCGCCCTGCTGGAGCAAGTCCAAGGCTGGACCGTCACCGACGGCGCACTGCAGCAGTGCTTCAAGTTCGCGGATTTCCGCCACACCATGGCCTTCGTCAACGCCGTGGCCTGGATCGCCAACGAGCAGGACCACCACCCCGACATGGCCGTGAGCTACAACCGGTGCACCCTGCGCTGGAACACGCACTCCGTGAACGGCCTGTCGATCAACGACTTCATCTGCGCCGCCCGCGTAGACGCCCTCGCTTCATGAAGCGCGCGAGCGCAGCGGGCCGTGGGGGCCGGGCCAAGGGCGGCAAGGGTGCCGGCACAGAGGTCGGTGAAGAAGGCCTGGTCGTGGCCACCCATGGCCGCCATGTCGTGGTCGAAACCCCTGACGGCAGCCGCCTGATCTGCCACCCTCGTGGCAAGAAGAGCGAAGCCGTGGTCGGCGACCGTGTGCGCTGGCAGCACACGCTGGAGGGTGGCGACGAAGGTGTGATCGTCGCCGTGGCAGAACGCCGCAACCTGCTCTACCGGCAGGACGAATGGCGCAGCAAATCCTTCGCGGCCAACCTGGACCAGCTGCTGATGTGGATCGCGGTGGAGCCCGTGTTCAGCGAGGCACAGCTCACGCGCGCGCTGATCGCCGCCCGCTCGGCGGACATCCCGGCCACCATCGTGCTCAACAAGATCGACCTGCCCGGCACCCCCGCGGCGCGCGAGCGCCTGGCCCCGTACAAGGCCATGGGCTACCCGGTGGTGGAGCTGTCACTGAAGCAGGAGACCGAAGCCGCCCGCGCCCAGATGGCGCCGCTGCTGGATGGCAAGGCCACGCTGGTGCTGGGCCCCTCGGGCGCCGGCAAGAGCACGCTGATCAACACCCTGCTGCCCAACGCCCGCGCCGAAGTGGGCGAGATCTCGCAGGCGCTGAACTCGGGCCGGCACACGACCACGTCCAGCCTCTGGTACTGGCTGGACGAGGCCCGCAGCAGCGCCGTGATCGATTCGCCCGGCTTCCAGGAGTTCGGGCTGCACCACATCGCGCCGACCGAGCTGCAGCGGCTGATGCCCGACATCGCCGCGCACATGAACGATTGCCGCTTCCACAACTGCACACACCGGCAGGAACCGGGCTGCGCCGTGCAGGCCGCGGTGGCGCAAGGCCAGATCAGCCCGACGCGCCTGAGCCTGTACACCGCCCTGTTCGACGAACTGAGCCAGCCGCGCTGGTAAACCTCCATCGCCCCTTCAGGACCCACGCCATGAGCGACCACCTCTCTGCCCTGGAACCTTCGCTCGATGCCTTCAGCCAGGGGCGGCTGGGGCTGCATGAACTGGCCACGCAGTGGCGCGAGGCCGCACGGCAGCATCAGCCAGCCTTGCCCGCGCGCTACCTGGACGTGCTGGACCGGGTGCTGAGCCAGCTGGAATCGAGCGCCCTGTTCACCGAAGAGAGCTGTTCCTTCAGCCAGGCGGACATGCTGGGGGCTCTGCGGGACTGGCTGCACAAGGCGCGGGCATTGGGGGCGCACTGACGCCCCAATGAATCAGCCTTCAACAGGCCGCGCCACCGAACTCCAGGCCGCTTCCGCCAGCATCTCCCGGTACTGCGCCGGCGACGACTTCACCCGCCCCGACAGCCAGGCTCGGCAGTAGTTCTCCGACTGCCCGATGATCAGCGAGGGGAACAACTCTGCCGGCCACGCCCGCAGCTGCGCCACCCGCTCCGGCTGCGTGAACCACGCCATCAAGGCCTTGCCCATCATCCGATTGCGCTGCTGCAGTTCCGCCCCATGCGGCCCCTTGGCCACCGCCGACCGCGCCTGGAACACATAGCGCGCCAACTCCGGCTGGGCCACCACCCAATCCACATAGCTGTAGACCAGCGCCGCCACCCCATCCTTCAGGGTCTCGGCCCCGGACAGCCGCTGCTCGCGCAACGCCGCCTGATCGTCCATGGCCGCGAAGAACAGCGCAGCCACCAGACCCTCCTTGCTGCCGAAGTGGTGGTACAGGTTGCCCACGCTGGCCTCGCACCGCTCCTTGAGCATCTCGATGGTCGTGGGCTCGATGCCCTGTTCATTGAAACAGGCCAGCGCCCCACCCAGGATGCGGCGCTTGAGCTGCGCCCGCGCGCCTGGGTAGGCGCGCTCCAGTACCGCGGACACCCCCTCGTTCATCGACAACACCTCATGCACCACTGGTTCATGGATGGTATTTGACACCGAATAATATTCCAGAATATTATTCTGTTAACTGCTTGGGTTTTTAGCAGCACTGCGCCCCAGCACCTTTCCCACCACCGAACCCTCTTGAAAGCCTTCCCATGAGCCAGCTTCTCGCCCTGTACAACAGCGCCGGCCCTGAGCAGTTCACCGCCGCCGTCTGCCAGTTCGCGCCCTACTTCAGCACCATCACGCCCAGCTTCACCGAGCTGCGTGCCGGCCACGCCGAGGCCACCGTGCCCTTCCGCCGCGAGATCACCAACCACCTGGGCACCGTGCACGCCATCGCGCTGTGCAACGCGGCCGAGCTGGTCGCCGGCACGATGACAGACGCCTCCATCCCCGCCGGCCACCGCTGGATCCCCAAGGGCATGACGGTGCAGTACCTGGCCAAGGCCAAGACCGGCGTGCGCGCCGTGGCCGATGGCAGCAACGTGCCCTGGACCGAGCCCGGCGACCACGAGGTGCCGGTGGACATCTTCGACGAGCAGGGCACTAAGGTCTTCCACGCCCGCATCACGATGAACATCAAGGCGGCCTGAGCCTGCTTGACCGGCCCACTGACACCGGAGACCACCCCATGCCCGACATGCTCGCCATTGGCCGGGAGATCCTGGCCGCACAAGGCTTCAGCCGCCTGCTCGGTACCGAGATGACGGCCTACAGCCCTGAAGGCGCAGAACTGCGTCTGCCCCTTCGCCCCGAACTGCTGCAGCAGAACGGCTTCGCGCACGGCGGCGTTGTGAGCTACCTGGCCGACAACGCGCTGACCTACGCAGGCGGCGCGGCACTGGGCATCGGGGTGCTCACCGCCGAGTACAAGATCAACTATGTGCGCCCTGGCGTAGGCAGCGCCCTGGTGGCGCGGGCCGAAGTGCTTTACGCGGGCAAGAGCCTGGCCACCTGCCGTTGCGATGTCTTCAGTGTGCTGGCCGATGGCACCGAGAAACTGTGCGCCACCGCGCAGGGCACCATCGCCAAGGTGGGTGGCTGAGCAGGTCAGCCGATCAGGTTGGCCAGCGACAGCAGCGCCAGCAACAGCATCCACAGCACCACCGAGCGCCAGATCAGGGCCACCACATTGCGCAGGTGGTCCATCTGCGGCAACACCCCCGCGGTGCTGCCAACAGCCGCGGCCGCCTCGGCGCTGTCGCCCTCGCTGAGCGTGCGGGACACATCCTGGCCAGCGGCAGGCGCCGACTGGCCCCCCAATTGCACCCCTACCGCGCCGGCCGCGGCCGACAGGATGACCCCTTCATTCGGCTGGGCCCACAGGTTGGCATAGCGCCGCCAGGATTCGATCGCCTCTTCGAAATTGCCGACGACCGCAAAGCCGAAGGCCGTCAAGCGCGAGGGGACGAAATCAACCAGGTCGAAGAGCTTGCCGGACAGGATGCGCAATTGATCGTGCGTGGCCGCGCCGGTGACATGGCTGCGGTAGGCCCAATAGCGGCTGGTGAATTCGGCCATGCGGTACATCACCGCGCCCATCGGCCCCAGGCCCACGGTCGACAAGGCCACGAACCAGAAGAACACGCCGAACACGTGACGGTGCGCGGCCAGCAATGAATACTCGATCACATGGCGCAACAGCTCGCGGCGTGGCAGGTCGCTGGCGTCCACATGGCGCCACTGCGCCAGCAGTTCACGCGCGCGATCTTCCTTGGCTTCATCCAGCGCGTCGCGGATCGCGGTGAAGTGGTGGCTGAACTGACGGAAACCCAGCGTGAGGTACAACACGACCACATCCCACACCAGCGCCAGCACCGTGCTGTAGCGGTTGACGGCCACGTAGGCCACACCGATCAGCAGCGCCGGCGCCACCACGGTGATGGCCCATACCACCCGGGCATGCACGGGCGCACCGGCATCGAAATTGCGGCCCACCCAGCGCACCCAGGCCGTGAGGCCCTGGTGGACGGGGTTGTTGTTCGGCAGGGGCTTGAGCTGTTCGATCAGCAGGGCGAACAGCACGGCGAAAAAGCTCATGCCCTGATCATAGCGGGGGTGGCCCGGCGCCCGCCTCAGGCTGCCAGGAAACGGTACAGATTTCGCAACATCGCGGCGGTAGCGCCCCAGATGAAGAAGTCTTCGTCACGGCCCGGTGCGTGCCAGGGCATCGAGAAGTAGCGCATGTCCAGGCCACCGGCCGTGGCGGCGCGCTGCTGGTGGTTGGCCGGGTTCATCAAAAAGGCCAGCGGCACCTCGAAGATCTCGGCGACCTCGCAAGGCTCGGGGGTGAGGTCCAGCGCCAGGCCTTCATCGGGGCGGGCCTGCACCAGCCCCACCACCGGCGTGACGACGAAGCCCGTGCCCGTGATGTACGGCGGCAGCTCGCCAATCACTTCCACCCGCTCGGGCGGCAGGCCGACCTCTTCCTGAGCTTCGCGCAAGGCCGTGGCCTTGGCATCGACATCGTCCTCGTCCTTGCGCCCACCGGGAAAGCTCACCTGTCCGGCATGCGCCTTGAGGTGGGCCGTGCGCTGCGTGAGCAGCACGGACAGCACCGCAGGCGCGCCATCAGCTCCCTGCCGGATCACCAGAGGGACCAGCACGGCCGCCGGCACCGGCTGGGCGGCGCGCCAGAAGCGTTCGACCTCCGTGTCCGCCACCCACTCGGGCGGATTGGCAAAACGTGCCCGCAGGGCTTCTGGGGTGAGGCGCGCCGGATCGACCAGCGGCAGGTCTTCCACAGGCGGCAGCAAGGCAGCTGTCCGGGGGTCAAAAGGCAGGGGCAAGGCCATAAGCGCTCATGGTAGCCAAAGGCGCCATCCCGCATGGCTGTCAGGGCTCGGTGAAAGCACCCGGTGCGGCTTGCGCGCCATGGGAATCCGGGCATGAAAAAACCGCCTGGGCGATGGCCGAGGCGGTTTTTGCAAGGGGCGACCTCAAGGGCCGCCAGGCACGAAGGAAACTTAGGCCAGCTTTCAGCGAAACCTGGCTTTGCCTGCCGTGCAGGCACTGCGATCCGCCAGCGGACCGCAGCTTCGCTTTGCTCAGGCCAGCTTTTCCTTGATGCGTGCCGACTTGCCGCTGCGTTGACGCAGGTAGTACAGCTTGGCACGACGCACATCACCACGACGCTTGACGTCGATGGAGGCGATCAGGGGGCTGTACAGCTGGAACGTACGCTCCACGCCTTCGCCGCTGGAGATCTTGCGCACGATGAAGCTGGAGTTCAGGCCGCGGTTGCGCTTGGCAATCACGACGCCTTCGTAGGCCTGCACGCGCTTGCGGGTGCCTTCAACCACGTTGACGTTGACGATCACGGTGTCGCCGGGGGCGAACGCGGGGATGGTTTTGTTCAGGCGAGCAATTTCTTCTTGCTCGAGCTGACGGATCAGGTCCATGGATGCTCCTAAAACGATCATGCTTGCGCCTAAAATGTCAGAACCTGGCCAGGCAGAGGATCGCGAAACCCAAGATTATAGCAGAGTCTTCAGGAATTGCTCATCTGCTTTTGACAGACGGCCTTCCCTGCGTGCTGCCTCGATCAATTCAGGGCGGCGCGCCCAGGTCATGGACAGCTGCTGCTGGCGGCGCCACAGGGCAATCTGCGCGTGGTGGCCGGACATCAGCACCGGCGGCACGGCTGGGTCGGCGCCCGGCAACTGGGCGCGCAAGGCCTCGTCCAGCACCTCGGGGCGGCTGTAATGGGGGCAGTCCAGCAGACCATCGGAGAAACTGTCCTGCTGGTGCGAGGCCGCATCGCGCAGCACGCCGGGCTGCAGGCGGGCCACGGCGTCGATCAGGGTCAGGGCCGGCAGTTCGCCACCGGACAGCACGTAGTCACCCAGGCTGATCTCTTCATCGACATGCGCGTCGATGAAACGCTGGTCGATGCCCTCATAGCGGCCGCACAGCAGCACAGCGCCAGGCGAGGCTGCCAGCGCCTCCACACGCGGCTGTGTCAGCGGCTTGCCGGCCGGGCTGAACAGGATCACGGGCAGGCACGGGCCGCCCGCGGCGCGCTGATCAGCACGAATGGCCGACAGGGCACGCGCCAGCGGCTCGACCAGCATCACCATGCCCGGGCCGCCACCGAAGGGGCGATCATCCACGCGGCGGTAGGTGTCTTCGGTGAAATCGCGCAGCGGCCACAGCCGCACGTCCACCGCCTTGTGCTCGAAGGCACGGCGCGTCACGCCCACGCGGGCGAAGGGCGCGAAGAGCTCCGGAAACAGGGTGATGACATCGAAGCGCATGGCGCCCGGCCCGGACTCAGTAGTCCAGGCCCCAGTCGGCCACGATGAGGCGCTCAGCCAGGCTGACCCGGTCGATGTAGGCGGAGACGAAGGGGATCAGGCGCTCGGCCGCATCGCCGGGCTTGGACGTCTCGCCAGCCGGCAGCGAGCAGCGCAGCACACAGTGCGGACCGGTGTCGAGCAGGTCGATCACGGTGCCCAGGGCCTGGCCCTCGCGGTTGACCACGTCCAGGCCGATCAGGTCGATCCAGTAGAACTCGTCGTCACTGTCAGGCGTGGGGAAGGCAGAACGCGACACGAACACGCGCGCGCCCTTGAGGGCTTCCGCGCCGTTGCGGTCGTCCAGGCCATCGATGGTGGCCACGATGACGTCGCCTTGTTCCTTGGCGGACTTGACGCGCAGCAAAGCCGGCTGGCTCAGGCGAGCCGGCGCGCGGGTGTCGGAAGCGGGGGCGGTTTTCCGGGCCGGAGCAGCCACGGAGGCACCAGGGGCGGCACCGGCACCCGCGGGCGCGCTCGGTTTGCGCACGGCACCTGCCTGGGGCAGCGCCGGCTGCACGAACCACTTCTTGGTGCAGAACAGGGCCTGGGGATCAGAAGAGAAGGGATGCAGCTTGATGCCGCCCTTCACGCCCCAGGCGTTGATGACACGGGCCACCTCGATGGCATCTTCGGGCCAGGGGGTGCCGTCAGCCAGCACCAGTCCCTGCGTGGACGCCACCGCGCGCTCGGTCATCGATCAGGCTTCAGGCCGCGGGCGCGGCGGCAGCCTTGGCCTTGGCTTCCTTGACCAGGCGAACCACGGTGGGCGACACCTGGGCGCCGTTGCTCACCCAGTGATCCAGGCGGTCGAACGCCACGCGCAGGCCTTCGGCCTGGCCGGAGGCCACGGGGTTGTAGAAGCCCACGCGCTCCAGGAAACGGCCGTCACGGCGGTTGCGGGAGTCAGCGGCGACGATGTTGAAAAACGGGCGCTTCTTGGAGCCGCCACGAGCCAGTCGAATCACGACCATGATGTGTCCTTCAGGATGATGATGCGACGGCCAACACGGGGAGACACTCGCGCACGGACCGTCATGAGGCGCCAAGCCAGGGTACCCTTAAAGCCCCTTCCTGAGCGCCAGCCTTCCGGCCTGACTAGATACGTGCATCCTCAAAGGAATGCCCAAGCCGGAAAATCGCGCATTATAGCGGGCAAGACCACCCGTGGCAAACACCTGCCCAGAATCCTCAGATTTCTGCCTGTACCCACCATGCACAGCGCTCCGACAACATCGCCCGCCGCGGCGCCTGGCCCCTACCGCTCCAAGACGCTGGCCACCTGGCTGGGCCTGGTAGGCGGCCCCCTGGGCCTGCACCGCTTCTACCTGGGTGGGCTGGGCGATGCCTGGGGCTGGCTGCACCCGCTGCCCACGCTGCTGGGGCTGTGGGGCCTGCACCGCATGGACCAACTGGGGCAGGACGACCGCCTGGCCTGGCTGCTGCTGCCCCTGCTGGGCCTGACCTTCGCCGCCGCCATGCTGCAGACCATCCTGATCGGCCTGACGCCTGACGATCGCTGGCACATCCGCCACAACCCGGCGCTGGCGGGCCGCAACGATGCCCCTGCTGCCGGCTGGGGCGCCGTGATCCCGGTGATCCTGGCCCTGGTGCTGGGCGCTGGCGTGCTGATGGCCACCATCGCCTTCTCGGGCCAGCGCTATTTCGAATACCAGGTGGAAGAGGCGCTGAAGATCAGCCAGTGAGTACGCCCGGGCGCCGTGGCCGCCAAGTTCAGAATCTCAGGTCCGGAACATGAAGTAGGCCGCTCCCACCAGGCACAGCGCTGCCCAGATGTAATCCAGCTTGAAGGGCTGACCCAGGTAGAACACCGCGAAGGGCACGAACACGCTCAGGCTGATCACCTCCTGCATGATCTTGAGCTGTCCCACGCTGAGCTGCTGCACGCCGATGCGGTTGGCTGGCACCTGCAGCAGGTATTCGAACAGCGCGATGCCCCAGCTGATCAGCGCCGCCACGATCCAGGGCTTGCTGGCCAGGTTTTTGAGGTGCCCGTACCAGGCAAAGGTCATGAACACGTTGGAGAGCACCAGCAGCAGGGCAGTCTGCAGGGGGATGGGCAAGGAGGACAGCAGGGGGATGTTCATGCGGCAAGTCTAAGTTGCGGCACCTGAACCGCACCCAACGCGGGCCGGGCTAACGGATAATCTCGGTTTTGCCGCGATCGCGGCCCCTCGCCGCCTCCCTGCCGCCACCGCCCATGAGCTCGACCACGCCCCCGACCAACACCCCGCTGACCTACGACCAGGCCGGCGTCAACTACGACCTGATCGACCCGCTCAAGATCGCGGCGCAACGTGCGGCCGCGGCCACGGGCGCGCACCTTGGGGGCCATGGCTTCAGCGAAGTGGGGGCCTCGCGCGGTGAATCGGCCTATGTGGTCGACGTGGGCCCGATGTACCTGGCCTCGATCGTGGAATGCCTGGGCACCAAGACCCTGGTGGCCGACGAGATGGCCCTGCTGACCGGCAAGAGCTACTACGACGGCATCGCGCAGGACACCATCGCCATGGCCGTGAACGACCTGATCACCGTGGGCGCCACGCCCCTCGTGGTGCAGGCCTACTGGGCCGCCGGCGGCTCCGACTGGTTCAACGACGCGCAGCGCTCGCAAGCCCTGGTGGCCGGCTGGAAGAAGGCCTGCGACACCTGCCAGGTGGCCTGGGGCGGTGGCGAAACCCCCGCGCTGGCCGGCATCGTGGCCGATGGCCGCGTGGACCTGGCCGCCTCGTGCACCGGCATCATCAGCCCCAAGACCCGCCTGTCGGTGGGCGACAAGCTGGGCGCGGGCGACGCCATCGTCTTCCTGGCGGCCAGCGGCATCCACGCCAACGGCCTGTCGCTGGCGCGCAAGCTGGCCGAGCGCCTGCCCAAGGGCTACCTGACCGACATCGGCAACGGCCAGACCTACGGTGAGGCCCTGCTGGCTCCCACGGTGCTGTACTCGCCCGTGACTGAAGCCTTGGCCCAGGCCGGCATCACCCCCCACTACTGCGCCAACGTGACGGGCCACGGCTGGCGCAAGCTGATGCGCCACGCCAAGGCGCTGACCTACCGCATCACCCAGGTGCCGCCCAAGACAGCCGTGCTGGATTTCATGCAGCGCGAATGCCAGCTCGATGACCACGAGGCCTACGGCACGCTCAACATGGGTGCGGGCTTCGCGCTGTACCTGGCCGCTGGCCAGGCCGAGCGCGCGGTCGAGATTTCGCGCAGCCTGGGCATCGATGCGTGGGTGGCTGGCCGCGTGGAAGAAGGTCCCAAGCGTGTCGTGATCGAACCGCTGAACATCGCCTTCGAAGGCGACGAGCTGCAACTCCGGTAGAAACGCAGATTCAATCAACGGATACCGTTGATCGACAAAGCAATAAAGGGGCCCACCGAGGGCCCCTCTTGCATGGCACCGTGAATCTCATCACGAACTGTCCTGAAACCCGATAAGGGATCCTCCCGCATTCAGTTTTGTCATTTCGCGGCCGAAAACACTTCGAATGCCGCGGTAAGGGCTCAGCACCCGATCACGGCATGGTTCTCCATTTGTTCGACCGCGCCCGCAGGCCCGCCTCAGCCCCTCGGGCGTCCACGACAGACTGAAGCATGAACATCCGCAACATCCGCATCGGACAACGCCTGACCATCGGCTTCGGCCTGGTCATCGCCCTGCTCGTACTGCTGGCCGGCCTGGCGCTGATGCGCATCCAGAGCCTCAGCGCTGAAGTGGGATCGCTCACGCAGAACACTTATCCGCGCACCGTGGTGGCCAACAACATGAAGGCCGACCTCAACGAGATGTCGCGCAGCATGCTGAGCATCCTGGTGATGACCGACGACGGACAGATCAAGGGCGAGCTGGCCAACATCGAAAAGTACAACAAGATCCACGAGGCCAACGTGGCCAAGTTGCAGCAGCTGATCACGGACGCCGAGGGCCAGGAACTGCTCAAGAAGATGGAAGAGCTGCGCGCCAAGGCGCTCAAGGGGCAGACTTCCTTCGTCAAGCTCATCAACGAGAACCTCAAGGAAGACGCGATGACGAAGTTCCTGTTCTCGGTGCGATCGGCCCAGACCAAGTACTTCGAATCGCTGGACACGCTGATCGAGCAGCAGAACCGCAGCATGGAGCAGGCCGGCGAGCAATCGACCACGCAGGCCCGCGCCACCATGGCCTTCATCCTGGGGCTGGCCGTGGCGGCCGCGCTGATCAGCGTGATCGTGGCCCTGCTGGCCACCCGCAGCATCACGCTGCCGCTGAACCGCGCCGTGAAGATCGCGCAGCAGGTGGCCAAGGGCGACCTGACCAGCACCATCGTCACGCGCAGCCAGGACGAAACCGGCCAGCTGATGCAGGCGCTGGACCACATGAACCGCAGCCTGCAGGGCATCGTGGGCAATGTGCGCCAGGGCACGGAGATGATCGCGTCGGCCTCCACCCAGATCGCCTCGGGCAACTCGGATTTGTCGATCCGCACCGAGCAGCAGGCCGCCTCGCTGCAGCAGACCTCGGGCGCCGTGACCGAGCTGACCCGCATCGTGCGTCAGAACGCCGACAACGCCAGCCAGGCCAACCACCTGGCCAGCGAGGCCTCCACCATCGCCACCGAAGGCGGCGAGGTCGTCTCGCGCGTGGTGGACACCATGGGCTCGATCGATGCGTCGTCGCGCAAGATCGTCGACATCATCGGGGTGATCGACGGCATCGCCTTCCAGACCAACATCCTGGCGCTGAACGCGGCCGTGGAAGCCGCCCGCGCCGGCGAACAGGGCCGTGGCTTTGCCGTGGTGGCCGGCGAGGTGCGCACCCTGGCGCAGCGCTCGGCCCTGGCCGCCAAGGAGATCAAGACGCTGATCAACGAGTCGGTCGAGAAGGTGGAGCTGGGCAGCCAGCTGGTCACCAAGGCCGGCAGCACCATGCAGAACGTGGTCTCCAGCGTGCAGCGCGTCAGCCAGATCATCGGTGAGATCACCGAGGCCAGCCGCTCTCAGAGCGACGGCATCGAGGCCGTGAACCGCAGCATCTTGCAGATGGACAGCGTGACGCAGCAGAACGCCGCCCTGGTGGAGCAGGCCGCCGCTGCCGCCGAATCCATGCAGAACCAGGCTGCGGGCCTGGCGCAGGTGGTGAGCGTGTTCAAGCTGGAGCCCAGCCTTGAGGCGCCTCACGATGCCAGCGGGTACGACAGCGGACCGGGGCCTCGGCTGCAGGCCCTCCCGGCCTGACGGTGTGCCTGGCAGCCAGGCCTGTTCATGCAGGGCAAACCCCAAGTGGGGAAATGCCCAAGGCTGTCCTCCGATTCAGCAAGCATCACGTTTAATACGCATGCACTCAGGGCAACCCGACATGGGGCGCCCGCCATCGGGCCAGGCATGGCCCGTTTCCCCGGACCACACACACAAGGACAAACCATGAAACGCTTCACCCTTTCCGTTCTGACCGCTGCGGCCCTGGCCCTGGGCGCCGCCCTGCCCGCCCAGGCGGTCGAGGTCAACGGCGTCAAGCTGGAAGACAGCATGACGGTCACCGGCAAGAACCTGGTGCTCAACGGTGCCGGCACCCGCGTCAAGGCCATCTTCAAGGTCTACGTGCTGGGCCTGTACCTGCCCGAGAAGAAGAACACCACCGACGCCATCCTGGCCCTGCAAGGCCCCAAGCGTTTCAAGATCGTGATGCTGCGCGACCTGAGCGGTGAAGACTTCGGCGAAGCCTTCCTGACCGGCATCAACAAGAACCTGGACAAGGACGAAAAGGCCAAGTTCGTGAACCAGCTGGTGAAGCTGGGTGACCTGTTCCAGGAGGTGGGCGGCCTCAAGAAGGGCGACACCATCCTGGGTGACTGGAACGGCAGCAACACCGTGTTCCAGGTCAATGGCAAGACCGTGGGCAGCCCCTTGCCCGACCCGGCCTTCTACAACGCCATCCTGAAGATCTGGCTGGGTGCCAACCCCGCCGACAACTCGCTCAAGCCCGCGCTGCTGGGCGAAGCCAAGTAAGCGCCCCATTGAGGCCTGCGCGCTGCCTGCAACGCCATCAGCGCGCGGTTTCACACGGCCCCGGACTGTTTCACGACAGCCGGGGCCGATTGCTTTCTGCAGGGCCCTGCGTCATGCCCTACAATCACGGGTGACGGGCCTCCCCGCATGGGGGCGCGGCCAACCGGGTCAGGTCGGGAACGAAGCAGCCCTAACCGTTTGCCACCAGTGCCGGGGTTCAGGCTCGTCACCCTCATTCACAGATGATGCCCCACGCCTTGCGCTGGGTAGCCGCACCAGGGGGCACCAGGGACCTCAAGGTCCGACCGCCCCGGGCAGCATCCCGCGCGCGCCAAGTCGGGCACACAAGGTTTCCATGGCATCGACCCCCGCGCAGCTTTCGCCCACCACCGGATCCGGCACCACTGCGGCCAGCATCACCGTGCCCATCGACCTGGGCGACCGCAGCTACGACATCCTGATCGGTGAGGGCCTGCTCGATGAGCCCGCCACCTACGCCGGGCTGCCCAAGTCCTCCACCGCGCTGATCGTCACCAACACCACGGTGGGGCCGCTGTACGCCGCGCGCCTGCAAAAGGCCCTGGCCGGCCACCACAAGAAGGTGCTGATCACCGAGCTGCCCGATGGCGAGCAGTACAAGGACTGGCCCGCGCTCAACCAGATCTTCACCGAACTGCTGGAGCAGGCCGCTGACCGCAAGACCGTGCTGTACGCCCTGGGCGGCGGCGTGGTGGGCGACATGACCGGCTTTGCCGCCGCCTGCTACATGCGCGGCGTGCCCTTCGTGCAGGTGCCGACCACGCTGCTGGCGCAGGTCGATTCCAGCGTGGGGGGCAAGACCGCCATCAACCACCCGGCCGGCAAGAACATGATCGGGGCCTTCTACCAGCCCCAACGTGTGGTCTGCGACCTGGTCACGCTGGACACCCTGCCCCAGCCCGAACTGCTGGCCGGCCTGGCCGAGGTGATCAAGTACGGCCCCATCGCAGACGCCGAGTTCCTGACCTGGCTGGAAGCCAACATGGACGCGCTGCTGGCACGTGACCGCACCGCGCTGCGCCACGCCATCCGCCGTTCGTGCGAGATCAAGGCCTGGGTGGTGGGCCAGGACGAGAAGGAATCGAACCTGCGCGCCATCCTCAACTACGGCCACACCTTCGGCCACGCGATCGAGGCCGGCATGGGCTACGGCGCCTGGCTGCACGGCGAGGCCGTGGGCTGCGGCATGGTGATGGCGGCTGACTTGTCTGCCCGCCTGGGCCTGATCGACGAGGCCACCTCACGCCGCATCCGCGCGCTGATCGAGCGCACCGGTCTGCCCGTGCGCGGCCCGGCCCTGGGTGCCGACCGCTACATCGAGCTGATGCAGGTCGACAAGAAGGCAGAGGCCGGCGAGATCCGCTTCGTGGTCATCGGCCCGCTGGGCCAGGCCAGCATGCGGCCCGCGCCTGACAACGTGGTGCGCGATGTGATCGCGTCCCATACCTGACCAGACCCGCGCACCGCCATGTGGCTCGCCCCCTATGCCAGTCATCCTGAAAGGACGCGGGGACGCCGCCATGCGGAGCCGGCCGCCCCCACCCGCAGCGACTTCCAGCGCGACCGCGACCGCATCGTGCACAGCACGGCGTTTCGCCGTCTGGTCTACAAGACGCAGGTGTTCCTCAACCATGAAGGCGATCTTTTCCGCACGCGCCTCACGCACTCGCTGGAAGTGGCACAGTTGGGCCGCTCCATCGCCCGCTCGCTGGGTCTGAACGAGGACCTTGTCGAGGCCATCGCGCTGGCGCATGACCTGGGGCACACCCCTTTCGGCCACGCGGGGCAGGACACGCTCAACGAATGCATGGCCGGCCACGGGGGCTTCGAACACAATCTGCAATCGTTGCGCGTGATCGACGCGCTGGAAGAACGCTATCCGGCCTACGACGGCCTGAACCTGACCTTCGAAACCCGCGAAGGCGTGCTCAAACACTGCTCGCGTCGCAATGCCGAGCTGCTGGAGGCGCAGGAGCCGGGCGGCGTGGGGCGCCGCTTCATCGAGGGCACGCAGCCCAGCCTGGAAGCCCAGTTGTGCAACCTGGCCGACGAGATCGCCTACAACGCCCATGACATCGACGATGGCGTGCGCTCCGGCCTGGTCACGCTGGAGCAGTTCGAGGCCGTGCCCCTGTTCGTGCACTTCCGGGACGAGACCCTGCGCGAGTACCCCGAGGTGCGCGGCCGGCGCCTGCTGTTCGATACGATCCGGCGCATGCTGTCACAGCAGGTCTACGACGTGATCGACGCCACGCGTGCATCGATCGCCGAGCACATGCCTGTCAATGCCGACCAGGCCAGGCGTTGCCCGCCCCTGGTGCGCTTCAGCCCCGGCATGCGCGAGGCCAGCACCCAGCTCAAGCGCTTCCTGTTCAAGGAGCTCTACCGCCACCCCCAGGTCAACGAGACCACCGTGCGCGCCAAGCAGGTGATCAGCGAGCTGTTCGCGGCCTATGTGGCACAGCCGGGTGAAATGCAGGCAGGCTTTGCCGAGCGCGAGGACCTGCACAAGGCCGTGGCCGACTACATCGCCGGCATGACCGACCGTTTCGCGTTGCGCGAGCACGAACGGCTGACCGGACAGCGCCTGTTCTGAGCCTCTACGGCTGGCGGCATTCGCCAGGCTTCAGCGCGCTGGCGTGATCTCGCAGACGCCCTTGCTGAAGCTCAACGCCTGGGCCCGCAGCTCCGGCGCGGCCTCAAGCCAGCGGCGCACGATCTCCTGCTCTTCGTCGCGCTCATGGTCATCCAGGTAGACGTGGAAACCTTCGGACGCGAGATGCGCAGCCACGGCCGGCAGGGCTGGCAGTCGGGCCAGATGGCAGGTGCGGGCCGGCGGGCCATCGACGATCACCACATCGAACACATCGGCCTGCGTCAGGAAGGACATGTCGTAGAACAAGCCAGGCTGGCCCATGAACTCGGTCTCGACCAGTGGTGTGGCGACCACCTGCGCGTGGGTGCTCAGACCGTGTCTGTCGAACTCACCCTGCGTGCGTGTGGCCCAGGCCGGATCATGCTCGACGCAGACCAGGCGGCCGCCACGGTCAGCCACCAGCCGGGCCAGCATCTTGGAGCCCCTGCCTGAACCGAACTCCAGGACGCGCGGGCGCTGGTAGGCATTCAAGGTGTCGGCCAGATGGTCCAGCAGGCCCACATCCAGTGCCCAGGCCCCGGCCTCGCGCAGCCACCCCAACGGGATGCGCTCCTGGCGCACCAACCGCTCCATCGCCAACTGCACGAAAGGGGCCTCGTGCACCTGCTTCTCCAGCGATTCGACACGCGCGAAGCACTGCGCCACGTCCACATGCACCTGCTGCAGCTTCACGGCCAGGCCATGGTTCATCGACGGCTGATGCTCATGCACGGGACGCCAGCATGGCAATGGCGGCTTGGCCAGCACGGTGGCGGCGGCGGCGCGTTGGCGGGGTGAGCTCAGGCCGCCTGATGGCTCGCCCTGCAAATGGTGGGATTGAGGGTTGAGCGTGGTGTAGCGGTAGCTGGTGCGCGGCAGGTGCAGGTAGCGCCGCGTCTGGTCCAGCACCGGGTAGGCGATGGCGAAATCGCAGGCGCAGTCGAGCCACTGGCCTTGCTCGTCCTGGTAGTAGCTGGCCGGTACGCGCGCCAGCAGGCTTTGACGGCAGCTGAAGAAGTGGCTGCTTTGCCAGCCCTGCGCGCGCGGCGAATCGAAGGGATCGAGCGGGCCGTTGCCACCATCCAGGCCAGTGTCCGTCACGAAGTCGGTCCAGACCACATCGAAGCCGTCGCCATAGGCACGGGCCATCTCACCCAGGATGTCCGGGTCTACCAGTTCGTCGTCACCATCGAGCACCGCGATGAAGTCGGCCTGGATGCGGCCGGGCAGTTGCTCGAAGGCGTGGCGGGCCTTGCCCTTGCGCTCGGCACTGGCCAGCAGGGTGTGGCGATCGGGGAAATGGGCCTGTAGCAGTTCGCGCACCACATTGACCGTGCCGTCCGTCGAGGCATCGTCGATGAAGAGCACGTCGAACTGCGTGCTGCGCTGCGCGGCCAGGCTCTGCAGGCAGCGCGCCACATACGGTTCGGCATTGCGCGCGCACACGAAGACCAGCCCCCGGACAGCCAGTGATTTGTCCACCATTTCGGATCACTCCACGAAAGTCCCCCCACCATAATGCGGGAAGCCCGGCACGCAACTGCCGATAAGCCCCGCCCAGAGCCCGCACTTCACCGCCTGTCCACATGTACCGCACCGCCCTGGTCATGATCGCGCGCAACGAGGCGCGGTGCATTGGCCGCTGCCTGTCCAGCGTCAGACCGTGGGTGGACGAGATGATCGTGCTGGACACCGGTTCGACCGACGACACCGTCGCGATCGCGCGCAGCCTGGGTGCTCAAGTGCACCATTTCACCTGGTGCGATGATTTCTCTGCCGCGCGCAACGCGGCCCTCGACCACAGCAGCGCCGACTGGCACATCGTGCTGGATGCGGATGAATGGGTGCAATCCGGCGGGCAGGCCCTGGCGGATCTGCGGGGATGCCGGCCGGATCACGTGGGGGCGCTGGCCGTGTGCAGCGCGTTCGGCGACCACCGCATCGGCACTGAAGCGCCGCACCACGCCACCAGCTGGATCTCGCGCGTGCTGCCTCCCGATGTGCGCTACGAGGGCCTGGTCCACGAGCAGCCCCATCACCATCTGCCCGTGCGCCGCCTGCCGGTGGTGATCGGGCACGACGGTTATGCGCCTCAGGCCCTGCAGGACAAGGGCGACCGCAATGCCCGGCTGCTGCAGGCCGCGCTGCGGGCCCGGCCCGATGATGCCTACCTGCGCTACCAATGGGGCAAGGACCACGAGGTGCACGACCGCTTCGACGAGGCCCGCCAGGCCTATGCGAAGGCCTGGCCGCATTGCCCTCTTGACGCCGGCTGGCGCCATGACCTGCTGATCCGCTGGCTGTTCGTGCTCAAGCAGACGGGCCACCTGGATGAGGCAGTGTCACTGGCCGAGGCCGAACTGCCCCACTGGGCGCATTCAGCCGACTTCTTCTTCACCGTGGGTGATGTGCTGCTGAGCCAGGCCCTTGCCAAGTCCGCAGAGGCCGAAGCCCTGCTGCCACTCATCGAATCATGCTGGCTTCGTTGTCTGGCGCTGGGCGACACGCCTGATCTTGAAGGCGCCGTGGCAGGCCGTGGCAGCCACCTGGCCGCCCACAACCTCGTGATCTTCTATGACAGCCTGGGACAGGCTGAGAAGGCCGATGCCTACAGGGCGCTCGCCACGCGCGCGCCTGCGGAAACACCTGTTCACACACCAGGTTCATCACGCTGATCCGGGCCCTCAAGTCATGGCAGGGGGCGTCGATAACTGGGACTGCACTCAGGTGTCAGCGGCTTTCAGGAAAACTTCAGAAACCCGCTGTCAAGCCAAAAAAGTCACTCAAGTGACCCACAGCTTGGTCGATAACCTGAGCAACGGCACTTGACAAAGGTGTCGGGGTCCGGTTAGCCGGCCAGCTTGTTCAAGTGGGAATCTTCCAACTGGGCAAACACGGTTGACTAGCGTCGGGCAGGCAAACGCCGCAGTGGGCAACCACTTCAACGTGTTCGCCGGCGCTATTCGCCGGGTAGTTAATTTTGACCATTAGGAGCGCACCATGTCGACTTCCGTCAACACCAACATCATTTCGCTGAACGCCCAACGCAACCTGAACTCGTCGCAAAGCACGCTGTCGACCTCCATGCAGCGCCTGTCGTCAGGCCTGCGCGTGAACTCCGCCAAGGATGACGCCGCCGGTCTGGCCATCGCCGAGCGCATGAGCGCCCAGATGCGCGGCATGAACGTCGCCGTGCGCAATGCCAACGACGGCATCTCGCTGGCCCAAACCGCTGAAGGCGCCCTGGGCAAGATCGGCGACAACCTGCAGCGCATGCGTGAACTGGCTGTCCAGTCCCGCAACGCCACCAACAGCACGGGTGACCGCGCCAACCTGCAGAAGGAATTCGTCGAACTGCAGAAGGAAATCGACCGCACGCTGACCAGCACCAAGTTCAACGGCAAGGCCCTGTTCACCAGCGCCGGTGGCGACCTGGA
Organism: Burkholderiales bacterium UBA1834; assembly: GCA_002339015.1. Taxonomy (GTDB): domain Bacteria; phylum Pseudomonadota; class Gammaproteobacteria; order Burkholderiales; family Burkholderiaceae_C; genus Aquabacterium. The sequence continues at coordinate 66,984 of DDJC01000049.1, forward strand.
ATTCCAGGTGGGTGCAGGCACCTCCGCCGATGACCGCATCACGGTCGCCGGTGCCGAGCTGACCGGTGGCACCGCCGCCGCCGCCGCCGACAAGACCGCTGCCGAGACGCTGACCGACACCTACGACGACGCTGCCGACGACGCTGCCCGCACCACCGCCGCCACCAACATCCTGGCCACGATCACCTCGGGCACGGGTGACACGGCCGGTGAATGGACCGCCGCGGCCGGCATCGGCATCGCCGCCAAGGACTCCGCCGGCGCCGACGTGGCCGACGTGGGTGCGAGCATCGATGCCGCCATCGACGTGATCGACAAGGCCCTGGACATCGTCAACGACAAGCGCGCCTCCTTCGGTGCCGCCCAGAACCGCTTCGAAGCCGTGATCTCCAACCTGAACACCGGCATCGAGAACCAGTCCGCAGCCCGCGGCCGGATCATGGACGCCGACTTCGCCACCGAAACGGCCAACCTGTCCCGCTCGCAGATCCTGCAACAGGCCGGTACCGCGATGGTGGCCCAGGCCAACCAGCTGCCCCAGCAAGTGCTGTCGCTGCTGCGCTGATCGACAACGGCGGCTCGCAAGGGCCGCGCACACGGGAATCCCGCATCGCGAAGGTTCCCGCACTCTGAAACCGAGTCTTCAAGCCGCCTCCCGCCTTTCGGCCGGAGGCGGCTTTGTTCTTTTGAATTGGCCGCTTTAGGTGGTGCACATCGGGGGTTTGGCGCACTCAAGTTCTTTCGACAATCCGTCCAACAGGTCAAAGGATTGGAATGGGTCCTTAGCCTGCAATCACAGCAGGCCGGCTCACGGGCCGAGATCCTTGGAACTTTTGGTTAGGAGTGCAACATGCCCCAAACGATCAACACCAACATCGTGTCGTTGAACGCGCAGAGAAATCTCAACACCTCGCAGGGGTCGCTGGCAGTGTCCATGCAGCGCCTGTCGTCAGGCTTGCGGGTGAACTCGGCGAAGGATGACGCCGCCGGGTTGGCCATTGCAGAACGGATGAACTCGCAGGTGCGAGGGATGAATGTCGCCATCCGCAACGCCAACGATGCGATCTCGCTGTCGCAGACGGCTGAAGGGGCGCTGGGCAAAATCGGCGACAACCTGCAGCGCATGCGTGAACTGGCGGTTCAATCCCGCAACGCCACGAACAGCGAAGGCGACCGCGCCAACCTGCAGAAGGAATTCCTGGCCGTGCAGTCTGAAATCAGCCGCACGATCAATGGCACGTCCTTCAACGGCCAGAAACTGTTCAACGGCACGGGCAGTGACCTGGACTTCCAGGTGGGTGCCGGCACCACCACCGATGACCGGATCACCATCACGGAAGTGGACCTGTTTGGCAACGGTGCGGCCGACGGCAACAAGACCACGGCGGCAGACCCCGATCCCACCGTGCGCGCCACGCTGGCCGACAGCGTCGTGATGCAGACGGTGATCCTGAACTTCCAGGATGCGGCCAACCCCGCCAACGGCATCGCCATCGGCGGCCTTCGCGAGGACAACACCACCCCAATCGACGGCGCCGACATCGACCAGGCCATCAACGTGATCGACGAAGCCCTGAACCGGGTGAACGACACGCGCGCCACCTTCGGTGCGGCGCAGAACCGCTTCGAAGCCGTGATCTCGAACCTGCAGACCAACGTGGAGAACCAGGCCGCCGCCCGTGGCCGGATCATGGACGCCGACTTCGCGTCGGAAACAGCCAACCTGTCGCGTTCCCAGATCCTGCAACAGGCCGGCACGGCGATGGTGGCCCAGGCCAACCAGCTGCCGCAGCAGGTACTGAGTTTGCTGCAACGTTGATCGGCGGATCAGAAGCACTTACTTACGAATCATTTGGCTAAAGTTTGACGACGATGCGCCGATTCACAGGCTGTCCAGGTGGGTAAATACGCCCCCTGGACCGTTCTGCATTTGTGAAGGGACTCCATCATGGCCACCATCAGCTCACTAGGCTCCGCCGCCGGCATCGATGGCGAAGCCATCATCAAGCAGTTGCTCACGGTCGAGAGTGCCCCCAAGACCAAGGTCCAGACCGAAAACACCACGCTCAGCACGAACCTGTCCACCTGGGGCAGGATCCAGAGCGCCTTCGCTGCCGTGCGGGACACTGCCAACGCCCTGAACAAGGACGATTTCTGGAAGGCCACGACGGCCAAGTCGGCCGACGACACCGCCGTGTCGGTCACCTCCAGCACCAGTTCCACCGCCGGCAACTACAGCGTGGCCGTGCAATCGCTGGCCCAGTCGCAGTACATCGCCAGCAAGGCCTACAGCGCCAAGACCGATGTCGTGGGTGAAGGTACCCTGACCATCGAGCTGGGCACCTTCACGGACAATCCCTCCGCCCCGCCCGCCGCCACCTTCGCGGCCAAGGCCGCGGCCAGCGCCGTCAACATCTCGATCGGCCCTGGCGACAACACGCTGGAGAAGATCCGCGACAAGATCAATGCCGCCAATGCCGGCGTGACTGCCTCCCTGATCACCGACGCCTCCGGCGCCCGACTGGTGGTGCGCGGCTCGAACTCTGGCGAGGAAAACGGCTTTCGCATCAGTGTGGCCGATGCCGATGGCGGCAATGGCGACGGCACCGGCCTGTCCGCCTTGGCCTACGACCCCTCGGCCGACATCACCAGCATGACCCGGTCGCAGAAGGCGGCCAATGCGAAGGCCACCATCAACGGCATCGAAGTCAACTCCGACACCAACACGCTCAAGGACGTGGTCGACGGCCTGACCATCACGCTCAAGAAGGTCACGGACACCGCCACCGAGAGCAAGCCGATCGAGCTGACCGTCGATCAGGACCTGACCGCCATCCGCACCGGCATCGACGCCTTCGCGAAGGCTTACAACGACGCCATCGGCCTGATCCGCACGCAGACCATGTACGACGCTGAAAGCAAGACGGGCGGCCCGCTGCAGGGCGACGCCACGGCCGTGGGCCTGCTCAACCAGCTGCGCTCCATGGCCGGCACCGGCACCACCGCGTCCAGCATGTTCAGCCGCCTGTCGGACATCGGTCTGCAGATGGGCAAGGAAGGCACCTTCACCACCAACGGCACCAAGCTCGACAAGGCGCTGAAGGACAACCTGGATGAGGTGCGCAAGTTCTTCTCCACCAGCAACGATGCCGACCCCAATGCCGCCGGCATGGGCCAGCGCTTCTACAAGATGGCCAATCAGATCGCCGGCAGCGACGGCAGCATTGCCGCGCGCCAGGACGGCATCAAGAGCACCATCAGGCGCAACGAGAAGAAGATCGACGACATCGACAACCGGCTGACGCTGGTCGAAGCCCGCCTGCGCGCGCAGTACACCGCGCTGGACAACAACATGACCAAGCTCAACAGCCTGTCGGCCTACGTCGCGCAGCAGCTGAGCGTGCTCACCAACAGCTAAGACACCGGTTGACACAACTGGCTGAAACAGGGCGGCTTTTTTCCGGCGCCGACGGTTCAAGCCCCCGCATCCACGGCCGATAACAGGTATATCCAACATGCCCAAGCCGAGTTCCGAGATGTACGCACCAGCCAGCCCCTTCTCCCGTCCCATCCCCTCTGCCGGTTCGCGCTCCCTCTCCGGCGTGTACCGCCAGGTCGGCGTCGAGACCAGCGTCTCGGGCGCCTCGCCCCATGAACTGGTCAGGCTCCTGATCAACGGTTACTTCGACGCCCTGACCGAAGCCAAGGGCGCCCTGGCAGCCGGCAACATCGAGCTCAAGGGCCGCGCCCTGAGCCGAGCGATCCGCATCGTGGAAGAAGGCCTCAAGTGCAGCCTGGACACCACCATGGGTGGCGAGGTGGCGCAGAACCTGAACATGCTGTACGGCTACATCTCGCTGCGCCTGACGCAAGCGAACCTCAAGAACGACACGGCTGCCATCGACGAGTGCGTGCAGCTGATGAGCCCGATCCGCGACGCCTGGCAAGGCATCGCCTCCGAGGCCAACACGACCCCCATCAACAAGGAGGTGGTGGCATGAACGCCCCCGAACTGATCATCGCCGGCGCAGAAGAAGACCTGCGCACCCACAGCCTGCTGGGCTACTACGAAGCCATCGAGCAGGCCAGCCAGGACATGCTGGAAGCCGCCCGCACCGGCGACTGGGACACCGTGGTCCGCCTAGAAGGCGCCTGTGCCGTGCTGATCGCCCAACTCAAGCACGCTGCCAGCGTGAGCCCGCTGCCCGCCGAAGAGATCGCACTCAAGGGCCGCATCATGCAGCGCATCCTGCGCAACGACGCAGAGATCCGCAACCTGGCCGAGCCCTGGATCAACGAGCTCAGCCGCATGACCGGCCACCCTGACGGCGAACGCCTGCACTGAACCGCACGCACCACTGGCGCCGCAGTCCCCTTTATGGAAACCCGACCCGCCCCGCTGGGGCTGATGCGTGAGGATGACAGCCTGGACGATTTCCGCATCGTCTCGGCAGTGGAGATCCAGGCGATCCTTCGCCAGTTGCTGGAGACCCACACCATGGTCACCCTCAGCAGCCCGGGCGGCGCCAGCTATACCACCCTGCTGTGGGCCGTGGACACGTCCCGTGGCGTCATCTGCTTCAGCGCCGAGTCGGGTGACCCGCGTCTTCAGCAATTGCTGGATTCCAACGAAATCGTTGCGGTGGCCTACCTGGACAGCATCAAGGTGCAGTTCGACCTGGAAGGCGCCGTGCAGGTACGGGGCGGCGACACAGCCCTCAACGCGAACTTCCCGCGCGAGCTCTACCGCTTCCAGCGGCGCTCGAGCTTTCGCGTCAAGCCCCTGCTGAGCAACGCCCCCACCGCGCACTTCCGCCATCCGGCCCTGCCGGACATGCAGCTGTCGCTGCGCATCCTGGACATCAGCCTGGGCGGCGTGGCACTGGCCGTGCCCAAGGACGTGCCCAGCATCGCTGCCGGCATCCACATCCGCCGCTGCCTGCTCGAACTCGATGCGGACACCCACCTCGACGTGGGCCTGTCCATCCACCACGTCACCGTGCTCAACGAATCCCAGGGCGCGCGCCTGGGCTGCGAGATCGAAGGCCTGCACGGCAGCGACGAGCGGGCCCTGCAGAACTACATCAACCAGACCCAGAAGCGCCGCAACGCGATGGCGGTGGGTTGATCCATCCCGGCCTCCAGGGCCGCTTGCGCTGTTAGCATTCGGCGCATGCAAGCCTTAGCCACTCCCTGGATCATCGCCACCCGCGAAAGCCGCCTCGCCCTGTGGCAGGCCGAACACGTGCGCGCCCTGCTGGGCTCGCTGAGCGGGCGCCCGGTCGACCTGCTGGGCATGACCACCCGGGGTGACCAGATCCTGGACCGCGCGCTCTCCAAGGTCGGCGGCAAGGGCCTGTTCGTCAAGGAACTGGAGGTCGCGCTCGAAGAGGGCCGTGCCCACCTGGCCGTGCATTCGCTCAAGGACGTGCCCATGGAGCTGCCCGACGGCTTCGTGCTGGCCGCCGTGATGGCGCGCGAAGACCCGCGCGATGCCCTGGTCTCCAACCACCACGCCACGCTCGACGCCCTGCCTCAGGGCGCCGTGGTCGGCACCTCCAGTCTGCGCCGCCTGGTGCAGTTGCGTGCCCTGCGCCCCGACCTGCGCATCGACCCCCTGCGCGGCAACCTGGACACCCGCCTGCGCAAGCTCGACGAAGGGCAATACGACGCCATCGTGCTGGCGGCCGCCGGGCTCAAGCGCCTTGGCCTGGCCGACCGCATCCGCCAGGTCATCGAACCCGCCCAGATGCTGCCCGCCGCCGGGCAAGGCGCCCTGGGCCTGGAGATCCGCGCCGAGCAGACCGATCTGCACCACACCTTGCAGGCCCTCAACCACCGCCCTACGCTGTGGGCCACGCTGGCCGAACGGGCCGTCTCGCGCGCCCTGGGCGGCAGCTGCTCCATGCCCCTGGCGGCGCATGGCACCTGGTCGGGCGACACCCTCACCTTGCACGCGCTGCTGGGCCATCCCGAGCGGCCCGGCCTGCTGCGCGCCGAAACCCAGGGCCAGCCCACCACCGCCGAAGGCGCAGAGGCGCTGGGCCTGCTGGCCGCCGACCGGCTGATCGAGGCTGGCGGGCGCGACTGGCTGTCCAGCATGCCCGCATGAAGATCCTGGTCACCCGCCCCGAGCCGCAAGCGTCCCAATGGGTCGAACAGTTGCGGGCGGCGGGTGAGGCCGCCGAAGCCCTGCCCCTGATCGAGATCGGCCCACCGCCCGATGCGGCGGCCGTGCACGAGGCCTGGGCCCGCTTGCCCACGACCCGGCTGGTGATGTTCGTCAGCCCCAATGCGGCCTTGTGGTTTGCCCGTCAGCGCCCCGCGGGCATCAGTTGGCCGGCCACCACCCTGGCGGCTGCGCCCGGGCCGGGCACGGCCGACACCGTCCGGCAATGCCTGCACGGCGCTGGCCTTCGGGAAACACAGATCGTCAGCCCCGCGCCTGACAGCGATCAGTTCGATTCCGAGCACCTGTGGCCCCTGCTGGCCGCCCTGCCCTGGCAGGATCAGCAGGTGCTGATCGCCAGCGGCGGCGATCACGGAGAAGCCCGCGGACGCCAATGGCTTACCCAGCAGCTGCAGCACCATGGCGCCCGCGTGTCGATCGCCCTGGTCTACCAGCGGCAGCCCGCCCACTGGACGGCCCCGCAGCGGCAGCTGGCCGCCCTTGCCCGGAGCCAACCGGAGGACCATGTCTGGCTGCTGAGCAGTTCCGAGGCCATCGACCACCTGCGCCAGGCCTGGGCCGCACAGGACGGCTTGCCCCCGGGCGCCCGTGCCCTGGCCACCCATCCGCGCGTGGCCGAGAATGCCAAGCTGGCCGGGTTCACCCACGTGCGCAACACCCGTCCCACCCCCGAGGCAGTGGCGCTTGCACGACGAACCTGGGCTGCCGAGCCCCCCTGAAGCGCCCCCCGTCGGCATGGGGCGCCACCGGTCGATACAATCGATTCGTGACCGATACCCTGCCCGTACCTGCCACCACCGCCCTGCCCCCCGCCGCCCCCCCGCCGGCGCGCCCCTCCGCGACCCGCTGGATCGTGCTCGCCGTGGCCCTGCTGGCCGCAGGCGGTGCCTGGCTGGGCTGGAGCGCACAGCAACGCCTGCAGCAGCTTGAATCCGAACTGGTGAAGCGCCAGGAGCAGAGCCAGGACGAAGCCAAGGAAGCACGCCTGCTGGCCAAGCAGGCCCAGGACAACGCCCGCGACGCCGTGGCCAAGTCGGCCCTGCTCGAAACCCGGCTGGCCGAAGTCACCCTGCAGCGCGGCCAGCTCGACGATCTGGTCAAGACCATGAGCCGTTCGCGCGACGAGACCTTGCTGGTCGATGTCGAAGCGAACCTGCGCGTGGCGGTACGGCAAGCCACCCTCACCGGCAGCGCCGAGCCGCTCGTGTCAGCCTTGCAGAATGCCGATGAACGCCTGCTGCGTGCCCAGCAGCCACGGCTTGAACCCGTGCGCCGAGCCATCGCCAAGGATCTCGACCGGCTCAAATCCACGCGCGTGGCCGACCTTTCCATCCTGGCCGTGCGCATGGACGAGGCCGTGCGCATGGTCGATGACCTGCCGCTGCTGAGCGAACCCAGCCAACATTCCGATACGGCCAATGCGCTGGCCGCAGCTGCCGCGTCGTCGCCGGCCCGTGCGAGCGCACGCAAGGCCGCCAAGTCAGCCGCCAATGCGGCAAGCCAGGCAGCCTCGTCGCCCGATGCCGACCCTGCCTGGTCCGACCGTGTGCTGGACTGGAGCCAGAAAGCCGGCCAGACTGTCTGGCAGGAGGCGCGCTCGCTGGTGCGCCTGACCCGCATCACCCAGCCCGAAGGCATGCTGATCGCCCCCGATCAGGCTTTCTTCCTGCGTGAGAACCTCAAGCTGCGCCTGCTCAATGCGCGCCTGGGCCTGCTCAGCCGCCAGACCGCCACCGCCAACGCCGACATCCAGTCGGCCCAGCTGGCCATCAAGCGCTACTTCGATGTGCAATCGCGCCGCACCCAGGCCCTGCAGCGCCTGCTGGCCGACATCGCCTCGCAAAGCCCGCAGACCCAACTCCCCCGGCCCGACGACACGCTCGCCGCGTTGGCCACACTGTCCGGAGGCCGCTGAGCGCGGCGCCCGGGAAAGGCTGTCCTGATGCGCACGATCGTCTGGATGCTGGTGCTGGCCGTGGTGGCGGTGGTCACGGCCACTGCCCTGGGCAACAACGACGGCGTCGTCACCATCTACTGGCTGGGTTGGCGCACGGACCTGTCGCTCAACCTGTTCCTGCTGGCCATGGTGGTGATCTGCCTGGCCGTGTACTCGCTGATCCGGGGCCTCGATGGCCTGCTGGGGCTGCCCGAGCGCGCCCGCCTGTGGCGCACCACCCAGCGCGACCGCGCGGCGCAATCGGCCCTGCGTGAGGCGCTGGCCTTGTACCTGGCCGGCCGCTTCACCCGCGCCCACAAGGCCGCACAACGCGCCGTGGTCATCCAGGCCGATACGCCCGATCTGCAGCCCGACGCTGAGTTCACCGCGCTGGCCCACCTGCTGTCGGCCGGCAGCCTGCACCGTCTGCAGGACCGCGCCCGCCGTGACGAGCACCTGCAGCGCGCCCTGGACATCGGCCGCCTGACGCGCAAGCCCCGCGCCACCGAGGAAGGGGCACGTCTGCTGGCCGCCGAGTGCGCCATCGACGACCACGATGCGCCGCGTGCCCTCAAGGACCTGGCTGAGCTGCCGCCCGGTGTGGCGCGCCGCGTGCAAGCCCTGCGGCTCAAGCTCAATGCCGCGCGCCTGGCCCACCAACCCATGGAAGCGCTGCGCACCGCACGCCTGCTGGCCAAGCACCAGGGTTTCACGCCAGTGGCCGCACAGGGCCTGCTGCGCACCCTGGCTTCTGAAGCCCTGTCCACCAGCCGCGATGCGGACCAGCTGCGCCAGCAGTGGAGCCAGCTTGATGCCCAGGACCGTGCCGACCCCCTGGTGGCCAGCCGTGCCGCCATCCGCATGGCTGAATTGGGCGCCCCTGAAGAGGCCCGCCGCTGGCTGGCCCCATTGTGGGACGACATCGCGCGCTGCACACCTGAAGCCTGCGATGCCCTGGCCAATGCCTTGAGCCACAGCGTGGCCGGCCTGGAGGCCGAATGGCTGCCACGCCTGGACAAGGTCTCGACCACCGCACTGCGCACGCCATCACTCGCCCTGGCCGTGGGCCTGGCCCTGGCTGAGCGCCAGCTGTGGGGCAAGGCCCGCACGCTGCTGCTGTCGGCCGCCAATGACACGCGCCTGGATGGCCCGCGTCGCCGCCAGGCCTGGGTCACCCTGGCACGCCTGGCCGAGCAGGAACAGCGCACCGAAGAAGCCGCCCGCTATTGGCGCTCCGCCGCCATGGCTGGTGAACGCTGACCCTGTTTCCTGACGGCAGCGGCACCGAAGAAAATTCATAAAAAAGTGGGGTGGCTGGACGAATGCATTGAAAACATGCTATAGTTTCACTTCTCAGCGGCTGTAGCTCAGTTGGATAGAGTACTTGGCTACGAACCAAGGGGTCGTGGGTTCGAATCCTGCCAGCCGCACCAAATGACGAGGGTCAGCAAGTGAAAACTTGCTGACCCTTTAGTCTTTCTGGTCCCCGCCAAAAGGCAGCATGGACCATGGGACACGGCATTCACGCCACGTCTGTAGGGCCTGCGGGCGGCTTGTTGCCGGTGAGCATGGCGCGCACCAGGTTCTCGCGGTGCTTGACGCTGGTGAACACCACGCCCGACACATGCAGCGCCGCCAGCGCCAGCAGGGCCCAAGCCAGTCCCCAGTGCAGATTGGCCAGCCAGCCGTAGCCCCAGAACATGTCCGTGGTGTAGAGCCAGCCGGTGAACCCCAGCAGGCCCAGGCAGCTCATCAGCGCCACCACCATCCAGCCGCCCAGCGGGTTGTGGCCGATGTAGCGCGGCGCATGGCCGGCGATCACACCGCGCAGGTAGCGCCAGGTGGGCTGCCAAGGCCGCACGAACTGCGTGAAGCGCGCGTAGCGCCCCCCCACGAAGCCCCAGCCCAGACGCAGGCCCACGATGCACAGGGCTGCGTAGCCCCAGTACGCATGCACATCGTCCAGGCGATGCCGGGTGATCCACGCACCGGCCACCGAGCTCACCAGCGACCAATGCAGCAGCCGCACGGGCCAGTCCCACACGCGAAGGCGGGACTGGCCCGTGGGATCACTCTTCGACACGCTCGAAGGTCTTGGGGTCAAAGAAGGCTTCGATGCGCTTGCCTTGTGGATCCTTGGCATAGACCTCGTAGCAGGTAGCGGTCTTCTCCATGCGGCGGATCACCCAGCCTTCCTGGGTGAGCTTTTTGGCCAGCTCTTCATGCGAGCGCCATTCCTCTTTGGGGTGGGTTGGACACCTGACGTCACCGTGCGCCCAGGCGCTGGCTGCACTCAAGGCCAACACCAAGGTGGCGGCCGCGGGGAGGATGCGTTGGATCATGGGGTTCTCCGTGTGAAGGGCTTCAGGTGATGGTCCATCGCCTGAGAAGGTTGTGATAGGTGCCTGTGAGCTTGAGCAAGTGAGCATCGTCAGCGGCCACCTTGAGGGTCAGGCCCTGGATGGCCTGGTCCAGGTCGAACAGCAGGGTGCGTGCGCCGTCGTCACGCACCAGGCTTTCGATCCAGAAAAAGGACGCCACTCGGGCACCACGTGTCACGGCCGTCACGCGGTGCAGGCTGGACGATGGGTAGAGCACCAGATCCCCCGCTTCCAGCTTGACGGTCTGTGCGCCGAAGGCATCTTCGATCTCCAGCTCGCCGCCATCGTATTCATCGGGCTCGGACAGGAACAGCGTGGCTGACAGATCGCTGCGCATGCTCTGCGAGGTACCGGGGATCTGCATCACCGCGCTGTCCACATGCACACCGTAGGTGCCACCATCGGCGTAACGGTTGAACTTGGGCGGGTAGATCTTGTTGGGCAATGCGGCCGAGATGAACAAGGGCACCTGCCCCAGGCGGCGCAGGATGTGCTGTCCCAGGGACACAGCGAGTTCGGTGCCATCGGCCAATTGCTGGTTCTGCTTGACGTTGCGGGCCAGGGTGCCGGCCGTGCCAGCGCCAGGCTGCCAGTCGGCCTGATCCAGCCTGACGCGAAAGCTACGAACCTCGTCCTTGCTCAGCACGTTTTCAATGGTGATCAGCATCGGACGTAATCCTCGCTTGGAAGACGGTTGTCAATGGCAGCACGCAGTCGCCCTGAATGTCGGCCAGGGTGGCACAACCAGCCTGTGCCATGCAGATCTCGAGCTCATCGCGCAGCAGTTGCAGCATGTGGGCCACGCCCAACGCACCAGCCACGCTCAGGGCGTACATCTGCAGGCGCCCCACCAGCACGGCATCGGCACCCAACGCCAATGCCTTGAAGACATCGGCGCCACTGCGGATGCCACCGTCGAACAGCAAGGGCCACGCCGGCCCCACGGTCTCTCGAACGGCGGACAGCATTCGCAGACTGGCAGGCGCACCATCAAGCCCACGCCCACCATGGTTGGACACCACCACACCGGCCACGCCACGCGCCTGCAAAGCACGCGCGTCGTTGGGATGCAGCACCCCCTTGACCCACACCGGCAGCCTGGTCTGAGCCAGCAGCCAGTCCAGGTCATCCCAACGCGGCGCCTGTTGCATCACACCCTGGAAGATGCGGCTATGGCCTTCGCGCAAGGGCTCGGACACAGGCATCGCCTGCGGATCGACGTTGACCGCCACCGCATGCGCCGGCAAGCGGAAGCCCGTCTCCAAGGCACGCAGACTGGGCACCTGGATGGAGGCATCCAGCGTGAGCACGATGGCGGTATACCCGGCGGCCTCGGCACGCCGCAGCAAGGCCAGCGTGGCCTCACGCGTAGGCTGCAGGTAAAGCTGGAACCAGCGCACGGGCCCGGCAAGGCGGGCGATGTCTTCCAACTGGTGCGAAGCCAGCGTGCTGACCAGCATGCCGCTGTGCGTCGCCTCGGCCGCCTGGGCACTGGCCATTTCTCCTTGTGGATGCGCCAGCGTCTGGTACGCCACTGGCGCCAGCATCACGGGGTGCGCCAGATCAGCCGCGCCGGGCAGGGCCAGGCGTGTGTGCCCGTGCCGTACATCGGCCAGCACGCGGGGGCAAATGTCCCAGGCCGCGAAGGCCGCGCGGTTGGCCGCCACCGTCGTGTCATGACCGCTGCCGCCCGCGATGTAGGCATGGGTAGGTGCGGCCAAACAACGCTCAGCCAGGCGCTCGTAATCATGCGCGCAGCGTACCTCTGGGGATAGGCCTGTGGATGGCGGAATGTGATGCACGGTCGAGCTCAGATTAGGCATGCCCCAAAAAGATACCCCCGCATTGTGCGGGGGGCAAGGAGGAAAGCCGCCGGCAAAGGGAAGGCCATGCCGGCTGCGATGTCACCGTCCTGATTTACAGATCGATGTCCAGCGTCAGGTACACGCGGCGTGCATCCCCCTTGTAGAGGAAGAAGCCGGCCTGGTACGCAGTCGTGTAGAACTCCTTGTTGGTGACGTTCAACACATTCGCGCGCACGCGATAGCGCTTGTTGATGTTGTATTCGGCGAAGGCGTCGTACACCGTATAGCTCGGAATCGGTTGCGAGCATTCGCCGTTGCTGTAGCTCACGCCGGTATCTGGCTGGCCACCGCAACGCTTGCTGGCGTAACGTGCCACGCCACCAAAGGCGAAGGCGCGCGTGGCCTGATAGCGGCCCAGTACCGAGGCCGTTCTGTTCGCAAAGTTGGCCAGTTCATGCCCGACGTTTGCAGCAGCCCCAGCGGATGGATGCGACTTCGTCATCTCCGAACTCATGAAGGCCGCGCCAGCCTGCACGGAGAATTCTGCCGTTACGTTACCCACCAAGCCGAACTCCACACCCTGGATACGCAGCCCACCACTGTTCGTAGTCCCTTCTGTGGTGTATGCACCGGTAGCTTGCATCAAATCAGTCTTGTCGGTTCGGAAAGCGGCGGCAGTCGCCAGCAGCTTCTGGTCCAGCAGGTTCCACTTGATGCCTAGTTCGACGTTGCGTGCAGTCTCCGGCTTAGTCCCAGGAACCAACTTGCCGTTCAATGCCACAAGGCCACCATAGTTGGCACTCGTGCCCGAATCTGGCTCGCCACCGTTGATGTCCTGCGCCGTGCCGTAGCTGAGGTAGGTAATGGCATCCTTGTTCAGCTTGTAGCTCAGGCCGGCCCAATAGTTTGTCAACGTGTCGCTGTACTTGTAGGTGACCGAGGAGGAGCCGCTAAGGCCCGTCTTCATCGTCAACTCGGGGCGATCCACGCGCAGGCCAGCGAAGCCGGTGAAGCGGTCGGTGATGTCCAGCGTGTCCATCACGCTCACCGCGAGGGTTTTCACGCGCCAGTCGATATCTTTCGCCTTGCGGGTCCAGTAGCCGGGCACTACGTTTTGCGGATTCGCCACCGTCGTGCCAACATCGCCAGTCCCCATCCCGGTCACGTAATAACTGCCGCTCGCGCCTACCCGCGTGTAACCACCGAAGCCACCACCAGCACTTTGCTCGGAATGGTTGTCGGAGTATTCGAATGTGGCGATGAACTCATTCTTCCTGCCGTTGCCCAGGTCGACATCCCAACGTAGATTGTCCTGATGGGCGAAATACTTTGTCTCCTGCCAACGAGAGTGGGCCTGAATCGCCGCGCGGACACTGCTGCCGCTGCCACTGGATTGAGATGCGTAGAAAGCGTAGGCGTTGTCGTTTGTGCCATAGCGCGTCAGGCTGTTGAGCGTGAGCGTGGGCGAAATCGCATAGCGAACTCGCAGGCTTCCGATATTGGCCTCTGAATCCAGGAAGTCGTTGTCTTGCGCGCCCACCAGCGATGAGTTGGCGGTTGGCCGACGGTTAGGGTTGGTGCCGACCAGGAAGGTGCCGGCATCGGGGTATTTGTGGGTAGCCTTCAGGTGGTAGAAGTCGGCCATGATGGAGAGGTCCTTGTTCACCTCCAACAGGCCGGCCAGGGCAATGCCTTCACGCTTGCGGGTGGCCGGGTCACGGTCGGGGATGTCTTGGTCAGCCCACAGTGCATTCACGCGCACGGCCACGTTGTCGCCGAAGCCCTTGTTCATGTCCAGCGTGTAGCGCTGGTAGCTGTCCGTACCAAGGCCGACGCTGGCGCGGGTAAAGTCGTAATCGAGCGTGGCCTGCTTAGTGATCATGTTGATCGCACCGCCGGAAGAGCCGCGGCCCGCAAAGGAGGACGACGGCCCCTTGGTGACTTCGATCTGCTCGGTGGCGAAGGTTTCACGCGTGCTCATACCCGGGTCGCGCATGCCGTCCACAAAGGTATCGCTCTTTGCCGACTGACCTCGAATGTTGTAGTTGTCGCCGAACATGTTGCCGTTCTCACCGGTGCCCAGCGTGATGCCAGGCTGGGTGAGGAGGACTTGCGCCAAATCGGTTTGACCGTAATCGTCGATCGCGCTCTTGGTGATGACGTTGATGGTCTGCGGTGTTTCCGCGATGGGACGTGTGCGACGCGTATCAGCCGAGGTCCTGGCCTTGTAGGGAGCGCCCACTTCGGCGTTGGGGTTCGGGTCGATCTTGGTGGCCTGCACCTTGATGGCCGGCAGTTCGGCATTCTGCGTGGCCTGCGGCTCAGCCGACTGCTGAGCCATCGCGCCCAGCGGCACCAGCATGGCGGTGGACAGGCTCAGCGCCAGGCCGTTCTTGACAACGGCGGGGGCGGCAGTGGGCTGTTCCTGGCGCAGGCTGCGCGGCCGGCGGGTCTTGCTGCTGGACTGCTTCACAAATGGCTCCTCAAAGACAAGAAAAATAGAAAAAGAAATGCGAATGCCAATCACGCAGGCATCAACCATTTGACGGTGAAATGGCGGATCGGATCAGGGTATTGGGGTGATCATTTGCCGTGACCAACGCACGCAGCATTGCAAATGATAAAGATTCCCATTATAGAAGCAGCAACACCTGTTAACACTCATGCGCGCGAATGCTGAACCGAGTGTGAAGTGTTTCGCTCAGGCCGTCGCGGAGGCTTTGCCCTTGAGCAGACGCCGCACCAGCCACAGCAGCAGTACCCCCCCCACGACCACTGCCGCCAGGGCCGTGTAGGTGCCTGCATCGGGCGATGCCAGGGCCGCCGTGAGCCGGTCCATGAACAGCGAGATCATGATGGTGCCGGGCGCCAGGCCCAGGAAGGTGCCCAGCACGTAATCGCGCAGCCGCACGCGGAAAGCGCCGGCGGTCATGTTGACGACGATGAAAGGTGCCAATGGCACGGCGCGGATCACGATGACGGCCCACAGCCCGCGCCGCTTGATGGCGCCGACCACGGCATGCAGCCGGCCATCGGGTGCAAAGCTGTCCACCCACTGCGCACCGGCCAGACGCCCCAGACCATAAGTGGCCGTAGCACCCGCCACCATGCCGACCAGCGCGTAGGCCATGCCCGGCCACGGGCCGAACACCAGGGCGCCCACCGTGATCAGCGCCGCCACGGGCACGGCCAGCAACACGGCCAGCACATAGCCCGCCAGCACCAGCACCGGCCCCATCGGCATGTCCAGCAGATCACGGCCCATGCGCGCAAGCGCCTGCGGCTCCAGGTAGGGTCGCCATTGGGGATCGCGCCAGGCCAGCATGACGGCCACGATCAAGGCCAGGTACAGGCCGATCAGGAGCCAGCGGGCCCAACGCAGGAAACGAGGCAGGTTCAACGCACACCCTCGGGAAACACAGGGGCGGCCACGACATCAGGCCGCATCGAGCCGGCATCTTGGCGCAGGCCACGTCCCCGCGCACGGGGACTTACCTTCAGCCACACACCGGCTCCCCCGCACTTCAGGGGGTGGAAAATCGGCGAGACGCCGTCAGTCCTGGCGCAGCTCCTGGCGGAGGCCGCGGTCGGTGGACTGGCGGGCCAGCACCCAGCGGCCGGTACGGATGGCCAGGGCCTCGGGGCTCACCGGCAGCGACAGCGTCTCCACCATGGGCGGCAGACCGCCACGGGCGCCCAGTCGTTCAAGGGATTCAGAAGTCAGGGCCCACACGCGCATCCCACCCAGGGATTCGTGGGTCTCCAAGGTCTTGAGCATCTGCAGGCCATCCATGCCCGGCAGCTCCAGCGTCGTCACCAGCAGATCGGGCGGCTCCTGGCCGATGCGCAGCAGGGCCACGTAGCCGTTGTCGGCGGTTTCCACCGACACGCTCTGGCCGAACACTTCCAGCGCCGACACGCAGGCAGCCAGCCAGGCGCGCTCCTGCGCCACCAGCACGATGCGCAGGGGGCGCTCCTGGGCATGGTGCGACGCTGCATTGGCGGCCGCCGGCACGCTGGGCGCCGTGCCAGGCTCGCCCAGGCTCTCCAACCCCATGCTCATGGCCAGGGCCTCGACCGCGTTGTAGGGAATGCGCCGATGGCCACCCGGTGTGCGTGCGGCCGGCAAGATGCTGGCCTCCACCCACAGCTGAACGGTGCGCAGTGACACACCCAGGCGGGTGGCCGCCTCTCGGGTGGTCAGCATGCGGGACGCCGGTCCCAGGGGGATCACTTGCGACATGGAAAAGCCCCTTTCTCGGAAAGCTTTGAGAGCCAGCTTGCTTTCATGTTGTGAGAGTTATGTCAGCGTCTCTGTTTATCGGCCGCTGGCTGCCAACTCTTGACACCTGACGCCACTGGCGGGCACCGATGCATGCCTTTGTGCACAATCTGTCCGCATGAGCAAGGCTTTCACCAAGGAATCAGACAGCAGCGGCGACGAGGACGACGACATCGGCGGCCTGCCGCCCCTGCCCGCCGGCACGCGCAACTACATGACACCGCAGGGCTATCAGCGCCTGCGTGACGAGTTGCTGACGCTGATCGATGTGGAACGGCCCAAGGTGGTCGAGATCGTGCACTGGGCCGCCTCCAATGGCGACCGCTCCGAAAACGGCGACTACCTCTACGGCAAGAAGCGCCTGCGCGAGATCGACCGCCGCATACGCTTCCTGACCAAGCGCCTGGACATCGCTGAAGTGGCCGACCCGTCACAACACTTCGGCAACGATCAGATCTTCTTCGGCGCGACGGTGACCTACGCCAACAGCAAGGGAGAGGAACGCACCATCACCATCAAGGGCATCGACGAAACGGACAACCTGCAGGGCGAGGTGAGCTGGATCGCGCCGATTTCCCGGGCACTGCTCAAGGCGCGCGAGGGCGACGAGGTGCAGTTGATGACGCCCGGCGGCCTGGAGAAGATCGAGGTGCTGGAGGTGCGCTATCCAGCGCCCTCCCCCGCCGACTGAGTTGCCCGCTCAGGGACTGACGCGGTTGACCTTGAGCACCACCGGGCAGCGCTTGAGGGTGCGCAGCACATCCTGCAGGTGCTCGGTATCGCGCACCGACAGGGTCAGCTTGAGCTCGGCGGTCTCGCCCAGGCGTTCATCACCCATCTCGATGTGCGTGATGTCGGTTTCGGCGCTGCTGATGGACGCGGCCACCTGCGCCAGCACGCCCTTGCCATTGGCCACCAGCACCTGGATGTCGGTGTCGAAGGCGCGCGTGGGCTCTTCCGACCAGCCCACGTCGATCCAGCGGTCAGGGTCGCGTTCGAACAGGCGCTTGCCCACGCCGCACATCTGCGTGTGCACGACCAGGCCTTCGCCGCGGCCCAGGTAGCCGGCGATCGGGTCGCCCGGGATGGGCCGGCAACATGGGGCCAGCTGCACCGTGGCGCCTTCGCTGCCGTCAATGATGACGGAGCCCTGCGAGGGCGATTCGATCGCGGCGAAACGGCCCAGCGTGAGCGTGAGCGCATCGGGGCGCTCGCCGAACTCGGCCATGATCTGCGCGATGCGCTTGGCCACCATGGGCGCGATCTTGCGGCCCAGGCCGATGTCGATCAGCAGGTCGTCGCGCGAGCGGTTGCCGCCCCAGCGGATCAGGGCCTGCCAGAGTTCGCCGTCCTTGCCTTCGGTGTGCTCGTCGCCGCGCGGCAGGGTCAGGCCCTCGGGGCGCAGCGCCTGCGACAGCAGTTTCTCGCCCATCTCCAGGGACTCTTCAGCCTCCATGTTCTTGAGGTAGGCGCGGATCTTGGAGCGGGCACGGCCCGTGCGTACGAAGTTCAGCCAGCCCGGGCTGGGCTTGGCACTCGGCGCGGTGATGATCTCGACCACGTCGCCGCTGCGCAGTTCGGCGCGCAGGGCCACGGGCTCGTCGTTGACCTTGGCGGCCACGCAGTGATCGCCCACATCGCTGTGGATGGCGTAGGCGAAGTCGACCGGCGTGGCCCCCTTGGGCAACGCCAGGATGCGCGACTTGGGCGTGAACACATAGACCGATTCGGGGAAGAGGTCGATCTTCAGGTGCTCAAGGAACTCGGCCGAATCGCGCGTCTCGTGCTGGATGTCGATCAGCGACTGCAGCCACACGGCCGCCTGGTGCGGCGTGGCCCCCGAGGCGGCCTCTTCCTGGGTCTTGTACATCCAGTGGGCGGCAATGCCCTTCTCGGCCACGGCGTGCATGGCCTGCGAACGGATCTGGAACTCCACCGCCGTGCCCACGGGGTTCACCAGCGTGGTGTGCAGCGACTGGTAGCCGTTGGCCTTGGAGATGGCGATGTAGTCCTTGAAGCGGCCTGGCAGCGGCTTGTAGAGCTGGTGCAGCACGCCCAGGGCGCGGTAGCAATCGAGCAGTTCACGCGTGACGATGCGGAACCCGAAGATGTCGCTGACCTGGGCGAAGCTCAGGTGCTTGTCGCGCATCTTGTGATAGATCGAATAGATGGTCTTCTCGCGGCCGTAGGTCTCGACCGTCATGTCCGCATCGCCAAAGGCTTTTTCCACCTCGCGCTGGATGCGGTCGACCAGGTCACGCCGGTTGCCGCGCGTCTTCTTGACCGCCTTGGCCAGGATGCCGTAGCGCCACGGGCTGATGTACTTGAAGGACAGCTCCTGCAGCTCGCGGTAGGTCTGGTTCAGGCCCAGGCGGTGCGCGATGGGCACGTAGATGTCCAGCGTTTCGCGGGCGATGCGGCTGCGCTTGTGGGCCACCATGGCCTCCATGGTGCGCATGTTGTGCAGGCGATCGGCCAGCTTGATCAGGATGACGCGCACATCGCGCGCCATGGCCAGCAGCATCTTGCGGAAGGACTCGGCCTGGGATTCCTCCTTGGTCGAGAACTGCAGCTTGTCCAGCTTGGTCAGGCCATCGACCAGCTCGGCCGTGGGCGCGCCGAAGCGCTCGATCAGCTCGATCTTGGTGACGCCGCAATCCTCCATCGCGTCGTGCATGAGCGCGGCCATGATGGCCTGGGCATCGAGCTTCCAGTCGGCGCACAGGCCGGCCACGGCGATGGGGTGCGTGATGTAGGGCTCGCCGCTGGCGCGGAACTGTCCCAGGTGGGCCTCGTCGGCAAAGCGGTAGGCATCCCGGACACGGCGGATGTCCGCCTCGTCCAGGTAATCCAGCTTGTGCAGCAGCGCGGCAAACGACGCCGCGGAGGCTTCTTGGTGGGCTTGGGACATGGGGCTAACTTTAGCGCGTCTGCAACATCCATGACGCGGGGCATGCCGCAGGACCGCGCCGCTCGATCAGAAACGCAAAAACCCGCCATTGGCGGGCTTGTGCAGGGCAAAGGACAGCGTGCCGGCCACAGGGCCGTGGCGCCGCCCCTGCAGGGATCAGGTCGGGACCTTGCGCAGCATTTCAACCCCGACCTGGCCGGCGGCGATCTCGCGCAGGGCGGTCACGCCGGGCTTGTTGCGCGATTCGATCTTGGGCGTGTGGCCCTGGCTCAGCATGCGGGCGCGGTAGGTGGCGGCCAGGACCAGCTGGAAGCGGTTGGGGATCTTCTGCAGGCAGTCTTCGACGGTGATGCGGGCCATGGTGCTCTCCTAAAGGATCGGTTCGGGTGCCTGTGCGGCAGGATCGGGTGGGTGTTACAGCAGGTTCAGGGCCTGGAACACGCCCGACTTGTTGCGGCGCTGGGCGGCGTATTTTAACCGCTGCGAGTGGACGATGGCTTTCAGGTCGAACAAAGCCGACTCGAACAGGGCATTGACCACGATGAAATCGAAGTGGCGGGCCTGGTTGACCTCGGTGCGGGCGTTGACCATGCGCAGGTCGATCACGTCCTGCGTGTCCTCGCCGCGGCGGTTCAGGCGCTGCAGCAGTTCTTCGTAGCTGGGGGGCAGGATGAAGATCAGGATGGCGTTGGGAAAGATCTTCTTGATCTGCAGGGCGCCCTGCCAGTCGATCTCCAGCACCACGTCTTCGCCGCCCTTGATGCGCTCTTCGATGGCTTGCCGCGAGGTGCCGTAGAGGTTGCCGTGCACCTCGGCCCATTCGAAGAAATCACCATGCTCGACCTTGGCGCGGAACTCGGGCTCGCTGATGAACCAGTACTCGCGGCCGTCCTTCTCCTGGCCGCGGGGGGGCCGGGTGGTGTGCGAGACAGAGACCTGCAGGCGCGAATCGAGCTCCAGCAGGGCCTTGACCAGCGTGGATTTGCCGGTGCCGCTGGGCGCGGCGACCACGAACAGATTGCCTGGGTAGTCCATGGTGGTGGGCACCTTTGTCGGGGCTTGGGGGCGGCCGATCGCCGCCAGATGAATTGGTTCGCCTCGTTATCGGCGCCTGCGCGCGCGGGTTGAGGGTGTCCGCAAAGGGCGGCATTTTACATGGCCTACCCGCCGGAGGGCCCCTCAGGATCGGTGGCGGCGGCTTCGAGACCTTGCCAGCCGCCGCCCAGGGCCGCGATCAGGCGCACGCTGGCCACGAGGCGTTCGGCCGTCACGTCCAGGGCCGTGCGCTGGCTCGCCAGGGTCAGGTTCTGGGCCACCGCCACCTCCAGGAAGCCGACCAGGCCGGCCTGGTAGCGGGTGGTGACCACGCGCTCGTTCTCTTCGGCCAGGGCCACCAGGCGGGCCTGCTGCTCGGCCTTGGCGCCCAGTTGCTGCAGGGCGGCCAGGGCGTCATCCACCTCGCGCAGGCTGGTCAACACGGTCTGGCGGTAGGCGGCCACGGTTTCCTCGTAGCGCGCCTCGGCCAAGTCCACGCCGGCACGGCGACGACCGCCATCGAACAGGGTGGCAGCCAGCACGGGACCCAGAGACCAGGTGCGCCAGTGCGCCTCGAACAGCTCGCCCAGGCGCGGGCCGCTGCTGCCCGCACTGGCGCCCAAGGTGATGTCGGGCCACCAGGCGGCCTGGGCCACGCCGATCTGGGCATTGGCCTGGGCCACGCGGCGCTCGGCGGCCACCACGTCCGGGCGGCGCGTGAGCAGCTGCGAAGGCAGTTGCGGGGGCACGGACGGGATGGCCGGCAGCCTCAGCGTCACCACAGGCAGGGAGAGATCGGCAGGCGCCCGGCCAGCCAGCACCGCCAGCGCATGTTCGTGCTGGGCTCGCTGCAGGCGCACATCGTGCACGTTGGCGCGCAGGGTCTGCCATTGGGTCTCGGCCTGGATCACGTCTGCACGAGCAGCCATGCCAGCCTCGTACTGATGGCGGGTGAGCTGCAGCGAGCGCTCATACGCCGACAGGGTGCGGTCCAGCAAGGCCAGTTGCTGGTCCAGCACGCGCAGGCGCCAGTACTGCTCGGCCAGGTTGAGCTGGGTGCTCAGGCGGGCCGCGACCAGATCGGCCGCCGTGGCCTGGGCATTGGCATCGCCGGCCTCCTGCTCACGGGCCAGTCGTCCCCACAGGTCCAGCGCCCAACTGGCCTGCAGCGCCGCTGCGTAGTTGGTGTTGCCGCGGACGCCGGACGATTCCGTGCGCAAGGCCGAGGCGGAGACGCCCAGCTGAGGCCAGCGGACAGCGCCGGCCTGGCGCCACACGGCACGGGCCTGGCGATCCCGCGCGGCGGCCTGGGCAACATCCAGGTTGGCCGCGTTGGCAGCCTGCATCAGGCGGTCAAGCTCGGCATCGCCGAAGGCTTGCCACCAGGGCCCGGTGGGTGGCGGCGTCAGGGCTGACAAGGGCTGCCAGCCCGCCTGGTGCTTGAAGCCGGCGGTGGCCGACGCGGACAAGGCGGCAGAGGGCGGTGGGTGTGCAGGGCCGGTGCTGCAACCGGCCAGCAGCGCCGCGAACAGGCCAAGTAGCGTGGCCAATCGGACAGAAAACATTGGAATCATGACTTGGGGCTCGCTTGGGCCAGGTCGGAAGGGGCATCGGCGTTCACCATCGGCTGAGCGTGCCGCGCCAGCACGCGCTGCCGCCAACGCTCCAGCGTCAGGAACACCACCGGCGTGGTGTACAGCGTGAGCATCTGGCTCACCGCCAGCCCGCCGACGATGGCAATGCCCAGCGGCCGGCGCAACTCCGCACCCTCGCCAAAGGCCAGGGCCAGCGGCACGGCACCCAGCAGGCCCGCCAGGTTGGTCATCAGGATGGGGCGCAGCCGCTGCACGGCCGCCAGATGGATGGCCTGGCGCGGCGCCAGGCCCAGCCGGCGCTCGTTGTACAGGGCCACATCCACCATCAGGATGGCGTTCTTCATCACGATGCCGATCAGCAGGAACAGACCCAGCAGCGCGATCAGGTTGAACTCGCCCCCGATGAAGCGCAGCGCCAGCAGCGCGCCCACGCCGGCAGAAGGCAGTGTGGACAGGATGCTCAAGGGGTGCAGGGTGCTTTCGTACAGCACGCCCAGCACCAGGTACACGGCCAGCACCGCCCCCAGCAGCAGCCAGGGCTGCTGCTGGATGCTGCCGGCAAAGCCGCGGATGGCGCCGTCCGGCCGCGCATGGATGCTGGACGGCACCATCAGCCTGGCCATCATCGCGTCGATGGCCTGCTGGGCCTGGCGCACGGTGACGCCCGGCGCCAGCGCATAGCCCACGGCGGCGGCGGCGAACTGGCTGTCGTGGTAGACCCGGTCGGCCGACAGACCATAGCGCCAGGTCGCGAAGGCGCTCAGCGGCACGCGATCACCGGCGCTGGTCAGCACCTGCAGGTCCGCCAGCGCCTCGGGGCGCTCGGTGTAGCGAGGTGAGAACTCCATCACCACGCGGTACTGGTTCATCGGATCGAACAGCGTGGCCACCTGCCGCTGCGAGAAGGCGTTGTTGAGCACGGTGGCCACCATGGCCATGTCCACGCCCAGGCGGCGCGCGGCCTCGCGATCGATGTCCAGCACCACCTGTTGGGCCGCTTCGCCGCTGTCGCTGTCCACATCGACCAGTTCGAGCATTTCCTTCATGGCATCGGCGATCCTGCGCGACCAGGGGCGCAGCACGCTCAGGTCATCCGACAGCAGCACCAGCGTCTGCTCGCTCTGCCCGAAGGGCGAGTTCAAGCGCAGGTCCTGGTCCACGCTGATCAGCAGGATGCCCCCAGGCACCTTCGGGGCCTTGGCACGCAGACGCTGCACCACCTCCTCGGCTGACGCGCCGCGCTCGGCCAGGGGCTTGAGGCGGATGCGCAGCCAGGCGTTGCTGAGCCCGCCTCGGCCGCCTGCGGTACCGGTCACATCCTGCACGGCCGGATCGGCCAGCACAGCCTGGCGGAAAGCCTCGATCTTGGGCTGCATCACCTGGAAGGAAAAGCCGTCATCCCCACGCACCAGGCCACCGATCTGGCCTGTGTCCTGCGTGGGCAGCAGACCCTTGGGGATCTCGATGTAGAGGTACACGTTCAAGCCCACAACCACAGCCAGCAAGCCCAGCACGGCGATGCCGTGGCCCAGGGCCCAGTCCAGGCTGCGGCCGTAGGTTGTCCGCACACGCTCGAACAGCGCAGGTCCCACGCGCGACATCACGCGCAGAAATTGCTGCCACCTGCCCTGCAACCCCGGGGCGGGCATGGCAGGCACGGCACGTTCAGGCAGCTCGGTGCGCCGCGCCCGCAACCAGTGTGCGCACAGCGCGGGCGTGAGTGTGAGCGAAGCCATCAGCGACGCGACCATCACCCCCACCAGCGTGATCGAGAACTCGCGGAACAGGCGCTCCACCAGTCCGCCCATGAACAGGATGGACAAGAAGATCACCGCCAGCGAGCCGTTCATCGCGATCAGCGTAAAGCCCACCTCGCGCGCGCCGCGCAAGGCCGCTCGGATGGGAGACAGGCCCGCCTCGATGTGCCGCTCGATGTTCTCCAGCACCACGATGGCATCGTCCACCACCAGGCCCGTGGCCACGATCAGGGCCATCAGGCTCAGGTTGTTGAGCGAGAAGCCGCACAGGTACATGACCACGAAGGCGCCGGCCAGCGAGAACGGGATGGCCAGGCTGGGCACCAGCGCCGCGCGCGCGCTGCCCAGGAAGGCCCACACCACGAGCACCACCAGCAAGGCCGACAGCACCAGCGTGAACTGCGCGTCGCGCAGGGTGGCACGGATGCCGGGCGAGCGGTCCATCACCAGGGTCAGGGTGCTGTCTGCGGGCATCAGGGCCTGCAGCGCCGGCATCTGGGCCTTGATGTCATCGATGGTCTCGACGATGTTGGCGCCCGCGCGCCGGCTCACCAGCAGCACCACGGCCGGCTTGTCGTTGTGGAAGCCGCTGCTGTAGCGGTCTTCCGTGGCATCGAAGACCTTGGCCACATCGGCCAGGCGCACCAGCGCCCCGCCCTGCTCGCGCACGACCAGGCCACTGAAATCGGCCGCGGTGCGCAGCGGATCGGCCAGATGGATCTGCCAGCGGCGCTCGCCCTGTTCCACATGCCCCCAGGCCTGCTGGGCATTGGCATTGGCCAGGGCCTGGCGCACGTCGTCGGGGGAGATGCCATGGTGCATCAGCGCGCCCGGGTCGAGCTGCACGCGCACCGCCGGCAGCGAGGCACCGCTCACGCTCACCTCACCCACGCCGGTGATCTGAGAGAGCCTCTGCGCCAGCACAGTGGAAGCAATGTCGTACAGGCGGCTGGGCGGCAGGTGGGGCGAGGCCACGGCCAGCGCCAGGATGGGCGCCTGCGAGGGGTTGACCTTGCGGTACGACGGGTTGCCCGGCATGCCCGATGGCAGCTGGCCCCGCGCCGCGTTGATGGCGGCCTGCACCTCGCGCGCGGCCTCGTCCACATGGCGGCTCAGGTCGAACTCCAGCCGCACCTCGGTGGCGCCCTGGTTGCTCGACGAGGTGATGGCGTTGACACCGGCGATGCTGCCCAGGGCTCGCTCGAGCGGTGTGGCCACGGTGGCGGCCATGCTGTCGGGGCTGGCGCCCGGCAGGCTGGCGCTCACGGTGATGACCGGGAAATCGACCTGCGGCAGGGGCGCCACCGGCAGCAGACGCCACGACAGCAGGCCGGCCAGCAGCATGGCCAGCGCGATCAGGGCGCAGGCCACCGGGCGGCGGATGAACAGACGCGCCAGGTTCATCGCTCAGCGTACCGGCGCGTTCACCGGATCAGCGGGGCCACCCGCCGACCATCGCTTCGACAGGCGGTCAAAGAACAGGTAGACCACCGGCGTGGTGAACAGGGTCAGCACCTGGCTGACCAGCAGCCCGCCCACCATCACCAGGCCCAGGGGCTGGCGTAGTTCGGCGCCCGAGCCCTGGGCCAGCATCAGCGGGACGGCCCCCACCAGCGCGGCCAGCGTCGTCATCAGGATCGGGCGGAAGCGCATCAGCGCGGCCTGGCGGATGGCTTCGGACGGGCTCAGGCCCTGGTGGCGCTGCGCATCCAGCGCGAAGTCCACCATCATGATGCCGTTCTTCTTGACCAGGCCGATCAGCAGCACGATGCCGATCACCGCGATCAGGTCCAGCGGCTGACCCGTGATGACCAGCGCCAGCAGCGCACCCACCGCTGCCGAGGGCAAGGTGGACAGGATGGTGATGGGGTGGATGGTGCTTTCATACAGGATGCCCAGCACGATGTACATGGTCAGCACCGCCGCCAGGATCAGCCACAGCGTGTTCGACAGCGAGCCCCGGAAGGCCTGGGCCGCGCCTTGGTAACGGTGGTCGATGCTGGCGGGCATCTGCAGCCGGGCCAGTTCCTCGTCGATGGCCTTCACGGCATCGCCCAGGGCCACGCCCCGTGCCAGGTTGAAGGACACGGTGCTCGACGGGAACTGTCCCTGGTGGCTGACCAGCAGCGGCGCATGGCGTTGCGTGACACGCACCACCGCGCCCAGCGGCACAGGTTGGCCGGCCGGCGTGGAGACGAAGCTGTCGAGCACGGCACCCAGGCCCTGCGCCTGCCTCGGATCCACCTCCAGCACCACGCGGTACTGGCTGGACTGCGTGAACAGCGTGGCCACCTGGCGCTGGCCGAAGGCGTTGCGCAAGGCCGTGGCGATGTCGGCCACGCTCACGCCCAGGCGGGCGGCGGCATCGCGGTCGATCTCCACGTGGGCCTGCAGGCCCTGGCTCTGCAGATCACCAGCCACATCCGACAACTCCGCGCGGGTGCGCAGACGCTCGACCAGGCGCGGCACCCATTGGTCCAGCAGCGCACCGTCAGGCGCCGTCAAGGTGAACTGGTACTGCGTGCGGCTGACGCGGTCTTCCATGCTCAGTTCCTGCACGGGCTGGAACCAGGCCGTGATGCCCTGCACCTGGCCGATGCGCTGGCTTAGGCGCTCGATCACCTCTTGCGCCGACGCATCGCGCTCGCCATGCGGCTTGAGGTTGATCAGCATGCGGCCGCTGTTGAGGCTGGCATTGCCGCCATCCACGCCGATGAAGGACGACAGGCTGGCCACATCCGGATCCTTCAGGACCTGGGCGGCCAGGGCCTGCTGGCGCTGGGCCATGGCGCCGAAGGACACGCTCTGCGGCGCCTCGGTCACGGCCTGCACGACACCGCTGTCCTGCAGCGGGAAGAAGCCCTTGGGCACCCAGGCGTACAGCAGCGCGGTCAGCACCACGGTGGCCAGCATGACACCCATGGCCAGCGGCTGGCGGGCCAGCGCCCAGTCCAGGCCGCGTGCGTAGCGCATCACGATGCGGTCCATCCAGTCAGGCTGCCCGGCGGCGTCATGCGTCATGGGCGGCAGCATGCGCGCGCACATCATCGGCGTGAGCGTGAGCGAGACCACCAGCGACAGGCCGATGGCCACGGCCAGCGTCACGGCGAACTCGTGGAACAGGCGCCCCACCACATCGCCCATGAACAGCAGCGGGATCAGCACGGCCACCAGCGACACCGTCAGCGAGACCAGCGTGAAGCCGATCTCGGCCGCGCCCTTGAGCGCAGCCTCCAGGCGCGAGGCGCCGGCCTCGCGGTGGCGCGCGACGTTCTCCAGCATCACGATGGCGTCATCGACCACGAAGCCGGTGGCGATGGTCAGTGCCATCAGGCTGAGGTTGTTGACCGAGAAGCCCGCCAGGTACATGACCCCGAAGCTGCCCACCAGCGACAGCGGCACGGCCACGCCCGGGATCACGGTGGCCGGCAGGTTGCGCAGGAACAGGAAGGTCACCATCACCACCAGCGCACAGGCGAAGACCAGCTCCTTCTGCACATCGCGCACCGAGGCGCGGATGCTGCCGGTGCGGTCGGTCAGCACCGCCACCTCGACGGCCGCAGGCATGGTGGCCATGAGCTGCGGCAGCATGGCGCGCACACGGTCGGCCACGGCGATCACGTTGGCGCCAGGCTGGCGCTGCACGTTCACCAGCACAGCCGGCGCATCGTTCGCCCAGGCGCCCATGAAGCGGTCTTCGGGGCCATCGACCACGGTGGCGACATCGCCCAGGCGCAGGGGCGCACCATCGTGCCAGGCCACGATCAGGCGGCGGTAGTCGTCGCTGGAGCGGATCTGATCGTTGGCATCGAGCATGGTCGAGCGGAACGGCCCGTCGAAGCTGCCCTTGGGCTGGTTGCTGTTGGCGGCCGCGATGGCCTTGCGCACGTCTTCCAGGCTGAGCCGGTGCGCGGCCAGCGCGGCGGGCTGGACCTGCACGCGCAAGGCCGGACGCTGGCCGCCAGCCAGGCTGACCAGGCCCACGCCGGACACCTGCGAGAGCTTTTGCGCGATGCGCGCATCGACCAGGTCGTGCACCTGCGGCAAGGGCAGCGTGCTCGATGTGACCGCCAGCGTCAGGATGGGGGCATCGGCCGGGTTGACCTTGCGGTAGATGGGCGGGGTGGGCAGGTCGCCGGGCAACAGGCTGGCGGCCGTGTTCAGGGCAGACTGCACCTCCTGCTCGGCCACGCCCAGGTCCACCTCCAGCGCGAACTGCAGCGTGATCACCGAGGCGCCCGCCGCGCTGGTCGACGACATCTGCGCCAAGCCCGGGATCTGGCCCAGGCGACGCTCCAGCGGCGCGGTGATGGTGCGGGCCGTCACATCGGGGCTCGCGCCCGGCTGGAAGGTGAAGACCTGAATGATGGGCACATCGACCTGGGGCAGTGCCGACACGGGCAACTGCCGCCAGGCCAGCAGGCCGGAGATCAGCAGCGCCAGCATCAGCAGCGCGGTGGCCACCGGCCGCACGATGAACGGGCGGGAGATGTTCATCCGGTCACACGCCTCAGCGGCCTTGCAGGATCACGGGCTTGCCGTCCCTCAGACGGTCCAGCCCTTCGAGCACCACCTTGTCGCCGGCGGCCAGGCCCTGGCTCACGGCCACAAGATCACCCGAAACAGGGCCCAGCGTGACGGGGCGCACCTGCGCTTTGCCGTCCTGGATCACATAGACGTAATCGCCCTTGGAACCATGCTGCACCGCGTCGGCCACGATGGTCACGGCCTTGGCGAGCTGACGCACCTGCAGGCGCACGTTGACGAACTGGTTGGGGAAAAGCCCGTCGTCGGCATTGTCGAAACGGGCCTTGAGCTTGAGCGTGCCCGTGGGCGTGTCGATCTGGTTGTCCAGCGTGTCGAGCCGGCCGGTGGCCAGCTTGCGCGCCTCGCCACGGTCCCATACCTCGACCACCAGCGGCTTGCCCGCCGCGTGCGCCTCGCGCACATCGGCCACCTGCGCGTCCGGCAGATTGAAGCTCACGTTGATGGGACGCGTCTGCGTGATCGTGGTCAGCGCCTGGCCGTTGCCCGTATCGGCCGCCACCAGGTTGCCTGCGTCGAGTTGGCGCAGGCCGATGCGGCCGGCGATGGGCGCCACGATGCGCGTGTAGGAGAGCTGCAGCTGGGCCTCGTCCACCTGGGCCTGGTCAAACTGGCGCGTACCGCGCAGCTGGTTGACCAGGGCGCGCTGGCGGTCCACCTGCTGGCGCGCGATGGAATCCTTCTGGAACAGGCCTTCATAGGTGGACAGCTCCGCCTCGGCGTTCTTGAGCTGGGCCAGGTTCTGCGCCTGCTGGCCCTGCGCCTGCGCGAGCTTGACGCGCAGCGGCTCGGGGTCGATCTCGGCGAGCAACTGGCCGGCCTGCACCTGCTGGCCTTCCTTGAAATGCACACGCGCCAGCTGGCCGGCCACGCGTGGGCGCACTGTCACCGTGTTGTAAGGCGTGACGGTGCCCACAGCCTTGACCCACAAGTCCATGTCAGCCTGCTCGGCCGCCGCCACCCGCACCGGCACCGGGCCGGCCCAGACATTGATGTCCTGGGCAGGGGCGGCTTGCCCCCGCCACACGAAGAAATACAGCGCGCCAGCTCCCACGACAGCCAGCGTGATCAACGCCAGGCGTGCGGTCGGCCTCTTGCGGGCCGGCAGGGTCATCAGGGCGCCACCTGGAAGGTCAGCGTGGCCACGTGGCGGGTCTGGGTGTAGGGCTTGCCTTCCCACTGGCCACCAGCTTCCTTGTCCAGGTGGCCGACCTCGACCACGTACTGCCCGGGCCAGGGCGTGGCGATGGTGACGCGGCCTTCCTTGTCCGTGTGGAAGGCCTTGCTCCACTTGGGCGGGCCGAACACCACCACCTCCTTGGAGGGCAGCGGTTTGCCGTTGAGCAGCAAGGTGAAGCTGTTGCTGTTGGCGGCCGTGGGCACCAGTTCCAGCGCGTGGCGGGCGGCAGTCTCGGTGCGGCCACTCTTGGGCTGGTACAGGCTCAGCACGCCCTTGTCGTTGAGGTAGCCGGTGACCAGGCGGGCATCACCGGTGGCTGGGCCCTTGAGGGTCAGGTGATCGTTGGCACGGGTCACGCTGACGGATGTCTCGCTGGCGGCCACGCCACGCGGCGCGGTCAGCAGCTTGAGGTAGCCCGATTCGGTCTCGCGCACGTCATCGGCCCATTCGCCGAAGTAGGCCTTGGACTCGCCCGGCGCAGCGCCCGGCTCCAGCCAGACGAAGTGGGCATGGGCGGAGGCGGAGATCAGGGCAGCAGCCAGCAGCAGCGGCTTGAAGGCGGTGAAACGCTTCATGGTGATGGTCCTTGGTTCAGCTGGAATTGAGCAGAAAAGAAGCGGTGCCCGGGTGGGACACCACCTCATTTCAAGAATGATTCTTATTTGAATTATGAATCAACAATGAACCGCTCTTGTCCGGAAAAGATCAGAACTGGTACTTGACCGTGAGGTTCACGTTGCGGGGTGCGCCGTAGTACGTGGACGATGTCGAGGTGTAGTACGTCTTGTTGAACGCATTGCCCAGGTTCACGCTGGCAGAGAGCTTGTCGCTGAAGGGGTAGCGCGCCATGAGGTCCACCACGGCGTAGGCTGGCTGGGTGAAACGCTGGTTCCTGTTGGCACCCAGACCATCGGTGTAGGCATCGCCCATGTAGACCACGCCGCCTCCGATGGTGAGGCCACGACCCACCTGGGCCAGTCTGTAGCTGGTGAACAGCTTGAACTGCTGCTGGGGCACGTTCGTGACCAGTGCGTCGCCCAGACGGTCACGCGACTTCGAGAAGGTGTAGCCCGCCGACACCTGCCAGCCACGGGCCACCTCCCCAGACACCTCGGCCTCGTAGCCACGGGACACGGTGCCGGGCACGGCCATGTAGGGCTGGTTGCCGTCTTCCAAGGGGGGCGCCGTGCGATCTTCCACCGCGAAGTTATCCTGGCGGATCTCGAACACGGCCAGGCTCACGTTCAGCCTGTCCCTGAAGAAGGAAGCCTTGGTGCCCACCTCATAGGCCTTGCCCTTGAGTGGATCGAGGTACTCGGTGTCAGAAGCCTTCTGATCCTGAGGCTTGAAGATGCCCGTGTAGCTCCCATACACCGACCACTGCGGCATCAGATCGACCACCAGGCCGGCATAAGGCACCAGCTTGTTCTTTTCGCGCTGGCTGATCGGCTTGTCTGATGTGCCGTTGTAGTTCCTGGTGTGTGAATCACGCTCCCAGTCGGTCACCCGTGCCCCGAGGATGACAGCCACCCCATCCACCGGCTCGAGCCTCGCGGTGGTGTACCAACCGGCCTGGCGCTCGCTGAAGTGCGTCATGCTCTGCGCCACGAAAGGGGCAATCGCCGGGGTGCTGCCATCCCAGTCGAACACATTGGGCACGGCATTGGCCAGGATGCGCCAGGAGCCATAGCCCGGGGCGTCATAGGTGGTGCGCGACACGTTGTAGCCCGCCACCAGTTCATGCTTGCGGCCAAACAGCTCGAAGGGGCCCGTGGCGTAGAGGTCCAGTGCACGCTGGGTCGGCGCCGAATTCCACTTGTTGCCATACACACCCAGGCCGGCGCCGGTGGTGCTGTCCGGGGTTTGGTAGATGGCGTAGCCGATCACGTCGTCGTACGCGCGGCGGGACTGATTGAAGTTCGCGCGCACGGCCCAGCCCGAGTCGAACTGATGATCCAGCGATACGAAGAACTGCTTCTGCGTCTGATGGGAGTAGGCCCAGTTGGTGGCGCTGTTCGATGAGCGCGAGAAGCGGGTCGGCGTGTCATCACTGAAGAAGAGAGGCAAGCCGCTGCGCGTTCCTTCATTGGCATCGTGCTTCTGATACTCCAGGCCACCTGACAGCTTGGTGCTGCGGCTCAGATCGGCCTCGACGATGCCGTAAAAAAGCTTCTTCTCTTCCTTCAGGCGGTCGAGCCAGGATTCGTTTTCCTGAATGGCCACGGCCGCCCGGCCACGCACGCTGCCGCTGGCATTGAACGGACTGGAGATGTCGACTTCGGCGCGGCGCTTGTCCCAGGACCCCGCCGTGCCCGTCACCGAAGCCTGGAAATCAGCGAACGGGCGCTTGCGCACCAGATTGATGGTGGCCGCCGGCGAGCCGACGCCATTGGTCAGGCCATTGGCACCGCGGATCACCTCCACGCGGTCGTAGGCGATCATGTCGGCCGTCTGCGTCAGCCAGTTGCTGAGTTGGGGCACACCATCGATCTGGTAGTTGTCGACCTCGAATCCGCGCGAATACACGGCATTGTTGTCCGTGCCCTGGCTGCCCACCTGCACGAACGTCAGGCCCGTGGTCTGGCGGAAGACGTCGTCCATCTGTGTGATGCCCTGGTCCTCCATGCGCTGCTTGGTGATCACGGTGATCGACTGCGGCGTCTCACGCAGGGTCAAGCCCAGCTTGGTCGCGGATGTGGTCGGGGCCATGCTGGTGTAGGACCCCGTGCCTTCGGACTCCGCGCTGCGGCGGCTGCGCACGGTCACGGCGGGCAGTGCACCTGCACTTTCAGCGGCAGCCCCCTGCGATGAGGGCGCCTTGCGCAACACATAGCTCCCCTGCCCTCGCGGCTGGGCCTCCAGCCCCGTGCCCTGCAGCAGCAGCGAGAAGCCGCCCCACACCGTGTGCTCGCCCTGCAGGCCAGGCGATGGCAGGCCCTGCACCTGCGCTGGCTCGAACGACAGCATCACGCCGGACGCTGCGGCAAAGGCCGTCAGTGCCTTGTCCAGCGGGCCCGCGGGAATGCTGTAGCTGCGGCTCTCACCCACCGACTGGGCTGCGGCCTGGCCCGGCATCACGGCCACCGTGATGGGCGCCAGCAGCGCGGCCCCCAGCATGGTGTGCCACACGGCGTGCGACACACTGCGCATCGGCGAAGTGCAGGCAGAAGGCATCAAGGCGGCTCGTGCGCGGGCACGGCGCAGACGCTGGGGGCGCTGCGAGGTCATGGAGTTGTCCTTTCGAGGCGATGAGTCAATGGCTGGCATCACAGGGCGGCATGACGCCCTTTCCTGATGAGCCGAACGAGCCTTGAAAAGAGCAACCCCCTCGTGCAAAAAATTAGTGGAATCAGGCAGCGGTCACGCGCGTCCACCAGCGGCCCAGCCGCTGCACACGCACAGGCAGGCTGCCGGTGAGGTTGTCCAGCACGGCCTCGGGCCGCGCCAGGTGGAACACGCCTGACACCTTCAGCGCCGCCACGCTGGCATCGCAATGGAGCAGGCCGGGGCGGTAGCGCGCCAGTTCCTCAAGGAACTCGTCCAGCCGCCAATCCAGCGCCACCAGCATGCCGCGCGACCAGGCGTCTTCGTAGGCCGGCGCGGGCTGAACGGCGCCCGCACCAGCTGCCTGCATCAGCAACTGCTCGCCCGCCGCGACATGCACCGCCTGCTGGGGCGCATCGGCAGGTTCGGCGCGCACCGCGTGCTCCAGCACCGTCAGGCGAGTGGCCTCCCCCAACTGGCGCACGATGAAGCGGGTGCCCAGGGCCGTGAGCCGCCCTTGGCGCGTCTGCACCACGAACGGCCGATGCACGGCCGCGCCGTCCGGCCGGGTGCTGACCAGAATCTCGCCGCGGTGCAGGCGCAGCAGGCGGGTCTGCGCATCGAAGGCCACATCCACGGCGCTGTCGGTATTGAGTTCCAGCATGGAGCCGTCGGCCAGTTGGTGGCTGAGCCGCCCGCCCGTACCGGTGCGGCAGGTAGCCCCCCAGGCCAGCCAGGGGGATTGCTCCAGCAGCCTCCAGCCCATGGCGCCCGCCGTCCCGACCCCGAGCACCAGCCCGAAGGTCTTGAGCGCGCCACGGCGGCTGACCATGCCGGTGCGCGCCTGGAGCGTCGGCAGCGCGATGTCGGCGGGCACACGGCCCATGCGGGCCTGCAGATGGCGCACACGCTCCCAGGCCCGGCGGTGGTCCGGTGCCTCGTCGAGCCAGCGCTGCCAGGACTGCGCCTCGCGGGCACTGGGCTGTGCAGGCTCATCGCCATGCAGGCGCACGTACCAGCGCGCCGCCTCCTCCAGCACGCGCCGCTCCAGCGGCCCGCCGCCATCGGCTGTGGTTGTGTTGATCGGCGCCATGGTTCAGTCTTGTCTCAATCTTCCACCAGGGCCAGGCAGTGCGTCATCGCACGCACCATGTGCTTCTTGACCGTGGTGACAGACACCCCCAGGCCTGCGCCGATCTCGGCGTAGCCCAGGCCTTCCAGTTGGGCCATCAGGAAGATCCGACGCGTGCGCTCGCCCAGGCCATCGAGCATGCGGTCGATCTCGGTCAGCGTCTCCAGCATGACGGCGCGCTCTTCCAGCGAGAGCGTCAGGCCGTCGACCCGGCAGGCCAGCGCCTCCAGGAAGGCACGCTCAAGCGCCTGCCTGCGGTACCAGTCGACCACCAGCCCACGGGCGACGGTGACCAGGTACTCACGCGGCTGCCGGATCTCATGGGCATTGGCCGCCTTGATCACGCGCAGGAAAGTGTCCTGCGCCAGGTCGGCCGCATCGAAGCCATTGCCCACCTTGGCACGCAGCCAGCCCTTGAGCCAGCCATGGTGATCGACGTAGAGCGAATGGACAGATGACATCGGCGAAGCGGGCATGGCGAACGGGTCAGGCTGGCGTGGAACGCCGCAAGACCCCTGGTTGGATCACATCTGGACATGTCCGCCGCGCCAACCCAGTAATAAGAATCATTATCGATGATAGCCGATGTGATGGCCTATCGCCCCGTCGTCAGCGGAACACCGCTTGCCAAGGCGGCCTGGGACGAAAACCACATCGCCAGCGGGATTGACGTCGCGCAATTACATTTGCATAAATACAAATCAAGTCACCTCAAGCACCTCATCCATGGACGCCTCTTCCCTGCTTTCCCTCACTTTCATGGGCGCCGATGCCCGGCAATGGGCGACAGCCGTGCTCGTGGCCATTGTTGTGTTCGCAGTCTTCAGCCTGGTGCTGCGGTTGACAATGGGCCGGCTCAAGGCCATGACCGGCAAGACGAAGACCACGCTGGATGACGACATCGCGGAGGTGCTGGCCTCGACGAACCGGGGCCTGCTGTTCCTGATGTCCCTGCTCATCGGCCTGGGGCTGGTCAACCTGACCGATGCCTGGCAGCGCCGGATGGACCAGGCATGGTTCATCGTGCTGGCCTTGCAGATCGGGCTGTGGGGAGGCAAGGCCATCAGCCTGCTGCTTGCCCGCTACGTGCACCGGCACGCTGCAGGCAACGCGTTGCACACCAGCGCCACCGCCACCCTGATGTCCTGGGGGCTGCGTACCATCCTGTGGGCCACGCTGATCCTGGCCATCCTGTCCAACCTGGGCGTCAACGTGACGGCCTTCGTGGCCAGCCTGGGCGTGGGCGGCATCGCGGTGGCGCTGGCGGTGCAGAACATCCTGGGCGATCTGTTCGCATCCCTGTCGATCGCCATCGACAAGCCCTTCGAGGTGGGCGACTTCATCGTGGTCAACAATGTCGCGGGCACCATCGAATTGGTCGGCCTCAAGAGCACGCGCATCCGCAGCCTGGGCGGCGAGCAGATCGTGATGTCCAACACCGACCTGCTCAAGCAGACCATCAGCAACTACAAACGCCTTCAGCAGCGCCGCATCGTCTACACCTTCGGCATCACTTACGACACCACGCCGGAACAGGCGCAGGAGGTGCCCAACATTGTCAAGCGTGCCGTGGAATCGAGCCAGCGCCTGCGATTCGACCGGGCCCATCTGCTCAACTTCGGCGAGAGTTCACTCGACTACGAGGTGGTGTTCTTCGTGCTGGATCCGGACTACAACGTCTACATGGACGAGCGCCAGGCACTGAACCTCAAGCTGATGCAGGAGTTCGCGGCCATCGGTGTGGAGTTTGCCTTCCCGACACGCACGCTGCATGTGAACGGCAGGCTGCAAGCCGACACGGCGCCGCCTTCGGATCAGGCCCAGCCCAGGCCGGCGTGAGCGCCATCGCTGGGCCAGGGTGCGCCGGGCCCAGGAGCGCTGAACCCTGGGCCTGCGCGCTTACTCGATGTTCTGCACCTGCTCGCGCATCTGCTCGATCAGCACCTTCATGCCCACCGAGATCTGCGTCAGCTCCAGCGCGGCGGCCTTGGAGCCCAGGGTGTTGGCCTCGCGGTGCAGTTCCTGGATCAGGAAGTCGAGCCGTTTGCCCGCCTCGCCACCCTTCTTCAGCAGGCGTTCGATCTCGTCGAGGTGGGCCTTCAGGCGCTGCAATTCTTCATCGACATCGATGCGCAGCGCGTAGGCCGCGGCCTCGCCCAGCGCACGCTCCTGCGCCGCCTCGGGCGTGACAGCGCCGCCCACGGCCTGCAGGGCTTCCTGATAGCGCTGCAGGAAGCGCTCCTGCTGACGCTGCACGGCCTGCGGGATCAGCGGGCCGGCCTGGGCGGCCAGCTCGCGCAGCTGCGCCAGCTTGTCCAGCAGCACGGCCACCAGGCGTGCGCCCTCGACCTCACGGGCCTCCTTCATGGCCGCCACGCAGCGGCGCACGGCCTCCAGCGCGGCATCCTCCAGCTTGACGGCAGGCGCCGCGCTGCGGCACCAGTTCAACACCTCGTTCACCGTCAGGCTGCCGGCCTTGGGCAGCCAGTTCTGCACGGTGTTCTCCAGGTGGGCCAGAGTGTGCAACTGCTCGGGCTGCGGCTGCGGCCAGGCGTTGTCGACCACGCGCTGGGGCTGCAGGCGCAGCTCCATCTTGCCGCGCTTGAAGGCGGCGGTGATCAGGTCGCGGAAAGCCGGCTCCAGCGCCCGGAACTCGTCGGGCATCTTGAAGCTCAGGTCCAGGAAGCGGCTGTTGACGGAGCGCAGTTCGGCGCCCACGCTGCCCTCGGCAGCGGCATGGCGCGCGGCACCGTGTGCCGCACCGTGCGTGGCGGAATCCTCGGTGTTTTCACCGACGTGGTCTGCCACCGACGCCACGGCGCTGGCGTAGCCGGTCATACTGTAGACTGACATGGCACCTTTCACAGCATATAAAACCTGATTATGTCAAAGCCGAAACCCGCTCCGTTGCCTTCGGGCACCGTCGTGGGTGGCTACTCGGTCGTGCGCAAGCTGGCGGCCGGTGGTTTTGGTGTGGTGTACCTCGCCGAAGACCCCGACAAGCGCCTGGTGGCGCTCAAGGAATACCTGCCCGCCTCGCTGGCAGAACGCGCCCCCGGCGAGCTCATCCCCCGCGTCAAGCCCGACAAGCAGCCGCTGTACCGACTAGGCCTGAAAAGCTTCTTCGAAGAAGGCCGCTCGCTGGCGCAGATCTCGCACCCCAGCGTGGTCTCGGTGCTCAATTTCTTCCGCGAGAACGAAACCGTCTACATGGTGATGAACTACCTGCAGGGCGACACCCTGCAGGACTTCATCGTTACCGCGCGCGACCTCAAGCGCGACAAGGTCTTCCGCGAGTCCACCATCCGCAGCCTGTTCGACGAAATCCTGCGCGGCCTGCGCATCGTGCACCAGCACAAGATGCTGCACCTGGACATCAAGCCGGCCAACATCTTCATCACCAATGACAACAAGGCCGTGCTGCTGGATTTCGGCGCGGCCCGCGAAGTGCTGTCCAAAGAGGGCAATTTCATCCGCCCGATGTACACGCCGGGCTTCGCCGCCCCCGAGATGTACCGCCGCGATGGGTCGCTCGGCCCCTGGACCGACATTTATGCGATCGGAGCGTGCATTTATGCATGCATGCAGGGCTATCCACCCAATGATGCACCGCAGCGTTTGGAAAAGGACCGTTTAAGCTTGTCACTCTCGCGACTGCGCAATGTCTATTCTGACAATCTGTTGGAAGTGACGGAATGGTGCATGTCGCTGGACCCGCTGGCTCGGCCTCAGAGTGTTTTCGCCCTGCAAAAAGAACTCGCTCGCGAGACCGAACGCCGCTACACCAAACTGAGTTTCTCCGAACGCGTCAAATTGCAGCTTGAGAATCTGAAATCGGGCACGAAGGCATGAGGTTCTCTGTCTACCAGGTCAGCCGCAAGGGCGGCCGCGAAAAGAACGAAGACCGCATGGGCTACTGCTACACGCGGGAGTCCGGCCTGTTCGCGCTCGCCGACGGCATGGGGGGCCACCCCGAAGGCGAAGTCGCCTCACAGCTGGCCTTGCAGACCATCGCCGCCCTGTTCCAGCGCGATGCCCGTCCCAGCCTGGCCGACCCGCTGCGCTTCCTTCAGGAAGCCATCATGGCAGGCCATCACCAGCTGCTGCGCTATGCCAGCGAGAAGGGCCTGATCGACACGCCGCGCACCACCATCGTGGCCTGCATCCTTCAGGGCAACACCGCCTACTGGGCCCACTGCGGCGACTCACGCCTGTACATGGTCCGCGGCGACAAGCTCATCGCCCGCACCCGGGATCACTCCTACGCCGAGCTGCAGGACACGCTCTCCACCGTGGTGCCCATGGTCGAGCGCTACAACCGCAACGTGCTGTTCACCTGCCTGGGCAGCCCTGGCAAGCCCGTGGTCGACACCGCCGGCCCCCTGTTGCTGCAGGAGGGCGATCGCCTGCTGCTGTGCTCCGACGGCCTGTGGGGCACGGTCGAAGACGACGTGATCACCCGCCATCTGGCCACCCGCACCATCTCGGATGCCGTGCCCGAGCTGGTCGAAGAAGCCCTGCGCAACGGCGGCCCCAAGTGCGACAACGTCACCGTGCTGGCCATGGAATGGGAATCGGCCCTCAATGAAGAGCCGGCCAGCGTCTCCACCGAAGCCCTGGGCGACGAGGTCTTCGCCTCCACCATCCAGGCCAGCGTAGGTGGTGCGGGCCCTGACGAAGCTGCCGACACCGACGACCTGGACGAGGCCGAGATCGAACGCTCCATCCGTGAGATCAACGAGGCCATCCGCCGCTCCTCGCAGGCAGCCACCAAGAAGAGCTGAGCGGCCACGGGACACCCGCCCTGCGGCCCACCCCCTATGATCCGGTCCTTGCGACCGGATTTTGTTTTCCCTCGGCCCCTTCGCCCCCATTTCCAGCTCTCCCAGGATCACCATGGCCTACCAACGCCCTCAAGCCCGCGCCACCGACGCCCTGCGTCCGCTCACCATCACCCGCGGCTACACCAAGCATGCCGAGGGCTCCGTGCTGATCGCGTTCGGCGACACCAAGGTGCTGTGCACCGCCTCCGTCGAGGAGCGCGTGCCGCCGCACAAGCGCGGCAGCGGCGAGGGCTGGGTCACGGCTGAATACGGCATGCTGCCCCGCTCCACCCACACCCGCAGCGACCGTGAGGCCGCCCGCGGCAAGCAGAGCGGCCGCACGCAGGAGATCCAGCGCCTGATCGGCCGCTCGCTGCGCGCCGTGTTCGACCTGAGCAAGCTGGGCGAGCGCACCATCCACCTCGACTGCGATGTGATCCAGGCCGATGGCGGCACCCGCACCGCCGCCATCACCGGCGCCTACGTGGCCGCCATGGACGCCGTGAACTGGCTGCTCGCCCAGGGCAAGATCAGCGCCAGCCCGGTCAAGGACAGCATCGCCGCCATCAGCGTCGGCATCGTCGAAGGCACCCCCCTGCTGGACCTGGAATACATCGAGGACTCGGCCTGCGACACCGACATGAATGTGGTGATGACCGGCGCCGGCCACTTCGTCGAGGTGCAAGGCACGGCCGAAGGCGTGGCTTTCACACGCGCCGAGATGGACCAGTTGCTGGCCCTGGCCGACAAGGGCATCCGCGAACTGGTACAACGCCAGCAAGAGGCGCTGAAGCAGCCGCTGGCCGCCGCCTGATCGCAGCCCCCATCCCTGCCCTCCCTGCCCTCCCTGCCCAAGGACCCGACCATGACGCCCCACCTGCGCCTGATCCTGGCCTCCAACAACGCCAAGAAACTGCGCGAGCTGCAGCCCCTGCTGGGGCCGCTTGGGCTGGACCTGATCAACCAGGGCGCCCTGGGCATCCCCGAGGCGGAAGAACCGCACATCACCTTCGTGGAGAACGCGCTGGCCAAGGCGCGTCATGCCGCGCAGGTGGGCGGCGGGGCCGCCATCGCCGATGACTCGGGCCTGTGCGTGCGCGCCCTGGGCGGCCTGCCCGGCGTGCGTTCAGCCCGCTATGCGCAGGACGCCGGCCGCCACCCCGCCGGCGTGCCGCGCGAGGCGGCCGATGCCGCCAACAACGCCCTGCTGCTGGAGACCATGCAAGGCAAGACCGAGCGCCACGCGCACTTCACCTGCCTGCTGGTGGCCGTGCGCCACGCCGAAGATCCTGAACCGCTGGTCGCCGAAGGCCACTGGGCCGGCCAGCTGGTGGAATCGGGCGGGCGTGGCACCGAAGGCTTCGGCTACGACCCGCTGCTGTGGCTGCCGGATCACGGCTGCACCGCCGCCGAGATGAGCGCCGAGCAGAAGAACGCCATCAGCCACCGCGCCATCGCCTGCCGCCGCATGCGCGAGCTGATGGCCCTGCACTGGGGCCTGCGCGCGTGATCACCTTGTCCCGGCCCGGCCACCTGGCCGCGCTGCCGCCCTTGTCCCTGTACGTGCACTTGCCGTGGTGCCTGCAAAAGTGCCCGTACTGCGATTTCAATTCCCACGAGTTCAGCAAGGCCGGCGGGGCGGCGCCACTGCCCGAATCCCGCTACATCGACGCGCTGATGGCCGACCTGGAGTCGAGCCTGCCGCTGATCTGGGGCCGGCGCGTGCACACCATTTTCATCGGTGGTGGCACACCCAGCCTGTTCTCGCCCGCCAGCATCGACCGCCTGCTGGCCGACATCCGCGCGCGCCTGCCGCTGGAGGCCGGCTGCGAGATCACGCTGGAGGCCAACCCCGGCACCTTCGAGAAAGACCGCTTCAAGGGCTTCCGCGAGGCCGGCGTCAACCGCCTGTCCATCGGCGTGCAGAGCTTCGACGATGCCAAGCTCAAGGCCCTGGGCCGCGTGCACAACAGCGACCAGGCCCGTGCCGCCATCGACGAAGCCCGCAACGCCTTCGAGACCTTCAACATCGACCTGATGTATGCGCTGCCGGGCCAGAGCCTGGCCGAGCTGCAGCGCGATGTGCAGCAGGCCCTGGCCTTCCAGCCGCCACACCTGTCGCTCTACCACCTCACGCTCGAGCCCAACACCCGCTTCGCCACGCAGCCGCCGCGCGACCTGCCCGACGACGACACCGCTTTCGACATGCTCGATCACCTGATCGAGGCCACCGAGGCCGCCGGCCTGCGCCGCTATGAAGTGTCGGCCTTCGCGCAGCCCGGCCACCAGTGCCAGCACAACCTGAACTACTGGCAGTTCGGCGATTACCTGGGCATCGGCGCGGGCGCGCACGGCAAGCTGAGCTTCCCCGAGCGCATCGTGCGCCAGGTGCGCTGGCGCGAGCCCGCCACCTACATGGACAAGGCCCTTCAGGGCCAGGCGATGTCCAACGAGCACGATATCGCGCTGGATGCGCGCCCCTTCGAGTTCATGCTCAACGGCCTGCGCCTGAAGGACGGCTTCGAGCTGGCCCGCTTCACCGAACGCACAGGCCTCACGATGGCCGCCATCCAGCGCCCGCTGGCCGAGGCTGAAGCCAAGGGCCTGCTCGAACGTGATCTGCAACGTGCATGGCCCACCTCACGCGGGCTGGATTTTCTGAGTGACCTGCAGGCGATGTTCCTGCCAGCCCACAGCGCCGCCAAGGCTTCCTGAACCTGCGAGGTGCTGCCCGCAGCTTGCGGGCTAACCCGTCCCCAAGGCACGGGGCACCGCTGGTTTACCTTAACGTCAAGCGTGCCACGGGCCGCCACCATGTCGAAAAAAAGCCAATCACGCAACGACATGCTGTCTCGTCGACGTTTCCTGGGCTACTCCGCCCTCCAGTGGGCCGCCAGTGCGGGCCTGTCCGCCCTGCCTGCACTGGGTTCCGCCGCCACCACCGCCACGGGTGAGCGCCGCTTCAACACCGCAGCATCGCGCCCCGCCGCACCGCTGGCCACGCTGGGCCGCGTGCCGATCATCGTGGTGGGCACGGGCTACGGCAGCGCCGTCACGGCCCTGCGCCTGGCAGAGGCCGGCCACCGCGTGCTGATGCTGGAGATGGGCCGCCTGTGGACGGAGCCCGCCAGCGATGGCGCAGCCTTCACGAGCACCCTCTCGCCCGATGGCCGCGCCATGTGGTTCAAGGACCGCACGGAGGCCCCGCTCAAGACCTTCCTGGGCCTGGACATCATCAACCGCAAGATTCCGCAGTACGCGGGTGTGCTGGACCGGGTCAACTACAGCGAGATGTCCGTGTACGTGGGGCGCGGTGTGGGCGGTGGCTCGCTGGTCAACGGCGGCATGGCCGTCACGCCCAGGCGCGACTACTTCCAGCAGATGCTGCCCGGGGTCGATGCTGCGGAGATGTACGCCAGGTGGTTCCCGCTGGCCAACCGCATGCTGGGCGTCAACAGCGTGGATCCGGCCTGGTTCGAGCGCGCCAACTGCTACCGCTATGCGCGCCTGTCGCGCGACCACGCGCATCAGAGCGGCCTGAAAACAGTGTTCGTGCCCAGCGTGTACGACTTCAACTACATGGCGCAGGAAGAGTTGAAGAAGGTGCCCCGCTCGGCCCTGGCCCAAGAAGTGATCTACGGCAACAACCACGGCAAGCTCAGCCTGGACAAGACCTACCTGGCCGATGCCGTGGGCACGGGCCGTGTCAGCATCCACACCCTGCAGCAGGTACGGCGCATCGAGCAACAGGCCAATGGCGACTACCTGCTGACGGTGCGCGGCATCAACGAATGGGGCCGCGTCATCTCTGAATGCCAGATCGCGTGCGGCCACCTTTTCCTGGGTGCGGGCAGCCTGGGCACGAGCGAGCTGCTGGTGCGCGCCCGCGAGACCGGCGCGCTGCCGGGCCTGCCGCGCGCGGTGGGCGAAGGCTGGGGCCACAACGGCAACGTGATGGCGGCGCGCACCAACAAGCTGTGGAACCTGACGGGGGCGCTGCAGTCGACCATGCCGGCGATGGGCATCGACGATTGGGACAACGCGGCCAACCCGGTGTTCGCCGAGATCACGCCTTTGCCCACGGGTTTCGAGAACTGGGTGAGCATGTACCTGGCGATCACGAAGAACCCGGAGCGCGGGCGCTTCGTGTACGACAAGGCATCAGACGGCGTGGCGCTGGACTGGACGCGAGCGCAGAACGCGTTCACGGTGCAATCGGCCAAGACGCTGATCGACCGGATCAACAGGAAGCAGGGCACGCAGTACCGCACCGATCTGTTCGGGGGCGGCAAGGTGTTCGCGGATGATTTCTGCTATCACCCGCTGGGTGGGTGTGTGCTGGGGCAGGCGACGGATGGCTATGGGCGGGTGAAGGGGCACGATCGGCTGTACGTGACGGACAGTGCGCTGATCCCTGGGTCGATTGGTGTGAATCCCTTCGTGACGATCACGGCTTTGGCTGAGCGCAATGTGCAGCGGGTGATTGCGCAGGATCTGGCTTGATTGTGGGGTTGTTGTTTGTTCCTGGCCTGCAAAGGTCTGGCGCTTTGTCGGGGCAGCGCGGGGCGGGGTCTGAGACGGCCTTCGGCCGGGCTTCAATGTTGGCGGTCACGCCTGTGGCGCGACTGCTCTACGGTGCTCGTCCAGGGCAGGTGGCTGCGCAACTC
The DNA here is from genome assembly GCA_002339015.1 of Burkholderiales bacterium UBA1834. Taxonomy (GTDB): domain Bacteria; phylum Pseudomonadota; class Gammaproteobacteria; order Burkholderiales; family Burkholderiaceae_C; genus Aquabacterium. The sequence goes on from DDJC01000049.1 coordinate 110,487, forward strand.
GCCCTGCGGGCTCAAACATGCTCGCCATCCCCTGGCCACAGGCCAGGGGCAAACCTGCCCCTCCCTGCGCGCCTCCGACGCCAACAAGGCGCCCGGCCGAAGGCCGTCTCAGCCCTTTGATGCCCCGCTTTCCGCGTGCGGAGATCGCACCGGTGGAGGCCCGCCAATGCCGGGGACTTGGGGCATCGCCCCTTTGAGTTGCACTAAACCAGCGCTTTGGCGATGGTCCCGACGGTTCGCAGGGCCGACTCGAACTGCTTGTTATCGGGGTGGCCGAAGTTGACGCGCAGGTGGTGCGTGAAGCCCTTGCCCGCGGAGAAAAGCTGGCCGGGCGCCACGCTCACGTCATGCGACAACGCCAGGCGATGCAGTTCCAGCGCGTTGACGCTGGGGGGCAGTTCCACCCAGGCGAAGTAGCCGCCCTCTGGGCTCGTGACCTTTGTCCCTGCTGGGAAGTGCTTGGCGATGCCGCGCAGAACCTGCTGCTGTTGCTGCGCCAGCAGGCTGCGCAGCTGGCGGAGATGCCGGTCGTAGCCGCCGAGGCGAAGGTATTCGCTGAGCCCTTCCTGCGATGGCACGGGGGCGGCCAGCGAGCTCATCAGTTTGCGCTTTGCCAATTCGGCCGTGAACCGCCCCGCCGCGGCCCAGCCGACCCGATAGCCTGGCGCCAGGGTCTTGGAGAACGAGCTGCAGTGCATCACCAAGCCGCTGCGGTCCCAAGCCTTGGCCGGCCTCGGCCGCCTTGCGCCGAAGTAGAGCTCGCCGTACACATCGTCCTCGATCAGCGGCACCCTGTGCCTGGCCAGTAGCTCGACCAGCGCCTGCTTGGCTGCGTCAGGCATCAGGCTGCCGAGGGGGTTCTGGAAATTCGGCATGAGCCAGCAGGCCTTGACCGGATGCTCGGCCAGCACGGCGGCCAGCGCGTTGACGTCGATGCCGGTGCGCGGATGGGTGGCCACCTCGACCGCACGCAGCTTGCGGCGCTCGAGCGCCTGCAGGGCCGCATAGAACGTGGGCGACTCCACGACGACCAGGTCACCCGGTTCGGTGACCACCTCCAGGCAAAGGTTGAGCGCTTCCATGGCACCGTTCGTGATGACGAGTTCGTCCGCGTCAACACCGCAGCCCATCGCCAGATAGCGCATGGCAATCTGCCGACGCAGTTCAGCACTGCCCGGCGAGAGGTCTTCCACGGTCTGCCATGGGTCGAGCCGCCGCATCGCCTTTCCCACGGAGAGGGCCAGCTTGGGCAGCGGAAACAGCGCAGGGCTCGGAAATGCCGATCCCATCGGCACCAACGCGCGGTTCTTCGCATGGCCAAGCACCTGGAAGACAAGCTCCGTGATCTCTACGGGACGACCGGCCGCGGCAGGCGCAGACGGCTCAGGCGCCGGATGCTTGCCCACGGCACGGCTGACGAAGTAGCCCGAGCGTGGCCGCGCCTCGATCAGCCCGCGTGCTTCCAGCAGGTAGTACGCCTGAAACACGGTCGATGGGCTGACGCCTCTGCTCTGGCAAGTGGCCCGAACCGACGGAAGCCGCTCCCCTGCGCGTATCCGCCCCTGCGCGATGGACTCGGCAAGCTCATCGGCAAGGACTTCGTAGCGCTTTGACATGGCTCACACACCATACCAGCACGCCCATCTGATACGCAGTTTTTTCAGAAAACTGAATCTGGTCTCAAGCCAGGGAGTCTGACAAAGTTCTGGCGATGGATTGGTTCCCTACAGTCTTCATCGTGTTCAAGACGCTCGTGCTGGGCACGGGCATGTTCTTCGCCATCAAGTGGCATTACGACCAAGGGCGAAAGGGCAAGGGAAAGCAGCCGCCGAGCGCGGTGCTGCGTACAGGCGCAAAAGTGGGCGCGGTCTTCATGCTGGTGCTCCTGGCCCTGCTCCTGCTCACCTTCAGCTTTGGCCGGATGCTCGGCTTGGACTTGACCTTGCCGTGATGGCCAAGGCGTGAGCTTGCTGGCGGCTCAATGAACCCGCAGCACCTCGAACTGCTGCCGGGCTGAAGCGACCTGTATCGATATCTCGTCACCTTCGCATTTACCCAACATGGCCATTCCCAGAGGGGCTTCGATGCTGATGACCTGAACGCGCTGCGCGCCGTTGGCCAAGGTCATGCTGCCCCCAGCCGGGCCGAGAAAAAGCTGTTGCTGCTTGTCGTCCGAATCGACCAGGCAGACCAGCGCGCCAAGCTGTATGCCTTTGCTGGCGTCGTAGAGACGCGGCTGGAACTGGCGCCAATGGGTCATCGCCTGGCGGATGGCTTCGGCGCGACGAGCCTGACCGGTGGCCAGATAGGCGGCTTCCAGTCCCAAGGTGTCGTATTTGTTTTCCGCGATGTTTTCTTCGTGTGTCGCCGTTTCATGGGCCACCCGCGCTGCCTGCTCGGCTTGCAGCAGGTCTTCGGCGAGCCGGTTCAGCACCTGCTGCTTCAGCGAGAATTTATCCATGATGGAAGGCGGTCATTTCAAACAGGCTGAGGCTGGCGTGATTATGAAAGGCTCCATCCAGCTTTTGCCGCTTTTTACTGCAGATTGACTTCAACTGGGGGCACTGCCTTGCCGCCTGCTCACGCTTCCGGCCAAGAAGCAGAAGCTCGCATGCTTCGACGGATAGGACCGCTCCAGGCTGAGTGCTGTCGTTCGCAGTGCTCCACGCGGCCGGCAGCTATCGACCCAAAGCCGCCGGATCAGTCTCTCGTGCTCCATTGGCAGGGTGTTTAAGTGGAGCAGCCGTCCGACCACAAGGGTCGCGGACAGGGCCTCTCCGCAGCTGTCACTCTGACCCGTGTAATGGAAAGGTGTGGATTACGGTCGCGTTGAGCTACCGCGCCGGTCTGCATTGATCTCATCGAGTGCATCGTGCTGGTTTTGATCATGAACTCTTGCGGGTTTCGGTTAGGCGATCCCTCCTTCGTGGCGCTCAACCCGCACCCTGCAGTCAGCTAGCGTAATCTCTGGTTGATTCTCGCTTCAGTATCCTCCCGAGCAGCTTCCCGCTCGTAGGTATCTGTCAGCTTCATAAGCAGTTCGGAAGCCACGTACGGCGATGACATCCGGAGCTGCTGGGCCCACTTTCTGTATTTGTCGGCCAGTTGGCGTTCCTGGTCCCCGCCGGGACCTCGAGTATGAACCCCTCGTGAGTTGTACACGCCGGTACGTGCTCCGCGCATCATATCCTCGGACTGGAGATCTTCCATCACGGTTCTCACCGCCTCACAAGGCCAGGCGCCGTCCTTGCCGATCTGCGCCGAGGCAAGCAGTTCTCCAATTACGACATCAGCGATTCCGATGCGCGACAGCTCCGCGCAGGACTTGCGCACGGTTTCGGTCCACTTTGCCAGGCGCTCAGCATCAATGCTCCCTTGTTCGTCGCTTCCAGGGATTCTTTTCATTGCTTGTATGAGCTTGTATCCCCGTTCAGCCATTGATCTGGCTTTTTCTGCTTCAACTCTGAATTCAGGAGGGTCCTCCGCTCGGTCACTGCGTTTGTACGTCCATACGATGGCTTGGACCAGTACTTCAGGGTGGTCCTCGATGTAGTGCTCGAGGTTCGGAATTGCGGACTTGGCACGCCGGTCCCATCCGCGGTCAAGCACTTCTAGATACGCGAATTCAAGTCCGGCCTTCTGTTCGAGTGACAGTTCGGGAGTTTTGTTGATGCATTCGAAGGCCCTTTCGACGTGGTAGTGTTCAAGCAGGTATTCGCCCGCCTTGTCGTCGCCGTCCTGTGCCATGACCGTGAGAAGTTGGAAGAGCGTGCGGACCGGCAGCTTTTCGGGGTGATACTTCGCGAGTGCAAACGCTGCGCGTGGTCGCCTGGCCTTCATGAGCATGTCGACCGCCTTGGCGATCTCCGCTGGGGAGTCCCGCATCAAGCCGGGAACGACCTCCTTCCAGTACCGCGTTTCAACCTCCTCTCCATATGAGGAGACCAGCGACCAAGTGCCTTCGCCGAAGGGCGCGAGCGCCAGGAAGCGGGCCGCGTTGTCGGGACCAATCGCTGTAATGGCAGAGCTTAAGAATGCTTCGCGTTTTTGGTCGTTGGGCATCACGCCTAAAGCGCCTTGGATCAGCCATTCCGATGCTCGGGCCGCAGACTCGCTCTCGCTCCTTTTCTGGAAGGCTTGGGTCACGAGGGCGAGCAGCTCTTCGTCGTCCAACACTCGCTCGGCCACAAGGGCGCCGATGATTCCCGATGCTCCGCTACGGATTGCCGTATCGAGCAAGCCGGCGACGCCATACTGCCCGTGGATTTCTTTCAGCGCATCGGCCCGCTGCTTCCGGATCCGCGCCTCGCGCTCTTCATAGTCAATATTCTCTAGGTCTTCGAGCTCGTCGGCAGACTCTTCGATCCAAGTGCCCTTGAATAGCCACGCGTGCTTGTCGAGGAGATTGCTCGGTTCAAGCGCGGCATGGATGTGCTTTGCAGCAGCCGCTACACGGGATTGCTTGCTGCTTTTCCTCGCGCGCAGAGTTGCGCGACGGGACAACGTCGAGACTCGAATTTTCTCGCGTAACGCAATCTTGTCGCTGTCGCTTGCGGTCTTCGCCCATGCCTCGACCAGCGCCCATACGCGATCCTGATCAGCATCCGCCAGGTCGTGGAGGCGGTCGATTAGGTCGGACAGCATCGACACCGAGTAGCGTGGCTGCGATAAGGCTAGCTCTATCATTTTGCCCGCGAACTCTAATATCGGCTCCCACGTCGGAAACGGCTCACCGTGGCCGTATCCGTCCGGGCGCCAAGTCGGCTTGTGGCTGTAGTCCCCGACTTGATGGTGGTTGCCGAATTGCGCGACGCAAAGCGTCCAGGCGACATCCGGGAACCTGTTGAACAGGACTTTTACCAGCGCCAGGCGCTCGTCATTATTGGCTGCGGTCTGGGGCATCCATGATCGGAATATCGCTGCCAGCGAATGCGCCGGTTTGTTGACCCAGTTGTCGTTGATCTCTATCTGCGCGAGACGTGCGAGAATCATCACCGTACGAGGAAGCGTCTCCGGATTCCATGCGAGCCCTTCCAACGCCCAGAGCAGTCCAGTGCGGCTGGGACTGCCGAATATGCCGGACCCAGCGGGACGAAGGAGGCCGAAAACTGCCGGACTGCTCGTCTTCAGGTCGCGCTCGATGATCGAGAGAAATTCGGTCGGCGCCGCCTCTGCGTAGAGGGGCAGGTCGCGGTCGTTGGCTTCAAGGGTGCGCGTGGTGAGGGGATCGCTAAGTAGGTCGCGCACTACCAGGGCCGCCTCGACCTCCGTGTCTATCCCCAAGCGTGCCTTGAAAAGGCCCACGCCGTGAACGGCTAGGAGTACGAGCGTTTCCGAAATGCCCTGACGGAACGCTGGAGAAAATTCCCGAGTCTTTCCGTGAATGGACGCAGCCCATCGCTGGTCTTCGGCGAGATCAAGAGCGGGATCATCCTCGCCCAGCACCATCCGAGCGACGTCGAAATACCGCTTCAGGTCATCGCGGGTCACGTAGCGAGCAATGGCATAGAGTAGGTCGATCTTCGAGACGACCCCGCGATATGTCCCGATGGACCAGAGCGGTGAGTCGTTCAGTTGGATCAGGCGTTGGAAGTCCTTTTCCAGTGCTTCGTACGCGCGGTCGCCTGCCAGCAGGGACAGTCCTGCCATGTCGGTTTCGTTGAGCGCGTGCCACGCGCCTACCAGCATGAAGGCGATTAGGTTCTCCGGGGCGTGTTGCTGTGTTGCCCAAAGTGGCATTCGTACGGCCTCGACGGTCGCGAGCCGGCGGCGCAGGACGGTCAGTGAGCGTCCCGACTCGTTTGCTAGGCTCTTGATCTCGTCCCGGTTCTTGCCGATGCCTTTAAGCGCGGAATCGAATGTTTCGAAACTGACGGGTTCGAGAACGATATCCGGCTCTGCGTTGACGGAGTTTCTTGGATACACCACGATGGAGTGCAATTGTTCAGCGTACGGCGCGAGTTCAAGTTCTACTTCGCGCGAGTGCACTACTGGAATGAACGGCCTCGTCCCGCCTGCAAGTTTCGGTAGGACACCAGCTTTATCGAAAACCAGAATCTGGTACCGATAAGGTTCCAGTTCGGCACTTCCTTCGGGGCTAAAGCACTGGGCAACAAAGGCCAGCGCTTCGTCGGTGGAGTCAGCTGCGACCACGATTGGACCTTTGGGCCCCTTCGCGAGGCGGGAAGCGAGCTTGCGCTTCGCGTCCTCAATGGCCGAACTGAACAGCGAGCCGGGCAACGGTGGAGCCGCCACGTTCGCCCAGTCTGTCCAGCACCTGTCGAGCGAGCGGACGCTCTGCGTCGAGGAGCCTGTCTCGTTGGCAAACCATGCTTGGCCGGGCAGAGACTGCTCCAACCACTGCTCAATGTCGCTGGAGTCATAGGCCCGGACGTCTTTCCAGGAACCTTCTTTCTTCTTTTCAGTAACCCAAGCGTTTTTGCCAGCCCATCTGCGAGGAGTGACGAAAACGAATTCCATCGATGCCCTGTCATTTGCATCAGTTGCAGCTACGCTTTTCTTGTAATCTTTGTCCGCCTTCGTCTTAGGATCCTCGTTGGTGCCAAACTCCCAACCCGAGTGGCCAGCCGGCACCCAAGCAGTTCCCTCGTTCGCCACGATTCGACCGTCCCAGCCGGCACGCTGAGAGTCGTCGTTCCCCGGGAAGTCGACTTCCGTGAGTCCGCTCCCCGTCGAATGGACCAAGGTCCTCAGGAATATCGCGAACCTGCTGCGAGCGACGATGTTGTGCGAAGCCCAACTCTCTATGTCGTTGGCTTTGATTGCCAGGAACGGGGGGACATACGCTTTCGCGTTCGTCGGGACGCTCTTCTGTTTAGCCTTGAAGGCGTCGTACTGAGCCTGCATTTCGAGCAGATCTTTCCGGGGGAATCCGAATGCCTTCTCGATGCGAGTCGCCATATCGGCAGTAAGGGACGCTTTCCCGTTAAGCAGGTTGGAAAGTGCCGGACGTCCGACGCCAATAAGCTCGGCGGCTTTAGTCACGGACATCTTCGCCGGGAAAACCTCTGCCTTGATGCGTTCGCCAGGATGACGGAATTCGCTGGTGTCCATATGCTTGCAATCGCTAACTGTTGGCTGTGAATCGATAGCAGCGACTATACTGTATTGTGTAGCGCTACACAATACAGTATGTCATCGCATTTCGCATTGGTGTCGACCAGCGTCGGGCGAACAACTTGGCTGAATAGTCAGTCAGCAAGCATGAACCATCAGTGGCTGCGCAAATCGGGAGGGCGGACTGGCCTGCCGACGGAGCTTGTGAGTGTCTGTTTAGACCGCGAGGACTCATAGCCCGTGCGGCAGGTTTCGCGGTGGACCGGTCTTCTGGATGTCTGCTCAGGCGGGAAGCCGAGCGTCGGCAGTTGGCCGACACCTGACCTTCGGGCCGACCAGTCCGTCTGGCAGCTCCCGCTGCACAGCAGTCCTACGGTTCGACGCCGTGAATAACTGCTATGAATCGCTGCAGCCATTGCTCCCCTCTCCGCCCACCACCAGCGGGGCGAACCAGGGATGTGGGGGTGGCCGGCCGGGCGCCTTGTTGGCGCTGAGAAGCGCAGCGGCGAGGTGGGCACGCGCGCAGCGCGTGCTTCGTGAACTGACTGGCCGCATCTGTTTGAATGCAGCGGCCAAAGGCCGCGGAGTGAGTTATGCGGCCCCACCTCGACGCGAGCATCGCAAGGCAGTCACGCCGAAGGCGTGACCGACAACAAAGAAGCCCGGCCGGCCACCCCCACATCCCGCGCCCCGCGCTGCCCCGACAAAGCGCCACACCCCAAGCAGGCCAAGAACAAAGAGACCAAGAAAAAAGCCGCTGTCAAAACAGCGGCCTTTCCATCAGCAAGAAGCTGCAGAACAGCGATCAAGCCGCCTTCTTCTGCTCATCCCGCAGCTCGCGCCGCAGGATCTTGCCCACGTTCGTCTTGGGCAGATCGTCGCGGAACTCGATGTACTTCGGGCACTTGTAGCCCGTCAGCTGCTCCTTGCAGAAGCGTGCCAGGTCTTCCTCGGCCAGCGTCGGGTCCTTCTTGACCACGTACAGCTTCACCGCCTCGCCAGACTTCGCATCCGGCACGCCCACCGCCGCGCACTCCACCACGCCGGGGTGCATGTTCACCACCTGCTCCACCTCGTTCGGGTACACGTTGAAGCCCGACACCAGGATCATGTCCTTCTTGCGGTCCACGATCTTGCACAGGCCGGTGGCGTCCATCACGCCCACGTCGCCGGTGCGGAAGTAGCCGTCGGCCGTCATCACCTTGGCGGTCTCGTCAGGGCGGTTCCAGTAGCCGGCCATCACCTGCGGGCCACGGATGGCGATCTCACCCGGCTCGCCAATGGGCAGTTCGTTGCCGGCATCGTCCAGGATGGCGATCTCCGTCGAGGGCACCGGCAGACCGATGGCGCCGTTGAAGGCCGCGTTGTCCAGGCGGTTGATGGTGGCCACCGGCGAAGTCTCGGACAGACCGTAGCCCTCCACGATCGGACAGCCCGTGACCTGCTTCCACTTGTCGGCCGTGGCTTGCTGCACGGCCATGCCACCGCCGTTGCACACGCGCAGGCCCGAGAAATCGAGCTTGTTGAAATCAGGGTGGTTGACCAGGCCGTTGTACAGCGTGTTCACCGCCGGGAACTGGTTCACCTTGAAGCTCTGCAGCGTCTTGATGAAGCCCGGGATGTCACGCGGGTTGGCGATCAGGATGTTCAGGCTGCCCATGCGCGCGCCCACCATGTAGCAGGCCGTCAGCGCGAAGATGTGGTACAGCGGCAGCGCGCACACACCCACCAGCTGCTCGTTGCCGTTCTTGTCCAGCTCGGGCTTGAACCAGGCCTCGACCTGCAGGATGTTGGCCACGATGTTGCTGTGCAGCAGCGTTGCGCCCTTGGACACGCCGGTGGTGCCGCCCGTGTACTGCAGGAAGGCCACATCGCTCGACTTGATCGTGGGGCGCGTGAACTTGGCGTTCGCACCCTGGGCCATCATGTCGTTGAAGCGGATCACCTGGCGGCCGTTGCCCTTGGGCAGCGAGAACTCGGGCACCATCTTCTTGACGTGGCGCACCACGAAGTTCACCAGCTTGCCCTTGGCCCAGGGCAGCATGTCGCCCATGGCGGCCAGCACCACATGCTTGATCGGCGTGCGCTCGATCACCTCTTGCAGCGTGACGGCGAAGTTCTCGAGGATGACGATGGCCTCGGCGCCCGAATCCTTGAGCTGGTGCTCCAGTTCGCGGGGCGTGTACAGCGGGTTCACGTTGACAACGACATAGCCGGCGCGCAGCACGGCCGCGATCGCGACCATGTACTGAGGCACGTTGGGCATCATCAGCGCCACGCGCGCGCCCTGCTTCAGGCCCTTCGATTGCAGCCACGCGGCCATCACCTTGGAGGCTTCGTCGAACTGCTCGAACGTCCAGCGGGCGCCCATGAAGGCCGCCGAATCACGCCGCGCAAACTTCTTGAACGATTCATCCAGAAGATCGGCCAGCGAGTTGTAGATGCTCGGGTCGATCTCGGCGGGCACACCAGGTTGGTAGTGGGCCAGCCAGGGCTTCGCGCTTGCCATGCTTGTCATCCTCATTCTTCAAAAAACGAAAAAAAGCGCCCAGGGGGCGTCCGCAAAACAATTACAGGCATTCTGCAACAGTTCCACACACCTAAGGCGCCATTCAGACGCGGGGCTTCCTGGGGTCTTCCCGTACTTTAGGGCAATCTGGAATCAAATGTTTCCCTTTATGATCCCTCGCTTACGTGGAGTCCCCCAAATACGTCACGGCCCGCCCATGAGTACTGCCCAGCCCACCCCCGCGTCGCCCAGACGGCGCTGGTTCCTCAAGACCACCCTGGCCGTGGTGGCCGTCGGTGCGGCCGTCGGTGGCGGCATCTGGGTTCGCCGCGGCTTCGATGGCAGCGCCCTCACGCCGCACGGCCGGGAGGTGTTCAAGGCGGTGGCCCGCGGCGTGCTGGGGCCCCTGCTGCCTGCGCCCGGCACCCCTGAGCGCGAGGCCATGCTCACACGCTACCTGGGCAACCTGGAAGCCCTGATCAACAGCCTGCCCAAGGCCAAGCGTGACCAGATCAGCCTGCTGGCCGGCATGCTGGCCAACGCGCCCACCCGCTGGATGCTCTCCGGCATGTGGACGTCCTGGGCCGACGCCAGCGACGAGCAGGTGATCCAGGCCCTGCGCGAACTGCAGTCCTCCGACTCCCTGGTGCCCAACATTTCCTACGCGGCCGCGCGCGCCCTGACGTGCATGGCCTACTTCACCATCCCCGACTACTGGTCTCATGTGGGCTACCCCGGCCCGATGGCGATATGAGCAAACAGCCCGATGTTTTTCGCGACGGCATGCAGCAGCATGGCTGGAAGATCTTCAATGGTGAACAAGGCCTGCCCGAGAAGCTGAGCTGCGATGTCGTGATCGTCGGCACCGGCGCCGGCGCCGGCATCACGGCCGAGGTGCTCACCCGCGCCGGCCTGGATGTGATCCTGCTCGAAGAAGGCCCGCTCAAGACCAGCAGCGACTTCAACCAGAAGGAGACCGAGGCCTACACCACGCTCTATCAAGAGAGCGCCGCGCGGGCCAACGTCGACAACAGCATCGCCGTCCTGCAGGGCCGCTGCGTGGGCGGCACCACCGTCATCAACTGGACGAGCTCCTTCCGCACCCCGCCGGACACCCTCAAGTACTGGCAGGACCGTTTCGGCCTGAAGGACTACACCGTCGAATCGATGGCGCCGTGGTTCCAGCAGGCCGAAACCCGCCTGGGCGTGGCCGCCTGGGAGGTGCCCCCCAACCCGAACAACGAGTTGCTGCGCACGGGTTCGACCAAGCTCAACATTCCCTCGCACGTGATCCCACGCAACGTGCGCGGCTGCTGGAACATCGGCTCGTGCGGCATGGGCTGCCCCACCAATGCCAAGCAGTCCATGCTGGTCACCACCATCCCGGCCGCGCTCACGGCCGGTGCCCGCCTGTACTACCAGACCCGCGCCGAATCCTTCACCATCCAGGATGGCAAGGTCCAGCAACTCAAGTGCGTGGGCATCCGCCAGAACGGTGACAAGGTGTCGGACAAGGTCCTGACCATCACCGCCAAGCACTACGTGGTCTCGGGCGGCGCCATCAACTCGCCCGCCCTGCTCAAGCGCTCGGACGTGCCTGATCCGCACGGCCTGATCGGCAAGCGCACCTTCCTGCACCCGGTGTCCTTCTCGTCGGCCGTGTACGCCGACAAGGTCGAGGGCTGGACAGGCGCGCCGCAGTCCATCTACTCAGACCACTTCCTGCACACCGGCCCTGTAGATGGCCCCATCGGCTACAAGATCGAGGCCGCGCCCATCCACCCGGGTCTGGTGTCCGTGCTGCTGGGCGGCATCGCCGGGGACCTGGCCGAGCGGCTCAAGCACTACCCGCACACGCAGATGCTGCTCTCGCTGATGCGTGACGGCTTCCACCCCGAGTCGGAAGGCGGCAGCGTGTTCCTGAACATGGACGGCTCACCGCTGCTGCACTACCAGCTCACGCCTTATGTGCTCGACGGCTTCCGCCGCTCGCTGCTCAGCATGGCCGAGATCCAGTTCGCCGCCGGCGCGCAGAAGGTGCTGCCCTACCACCAGCAGGGCAAGTACTACACCAGCTGGGCCGAAGCCCAGAAAGCCATCAACGCGTTCGACATGCGCCCCTTCCTGACCGGCGCCGGCAGCGCGCACGTGATGGGCGGCTGCGCCATGGCGGGTGATGAGCAACGCGGCGTGGTGCAGCCCGATGGCGTGCACTGGCACGTGTCCAACCTGTCGGTGCACGATGGCTCCGTGTTCCCGACCAGCGTGGGCGCCAACCCGCAGCTGTCGATCTACGGCACCACCAACCGCCTGGCCACTCAGCTGGCCAAGCGGCTGTCCGGGAAGGATGTGGCGCTGGTCTGAGCCGCCACCGCCTCGCCCAGGATCGACGCCGCAGGCAAGGGCTGGTTGTGCGACACGCGCCGCGCACTGCCCGAGCCCAGGCGCCAGGCCACCCAGCCTACGCAGGCCGCCAGCGCCAGGTGGCGCATGGCATGGCCGCTGATCAGCTGGCCTGTCCAGTCGAAGAAAGGCCGGTCGGCCCAGTCCACCGTCTGGGCTACCACGAAGCTCAGCTGCGATCGCATCCAGTCCTGGCGTGACAGCAGGTGGCCATGCAGGGTCCAGGCCCCGGTGGCCACCAGCGCGATGGGGCTCAGTTCCAGCCAGATCAGCGGGCGCAGATCACCCACGCCCCACACGTGCAGGCTGTAGAGCCACCAGATGCCCCCGAGCAAGGTGGCGATCAGCGCGGTGGCGATGGCCGGACCCAGCCCGAAGCGCCGGTCGATGCGCTCGGCCAGGAAGGCCGCGGCGAACAATGAACAGGCCGCCGATCGAGGCACCTGATCCCAGATGAAAGACACGTCACTGGGCCTCCAGTGGTAGACCATGCCCCCCACCGTGGCCAGCATCTGACAGCAGAAGAACCAGCCCCACACCCAGCGCAAAGGCTCATCACCGGGCAAGCGGCTGACGCGCCACAGGCCCCACAACCCAATGGGCAGCAACGGCAGGTGCGACCACACGTTGACGGCATACGGCATTCCCCACAGGGACCGCTGATCGGCGAACTGGTGCATGTGCGGCACCAGGCTCACCGGCCCCCAGGCCACCAGCCCCGCGGCGCCCGCCAGCGCCATCGCGAACACCAGGGCCACGGTCGAGCGCCGCGACAGCACGGAAGACACTTGGGCAGCTTCGATGGAGGGGGGGTTGGACATGGTGAACGGCAGGTCTGGCAGGCATGCAGACAGCGCGATCCTCCCGCAATAGCGGACAAGCGTTCAATGCTAACCCCCTAGAAACAAAGCAACAAGTGCCGTTACAGCTGACGGCTCAGCGCCATCCAGGCATGAAAAAACCCCGCCGGAGCGGGGTTCTCGTTGCTTGCGTTCCGGGCAGGCCTGGACAGACCTGCGCAGGACGGCGAAGGCTTGCTTACTTGGCGCGGGTGCCGACCACTTCGATTTCCACGCGGCGGTTCTTGGCGCGGCCATCGGCGGACTTGTTGTCAGCCACGGGTTGCAGTTCGCCCTTGCCTTCGGTGTAGACGCGGTTGGCTTCGATGCCCTTGCCGGTCAGGTAGGCCTTGACGGCTTCGGAGCGGCGCACCGACAGCTTCTGGTTGTAGGCCTCAGTGCCGACGGAGTCGGTGTGACCCACGGCGATGATGACTTCCAGGTTCAGGTCCTTGACCTTGTCGGCCAGGTCGTCCAGCTTGGCCTTGCCTTCGGGCTTGAGCACAGCCTTGTCGAAGTCGAAGAAGGCGTCAGCGGCGAAGCTCACCTTTTCGCTGGCGGGCGCGGGCGGCACCACCACGGGGGCGGGAGCAGCAGGTGCCGGAGCAGGGGCAGCAGCCGGAGCGGGCGCGGCCGGGGCGGGCACGCCGTCGCAACCTTGCACACCGGTGGCCGGGGTCCAGAAGGCATCGCGCCAGCACAGTTCATTGGTGCCGTTCTTCCACACGGTGCCGTCGCTGCCGCGCCAGTTGTCGATCGCCTGGGCTTGGGCCGCACCGGCGGTCAGGGCAGCAACAGCGAACAGGGCGGCAATGTTGTTCAGTTTTTTCATGTGAATCCTTACGTTGGTCGACGTTTGACGGCAGCCAAGCTGCCTGGGGTCCCTTTTGGCTGGGGCAACCAACGGGGGTATACCCTAGCGAATAACGCACAACCCATTCTGCCATAGGCGGCTCAAGGCTCAAGTCAAGTCCCTCAGACAGGTCCTTACAGCCTTCACTTGTTGCTGTGTTACGACAAGCAGCGCGGCCGGGTGTCTGGAAAAGCGAGCGAAAACCTCCCCGCGCGCGCGATCTACAATCGGGGGTTGCCCAGCGCATCCCACCATCACGCATGACGCAATTCGCCAAGGAAACCCTGCCCATCAGCCTCGAAGAGGAGATGCGGCGTTCGTACCTCGATTACGCGATGAGCGTGATCGTCGGCCGGGCCCTGCCCGATGCCCGCGACGGCCTCAAGCCCGTCCATCGCCGCGTGCTCTACGCGATGAACGAGATGGGCAACACCTACAACGCCAAGTACCGCAAGAGTGCGCAGGCCGTGGGTGAAACGATGGGTAAGTACCACCCGCACGGTGACTCGGCCATCTACGACACCATCGTGCGCATGGCGCAGCCCTTCAGCCTGCGCCACATGCTGATTGATGGCCAGGGCAACTTCGGTTCGATCGACGGCGACAACGCCGCCGCCATGCGGTACACCGAAATCCGCCTGGACAAGATCGCGCACGAGCTGCTGGCCGACATCGACAAGGACACGGTCGACTTCGGGCCCAACTACGACGGCAGCCACAAAGAGCCGCACGTGCTGCCCACGCGGCTGCCCAACCTGCTGGTCAACGGCTCGGCCGGCATCGCGGTGGGCATGGCCACCAACATCCCGCCGCACAACCTCAACGAGGTGGTGGACGCCTGCCTGCACGCGCTGAAGAACCCCGAGTGCTCGGTCGATGAACTCATGGAGATCATCCCGGCGCCCGACTTCCCCACGGCCGGCATCATCTACGGCCTCTCCGGTGTGCGCGAGGGCTACCGCACCGGCCGCGGCCGCGTGGTCATGCGCGCCCGCGTGCACTTCGAGGACATCGGCAAAGGGGACCGCCAGGCGATCATCGTCGACGAGATCCCCTACCAGGTGAACAAGAAGAACCTGCTCGAGCGCATCGCCGAGCTGGTCAACGAGAAGAAGATCGAAGGCATCAGCCACATCCAGGACGAATCCGACAAGTCCGGCATGCGGGTGGTGATCGAGCTCAAGCGCGGCGAAGTGCCCGAAGTGGTGCTCAACAACCTGTACAAGCAGACGCAGCTGCAGGACACCTTCGGCATCAACATGGTGGCGCTGATCGACGGTCAGCCCAAGCTGTGCAACCTGAAGGACCTGGTCACCGTCTTCCTGGAGCACCGCCGCGAAGTGGTCACGCGCCGCACGGTGTTCGAGCTGCGCAAGGCGCGCGAGCGCGGCCACGTGCTGGAAGGCCTGGCCGTGGCGCTGGCCAACATCGACGAGTTCATCGAGACCATCAAGACCTCGCCCACGCCGCCGGTCGCCAAGACGGCGCTGATGAGCAAGAGCTGGGATTCGTCGATGGTGCGCGAGATGCTGGCGCGCGTCGAGGGCGATCCGCAGCAGTACCGCCCCGAGAGCCTGCCGCTGAACTTCGGCCTGCAGCCTGACGGCCTGTACCGCCTGTCAGATGCGCAGGCCAGCGAGATCCTGCAGATGCGCCTGCAACGCCTGACCGGGCTGGAGCAGGACAAGATCATCGGCGAGTACCGCGATGTGATGGCCGAGATCGCCGACCTGCTGGACATCCTGGCCAAGCCCGAGCGTGTCTCCACCATCATCGCCGAAGAGCTGGCCGCCATCCGCCAGGAGTTCGGCCAGACCAAGCTGGGCGCGCGCCGCTCGACCATCGAGCACAACGCGCAGGAGCTGGGCACCGAGGACCTGATCACGCCCACCGACATGGTGGTCACCATCAGCCACACGGGCTACATCAAGAGCCAGCCGCTCTCCGAATACCGCGCCCAGAAGCGCGGCGGGCGCGGCAAGCAGGCCACGGCCACGAAGGAAGACGACTGGATCGACCAGCTCTTCATCGCCAACACGCACGACTACATCCTGTGCTTCAGCAACCGGGGCCGTGTCTACTGGATCAAGGTCTGGGAAGTGCCGCAGGGCTCGCGCAACTCGCGCGGCAAGCCCATGGTCAACATGTTCCCGCTGGAGAAGGAAGAGAAGATCAACGTGGTGCTGCCGCTCACCGGCGAGTTCCGCAGCTTCCCTGAAGATCACTACGTGTTCATGGCCACGCGCATGGGCACGGTCAAGAAGACGCCGCTCACCGACTTCAGCAACCCGCGCAAGGCCGGCATCATCGCCGTGGGCCTGGACGACGGCGACGTGCTGGTGGGCGCCGCGCTGACCGACGGCAAGCACGATGTGATGCTGTTCTCCGACGGCGGCAAGGCCGTGCGCTTCGACGAGGAAGACGTGCGCCCCATGGGCCGCAGCGCCCGTGGCGTGCGCGGCATGATGCTGGAAGAGACGCAGAGCGTGATCGCCATGCTCGTGGCCGAAGACGAGACGCAAAGCGTGCTCACCGCCACCGAAAACGGCTACGGCAAGCGCACCAGCATCGTCGAGTACACCCGCCACGGCCGCGGCACCAAGGGCATGATCGCCATCCAGCAATCCGAGCGCAACGGCAAGGTGGTCGCGGCCACCCTGGTGCGCCCGGCCGACGAGATCATGCTGATCACCGACAAGGGCGTGCTGGTGCGCACCCGCGTCTCGGAGATCCGCGAACTGGGCCGCGCCACGCAGGGCGTGACCCTGATCGCGCTGGATGAAGGCGCCAAGCTGATCGGCCTGCAGCGCATCGTCGAAAACGACGCCAATGCCGACGAGCCCAGCGCCGAAGGGGGCGATGACAGCCCTGCCGGCGACACGCCTGATACTTCCGCTGACAATGGTGGAACCGAAGGCTGAGACCTGAACACCAAGCAACCAGAGGCCCGTCGCGGACGGGCTCTTTTTTCACAAGACAAGGACTCCCTATGAAGCTGACGAAAACTGTGTGGGCGACCGCGGTGGCCTCGACCCTGCTGGTGGCCTCGCTGAGCGCACAGGCCCAGAGCAAGAAGGAACTGGTTCAAAAGCTGATCGACATGCAGCAATCCTCGCTGGAGAACACCGCGCGCGGATTGACCGAGAACCCTGCCCGCCAACTGGTCGCCGCAGCCCAGCAGGTGATCGTGCAGGGCGTGCCCGAAGACAAGCGCGAGGCCACTGCCAAGCAGGTGGACGCCGAGATCAAGAAGTACCTGGACGCGGCCAACCCCATCGTGCGCGCCAGCACCATCAAGCAGAGCCAGGCCGCCGTGGCCCCGCTGCTGGAAGAGAAGTTCACGGATGACGAGCTCAAGCAGCTGGTCACCATGCTGGATTCGCCCGTGCTCAAGAAGTACCAGGGCCTGCTGCCCGAGATGAGCAAGACCCTGGTCGACAAGGTGGTGGCCGATGCCCGCCCGCAGGTGGACCCCAAGCTGCAGACCGCCCAGACCAACATCCGCACGATCCTGGACAAGGCCACCGGCGGCAAGCTGAGCCAGCAACAGCCGTCTGCTCCGGCAGCTGCCAAGCCCAAGGCCAAGTGATGGTTCGGGGGTGGTTCCAGGCATGACGACGCGTCCCTTCAATTTCTCGGCCGGCCCGGCCGTGCTGCCCGAGGAGGTCCTGGCGCAAGCCGCCAGCGAGATGCTCGACTGGCAGGGCTCGGGCATGAGCGTGATGGAGATGAGCCACCGCGGCAAGGAGTTCATCTCCATCGCCACCAAGGCCGAGGCCGACCTGCGCGACATCCTGGCCATCCCGTCGAATTACAAGGTGCTCTTCATGCAGGGCGGGGCCATCGCCGAGAACGCGATCCTGCCCATGAACCTGTCGCGTGGCGGCCGTGCGGATTACGTGGTCACGGGGTCGTGGTCACAGAAATCGCAGAAGGAAGCCCGCAAGTACTGTGATGTGGCCATCGTGGCCAGCAACGAGGCCGATGGTCACACCACGATCCCGGCCGCCAGCGGCTGGACGCTGAGCGGCAACGCCAGCTATGTGCACCTTTGCAGCAACGAAACCATCAACGGCCTCGAGTTCCACGAGCTGCCTGACCTGAAGGCGCTGGGCAGCGATGCGCCGCTGGTGATCGACTGCTCCTCGCACATCGCCTCGCGCCCCATCGACTGGTCGCGCGTGGGCGTGGCCTATGGCGGCGCGCAGAAGAACATTGGCCCGGCGGGCCTGACCCTGGTCATCATCCGTGAAGACCTGCTGGGCCATGCCCTGCCCGCCACCCCCACCGCCTTCGACTACAAGGTGGTGGCCGACCACGACTCCATGTACAACACCCCGCCCACCTACGCCATCTACATGGCGGGGCTGGTGTTCCAGTGGATCAAGCAGCAACGCGAAGGTGATCTCGCCGGCCTGGCCGCCATCGAGGCGCGCAACGTGGCCAAGGCCCGCCTGCTGTACGACTGTTTCGACGCCTCGGGCTTCTACGCCACCAAGGTGGTGCCCGCTGCGCGCTCGCGCATGAACGTGCCGTTCTTCCTGCCCGACGACAGCCTGAACGATGCCTTCCTGGCCGGCGCCAAGGAACGGGGCTTGCTTCAGCTGAAGGGGCACAAGAGCGTGGGCGGCCTGCGCGCCTCCATCTACAACGCGATGCCGCTGGCCGGGGTGCAGGCCCTGGTGGATTACCTCAACGATTTCGCGCGGCGCCATGGCTGATTCCCCCGATTCGAACGCCGAAGCAAAGGGTTCGCACCACGTGCCCGATGGGCGCCCGGTCAACGAGCAACTGGCCGACCTGCGCGTGCGCATCGACAGTGTCGATCGCCAACTGCTCAATCTGCTGAACCAGCGCGCCCAGTTGGCCCAGGCCGTGGGCGAGGTCAAGAAGATCGACGGCTCGCCCGTGTTCCGCCCGGACCGCGAGATCCAGGTCATCGACAAGCTCAAGGCCGCCAACCCCGGCCCGCTCAAGGCCGACAGCCTGGGGCCGATCTGGCGCGAGGTGATGTCCGCCTGCCGCGCGCTCGAATCGCGTCAGCGTGTGGCCTTCCTGGGCCCGGCCGGCACCTTCAGCGAGCAGGCCACGATCGGGCATTTCGGCTCGTCCATCGAGCTGCTGCCCTGCCCCAGCATCGACGAGGTGTTCCGCGCCACCGTGGCCGGCTCGGCCGATTTCGGCGTGGTGCCGGTGGAGAACTCCACCGAAGGTGTGGTGGCCCGCTCTCTCGACCTGCTGCTGCAATCGCCCCTGGTGATCACCAGCGAGACCAGCCTGCTGATCACGCACAACCTGCTGCGCAAGGAGCCTTCGCGCCAGGGCATCACCGCCGTGGTGGCGCACCCGCAGGCGCTGGCGCAGTGCCAGGGCTGGCTCAGCCAGAACCTGCCGGACGCCGAGCGCCGCCCGGTGTCGAGCAACGCCGAAGGCGCCCGCCTGGCCGCGCAGGACCCGAGCCTGGCCGCACTGGCCAGCGAGCGCGCGGCCTCGCAATATGGCCTGCACGTGGTGCAGGCGGCCGTGCAGGACGAGGCGCACAACCGCACACTGTTCGCGGTGCTCACGCACCCGGATCGGCATACACCCTCGGCCCCCACGGGCAACGACCGCACCAGCCTGATCGTGTCCGTGGACAACCGCCCTGGCGCCGTCCACGATCTGCTGGCGCCGTTCAAGCGCCATGGCGTGTCCATGACGCGCTTCGAATCGCGCCCTGCCCGCTCAGGCCAATGGGAGTACGTGTTCTTTGTCGACCTGTCGGGCCACCTGCAGGAGCCGGCCGTTGCCAAAGCGGTCGAAGAACTGCGAGGCATCTGCAGTTTCGTGAAGGTGCTGGGCTCGTTCCCGGTGGACAAGCATTGAGAGAGATGGGCCGATCGGTATGTTCAATCAACTCGGTCTGATCGGATGCGGCCTGATGGGCGGCTCCTTCGCGCTGGCACTCAAGAAGGCCGGGCTGGTGCGCCGCGTGGTGGGCTACAGCAAGTCGCCCTCCACGGTCGAGAAGGCGCGCCGGCTGGGCGTGATCGACGTGGCCGCCGAATCGGCGCTGCTGGCCGTCTCGGGCTCGGACATCGTCATCATCGCCGTGCCGGTGGCCGCCACCGAGAGCACCTTCCGCGCCATCCGCCACCTGGTCGATCCGGGCGTGCTGTTCATGGACGTGGGCAGCACCAAGCGCGACGTGGTCGACGCGGCCCGCCGCGTGCTGAAAGAGCGCCTGCCCTCCTTCGTGCCCGCGCACCCCATTGCCGGGCGTGAAGTGGCCGGCATCGAGCACGCCGACGCGCAGCTCTACCAGGGCCGCAAGGTCATCCTGACGCCGCTGCAGCAGACCGACCCGGTGCTGGTGCAGAAGGCCACCGACGTGTGGGCGGCCATCGGCTGCCAGGTGCTCAAGATGACGCCGGAAAACCACGACACGGCCTTCGCGGCGGTCAGCCACCTGCCGCACCTGGTCGCGTTTGCCTACATGAACGCGATGCAGCAGCAGCCCTCAGGCCGCGAGTTCCTGTCGCTGGCGGGCCCCGGTTTCCGTGATTTCACGCGCATCGCCGCGAGCGAGCCCACCGTGTGGCGCGACATCCTGCTGTCCAACCGCGAAGAGATCCTCAAGCAATCCGAGGCCTTCCGGGCCGCGCTGGACGCCATGGAACGCAGCATGCGAGACTGGGACGGCGAGACGCTGACGCAGCAGATCCAGTCGGCTGCCGAGTCGCGCAGCCAGTGGACGCTCAGCACGCACACACCGCCCAGCGGGCCTTCTGGCGGGGGCAAGCCCTCCCGCTGACCCAGACCATGGGAACACAGGCCCCTGACACGATGTTCCGGGGCCTTCTCTTTTCAGACCGCAGCCGCCATGTACACGACCGCCTTCCTCGACCTGCCGCCCCTGCTCCAAGCCGAGGGCGCGGTGCGCCTGCCCGGCTCCAAGAGCATCTCCAACCGCGTGCTGCTGCTGGCCGGCCTGAGCGAAGGCACCACCCGCGTGCACGACCTGCTGGCCTCGGACGACACCCGCGTGATGCTGGACGCCCTGCGCACGCTGGGCTGCGACATCCGCCCCGAAGGCGAAGCGCTGGAGATCACCGGCCTGGGCGGCCAGCTGGGCGTGCCCAATGCGCAACTGTTCCTGGGCAATGCCGGCACCGCGATGCGCCCGCTCACGGCCGCGCTGGCCTTGCTGTCGGCCACGCAGGGCGGCGTGTTCGAGCTAAGCGGCGTGCCGCGCATGCACGAGCGCCCCATTGGCGATTTGATCGACGCGCTGCGCCCACTGGGCTGCACCATCGAATGCCTGGGCCAGGAGGGTTACCCACCCCTGCGCCTGAATGGCGGCTCGCTCAAGCTGGACGCGCCCATCAAGGTGCGCGGCGATGTCTCCAGCCAGTTCCTGACGGCACTGCTGCTGGCCCTGCCGCTGGTGTCTCAGCACCAGCCGCTGACCATCGAGGTCGAGGGCGAGCTGATCTCCAAGCCCTACATCGAGATCACGCTGAACCTGCTGGCCCGTTTCGGCATCGCCGTCGAGCGCCAGGGCTGGGAGCGCTTCATCATCCCGCAGGGCAGCCGCTACCAGTCTCCCGGCGAGATCCACATCGAGGCCGATGCCTCGTCCGCGTCGTACTTCATCGCGGCCGGCGCCATCGCGGGCATCGACCAGCCCGTGCGCATCGAAGGTGTGGGCCTCGACTCCATCCAGGGCGACATCCGCTTCGTCGAGGCCGCGCGCGCCATGGGCGCCCAGGTCGATGGCGGCCCCAACTGGCTGGAGATCAAACGCGGTGCATGGCCGCTCAAGGCCGTCGACATGGACTGCAACCACATCCCCGACGCAGCCATGACGCTGGCGGTGATGGCACTCTACGCCGAGGGCACCACGCGGCTGAGCAACATCGCCAGCTGGCGCGTGAAGGAAACCGACCGCATCGCCGCCATGGCCACCGAGCTGCGCAAGCTGGGCGCCGTGGTCACCGAGGGCGAGGATGTCATCGAGGTGACGCCGCCGGCCGTGGGTGGCTGGACGCACGGCAGCATCCATACCTACGACGACCACCGCATGGCCATGTGCTTCTCGCTGGCCGCCTTCCACCCGCTGGCGCCCACGATTGACGCCGGGCAGACGGTCTCCGTGCGGATCGAGGATCCGCGCTGCGTCGGCAAGACCTTCCCGGATTACTTCGAGACGCTGTTTCAGGTGGCGAAAACCGAGTCCCGCCTGATCCCCGTCATCACCATCGACGGCCCCACCGCCTCGGGCAAGGGCACGCTGGCCAGCGCTCTGGCCACCCGGCTGGGCTACCAGTTCCTGGATTCCGGCGCGCTGTACCGCGTGACGGCCCTGCTGGCCCTGCGCCGCGGCGTGCCGGCCGACCACGAACCCGCCCTGGTGGGTCTGGCCCGGCAACTGGGCGAAGACATCCCCCTGCGTTTCTCAGGGCATCAGGTCTGGCTGGATGGTCAGGAGGTCAGCGAAGACCTGCGCCAAGAAGAAGTCGGCCAGACGGCTTCAAAGATCTCCGCCCTGCCCGGCGTGCGCCAGGCCCTGGTGCGCCAGCAACTGGCTTTCCGCAAGCTGCCCGGCCTGGTGGCTGACGGCCGCGACATGGGCACCGTGATCTTCCCGGACGCGGGCCTGAAGGTGTTCTTGACGGCCACCGTGGCACAGCGGGCGGAACGCCGGCATAAGCAATTGATTTCAAAAGGGATTTCTGTTACCCTTGATGAGATCTGCGCAGACCTTGAGGCGCGCGACCAGCGGGACAAGAACCGCACGGTTGCCCCGATGGTGCCTGCGCACGATGCCCGTTTGCTCGACAACTCGGCATTGACCATCGACCAGTCGGTGGACACGGTGCTGGGTTGGTGGACGGACGGGTGGCCCCATGTGGTCGCGCCCCAGGCGTGATCAGGCAAGGCCAATTTTAGGCGTGATGTGCCCTCCCCGCCGCCCGGCGGTGAGGCGAGGTTGAAACCTCGGCACGGCAGCAAAGCCAGGCCGCACATCGCTTCTTCAACTTAACCGCTTGTTCCGTTGCCTGTCGGTCCAAGCGTTACCGCCGGCCCCAAAGCTGGCACAGGAAATCTCATGTCTGAATCTTTTGCCGCCCTATTTGAAGAGTCGTTGCAGCGCGCCAACATGCGCACCGGCGAAGTCATCACCGCCGAGGTGGTGGCCGTTGACCACAACTTCGTGGTTGTCAACGCCGGTCTGAAGTCCGAGGCCTATGTGCCCATCGAGGAATTCAAGAACGACCAGGGCGAGATCGAAGTCCAAGTGGGCGACTTCGTATCCGTGGCTGTGGACGCCATCGAAAACGGCTATGGCGACACCATCCTGTCGCGCGACAAGGCCAAGCGTCTGGCCTCGTGGCTGTCGCTGGAAACCGCCCTGGAATCGGGCGATTTCGTGACCGGCACGGTCAACGGCAAGGTCAAGGGCGGTCTGACCGTCCTGGTCAACGGCATCCGCGCCTTCCTGCCCGGCTCGCTGCTCGATACGCGCCCTGTCAAGGACATGTCGCCGTTCGAAGGCAAGACCATGGAGTTCAAGGTCATCAAGCTGGACCGCAAGCGCAACAACGTCGTGCTGTCGCGCCGTGCCGTGGTCGAAGCCTCGATGGGCGAAGAGCGCGCCAAGCTGATGGAAACGCTGCGCGAAGGCGCGATCGTCCATGGCGTGGTCAAGAACATCACCGAATACGGCGCCTTCGTGGACCTGGGTGGTATCGACGGCCTGCTGCACATCACCGACATGGC
>DDJC01000081.1 GCA_002339015.1 Burkholderiales bacterium UBA1834
GCGGCGCCATCGCGCTGGGCCACCCGCTGGGTGCCACGGGCGCCATCATCCTGGGCACGGCCCTGGACGAGCTGGAGCGCTCCGGCAAGGCCACGGCGCTGGCCACCCTGTGCATCGGTGCCGGCATGGGCATCGCCACCATCATCGAACGCGTCTGATCCCGAGGGCCACGACATGACACAAGCACAAGCCTTCACATTCGACATCGATGCCGACGGCATCGGCCTCGTCACCATCGACATGCCCGGCCGGGCGATGAACGTGCTCAACCCGACCCTGGTCGAGCCCTTCGCCGCACTGGTGCAGCAGCTCGAAACGGACGCCAACCTCAAGGGCCTGGTCATCACCTCGGGCAAGCCGACCTTCATCGTCGGCGCCGACATCGACCAGCTCACGCAGATCACCTCGGCCGAAGAGGCCTACAAGCTCTGCGAAGACCTCAAGGGCATGCTGCGCCGCATGGAAAAGAGCGGCAAGCCCGTGGTGGCCGCGCTCAACGGCACGGCCCTGGGCGGCGGTCTGGAGCTGGCGCTGGCCTGCCACGCGCGCATCGCCATCGACGACCCCAAGCTCAAGCTCGGCCTGCCCGAAGTCAAGCTGGGCCTGCTGCCCGGCGGTGGCGGCACCCAGCGCGTGCCGCGCCTGATCGGCATCCAGAAGGCCATGGACCTGATCACCCAGGGCAAGGAACTCACCGCCGCCAAGGCCAAGGAGATGGGTCTGGTGACCGAGCTGGCCGCCAACCGCGATGAGCTGCTGGCCAAGGCCCGTGCCTGGTGCAAGGCCAATCCCAAGGCCGCCGCGCCCTGGGACACCAAGGGCTTTCGCATCCCCGGTGGCGACAGCAAGAGCCCGGCCGTGGTGCAGGTACTGGCCATCGCGCCGTCCATGGCCAACGCCAAGGCGCACGGCAACTACCCGGCCATCACGCACATCATGAGCTGCCTGTTCGAAGGCTGCCTGCTGGATTTCGACGCCGCCTCGCAGGTGGAGTCGCGCTACTTCGCGGCCTGCGTGGTCTCGCAGACCAGCAAGAACATGATCGGCACGCTGTGGCACCAGCTCAACGCGATCAAGAAGGGCCAGTCGCGCCCCAAGGGCCCGGCAGAGAGCCAGGTCAAGAAGCTGGGCATCCTGGGCGCCGGCATGATGGGGGCGGGCATTGCCTACGTGTCCGCCAAGGTGGGCATCGACGTCGTGCTGCTGGACACCACGATCGAGAACGCCGACAAGGGCAAGGCCTATTCGCAGGGCCTGCTGGACAAGGCCGTGGCCCGTGGCCGCAGCACGCCCGACAAGCGTGACGCGCTGCTGGCGCGCATCAAGCCGACCACCTCGTACGCCGACCTCGAAGGCTGCGACCTGGTGATCGAGGCCGTGTTCGAAGACCGTGCCATCAAGGCCGAGTGCACCAGGCAGACCGAGGCCGTGATCCCGGCCAGCGCCGTGTACGCCTCGAACACGTCCACCTTGCCCATCACCGGCCTGGCCCAAGCCAGTGCGCGCCCGCAGAATTTCATCGGCCTGCACTTCTTCTCGCCGGTGGACAAGATGCCCCTGGTCGAGATCATCGTCGGCAAGGACACCAGCGACGAGACGCTGGCCCGTGGCTTCGACTACGTGCTGCAGATCGGCAAGACGCCCATCGTGGTCAACGACAAGCGCGGCTTCTACACCTCGCGCGTGTTCACGACCTACATCATGGAAGGCATGGCCATGTTGGGCGAGGGCGTGCACCCCCGCTCCATCGAGGTCGCCGGCCTGAAGGCAGGCATGCCCATGCCGCCGCTGGCCCTGCAGGACGAGGTGTCGCTGAGCCTGTCGCTCTACATCGCCGAGACCACCCGCAAGGATCTGGAGGCCGAAGGCATCACCCTGCCGGTGCACCCCGGCTTTGCGGTGGTGCAGAAGGTGGGCGGCGAGCACAAGCGCATTGGCAAGAAGGCCAACCAGGGCTTCTACGACTACAACGGCAAAGAGAAGAGCCTGTGGCCCGGCCTGCTGGACATCTTCCCGCCCAAGGCCGAGCAGCCCTCGCAGCAGGAGATCGTCGATCGCCTGCTCTACGCCCAGGCCAACGAGGCCGCGCGCTGCTATGAAGAGAAGGTGGTGCGCTCGGTGGCCGACACCAACATCGGCTCGATCTTCGGCTGGGGCTTCGCGCCCAACCAGGGCGGTGCGCTGCAGTTCATCAACGCGGTGGGCCCGGCCAAGTTCGCTGAGCGTGCGCGTGAGTTGGCCGCCAAGTACGGTTCGCGCTTCGAGCCGGCCGCCATCGTGGTGAAGATGGCCGCCGAAGGCGGGCGTTTCACGGACACGGTGTGAGCATGAGCTCAGGCATGCCTTCAGCCGCGAGCCCCCTGGCGGGCCTGCGCGTGGTTGATCTCACGCGCAACCTGCCGGGGCCTTTCGCCACGCGCATCCTGGCCGACCTGGGCGCCACGGTCATCAAGGTCGAGCCGCCCGAGGGCGATCCGGCCCGGGGCCTGCCGCCGCTGTACGCGGCGCTGAACCCTGGCAAGGATGTCCGCACGATCGACTTCAAGCAGCCCGCCGACAAGGACCGGCTGCGCATGTGGATCCAAGATGCCGACGTGCTGGTGGAGGGCTTTCGCCCCGGCGTGATGGCGGCCATGGGCCTGGGCATCGACAGCCTCAAGGCCCTCAATCCGAAGCTGGTGGTGTGCTCCATCACCGGCTACGGGCAGGAGGGCCCCTGGGCGCAGAAGGCCGGCCATGACATGAACTTCATGGCCATGTCCGGTGCGCTGGACCAGATGCGCGGCCCCGATGGCCGCGTCACCCTGTCCAACATCCAGTGGGGTGATCTGGCCGGTGGCAGCTCCATGGCCTGCGTTGCCTTGCTGGCGGCGCTTTGGCAGGTGCAGCGCACCGGCCGGGGCTGCCACATCGACATCAGCATGACCCACGGCCTGTGGGCCCACCAGGTGATGCCGCTGGCCACGGGCGCCATGCTCAAGCCCTTGCTGGAGCGCCTTCCCGGCGCCCGCGAGGACATGCTCAACGGCGCCTTGCCCTGCTACAGCCTCTACACCACGGCCGATGGCCGCTCGCTGGCCGTCGGTGCGCTGGAACTGAAGTTCTGGCGCCTGTGCTGCGAGGCCTGGGGGCGCCCTGACTGGATGGAGCGCCACTGGCAGCGAGGCCTGCTGCCCAATTCGCCTGATTCCAACGCGCTGCGCGACGAGGTAGCCAAGCTCATCGCCGCTCAACCTTTGTCGCATTGGGCCGATGTCTTTGACAAGGTGGACGCCTGCGTCACGCCCGTGCTCACGCTGACAGAAGCCCAGGGCCATGGCCTGTTCGCCGGGGCAGGGCGCGCGCCATGGGTGATCTCCGCCTGAGACCAAAGACATACCGCATCCGCATCGAAGAAGAAGCACCATGACGACGCCCCAAGCCGCCAGTCATCCCATCGTCGCCCGAGAGAAGCTCGACTTCGGGCTCGATGGCGACATCCCACGCCACTGGCTGGACAACGACCCCTTCAAGAGCCGCTTCTTCGACGCCATGTCGATCTTCTTCCCGGAGGGGGAGCGCTTCTTCATCAGCTGCGTGCGCGACTTCAAGGACCAGATCAGCGATCCGCGGCTGCTCGAAGAGGTGAAGGATTTCACCCGTCAGGAAGGCCAGCACGGCATCGTGCACCGCCAGTTCAACGACCGGCTCAAGCGACAGCGTATCCACGTCAAATCCCTGGAGCGCCAGACCGTGTGGTTCCTGTTCGAGGTGCTGCGCAAGCGCCTGAAACCCGAGACCACGCTGGCGCTCACCGCGGCTTTCGAGCACATGACTGCGCTGATGGCGCACGGATTCGAGCAGTGCCGCGTGCTGGACAAGGCCGATCCCCGTATCCGCGCCATGTACACCTGGCATGCCATTGAGGAAGTCGAGCACAAGGCTGTGGCCTTCGACGTGATGCAGAAGGTGGCCAAGGTGGGCTACTGGCGGCGCGTGCTGCCGCTGGTCTTCACGTCTTTTTCGTTCCCGCTGGCAACGCTTCTGGTGGTGAACTACATGTTGCAGGTTGACGGTTTCAGGGGGCTGAAACGTGTTGGCATCATGGCGCGCGGTTTGTGGTGGCTGTACAAGCCCGGCGGGCTGTTCCTGCCGCTGCTGGGTCACTACATAAAGTACTTCAAACCTGGTTTCCACCCGTGGCAGACGGGGGAGCTGGCCAGTTATCAGACCTGGCGCGAGGTGTTCGAACGCACGGGCGATCCGATTGCCGCAGGCGACGCGGCACTCAAGGCAGGCGCCTGACCTTGTCTGCAACAAGGGTTAATCAGGGGCGTCGACGTTAAATTCTTCCCCTTCGACGTCGATAACATAGGGAGCCATCCCCTATGACCACCCTCCGCAGCACTCCCCCCTGGGTCACCTGGATCACCGGCACCGGCCCGGTGCGTCGGCACGTCATGTTCTGCCTGGGCGCGGGTCTGATCTATGCCCTGACGGCGGCCATCATGGCCCACTCGACCTGGCTGGGCCTGATCGGTGCTGGCGTGTTCTGGCTGCTGCTGGGGTGCATGGCCACCACCTTTGCGCTGTTCTTCGCGCTGGTGCGCAGCGGATGGTCCCAGCGTTTCGAGGATCCCGTGCTGGCGATGCCCCACGGCATGGTCTCCATCCTCATCATCGTGCTGGCCTACGTGCTGATCGGCGAATACCGGGGCGACACCATCATCCTGTTGGCCCAGGCCGTGGCCGTGGCCATGTTCCGCCTGCGGCCCCGCCAGTGCCTCATCCTGGGAGGCTGGGCCGCGCTGTGCGTCAGCCTGGCGCAGTTCGGGCTGGTGTGGGCGGGTGAGCCCGGCTTCTCGCTGCAGCGTGGGCTGACGCATTTCACCGTGTCCACCGTGTCGCTCATGGCCCTGGCCGTGGTGGCCATGTGGATCAGCGCCATGCGGGTGCGCATCAGCCGCCAGTCCGACGAACTGCGTCAGACCCTCGTGCAGGCCCAGGCGCTGGCCACCACCGACATGCTGACCGGCCTGCTCAACCGTCGCGCCATGACCGACCAGCTCGAATCCGAACTGGCCCGTGTGTCGCGCTCGGGCACGCCCGTGTGCGTGGCCCTGATCGACATCGATCATTTCAAGAAGGTCAACGACCACTATGGGCACCGCATGGGTGACGAGGTGCTGCGCGCCTTTGCTTCGCTGGCCCAGGGTGATTTGCGCCAGGTCGATCAACTCGGCCGGTGGGGCGGCGAGGAGTTCCTGCTGATGATGCCGCACGTGGATGCGTCCCAGGCCTGGGTGGCCGTGGAGCGCCTGCGCAACCGCATTGCCGCCCATCCGATGGGCGACAGCGGCAACTTGACGGTGACGATCTCGGCAGGCCTGGCGCAGTTCTCGCCCGGCGAGTCGCTGGACCGCTGGATCGAGCGTGCCGACCAGGTCCTCTACCAGGCCAAGCAGTCCGGCCGCAACCGCTGCCTGATCGCCGAGGCCCCGCCGCCCGTGCCAGGCGCTTCGCCGGTGCCTGTGCAGGCTGTGGCACGAGGCCCTGCCGCACCTGTGGTCCGGCTGCACCCGTCGTCACCGTGATGAGGCCCATGACGCAACCCGCCAAGCCCCTCACCTTCGTCGAAGCCGCCACGCCACTGGTGCTGTGGGCGCTGGGATCCGACCGTGCCACCCGTTCGCGCGTGTTGGCCATTGCGTTGTGCCTGCTGGTCTACTCGGTCTGCTGTGTGGCAGCCTGGCACGCCGCCCGGATCGGCATGATGCACCCCATGGCGCCGCCGGTGCTGGCCTGGGTCACGCTGCCCGCGTGCGTGGTGGCTCTGGTGCTGGTGCGCAGCGGACGCTCCAAGCGCTTTGCCGATCCCACCCTGATGGTGCCGCAGAACGCATTGGCGGTTGTCGCGATCGGATTCGCCTACCTGACGATCCGCCCGGAAGACCGGGGGGTGGTGATGGTGCTGCTGTCGCTGGTGATCATGTTCGGCATGTACACGCACACACCGCGGCAGTCGCTGGTCATCGGTGGCGTCGCGGTGGTTGGCCTGGGGGCCTGCATGCTGATCCTGAGCCAGTACGATCCGGGCTTCTATCCTTTCAAGCGCGAACTGGTGCGTTTCGAACTGCTGGTCAGTGTGGTGCCCGTGCTGGTGTTCACGGCCGTGCAGCTCAATGCCTGGCGCAGCCGGCTCAAGCGCCAGCGCGCGGAGCTCAAGCAGGCTCTGGCCACCGTGCAGCACCTGGCCACGCGCGATACGCTCACGGGCCTGTACAACCGTCGCCACATGCAGGATCGCCTGGAGACCTGCCTGGGCCGTCTGGAACGCTATGGCGAGCGCTTCACGCTGGCCCTGATCGACCTGGACCACTTCAAGAGCGTCAACGACCGGCACGGCCACAAGGTGGGCGACGAGGTGCTGACCTCGTTCGCGCATGCGGCCTCGGCCGTCCTGCGTGAATCCGACGTGCTCGGACGCTGGGGCGGCGAGGAATTCCTGGTGGTGTTCCCTGACACCACACCCGAGCAGGCACGGCATCCGCTGGAACGCCTGCAAGGGGAGCTGACGCGCCTGGCGGTCTCCAACAGCGTGCCGGGGCTGAGGGTGTCTTTCTCGGCCGGGCTGGCGCTCCATGTGGCGCATGCCACCCTGAACCATACCCTGGAGCGCACGGATGCGGCCCTGTACGAGGCCAAGCGCGGCGGACGCAATCAGGTGGTGCTGGCCGAGCCCGTGCCCTCGGTCTTCCCGGAGGCTGCACCCAAAGAGCCTCCCCCTGAAGAGGATTCGGCGCTCGACTCCGAACCCGGTCTGATCGAAGGCCTGTTCAGCACGCCACGATATTGACGGCCAGGCCCCCTCGCGAGGTCTCCTTGTACTTGCTCTGCATGTCCGCGCCGGTCTCGCGCATGGTCTTGATGACCTGATCCAGGCTGACATGGTGCGTGCCGTCGCCATGCAGGGCCAGCCGCGCCGCGTTGATGGCCTTGACGGCCGCGACCGCGTTGCGCTCGATGCAGGGGATCTGCACCAGCCCGCCGACCGGATCGCAGGTCAGGCCCAGGTGGTGCTCCATGCCGATCTCGGCGGCATTCTCGACCTGCGCCGGCGTGCCGCCCAGCGCGGCGCACAGGCCGGCGGCCGCCATGGAGCAGGCCACGCCCACCTCGCCCTGGCAGCCCACCTCTGCCCCCGAGATCGAGGCATTCTCCTTGTAGAGCAGGCCAATGGCACCGGCCGTGAGCAGAAAGTCGACCACGTCGCGGTCCGAGGCGGAGGGCACGAAGCGGCGGTGGTAGTGCAGCACGGCCGGCACGATGCCGGCGGCGCCGTTGGTGGGGGCTGTCACCACGCGACCACCGGCGGCGTTTTCTTCGTTCACGGCCAGCGCGAACAGGTTCACCCAATCCATCACGGCCAGCGGGTCCAGGCTGGTGGCGGCTTGCAGCTTGCGCGACAGGGCTGGCGCCCGGCGGGACACCTTGAAGGCGCCGGGCAGCACGCCTTCTTGCGCACAGCCCCGCTGCACACAGGCTTGCATCACCGACCAGATGTGCAGCAGTCCGGTATCGATCTCCGCATCGCTGCGCCACAGGCGCTCGTTGGCGCGCATCACGCCGGCGATGTCCAGACCGTGCGCCTCGCACAGGGCCAGCAGGTCGGCCGCGCTGTGGAAGGGCAGGGGCAGCACCGCGGTGTCGGGGGCCACATGGTGCTGGCGTGCGCTGTCGTGGGCCAGCTCTTCGCTGACCACGAAGCCGCCACCGACCGAGTAGTAGCAGCGTTGGGCCAGCGGCTGGCCATGGCCGTCGAAGGCGCTCAGGCGCAGGGCGTTGGGATGGAAGGGCAGGCTGTGCCGCAGGTGGAAGACCAAATCAGCTTGCCCGTCGAAAGGCATGGGATGCGTGCCCAACACCGGCAGGCGATGCTGTGTGAGGATGTCGGCCAGGATCGCCTCGATGCGGTCCACATCGACCTGGTCAGGTTCATGGCCGCACAGGCCCAGCAGCACGGCCTTGTCGCTGCCATGACCGCGCCCGGTGGCGCCCAGCGAGCCGAAGAACTCGCAGCGCACGCGTCTCGTCGCCTCTATCACACCCTGCTGGTGCAGCCGCAGCGCGAACAGGCGTGCAGCCCGCATGGGCCCGACGGTGTGGGAGCTGGAGGGCCCGATTCCCACCTTGAACAGATCGAAGACGGACACGGCCATGGCGAAGCACCTTTCGGGCTCATCCTAGACCTTTGCCTGTGTGGCTGGGACAGGGCTTTCGTGAACTACAGGCGCTTGTCAGGGGCTTGTTCGCGCCGGGACAGCGCCCTGACGATGCTGCGCTGCAGCGAAGCTCAGCGCGTGGCGATCTCGGCCCGCAGCGAGTGCGGGTAGGCCAGCGTGATGTTCGCGTCGATCAACTGGCCGATCAGGCGCTGCGGCTGCGGCCCGCCGGGGAAGTTGACGATGCGGTTGCACTCGGTGCGGCCCATCAGCTCGGTCGGGTCCTTGCGGCTGGGGCCTTCGACCAGGATGCGCTGCGTGGTGCCGACCAGCGCCTGGCTGAAGCGCTGCACATTGCCTTCGAGCACAGCCTGCAGGGTCTGCAGGCGCTTGAGCTTGACCTCCTGCGGCGTGGTGTCCTCCAGCGCGGCGGCCGGCGTGCCGGGGCGGGCGCTGAAGATGAAGCTGAAGGAGGCGTCGAAGCCGATGTCATCGACCAGCTTCATCATCTTGGCGAAATCGTCGTCGGTCTCGCCAGGGAAGCCCACGATGAAGTCCGACGAGATGTGGATGTCCGGCCGCACCAGGCGCAGCTTGCGGATCGTGCTCTTGAACTCCAGTGCCGTGTAGCCGCGCTTCATCGCCATCAGGATGCGGTCGGAGCCGTGCTGCACGGGCAGGTGCACGTGGTTGACCAGCTTGCCTGTCTTGCCGTAGACGTCGATCAGGCGCTGCGTGAACTCATTGGGGTGGCTGGTGGTGTAGCGGATGCGCTCGATGCCGGGGATCTCGGCCACGTACTCCAGCAGCATGGCGAAGTCGGCGATCTCGCTGGTCTCGCCCATGCGACCACGGTAGCCGTTCACGTTCTGGCCCAGCAGGGTCACCTCGCGCACGCCCTGATCGGCCAGGTCGGCCACCTCGGTCAGCACGTCGTCGAAGGGGCGCGAGACCTCTTCACCACGGGTGTAGGGCACCACGCAGTAGCTGCAGTACTTGGAGCAGCCTTCCATGATGGACACGAAGGCGCTGGCGCCTTCCTTGCGCGGCGGTGGCAGGTGGTCGAACTTCTCGATCTCGGGAAAGCTGATGTCCACCTGCGGGCGCCTTTGCTGCTGGCGCTTTTCCAGCATGGCGGGCAGGCGGTGCAGCGTCTGCGGGCCGAACACCACGTCCACATACGGCGCGCGCTCGATGATGGCCGCGCCTTCCTGGCTGGCCACGCAGCCGCCCACGCCGATCATCACGCCGCGCTCCTTGAGGTGCTTGACGCGGCCCAGGTCGCTGAAGACCTTCTCCTGCGCCTTCTCGCGGATGGAGCAGGTGTTGAACAGGATCAGATCGGCCTGTTCGGGGTCGTTGGTGGGCTCGTAGCCCTTGGCGGCATTGAGCACGTCGGACATCTTGTCCGAGTCATACTCGTTCATCTGGCAGCCGTAGGTCTTGATGTAGACCTTCTTGCCAGCGTTCGCGTTGGCGGGCAGGGCGGCGGTGTCGGGGGAATCGGGCAGGGCGCTCATCTCGTTCTCGTACTGCTTACTTGGACCAGGTCTTCTTGATCGGGTCGTAGGTCCATTTGGAGGCTTCGGCAGCCGTGCTGGGCCACAGCTGCGCCAGTTCATCAGGGCGCAGGATCCATACGTCCATCAGCAGGCCGTAGTTGTCGGTCGTGTAGTTGACCTTGATCTTCTTGCCGATCAGCATGCCCCACATCACCAGCATGTTGTTCTCGCCACGGATGCGGGCGCCAGGGGCCAGCCGGGCCGCGTTCTTGCCGTTGAGCACGACCTCGGGCGGCTGGCTGAACAGGATCTCGCCGCGCAGGGACGTGGTTGGCAGCACGCGCGTGAGCTGCATCGGGACGATCAGGTTGGGATCAACGGGCGGCGGGGGTGGCGGGGCACTGGCGGCGGACGATGGCGCGCTCGCGGGTATGGCTGCGCTCTGGGCCATCACGGTGGCACTGCTGAAAGGCAGTGCCAGGGAGGCCAGGCAAATCAGGACTGAACCGGCCCGGGGCAGTGCCGGGGCCGATTGAGGACAGCGGGGCATGGTGTAGATCCAGGGGCTGTGAAAGACCGCCGATTTTAGCCGTGGCCCCGGATCCCATCAACCATCGGCCATTCTGCGAGGGCCGAGGGTGTACGGCGGTCGCGCCGGCACGGGCCGGTGACCGGCGCCGGAACTCCGGAGCGCCGGCCGCATGGTGGGTCAGAATTTCACGACCAGACCCAGCGAGTACTGGTCAACATTGGTGCGCACGCTGTCCATGCCCACGCGGTAGCGTTCCCACTCGCCGCGCAGCGCGGTGCTGGCGCTGAAGTCGTACTGCAAGCCGGCGCCCACCTTCAGGCCGGTGTCGTGGTCCTTCACGGTCAGGCCGCTGCCGGAGATCCTGGATTCGGTGTCGACGACACCCACACGCCCCAAGGCTGACCACTGGGGGGCCAGCGGCACGGTGCCCACGGCATCCAGGTACAGGCCACGGGCCTTGACATCGCCGGAAGGTGCCTGGAACTTGCCCAGGCCGGCATAGCCCGCTTCCAGCGCGAAGTTGGGCGTGAACTGGTAGCCGCCATAGAACTTGTAACCCGTGTCGCTGCGATCGGTATCAGCCCCCAGCGGGCTGTCGTCCTTCAGATGGGATTGGCTCACATTGCCGCCCACGTAGTAGCCAGGCGTGGCGGCCAACTGGGCGTGGGCGCTGCCCGCCGCCATGAGGCTGGTGGTGATGGCGGCGGCCATGGTGCCCAGGATTCGGTGAAGAGGCTGGGACTTCGTCTTGTATTGGAAGGTCATGCAGAACTCCTTTCGTGACTGCCACTTCAGTGTTGGGTGGGCATGTCAAGGCCGTGTCTTGCGCGCGTAAAGCTGTGTGGGAAAGGGTGTCGTTTTGTGCAAAGATCCACCCTTGTCATCACGAGCCCTGAACAACAAAGGGTGCACATGGGAGGAACAACGGCATGGCCCTGATGGATTTCATCAAGAAGCAGTTCATCGACGTCATCGAGTGGACGGAATCCACCGATGGCGTTCTGGCTTGGCGCTATCCGTTCCAGGACCGTGAAATCCAGAACGGCGCGACCCTGGTGGTGCGTGAATCGCAGATGGCGCTGTTTGTCAACGAAGGTCAGGTGGCCGACCTGTTTGGCCCCGGCACGTACAAGCTGAGCACGCAGACGCTGCCGGTGCTCACCAACCTGAAGAACTGGGACAAGCTGTTCGCCTCGCCCTTCAAGAGCGATGTGTATTTCTTCAGCACACGGCAGCAACTGGACATGCGCTGGGGCACAGCCCAGCCCATCACCCTGCGCGACAAGGATTTTGGTGCGGTGCGTCTGCGCGCCTTCGGCAACTACAGTCTGCGGCTGGTCGATCCGCGCAAGTTCCACACCGAGGTGTCCGGCACGCGCGAGGTCTACACCATGGCCGACCTCGATGGCCAGTTGCGTGGCGTGATGCTGCAGCACATCAGCGATGCCGTGGCGCAAAGCGGTGTGCCCTTCCTGGATCTTGCCGCCAATCAGGTGGCGTTCGCCAAGGCGCTCCAACTCGCTACTGCACCGGCCTTCGACGCCATCGGCCTGCGCCTGGAAGGCGTGACCGTGCAGAACGTGTCCCTGCCCGAAGAACTGCAAAAGATCCTGGACCAGCGCATCGGCATGGGCATGGTCGGCAACGACATGGGCAAGTTCGTGCAGTACCAGACGGCGCAGGCGCTGCCTGCGCTGGCCGCTGGCGGTGGGACGGGCGGTTCTTCGGTGGCCGGCGATGCCGCGGGGCTGGGCGCCGGGTTGGCGCTGGGACAGGCCATGGCGCAGTCGCTGCAGCAGGGCCTGCAGGGGGCGGTTCCTGTGCCAGGAGTTGCTGCCGCGCCGGCCGTGGTGCCCCTGCGTCCTGAGGAGGTCATGTCCACCCTGGAAAAACTGGCCGATCTGAAGGCCAAGGGCATCCTGACCGACGACGAGTTCAGCGCCAAGAAAGCCGAGCTGCTCAAGAAGTTGGTCTGAGCGCTGTTCCCCCATGGTTGATCCGACGCCGCAGCGCGCCTGGCGCGCGCTGTGTTCCTTTTGTGGTGCGCCGGTTGAGTTCCGCTCGGCCGACTCGCCCATGGCCGTGTGCAGCTACTGCCGCAGCACCTTGCTGCGCGATGGCGACACGCTGCGGCGCATCGGCCAGGCTGCCGATCTGTTCGAGGACCACAGCCCGCTGCAGCTGGGCGTGGCAGGCCGCTACCAGGGCGAGCCCTTCACGCTGGTCGGGCGTCTGCAGATGGCCTGCGACGAAGGTGTCTGGAACGAGTGGCATGCGCTGTTCGACAACGGCCGCTCCGGCTGGCTGAGCGAGGACAACGGGCAACACGTCTTCTCTTTCGAGCAGGTGGCGCCTGCGGCCCTGCCGGAGCATTGGGCTCTCACGCCCCCCGGGCAGGCGGTGTTCATCGATCAGGCGCCCTGGGTGGTGGCCTCGGTGGCTTCGGCACGTGTGCAGTCTGCTGAAGGGGAACTGGCCTTCTTGCCCGATTTCGGGCAGCCGCACACGGTGCTCGAACTGCGCGATACCCAGGGCCAGGTGCTCTCCGTCGATGGCAGCGACACACCGCCCAGGCGCTTCGTGGGGCGGTCAGTGTCCTTGCCCGATCTGTCCCTCAGCGGCCTGCGCGAGACGCCGGCGGAGGCCAAGGTCAAGAGCGCCGGCATCGAATGTCCGAACTGCGGCACCCCGCTGACACCACGCCTGGGGCAGAGCCTGTCCATCGCCTGCCCATCATGCAAGTCGGTGGTGGACATCTCCAAGAAGGACGCGGGTACAGGCCTTGGGTACTACGCGCAGGACAACGGGCTCGAACCCCTGATTCCCATGGGACGCACAGGCCGCCTCGATGCCGACGGTTCGGGACAGCCTGACAGCTGGCAGGTGGTCGGTTACCAGGAGCGTTGCGACGAGCCTGAAAGCAGCGAAGACGAGCAGACCTTCTGGCGCGAGTACCTGCTCTACAACCAGCAGCGCGGCTTCGCCTTCCTGGTCGATGCGGAGGATGGCTGGAGCGTGGTGCGCCCGGTGACGGGCGTGCCATCGTCACGGTCGACGACGGCCGTGTTCAAGGGCGTGACCTACCGCAAGAAGTTCACCTACACCGCCAAGACCACCTATGTGATCGGCGAGTTTTACTGGAGGGTGAGGCGCGACCAGCGCACCTTGAACACCGACTACGCGGGGGCAGGTTCGCACGGCGCGCATCAACTCAACCGGGAGCAGACCGGCTCGGAGGTCACCTGGTCGGCAGGTCGTGCGCTCGATGCCGCCGTGGTGATGAAGGCCTTCGGCATCCCGCCAGCGCAGGCAGCCGCCTTCAAGCGCGATGCCGGCGCTGGCAAGCCATGGTCGCTGGGCGGCGTCAAGACCTGGCTGTGGATCCTGCTGGCGGTGGCGATCCTGGTCATGATCGTGCGTTGCGACGACAGTGACTGCCATCAGGTGCGCGACACCTACGGCTCGGCCAGCCTTGAGTACCAGCGATGCACCCAATACAGCGGGAGTGGCGGTGGCAACTGGGGCGGCTCGGGCGGCAGCTCCTGGGGCGGCTACAGCAGCGGCGGGTCGCACAAATGACAGCCTGCGCCAACCCCTGCGCCCGGCGCACAATCGCGTCCATGGCGGGCGCTGACGATCCCGAAAGGAAATCACATGTTAGAACTTGAATGGCTCAAGCCCGGCGTTTTCGTCGGTTCCATCGTCTTCGCGCTGATCGGCGTGGCGTTGTTCTGGCTGTGCTTCATCATCGTCGACAAGATCACGCCGTATGACCTGTGGGGCGAGATCGTCGAGAAGAAAAACGTGGCGCTGGCCATCGTGGTGGCTGCCATGTGCCTGGCGATCGGACAGATCGTGGCCGCGGCCATCCATGGCTGATACGGCTGCCAGCGTGGCGCCGATCCCGCAGGACGGGGAGGGCGGGCGCGTAAGCCCGGCCGAGGTGCTGCTGCTGGCCTCTGTCTTCGTGGTGGCGGCCTGCGGGCTGGTCTACGAGCTGGCGGCAGGCAGCCTGGCCAGCTACCTGCTGGGCGATTCGGTCCTGCAGTTCTCCACCATCATCGGGGCCTACCTGTTCGCCATGGGCGTGGGTTCGTGGCTGTCGCGCTACCTTGAGCGCCAGCTGGTGGCGCACTTCCTGCGCATCGAACTGATGGTGGGCTTGTGCGGCGGGCTGATGCCGGCGCTGCTGTTCGTGGCGCACACCTTGCTGCCGGCCTCGGCCACCACGCCGTTCCGCATGCTGCTGTATGCCATGGTGCTGCTGGTGGGCATCCTTGTGGGCTTGGAGATCCCACTGGTGATGCGCATCCTCAAGCGCCAGTTCAGTCAGCGTTATGCGCTCAAGGACCTGGTGGCCGAGGTGCTCACCTTCGATTACCTGGGCGCGCTGGCCGTGTCGCTGGCGTTTCCGCTGCTGCTGGTGCCGCACCTGGGCCTGATCCGCACAGGCCTGTTCTTCGGTCTGCTCAATGTGGCGGTGGCGGCCTGGGCCCTGTGGCTGTTTCGGGCCGAGTTGCGTACCTGGGGCGCACATGCGCTGGCCTGCGCACTGGCTGCGCTGGTGCTGGGTGTGGGCATGCTGGGAGCCCAGCCGCTCACCACCTGGGCAGAGGACCGCTTCTACGGCGAGGGCATCGTGCTGCGCGAGCACACGCCCTACCAGCGGATCGTGCTCACGCATGGGCACGGCGCGACCAAGCTCTACCTCAATGGCAATCTGCAGTTCTCGTCGCGTGACGAGTACCGTTACCACGAGGCGCTGGTGCATCCCGCCATGACGGCCCATGGGGCGCCGCGCCGGGTGCTGGTGCTCGGTGGTGGCGACGGCATGGCCGTGCGCGAGGTGCTGCGCCATCCCAGCGTGCAGCAGGTGACGCTGGTCGAGCTGGACCCGGCCATGACGCGCCTGTTCAGCCAGGATGATCGCCTGCGCTCCCTCAATGCCGATGCACTGCGCTCGCCCAAGGTGCGCGTGGTCAACACCGATGCCTTCAACTGGCTGGACCAGCACGACGAGGTCTTCGATGTGATCGTGGTGGATTTTCCCGATCCTACCAACCATGCCATCGGCAAGCTCTACACCACCACCTTCTATGCCTTGCTCGATAAACACCTGGCGGCCAGCGGCTATGCCGTGGTGCAGACCACTTCACCGCTGATAGCGCGACAAAGCTACTGGACAGTGGTGAGCACGCTGGAGGCCGTGGGCATGAGCGCCACGCCTTACCATGCCCATGTGCCCAGCTTCGGGGAGTGGGGTTTCGTGCTGGCGCACCGCCGGCCGTGGCGCGCACCATCCGATTGGCAGGCGGGCTTGCCGTCGGGCCTGCGTTTCCTGTCGCCGGCCGTGTTGCCGGGGCTGTTCGTCTTCCCGCCGGACATGGCGCGGTTGCCCGCTGAGCCGAACCGGCTGAGCAACCAGGGGCTGGTGCATACCTTCGAGCAAGAGTGGGGGCAGGTGCGCTGATGAGTCCGCCTGTGCCCATGTCGCCAAGGTGGTCGCGGCGCGGCTTGCTGGGATGGAGTGCAGGCAGCGCAGCGGGTCTGCTGCTGCCGGGGTGTGGCCCGCGCGGCGCCGCGACCCAGGCCGACGCCCCTGCCACGCTGCCGGATGCACTGGACGGTGGCTGGGTAGGGCAGTTGGCCGAACGCGGCCATGCCTGGCGAGATGGCCGTTGGCGTCCGGGCGGGCGCATCGTGTTCACGCGGCGCGTGCACACGCTGGTGGTGGGCGGTGGTATCGCCGGGCTGGCCGCAGCGCGCGTGCTGCAGGACAACGGGCTGGACGATCTGGCCGTGCTGGATCTGGATGATGAGCCCGGCGGCAACTCCCGGGGGCATGTGCTGATGGGGCAGCCTTGCCCTTTGGGTGCGCACTACCTGCCCGTGCCTGGCGAGGATGCGCCCGAGGTGGCGCAGTGGCTGGAAAGCCAGGGCCTGATCAGACGCCAGCAAGGCCGCTGGGTGGGTGACGAACGCTACCTGTGCCACAGCCCTCAAGAGCGACTGTTCGTGCCCGACACCCATGCCGCTACCGTGGGCGCCTACTGGCCGGGCCATTGGCAGGAGGGACTGATGCCCGCCGGGGCGGACACGCACCGGCAGCACGAACGGTTCATGCAACAGGCCAGGCTGTTGCGTCAGGCACTGGGCTTTGCGATGCCCACGGTGCGCAAACCCTGGAACGCGGGCCTGGCTGTGCTCGACGCGATCACCTTCGACCGGTGGCTGGACGAGCAGGGCTTGGGCGATCCCGGCCTGCGCTGGGCGCTCGACTACGCCTGCCGCGACGACTATGGCGCCGGTTCGGCCCGCGTGTCGGCCTGGGCAGGGTTGCAGTATTTCGTCAGCC
>DDJC01000048.1 GCA_002339015.1 Burkholderiales bacterium UBA1834
ATCGCGGCCTCCAAGTCGACGCCGCCCAAGGCCGCAGCGCCTGCCCCCGCCGCAGCCACACCGCCCCCCGCCGCCCCCCTGGTCGCCAGCAAGGCCAAGAAGAAGCTCAGCTACAAGGAGCAGCGCGAACTGGACGAACTGCCCGCCCGCATCGAGGCCCTGGAAGAAGAACAGCGTGAGCTGAACACCACGCTGGCCGATCCAGACCTGTACAAGAAGCAGGATGCCCACAGCATCGCCGGCCTGCAGGCCCGCATCGCCAGCATCGACGACGAGCTGCTGGTGCTGCTGGAACGCTGGGAAACGCTCGGCGGGGCCTGAACAGCCCTCACCACCTGAACATCAACGGCATCGGGGCTCCTGCCCCGCTTCATTCAGGCCGCCGACACCAATCGCGCCGTGGCCGCCGCAGCGGCAGCAGCATTGCCAGCCGCCTGCGCCTCGGCCCAGGCCTTTTCGGGCTCGTCGCTGGCCAGCACGATGTCGACCGCGCCGGCCAGGCGGCGCGTGTCCGCCCGCAACACCCGCTGCTTGACGGCCGCCACCTGCGTGGGGTGCATGGAGAAGCTGCGCAGGCCCATGGCCAGCAGCAGCTCGGTGAAGGCCGGATCGCCTGCCATTTCACCGCAGACGCTCACACCACGGCCGGCCGCATTGGCCTGCTGGATGGTCTGGTGGACCAGGTTGAGCACCGCCGGGTGCCAGGGGTCGTACAGGTGGGCCACGGCCTCGTCGGCACGGTCGATGGCCAGCGTGTACTGGATCAAATCGTTCGTGCCGATGGACAGGAAATCGAAGTGCTTGAGGAACACGGGCAGCGTGAGCGCTGCGGCCGGCACCTCGATCATGGCGCCCAGTTGCACCTTGCCCGTCGGTTTGCCGGATTCGGCCAGCTGCCGCTGCACCATGGCCACCTGCTCCAGCGTCTGACGGATCTCGTGGGCGCTGCCCAGCATCGGGATCAGGATCTTGACGGGGCCATGCGCCGCTGCGCGGAACAGCGCCCGCAGCTGGCGGCGAAACATGCTGGGCTCCGACAGACTCCAGCGGATGGCGCGCAGGCCCAGCGCCGGGTTGAGCACGGATTCATGCCGCAACTCGCTGGGTGTCATGCCCTCCAGCGGCTTGTCGGCCCCGATGTCGACCGTGCGGATCGTGACGGGCAGGCCGTTCATGCCCTCGACGGCGCGGCGATAGGCGTCGTATTGCTCGTCCTCGTCAGGCAGGTTGCTGCCGCGGCCCATGAACAGGAACTCGCTGCGGAACAGGCCCACGCCGGCCGAACCGGCCTCCAGCGCCACAGGGGCGTCCTCGGGCATCTCGATGTTGGCCAGCAGCTCGATGCGCTCGCCGTCGAGCGTGACGGCAGGCGTGTGGCGCAGGCGGGCCAGGCGGCTGCGCTCCAGCTCGCTCTGGCGCTGGCGGAAGCGGTACTCCTCCAGCACGATGGGCGAAGGGTCGACGATCACCAGGCCGGCATCGCCGTCGATGATGATGCAGTCGTCCTGGCGGATCAGGCCGCTGGCCTGGCGGGCGCCCACCACGGCGGGGATGTCCATGCTGCGCGCCACGATGGCCGTGTGCGAGGTCTTGCCGCCCACATCGGTCACGAAGCCGGTGAACACGCTGCGTTTGAAGGTCAGCATGTCGGCCGGCGAGATGTCGCTGGCCACCAGCACCAGGGGCTCGTCACCCCCGAAATCGCGCGAATGGGGCTGCATGGCCGGCAGGCCGGCCGCACGGCTGAGCACCCGCAGCAGGCGCTGGACCACCTGCTCCAGGTCGGCCTTGCGCTCGCGCAGGTAGGGGTCTTCCATCTCGTCGAACTGGCGGGCCAGCACCTCCAGCTGGGCCGACAGCGCCCATTCCGCGTTGTAGTGCCGCTCGCGGATCCAGTCGCCGGCAGCGCCGATCAGGGCCTCGTCCTGCAACAGCATCTGGTGCACATCCAGCAAGGCCGACAGCTCGGCCGGTACGTCGCTGGGCAGGTCGCGCTTGAGGGCGTCGAACTCCACGGCCACCGTGTCGCGGGCGTCGGTCAGGCGCGCGAATTCCTCATCGACCCGGTTGGGGTCGATGAAATGGTGGGGCACGTCCACACGTCCGGACGCGACCAGCACGGCGCGACCGATGGCCACCCCCCGTGACACTGGCAGGCCGAAGATCTGGATACTCATGTTGGAATCCTAGCAGTTCACCCGTCTTGAGGGTCTCCGGATTTAACCAGGATGCTCCCTGTCAGGGTCTTGCGGCACGTCATGGTTCCGTCACACAAGGTTCATGGCGTCGTCACGCCTGCTGACCACACTTCCGGGCATTGATGACCAACCCGGAGATGACGATGCGGGACCTGCCCTTGCCTACCTTGCCGCTGTCGGACCTGACTCCCTCGCTCGCACGCGGCTCCGCGCCGTCCCGGAGGTCGCTTCACCGTGGCTCCACACACCTTGATGCTGCGGCAGCGCCGAAACTGGAAGTCGTTTGGGCACGCACTGCGCAGGATGTTCTCGCGGCCCAGCGCCTGAGGTATCAGATTTTCGCGGAGGAAATGGGCGCGCGCCTGACCGTGCCTGCCAACAGCCCCGCCGGCCATGACATCGACCTGTTCGACCCCTACTGCGAGCACCTGCTGGTGCGCCTGGAAGGCAGCAACGGCGAGCCTGGCGAGGTGATCGGCACCTACCGCGTGCTGACACCCGAAGCCGCCAGGCGCGTGGGTGGCCTTTACAGCGAGACCGAGTTCGACCTGACCCGCCTGCGCCCCCTGCGCGGCAAGATGGTGGAACTGGGCCGCTCCTGCGTGCACCCCGACCACCGCCAGGGCGGTGTGATCATGGCCCTGTGGGGCGCGCTGGCCGAGTTCATGGTGCGCAACGAGCTGGACACCATGATCGGCTGCGCCAGCATCAGCATGCGCGACGGCGGCCATGTGGCCGCCAGCCTGTGGGAGCAGCTGCGCCACACGCACCTGGCCCCCATCGAGTGGCAGGTGCGCCCCCGCCTGCCCCTGCCCGTGGCCGACCTGGACAGCCACCTGGCCGTCGAGCCGCCCGCGCTGATCAAGGGCTACCTGCGCTGCGGCGCCAAGATCCTCGGCGCGCCCGCCTGGGATCCTGACTTCAACACGGCCGATCTGCCGATGATGATGCGCATCGCCGACCTGCCGGCCCGCTACCGCCGCCACTTCCTGGGCGCCTGAGTGGCCCTGCGCTGACCCCCGCTTCACGAAACGACACGCGCAGCGCATAGACTGCGCGCCATGCCTGCGCCCTCTCGCCCCCGCCATTCCGCATCGCGGGATTCAAGCCCCGCCCCTGCCGGGGCGCCCCCCCTGTGGCGCCTGCTCACCCATTGCGCCGACGCGGTGGCCGCGGTGCAGGGCGGGCGCTCACTGACCGATGCGCTGGACGCCTGCCCCCCTGCCCTGCGCCCCGGCACGCAGGCCCTGAGCTTCGCGGTGATGCGCCGCCTGGGCCTGGCACGCCGCCTGCGCGCCCTGCTCGTGCCCAAGACGCCCGCGCCCTGGGTCGATGGCCTGCTGCTGTCCGCCCTGGCCCTGGCCTGCGGCACCGAGTACAGCGCCCACACCCTGGTCGATCAGACCGTCGATGCCGCCAAGCGCCGCGCCAAACCTGCGTCGGGCCTGGTCAATGCCGTGCTGCGCCGCTTCCTGCGCGAACGCGACGAACTGCTGAGCCAGGCCGGGCAGGATCTCGAAGCTCGCTGGAACCACCCCCGCTGGTGGATCGACCAGCTCCAGCAGGACTGGCCCGATCACTGGCAGGCCCTGCTGCAGGCCAACCAGCAACCCGGCCCCTTGGTGCTGCGCGTCAACCGACGCCATGGCAGCCGTGACGCCTACCTGACCCGCCTGCGCGAGGCCGGACTGGACGCCACCCCCGTGCTGGAAGACGGCGTGCTGCTGAGCCAGCCCGTGCCCGTGCACCAGTTGCCCGGCTTCGACCAGGGCGACGTCTCCGTGCAGGACACC
This sequence comes from Burkholderiales bacterium UBA1834, assembly GCA_002339015.1. Classification (GTDB taxonomy): domain Bacteria; phylum Pseudomonadota; class Gammaproteobacteria; order Burkholderiales; family Burkholderiaceae_C; genus Aquabacterium. Next base: position 3,992 of record DDJC01000048.1, read on the forward strand.
TCGGCCCAGCGCGCCGCCGGCCTGCTGCTGCGGGCTCTGGGGCCGAACCCACGCCCAGGCACCCGCGTGCTGGACGCCTGCAGCGCCCCCGGGGGCAAGACCGCCCACCTGCTTGAGGCCGCCGACCTGGACCTGCTGGCCCTGGACGCCGACGCCACCCGCCTGCGCCGCGTCGGCGAGACCCTGCAGCGCCTGCGCCTGCCGTCCACCACGCGGNNGCCACCACCCGCGCCGCCGATGCCGCCGACACCGCCGCCTGGTGGGATGGCCAAGCCTTCGACGCCATCGTGCTGGACGCGCCCTGCAGCGGCTCGGGCATCGTGCGCCGCCACCCGGACGCCCGCTGGCTGCGCCGCCCCAGCGACATCCCTGCCCTGGCCGAGACCCAGGACCGCCTGCTCGACGCCCTGTGGCCGCTGCTGGCCCCCGGCGGCCACCTGCTGTACTGCACCTGCTCGGTTTTCCGGCAGGAAGGCGAGCAGCGCATCGACGCATTTTTGCAACGCCAGCCCGGAGCCAGCCGCCAGCCGGCGCCAGGGCACCTGCTGCCTGTGGTCGAATACCCTGAAGGGGGCCCCTCGGGCAGCCCCGCCGAGTCAGCCGGCCCCCGCGACCCGGGAGACGGCTTTTACTATGCCTTGCTGAGCAAGCCAGCCACCCGCTGACCATGCCCGACTCCAGCCGCCGCGCCGTTCTGCAGCGTGCAGCCACCTTCGTGGCCGCAGCCGCCATGGTGGGCAGCGCCTGGGCCCAGATCGGTGGCACCGGCAAGCCTCAGGTCGAACTCACCCAGCTGCAGGTGCAGCGCGCCGAGGACGGCGTCGTGCTGAGCTACGACGTGCACTTCGATCTGCCCCGCGACGTGGAAGACGCGCTCTACAAGGGCGTGGCCGTCGTCTTCGTGGCCCGCGCCGAGGTGCTGCGCGAGCGCTGGTACTGGAGTGACAAATCCCGCGCGGTGGCCGAACGCCGCTGGCGCCTGGCCTACCAGCCCCTCACCCGGCGCTGGCGCGTCAGCTTCGACGGCCTGAGCCAGCACTACGGCAGCCTGAGCGAAGCCCTGGGGGTGCTGCAGCGCAGCAGCCGCTGGCGCATCATGGACAGCAACATCGCCACCGATGACCGCAGCCACTACGTCGAGTTCAGCTTCGAGCTGGACCGCAACGAACTGCCCCGCCCGCTGCAGATCGGCCTGAGCGACCAGAACGAATGGACGCTGTCCGTGCAACGCCGGCTGGAGATCCCCGCCACCCGATGACCCGTTGAAGAGATGAGCACCATCAAGGCCAACCGCTGGGCCTGGGTCGTCGCCGGCCTGGCCATGCTGGGGGCCGGCCTCGTGCTGGCCTTCATGCTCGTGTTCGCGACGCAGAACCGCGAGCGCTATGAGCCCATGTTCGTCTGGCTGTTCTACACGAACGTGGTCATCGCCTCGCTGCTGGGCCTGGTCATCGTGCTGGCCCTGGGCCGCCTGGCGCTGCGCATCCGGCGCGGCAAGTTCGGCAGCCAGCTGCTGCTCAAGCTGGCCAGCATCTTCGCCCTGGTGGCCCTGGTGCCGGGCCTGCTGATCTACGGCGTGTCCTACCAGTTCGTTTCACGCAGCATCGAGACCTGGTTCGACGTGCGTGTGGAAGGGGCCCTGGACGCCGGCCTCAACCTGGGCCGCAATACGCTGGACACGCTGAGCGACGACTTGGGCAACAAGACCCGGCTGGCCGCCGAGCGCATGTCCATCCTGCCTGGCCAGCGCGTCATCGACACCGCCCCCCAGTTGCTCGAACTCGAACGCCTGCGCGAGCAGCTCGGCGCCGAATCCATCGCCCTGGTCAGCGAATCGGGCGTGATCGAAACACGCGTCGGGGGCGATACCGCCACCCAGCTGCGCACCCAGCGCGTCAACAGCACCTGGCGCCAGGATGCACGCAGCAAGGGCGTCATGTCGCTCATCGACGGGCTGGACGAAGGCGACACGCCGCGCGTCATCGCATTGGCCTGGATGCCCGACCGCAGCTTCAGCCTGCAGGGCCGCGGCCACTTCCTGATGGTGCAGCAGCGCCTGCCGGCCGAGCTGGTGCGCAACGCGCTTGATGTGCAGAACGCCTACCGCGAGTACCAGCAACGCTCACTGGGCCGCGAAGGCCTGCGCCGCATGTACATCGGCACGCTGACCCTGTCGCTGGTGCTGGCCGTGTTTGGCGCGATGCTGCTGGCCGCCATCCTGGGCCAGCAACTGGCCCGCCCCCTGCTGCTGCTGGCCGAAGGCGTGCGCGACGTGGCCGGCGGCGACCTCAGCCCCAAACCCATCTTTGAATCCAAGGACGAACTGGGCGGCCTGACGCGCGACTTCGCGGCCATGACCCAGCAGCTCGCCGATGCCCGCACCCAGGCCGAGATCAGCGCCCTGCAGCTCGACAGCGCCTACGTGCACGTGCAGACCATCCTGGACAACCTCACCTCCGGCGTGATCGTGTTCGACCGCCATGGCCTGATCGACACTGTCAACCCCGGGGCCACGCGCATCCTGCGCGCCCCGTTGTCGGCCTACCGGGGCCAGCCGCTCAACACCGTGCCCGGCCTGCAGGCCTTTGCGGAGGCCATCGACGAGCGCTTCGCTTCCTACGCCGCCGAGCCCGAGCCTGGCGAGCGCCAGCAATGGCAGGAATCCTTCGAGCGCCCGCTGTCCGACATCGCCGCCAATCCCGAAGATCCGAAGGCCGCCGCCCAGACGCTGCTGGTGCGCGGCGCCGACCTGCCGGCTGAGGCCCGCCTGATCGTGTTCGACGACATCAGCGAGCTGGTCTCGGCGCAGCGCTCCAAGGCCTGGGGCGAGGTGGCCCGCCGCGTGGCCCACGAGATCAAGAACCCGCTCACGCCCATCCAGCTGTCCGCCGAACGCCTGCAGATGAAGCTCGAGGCCAAGCTCGACGAGCCCGGCCAGCAACTGCTCAACCGCTCCGTCACCACCATCGTCACCCAGGTGCAGGCGCTCAAGACGCTGATCAACGAGTTCCGCGACTTTGCGCGCCTGCCCACCTCACGCCTGGCGCCGCTTGATCTGAATGCCCTGGTGGGCGACGTGCTGGCCCTGTACGGGCAGGCCGTGGAAACCGGCCTGCTCAGCGTTCAACTGGCCTCGGACCTGCCCGGCATCCTGGGTGATGCGACGCTCCTGCGGCAAGTGGTGCACAACCTGGTGCAAAATGCGCTTGATGCTGTACAGACAGACGTCGGCGGCGGCGACACCCGGGCACCACGGGTCGAACTGCTCACCGAAGTACGGCAGAACATGCCGGGGCACTCCCCCACCGTCCGGCTCGTGATCCGAGACAACGGCCCCGGTTTTCCCGAACAGGTGCTCAAAAGGGCGTTCGAACCCTACGTCACCACCAAAGCACATGGCACGGGCCTGGGCCTGGCCGTGGTCAAGAAGATCGCCGACGAACACGACGCCACCGTGCGGCTGCGAAACCTGGACGCCCCTGGCAATCCCTCAACGCCCGGCGGTTTGAGAGGGGCACAAGTTTCGCTATCATTTTCAAAGCTGTCATCCCATACTCCCGTGGCGGCGCATCCCGGCGTGTAGCGCGCACCACAGAGACACAAAATTCATGGCCACCATTCTTGTAGTTGACGACGAACTGGGCATTCGGGCCTTGCTGTCAGACATCCTGACCGACGAAGGCCATTCCGTCGAACTGGCGGAAAACGCCGCCCAGGCGCGCACCATGCGCGAGCAATGCCGACCTGATCTGGTGCTGCTGGACATCTGGATGCCTGATGTGGACGGCGTCACCCTGCTCAAGGAATGGGGGGCCAATGGCCAGCTCACGATGCCCGTGATCATGATGTCGGGCCACGGCACGATCGACACCGCGGTCGAGGCCACCAAGGTCGGGGCGCAGGCCTTCCTGGAAAAGCCCATCACCATGCAAAAGCTGCTGCGCGCGGTCGAGCAGGGTCTGGCCAAGCCCGCCCCGGCCACGCCCGCACCGATGTCGCGCCCCGTGGGCATGGCCGGCATGCCCGGCATGTCGGGTGCGCCTGGCCTGCATGGCACGCCGCACCTTGCCAGCGTCACGCCCATCACGGCCGCCCCGTCCTACCATCAGAGTGCTCCGGCCGGCCACGTGGTACCCCTGCGCAGCAGCGATGTCATCGGCGGCCAGCCCCTGATGCACAGCCACCAGCCCTCGCACAGCCTGCACAGTACGCATGGCGGCGGCCATGGCGTGCTCTCCAACGGCCTGTCGCACGAGCAGCTGTTCGAGCTGGACCGCCCGCTGCGCGAGGCACGCGATGATTTCGAGCGTGCCTACTTCGAGTTCCACCTGGCCCGCGAAGGCGGCAGCATGACGCGAGTGGCCGAGAAGACGGGCCTGGAGCGCACGCACCTGTACCGCAAGCTCAAACAATTGGGTGTCGATCTGAGCCGCAACCGCAAAGCGGTCGCAAATTGATATATACTCTTGGTTTCCCGAGATCGCAGCCTGGCTGATTGATCAAAGGTAATCAAGTCAATGGCCTGGTAGCTCAGTTGGTAGAGCAGCGGATTGAAAATCCGCGTGTCGGTGGTTCGATTCCGCCCCAGGCCACCAAATCATTCAAGCACTTAGCCCACCCTAACCGGTGGGCTTTTGCTTTTTCTGACAGTGTTTCTGACACTGCCAGTGCTGGTCCACTGCGGACGACTGAGCTCTTGTGCGTTGTCGCCGCAAAAAGTGGATGGACAAGCTCGACCAGCAGCGAGAAGGATTTGACTTCTTCACAGCCCGACAATCAGCGCAGCATCTGAGAAGGTGCCTCGGTGTGCCATCACGTATGAAAGCACCCGACTACGTGCCGTACGCCGCCATGAAGACCCGTACGGCCTCGCGCAGATTGGCCTTGTCTTTCCGGGAATCGGGCTTGTCGAGCATCAGCAGTCCGCGAAAGTGTTCGGAGCCAAGAAACATCGACAGGAACAGGTCCGCCGCCTGAAGCGGGTTCCGCACTTTCAGAGTGCCCGCCGTGTGGGCGCGGCGCAGGTATGCAGCCAACTCCCCGACTGCTCGCTCCGGACCTTCCTTGTAGAACTCACGGCAGACTTCCGGCTGCGCCCCCGCTACCCCGTAAACGGAGCGCAACGCACCAAGCGCGTCGTCACCGCGTGTCAGTGCAAGAAACCGAGCCCCTATCGCCAACAGCGTCTTCTCCGGTTCGGCTGGGTCCAGCGCCCCGGCTCCCGGGACGTCAGCCACCACCCTTGACGTCCTGTCGCGCACAACCGCCTGGAACAGCCCCTCCTTGGAGCCGAAGTTGTTGTACACGGTCATCTTGGACACACCGGCTTCCGCGGCAATAGCATCGACACTGGCACGCTCCAGGCCATGCTCATTGAAGTGCCTTTGCGCCGCTTCCAGGATGCGCCGCACACGCTCAGGATCACGTGGCCGACCGCGTCGGGACTTGGAAGCAGGGGATGGGGACGGCAGCATAGGCTTATATAGTGGACTTGACAATCCATTATATAAACCTCACATTACTATACTTTCAAGTACAGTAATAAATCAGCTTACACGGAGCCATCACCATGGATGACGTCATCATCATCGGCGGCAGCTTTGCTGGTCTCGCCGCCGCCCTGCAACTCGGCCGAGCCCGCCGCAAAGTCATCGTTCTCGACACCGGTCGGCCGCGCAATCGATTCGGTCACCACTCGCATGGCGTGCTCGGCCATGATCACAAGCCGCCGCTGGACATTCTGGCCGAGGCGCGGCAGCAGCTGGCACGTTATCCCGCGATCAGGCTGGTCAATGCCCGTGCCGAGAGCGTGTCTGGCGACATCGACAATTTCTGCGTCGTCACTGACGACAACGACAGCCTTAGGGCGCGTCGCCTGATCCTGAGCTATGGCGTCGTCGATCAGATGCCTGATGTCCCTGGCTTCGCCGAAAGCTGGGGCAGGTCCATCGTGCCTTGCCCCTACTGCGACGGTTTTGAAGTCGTCGACCAGCATTGGGGCGTCCTATGGTCGGGCCCGCAGTCGCACCAGTCCACCCAGTTGTTCCGCGATTGGACTGACAGGATGACGGTTTTCGCCAATGGCCATGACATTGCGCCCGATATCCAGGACGCTCTGGCGCGCCGCAACATCAAAGTTGCCGATGGCCGAATCGTCGAGATCAGCCACCACGAGGGCCGCATCGCCACTGTCAATCTCGATAACGACTGCCATATCGCGGTCGACATCCTATTCGCTCAACCGCGCAACAAACCATCCGCAAGCCTTCATGAATCCCTGGGCCTTGCCACGGTCGAGACGCCCACAGGCACCGTCCTAAAGGTTGATGATCGCCGTCAAACCAGCACGCCCGGCGTCTATGCTGCCGGCGACCTCGCCACGCCCTTCTTGCCTTCAGTCACCCAGTCATCGTGGCAGGGAGCGATGGCAGGTATCTTTGCCCAGCAATCGATGCTGGCGTGACCGTCAACGGACTTCCTTTAGGACAGGGAATATGGCAAAGAAAAGCAAAAACCCAATTCAATCAATCACTTAGATTTTACTGGCGGAGAAGGGCTCGATTCGCCCCAGAGCGGCGTTGCGTGGTGTTTCTGGTTGGCACTTCCGCGTGGGCAGGCCGATCTTTGGCCTCCCGATCAACAAATCGTTTCCAGTTGATCGATACCCACTCAAACCCGAGTACTCACCCCCGAAACGGGGGGGCGTCCGGCTACGGGAAAATTACCCAAATAGGCCATTTTTTCAGGAGAAACCCGCACAAAACACGCTAATTCGCACACTCCGCGTACAACGCCCCTAGGTTTGCCCTGAGCGGGCCAACGGGTGCCTGCGTTAGAGTTGTGACCAAACGATGGTGAGAGCAAGACATACACCATGAAACCTTCGAACTACAGCATTTACCTGCAGACGTTGAAGCAGCGCACGCGGCGATCCGGCGCCACCGTGCTGTCGACGTTCATCGACGCGATCGACTGGGATCAGGCGCTGGCGCGCCTGGCGACCTGGGCGCGTCAGCGTGAATCTCGCTACGTCTGCCTGTGCAATGTCCACTCCGTGGTCACCGCCGACAGCGATCCCAAGTTCCATGAGGTGCTGGCAGGTGCAGACCTGGCCTTGCCCGACGGCGCGCCGGTGGCCTGGGTGCTGAGCAACTCGGGTTTCGAGGAGCAGCAGCGCATCAACGGCCCTGATCTGATGTGGCGCTACATGAAGGTTGCTGAAGAACTCGGGCAGTCCGTGTTCTTCTACGGCAGCACTCAGCACACGCTGGACAAGCTGGAAACAGCCGTGCGCAAGCACTTTCCCACGCTGCGCATCGCCGGCATGATCTCGCCCCCCTTCGGCGCCGAGATGCAGGCGCAGGATCAGGCTCACGTGGACGCCATCAACCACTCGGGCGCCCATGTGGTGTTCGTGGGCCTGGGCTGTCCCAAGCAGGAAGCCTGGATGGCAGAGCACAAGGGCCGCATCTCCGCCGTGATGATCGGTGTGGGCGCTGCCTTCGATTACCACGCCGGCACACTGCGCCGCGCCCCGGTGTGGATGCAGAACCATGGCCTGGAGTGGCTGTACCGGCTGGCCAGTGAGCCCCGTCGCCTCTTCAAGCGTTACCTGGTCACCAACTCGGTGTTCGTCTACAAGCAGGCCATGAACTGGGTGGCTGGCGCCAAGTAAGCACCCGGGTTCCACCCCGCCAACACACGCCCTGCACCGGTACGGTCAGGGCGTTGCTCTTTTCAGGGGTGGCCAGCACAGACAGGGCAGCCCGGGTCGCGGCGTACCGTCAGTGTCGTGACCTGCCAATCGCGGCCATCGACCATCAGCAGGCGGCCCGCCAACGTTGTCTGCCGTCCCTCAGGGCCGGCATTCAGGCCAGCCAGCAGCTTGATCGCCTCGCCCGCCTGCACCACCCCCATCATGCCTACCAGCGGTGCGAACACGCCCAGCAGGGCGCAGCGCGCCTCTTCCGGCGGGGCATCCGGCGGGAACAGGCAGGCGTAGCAGGGTGATTCAGGGCGGCGTGGGTCGTACACACTGATCTGGCCGTCGAAACGCACGGCCGCGGCCGCCACCAGCGGCACGCCGGCCCGGCGGCACACACGGTTGATCAGGTGGCGGGTGTCGAAGCGGTCGGTGCAGTCCAGCACCACGTCGGCCTGCGGCACCCAGGTGGACAGCAGGGCCTCATCGGCCGCCTGGGCCAGTGCCTGCACCTGCACTTCAGGATTGATCTGGGCGAGGGCCAGCCGGGCCGATACCACCTTGGGCTGACCGATGCGTTCCGTGGTGTGCGCGATCTGCCGCTGCAGGTTGGTCAGGTCCACCGTGTCGTGGTCGACCACGGTGATACGCCCCACCCCGCTGCTGGCCAGGTACATCAGCGCCGGAGCCCCCAGGCCGCCCGCGCCGATCACCAGCGCATGCGATGCCTGCAGCCGCTCCTGCGCCTCTTCGGACCATTCGTCGAGGAGCAGATGGCGGCTGTAGCGCAGCCGCTGGCTGTCGTCGAGGGTCACGCAGGCATCACCGGCAGAGGATCACTCAGGCGTGTTGGCGTCCTCGGGCTTGCGCTCGGTCATGGTCTTGGAGACCAGCACGGGCTTGCCTTTGAGACGGTTGAGCGCCTGCTGCAGCTGGAAGTCTTCCTCGCTGCCGAACTCGGGCAGGGGCTTGGGCTTCTCGTCCTTCTTGGCGGCTGCTTCTTCCAGTTTCTTGATGGCCTCTTCGCGCGCCTTTTCACGGGCGGCGTCCTTGACCTCGGCGCCCTGGCCGCTGGCGATGTGTTTCTCCAGATCGGCTTCGCGCATGCGCAGCGCACCGAACAGGTTGCCGTCGGGAGTTTCGTCGACCATCACATCAGGCACGATGCCCTTGGCCTGGATCGAGCGGCCACTGGGCGTGTAGTAGCGGGCGGTGGTGATCTTCAGGGCTGTGTCGGCGGTGAGCTGGCGCACGGTCTGCACCGAGCCCTTGCCGAAGGTCTGCGCGCCCATCACGGTGGCGCGCTTGTGATCCTGCAGAGCGCCGGACACGATCTCGGACGCCGAAGCCGAGCCTTCGTTCACCAGCACCACCAGCGGCACGGTTTTGAGGCCGGCGGGCAGGCGCGACAGCGGGTCGGCGCCCATGCGGCGGGAGTAGTCCTCAGGGCGGGCCAGGAACTTCTGCTTGGATTCGGGCAACTGGCCGTTGGTGGTCACCACCACCACGTCCTTGGGCAGGAAGGCCGACGAAATGGCCACGGCGCCTTCGAGCAGGCCGCCCGGGTCGTTGCGCAGGTCGAGCACCATGCCCTTGATCTTCGGGTCCTCAGCGTAGAGCTTGCTGACCTTGGCGACGAAATCCTCGACGGTGCGGTCCTGGAACTGGCTGACGCGCACCCAGGCGTAACCCGGCTCGACCAGCTTGGTGCGCACGCTCTGCACGCGGATTTCCTCGCGCGTGATGGTGACGGGGAAGCTGCGGTTCTCGCTCTTGCGGAAGATGGTGAGCAGCACCTTGGTGTTGGGCTCGCCGCGCATGCGCTTGACGGCCTGGTCCATGGTGAGGCCCTTGACGAAGGTCTCGTCGATCTTGGTGATCAGGTCGCCGCTCTTGAGGCCGGCGCGGAACGCGGGCGAGCCTTCGATGGGCGAGACGATCTTGACCAGCCCGTCGTCCATGCCGATCTCGATGCCCACCCCGACGAACTTGCCGGTGGTGCCTTCACGGAATTCCTTGAAGGTGGTCTTGTCGAAATACTGCGAGTGCGGATCCAGGCCCGCGACCATGCCGCCGATGGCGTCGCTGATGAGTTTTTTCTCATCCACGGCCTCGACGTAGTCGGTCTTGACCATGCCAAACACGGCGGCCAGCTGCTGCAGCTCTTCAAGAGGCAATTGCGGCGCGGCATTGCGCGCGGTGGCCTGGAACTGGAGGGTGGTCAGGCCGCCGGCCAGCGCGCCCACGGCCACCCAGCCGGCGATCTTGAATTTGGAGGTCATCGTCTCTTGCCTCGAGCTGCACAAAAGGGTGCCTGTACAGGTGCCTGTGAAAAGCGAACACCCACAGGCTTCCCAGTATAGGAGAGCGGTGGGCGCTGCAAAGTTCAATCACAGGGTAAAGCGGGGTCAAATCGTGCGACGAAGGTCGCACATGCGCGCTGGTGGCCGGCCTTGTCGTGCAAAGCTGACGGGGCGCCGCCATGGCGCAAGGCCCGTCCGCCTCGATGCAGCGCTGTTCAGGGTGCGGCAGACCAGGGCGCGAAGTCGATGGGCACCCAGCTGTAACGCTGGCGGCCATCGGCGCGAACGTGCCCCAGACCTGGGAACGGCAGGTGCATGCCGGCCACCAGCAGACCTGCATCCTTGGCCGTCCAGGCCAGCAGCGCCTTGCGGGTGCGCGCGGCCACAGCCGGGTCGCTGTCAAACTCGATGGTGACCTCGGGCTGCGGCATCTGCACGGCCACGTTGTGGATCAGATCGCCCCAGATCAGCAGGCGTTGCCCCTTGGATTCGACCAGGTAGGCGGTATGGCCGGGGGTGTGGCCCGGCGTCGGCAGCGCCTTGAAGCCCGGCAGGATCTCGGTGGTGCCTGTGAAGGTCTTGAGCGCACCGGCCTTGGCATAGGGCGCGGTGGCGTTCTGCGCGAGCTTGTAGCCGCCCTTGCGGGCCTCGGGCGCCTTGGCGACGGCGTCGGCCGCCAGCCAATGCTCGGCCTCGGACTGGGAGACGTACACCGTTGCCTTGGGGAACAGGCGCTGGCCATCCGTCCCCAGCAGGCCGCCCACGTGGTCGCCATGCAGGTGCGTGATCAGCACGGCATCGACCTGGGCCGGGTCGTAACCGGCGGCCTTGAGGTTGGCCGGCACCTGGCCCAGCGTGGGACCGAAGGCCTTGGCCGCGCCCGTGTCCACCAGCACGAGCTGGCTGCCGGTGTTGACCAGGAAGGCGTTGACGGCGGTGGGCGTGGGGTTGCCTCGGAACTGCTGGGCCAGCAGCTTCTGCATGTCGCCGGCGCGCAGGTTCTTGAGCAGCTTGGTGTCGAGCTTGATCTGGCCGTCGTGCAGCACGGTCAGCTCGAAATCACCCAGCGCATGCCGGTAATAGCCGGGCACCTGGGTCTTGACCTGGGGGGCCTCGGCATGCACCGGCACCAGGGTCAGGGGCCCCAAGGCCGCCATCGTCAACAAGGCTTTACCCGCCCACCAGGCGGCACGCCGGGACATTGCTTGCATGGAACGCTCCTCCCGCAGGGATCAGTGAAGTATTGGCACGCCCGAAGTCTAGGGGCACAAACAACAATCCTGCCAGCGCTACACAAAAGCCCTATCTCCCGGCCAAGCTCTGTCGGATACTCTGGGATCACGTGTCGCAACCCGAACTCCAACCTTGGCCACACCCCACTCCATGCCCGAGGCATTCGCGCCCCACGGACGCTGGTCCAAGGCCTTCGCGACCTACCTGATCTATGTGGCTGCGGGCACCCTGTCGCTGTCGCTGTCCACCGACGAAGACACCATCTCCCTGCTGTACCTGGCCGCCGGCTTCGGCCTGGCCTGCGTGCTGTGCTGGGGACGGCTGCAGGCGGTGCCGGTGGGGCTCGGGTCGCTGACCGTGGGCGCGCTGGGCGTGCTGCAGGGCGAGTCGGTCGCGCCGCACTGGGGCCAATGGGCGGGCCTGGCAGCCAGTGGCATCGGCGGTGGCCTGCAGGCCTGGGCGGCAGCACGCTGGGTGCAGGGCCCCGACGAAAACGCTCCCCTGCCGCTGGACAACCTGCGCGACATCACCCGGTTCATGCTGCTGGCCGGGCCCCTGGCCTGCGTGATCAATCCGGTACTGACCTCCACCACCCTGGTGCTCACCGGGGCCGCCCTTTATACGGAATGGCTGCCCCTGATGGCCAGCTGGTGGGCCGGCGACATGCTGGGCGTGTTGATGGGCACCCCCCTGCTGCTGACGCTGTGGGGGCGCCCCGAACGGCTGTGGCGCCAGCGGCGCTTTGTGGTCGGCATGCCTTTGCTGGCCTCGTCGATCCTGCTGGGCCTGGGCATCCGGCAGATCCAGGACTGGGACAGGGAACGCGAAGACTCGGCCTTCCGACTGCACGCCGAGGCGACAGCCAACGCCATGCGCCTGCGTCTGAACGCCTACCTGGCCGCCCTCGAATCGATGCGCGGCATCTACGACGCATCGGACAGCGTCGAACGCGACGAATTCCGCCGCGCCTCCACCAGCTGGCTGCGTCAGTTGCCCGGCACCCAGGGCCTGGGCTGGACCGAGCGACTGCACAGCAACCGTTTGGAGGTGTTCGAACTGCAGCAGCGCTCGGAGGGCGCCCTGGGCTTTCGCGTGTTCGACCAGCCCGGACGCACCGCGCCCAAGGGCAGCGAGCTGGCAGCGATCCGCTTCATCGAACCCCTGGACGGCAACGAGGCCGCCCTGGGCTTGAACATCCTGTCCGTGCCCCAGGCACGTCAGACCTACCAGCAGGCCGTGCAGAGCAACCAGCCTGTCGCCTCCCAAGGCCTGCGCCTGACCCAGGAACGCGGCCAGCAGATGGGCGTGGTGATCTACCGGGCGGTCTACCGCAGCCCCAACGTGCTGGCCTCCGACCGCAGCACCACGGCCATGGGCGTGGTGTTCCTGGCACTGCGCATGGACGACGCCCTGGTGGCCATGCTCAAGGACATGCCGCTGTTCATGCAGGCCTGCCTGATGGACCGCAGCGAGCCCGGCGAGCCCAGGTTCCTGGCCGGCACGCCGGACTGCCAGCCCCAGGCCAAGACCCCCGTGGTGAATCATGCTGTCGAGATCCCGCTGACCTTCGCGCAGCGTGAATGGGCCTTGAGGCTGTGGGCCGTGGGCCCTGTGCCTTCAGTGGGCGGGCGGGCCACCGCCTGGCTGTTCGCCATCGGGGGCGTGGGCTTCGCTGCAGCGCTGGGCACCTTGCTGCTGATGGTCACGGGCCATGCCGAGCGCATGAACACCGCCATCGACGATGCGCGCCTGCAGCGCACCGCGGCCGAATCCGCCAACCAGGCCAAGAGTGATTTCCTCTCGCGCATGAGCCATGAGCTGCGCACGCCGCTCAACGCCATCCTGGGCTTCGCGCAGGTGATGAGCCTGGACCGCCGCCCGCCCCTGAGCACGGCCCAGCAGCACCGCCTGGAGCAGATCCAGCAGGCCGGCTGGCACCTGCTGGACATGATCGACGACGTGCTCGACCTCTCGCGCATCGACGCAGGCACCTTGAAGCTGACCTCGGCACGCCTGCCCCTCCCGCCGCTGCTCGATGCCACCCGTGAGCTGGTGGATGCATTGGCCCGGCAAAAGCAGGTCTCGCTCACCATCGACGGCACCCTGCCCGCCGGCTGGGGCGTGCTGGCCGACGAGACCCGGCTCAAGCAGGTGCTCACCAACCTGCTGAGCAACGCCGTCAAGTACAACCGCCCTGGCGGCAGCGTGCACGTGCAGGCCGCGCTGCTGAGCGGCCATGGCGCCGAGCCACCCATGGTCAACATCGTGGTGACCGACACCGGACTGGGCATGAGTGAAGCCCAGCTCCAGCAGCTGTTCCAGCCCTTCAACCGCCTGGGCCGCGAGAAGAACTCCCCCGACGGCACCGGCATCGGCCTGGTCATCAGCCGGCACCTGGCGCAGTTGATGAACGGCCAGCTGGAGGCCAGCAGCCGCGAGGGTGCTGGCTCCACCTTCACCCTGAGCGTCCCGGCCGCAGCCCTGGCCTTGGAGCCCCCCGCTCAGCCGCCCTCCAGCAAGGCGGCAGTATCCGACAGCAGTGAGGCCAACGCCGCACGTGACAAGCGCCACGTGCTGTACGTGGAAGACAACGATGCCAACACGGCGGTGGTGCAGGCCGCGCTGTCCAGCCGCGGCTGGATCCAGCTGTCGGTGGCGGCCACCATCGAGGCCGGGCTGGCCGCGCTGCACGATCGTCTGCGGGGCCCTCTTCCCCAACTGATCCTGCTGGACGTGCACCTGCCCGATGCCTCGGGCCTGGACTTTCTCAAGCTGGCCAAGGCCAATCCGGAAACACAGCACATCCCGGTGGTGATGATCTCGGCCGATGCCATGCCCGAGCAGATCGACAATGCGCTCAAGGCCGGGGCCGCGGCCTACCTGACCAAGCCGCTGCAGATCGCCGGCCTGCTGGCCATGGTGGACGACCTGCTCGCGCCGCCCACAGGCGCCAAGCCAGGTGGTGGGGCGAGCCTCTGACGTCGCCTTTTGCCCCGCTGACCAGATGACACTGCCGCGACAGGATCACCCGGCAAGCCCTTTCAGAGGCTGGCCAGCCGGTCGGCCATGCCCAGGCGGCGGATGACGAGCTTTTCGATCTCCGCCACCACGAACACCATGGCGCCGGCCGCCACCACCTTGGTCCAGTCTTGCCATGACAGCGCCGTCGAGCCAAACACCTGCTGCAGCACCGGCAAGTGGGTGAAGGCCGCCTGCAGGGCAACGGACACAAGGATGGCACCCAGCACGTAGCGGTTGCCCAGCAGGCCGCGCACATCGAGCACGCTGCGCAGCAGGAAGCGGCTGTTGAGCAGGTAGAACATCTCGGCCACCACCACGGCGTTGACGGCCATGGTGCGCGCCGTGTCGATGGAGGTGCCGGCCCGCAGCTCCAGCAGGAACAGGCCCATCGCTCCTGCCATCATCAGCACGGACACCATCAGCACCCGCCACACGAAGAAGCCTGACAGCAGCGGCTGCGCTGGCGGACGGGGCTTGCGCGCCATGATGCCGGGCTCGGCCGGCTCGAAGGCGAGTGCCAGACCCAACGTGCTGGAAGTGACCATGTTGATCCACAGCAGTTGCGCCGGTGTGATCGGCAAGGGCAGTTGCAGCAGGATGGCCAGGATCACGATCAAGGCTTCGCCGCCGTTGGTGGGCAGCATGAAGAGCACGAACTTCTTGAGGTTGTCATAGACGGCGCGGCCTTCGCGCACGGCCGCGGCAATGGTGGCGAAGTTGTCGTCTGCCAGCACCATGCCGGCGGCCTCCTTGGCCGCCTCGGTGCCCTTGAGGCCCATGGCCACGCCCACGTCGGCCCGCTTGAGCGCGGGCGCGTCGTTCACGCCGTCACCGGTCATGGCGACGACGTTGCCATCGGCCTGCAGGGCCTGCACCAGCCGCAGCTTGTGCTCGGGGCTCGCACGGGCGAACACATCGACGTCATGCACCGTGCGGCGCAGGCTGGCGTCGTCCATCAGCGCCACCTCGGCGCCGGTGACGGCCGGTTTGCCCACACCGATGGCCAGTTGCGCGCCAATGGCCCGCGCAGTCTCGGCGTGGTCGCCCGTGATCATCTTGACGCGGATGCCCGCCCGGTGGCACTGCGCGACCGCCTCGATGGCTTCCTGCCGGGGCGGGTCGATGATGCCCACCATGGCCAGCATCGTGAAGCCCTGCAGGTCGTCGTCCATGCTCAGGCTTTGTCCGACAGGGCTGCCCCGCTTGCAAGCCAGGCCCAGCAGGCGCAGCCCCTGGGCGGCGGTGTCCGTGGCCATGCGGCGCCAGTGGTCCGCATGGAGTGGCCGCTCGCCATCGTGAGCCAACTCCCGGTCGCACATGTCGAGCACGCGCTCGGGCGCGCCCTTGAGGAACAGCCAGGATTGGCCCTCCGCGTCCTGGTGGTGCGTGGCCATGTAGCGGTGCTGCGATTCGAACGGGATCGAATCCAGCCGGCGCCATTGCACCTCGGCCTGCACGGCCGAGAAGCCCAGCTTGTCGCCCAGTACCAGCAGCGCCCCTTCGGTCGGATCGCCTTCGACACGCCACACCTCGGCGTCCTGCCGCATGCGGGCATCGTTGCACAGCACACCGGCCCGCAAGGCCAATGACAGCGCGGGGTAGCGTGCAGGTTCGATGATGCGCCCGTCGATACTGCAATCGCCCACGGGCGCATAGCCTACGCCACCGATGTCGAAGGCATGGCCGGCGCACACCACACGCTGCACCGTCATCTCGTTGCGGGTGAGCGTGCCGGTCTTATCAGAACAAATCACGGTGACCGAGCCCAGCGCCTCGACGGCCGGCAGGCGGCGCACGATGGCGTTGCGCCGGGCCATGCGCTGCACGCCCAGCGCCAGCGTGACCGTCATGATGGCAGGCAAGCCCTCCGGAATGGCCGAGGCGGCCAGCGCCACCACCATCATGAACATGTCCGATGCCGGCTGGCCGCGCCACCAGGTGCCCAGCACGAAGGTGGTGGCGGCCGCGGCCAGGATGACCGCGGCCAGGCGCCGGCCGAAGCGGTCGATCTGGCGCATCAGCGGCGTGCTCAGGGCCTGGATCTCGGACAGCATCCGGTTGATCTGTCCCAGCTCGGTGGCCGCGCCCGTGGCCACGACGATGCCGCTGGCCTGGCCGAACACGACGAGGGTGCCGCTGTAGGCCATGCCGTGCCGGTCACCCAAGGGCGCGTCCACGGGCACGGCTTCGGTACCCTTCTCCACCGGCTGGGATTCGCCGGTGAGCGCGGCTTCCTCGACGCGCAGCTCCTTGACCTCGATCAGGCGCAGGTCGGCCGGCACCCGATCACCCGAGGTCAGCAGCACCAGGTCGCCTGGCACCAGTTCGGCCGCATCGATCTCGCGGCGCTGGCCATCACGCACCACGGTGGCATGCGGCGAGAGCATCGCGCGGATCGCGTCCAGCGCGGTCTCGGCCTTGCCCTCCTGGATGAAGCCGATGATGGCGTTGACCACCACCGCCGCGAACAGCACACCCGTGTCCACCCAGTGGCCCAAGGCCGCGGTCACCAGCGCCGAACCCATCATCACGTACAGCAGCACGTTGTGGAATTGCATGAGCAGGCGCATCAGCATAGAGCGGCGACGGGGCGGTGTCAGGCGGTTGGGGCCATGCGCCGCCAGCCGACGCGCGGCCTCGGCATCATCGAGACCGTGAAGACTGGTCTGCAGGGTCTGCCCGACCTGCACGGGGGTGCGGGTGTGCCAGGCCACGCTGGCGTCATCGGCATTGCCCTGACCGGTTGCCATAGAACGTTCCGCCATCGCGCCATCCCTCCTCGACCGACTGGAGCCCCTGGCCACGGCACACGGTGTGCGTGTACAGACAGGGCACGAGCTCATCTTAGCCACAGGGTCCACATGGCCTGTTGACAAAGAACACGACACAGCGCCTGGGGGTCTCTACCTGTCTTGCGGCGCCACGGTGCGTCGCATCGCTGAGCGGCTCACTGCACCCGTTCCAAGGCTTTTGCAAACTCGGCCGTGAGTCGGCCGTGAGGCCAATCAACGGGGTGCGTACTCCGGCACCAGGGCATGCAGGCGCGCGCGCAGATCGCCTGCCTGCAGGCCTTGCCCTTCGACCGCCAGCGCCTGCATGCGCTCGATCCAGTCCGCCGCCAGCTCGCCCTTGAGCTGGGCCAGACGCAGGCGCGGGTGGGGCGTGGGCAGCGTGGTGTCGTCATCGGCCAGCAGCTCTTCGTAGAGCTTTTCGCCGGGGCGCAGGCCGCTGAACACGATGGGGATCTCGGCCTCGGTGTGACCCGAGAGCTTGATCAGCTCGCGCGCCAGATCAGCGATCTTCACCGCCTGGCCCATGTCCATCACAAAGACCTGGCCGGATTCGGCCAAGGCCGCGGCCTGCAGCACCAATTGCGCAGCCTCCGGAATGGTCATGAAGTAGCGTGTGATCTCCGGGTGCGTGACCGTGACTGGCCCGCCCTTGGCGATCTGTTCCTTGAACTTGGGGATCACGCTGCCGCTGGAGCCCAGCACGTTGCCGAAGCGCACGGCCATGAAGCGCGTGCCCGGCGCCTGCTGCGCCCAGTGAGACACCACCATCTCGGCGGCGCGCTTGGTGGCGCCCATCACGTTGGTGGGGTTCACGGCCTTGTCGGTGGAGATCAGCACGAAGCGCTGCACGCCGTGCTCGGCCGCGGCCTGCGCCGCCAGGAAGGTGCCCAGCGTGTTGTTGCGCACGGCGATCCAGGCGTTGTCATCTTCCATCAGCGGCACGTGCTTGTAGGCGGCGGCATGGAAGACGATGTCCGGGCGGCGTTGGGCCATCACACGGCGCAGCGCCTCCAGGTCTTTCACATCGCCCACCAGGCGCACCAGCGGCAGGCGCGGGAAGCGCTCGCCCAGATCCTGCTCGACGTTGTAGAGCGCGAACTCGCTGAGCTCGAACAGCACGATGCGCGCCGGCCCGAAACGGGCGATCTGGCGGCACAGCTCCGAGCCGATCGAGCCGCCCGCGCCGGTGACCAGCACCGTCTGCCCGCTGATCAGCGAGGACACGGCCGATTCATCGAGCTTGACGGGCTCGCGGCCCAGCAGGTCTTCGGGCTCGATGTCGCGCACGCGGTCGATGCGGGAGCGGCCTTCACGCAGTTCGTCCGCGCTGGGCACGGTCACCACGGGCAGGCCGGCGGCCACTGCCAGGTCCAGCGCACGCTTGCGCTGCGCCCCGGTGGCCGAAGGCATGGCCAGGATCAGGTGCGAGACGCCTTCGAGCGTATCGGGCTGCGACAGCAGTTCCAGCCCGCCCCAGACCGACACGCCGGCCACGCGGGCGCCGTGCTTGCGCACATCGTCATCGAGCAAGCCGACCACCGTCCAGCCGCGGTGCTGGATGCCCGCGATCAACAGCTTGGCCGCCGCGCCCGCGCCCAGCACCAATGCGCGCTGGCCGCTGTCCTTGGTGCCGGTGCGCCTGGCGCGTGCGTGCTCATGTCCCATGCGCAGCAGCATGCGCGCCAGCGTCAGGGCCATCAGCGTGAGCAAGGGGTGCAGGGCCAGCACGGCGCGCGGCACTTCCACCAGTTGCGCCATCAGCACCAGCACGGCCGACACCAGGCCGGCGCCCAGGCACATCCATCCCAGGCGGGCGACCTCGCTGAAACTCACATAGCGCCAGGCGGCCTTGGGCACACCGAGCGCCCACGACCACAGGCTGTAGACCAGGATCACCCCGAGCAGCACGGCTGCATCGTAATGAGGCGGCTCATGCAGCCAGCGCTCCACCCCCATGCGAAACAGGTAGGTGGCATGCCAGGCCAGCGCGATCAGCACGGCGTCGACCAGCATGACGACCGGTTGGCGGCGCGGACGCAGGCGGTCCAGCAGGCGGTCGAGGCGGCTCCAGAGCATGGTGAAGTGGATGGATCGGCGTGTCAGGCGAAGGTCAACCCGGCATTGTGCCAGTTGGGCCGGCCAGCCTGCCCCCTGCAGCGGCGTCCGGAATGCCAGGATCCCAAGCGCCCCAATCGTAACAATTCATTTATCAACGAAACAAATGTGACCGCGTCAGCGCCGCAGACACCCCGGGGCCCCTCGGGGTCAGCCCCCTTCCTCTAAGCTGCCCCGGTTGACAAGAAAGACACAACGCTCCAACACATGCATGCTCACACGCCCCCCGCTCACCGCCGGCTGCGGGGCCTGTCCTTTCGGCAATCGCTGCTGGCGGCCTTCCTGGTGATCACGGCCCTGCTTGGCGGTGCGGCCGTGCAGGCCTTGCTGGCACTCGAACACGTGGCACGGCAAAGCCGTGAAGCCGCGCACCATGCCGTGCGCCTGACCGAAAGCGCCCAGCGCCTGGCCGAACGCACCGTGGCCATGGAACGCAGCGCGCGCCAGTTCCTGGTGCTCGATGACGCCAGCCTGCGCGAGCGCTACCAGGCCGCCTGGCAGGAGGCCCTGGCCACGCAGGACGTGATCGTCAAGGCGCTGCCCACCGGGCAGCAGGCCCTGCGCGATTGGAGAAGCCAGGCGCAGGCCGCCTGGGACATTCTCAATGGCACCTCACGGCAGACCGCCTTGCCACTGCTGACACCGCTGTTCAGCCGCCTGCACGCCCTCAACGAGACGCTGGCCCAGCGCAGCCAGCAGGAGGTTGACCGCCGCAACGACGCTCTGCTCGTGGATCTGGAACGCGAGCGCCAGCTGATCAGCGGGCTGGTCATCGGGGCCCTGGGTCTGGCGGCCCTGTTCGCCTTCGGCTTCGGGTGGTGGCTGTCGCGTCCCATGAAGCGCATTGGCCAGGCCATCGAGCGCCTGGGCAGCAACCAGTTCGACCAGCCCATCACCGTGAAAGGCCCGGTCGACCTGCAGCGCCTGGGGGCACAGCTCGACTGGCTGCGCCAGCGCCTGGCCGCGCTCGAATCCGACAAGACCCGCTTCGTGCGGCACATCTCGCACGAACTCAAGACCCCGCTGGCCTCGATCCGTGAAGGCGTGGCCCTGCTGCAGGACGGCGTGGCCGGACAGCTCACCCCCGACCAGGCCGAGATCGCCCGCATCCTGCGCGACAGCACGGTCGCGCTGCAAGGGCAGATCGAAGACCTGCTGCGCTTTCACGCCACGGCCTTTCAAGCCCAGAAGCTGCGCTGCCAGCCCCTCGATGTGAAGGCGCTGGTGCAGCGCATCGCCGACACCCAGCGCCTGCAGTGGCAGGCCAAGAAGCTCAGCGTGAACATCTCGGGGGCTCAGGGCCGTGCCCAGCTCGACGCCGACAAGCTGGCAGTGGTGCTGGGCAATCTGTTGTCGAACGCCGTGCGCTTCAGCCCCGAAGGCCGCCCCATCCATTTCATCGTGTCCGAGGAGCGCCGGCGCCTGACCATCGACTGCATCGACGAAGGCCCTGGCGTGGCCCCGGAAGATGCCGAGCGCATCTTCGACCCCTTCTACCAGGGCCGCCATCAGCCGGCCGGTGCCCGCCACGGCAGCGGCATCGGTCTGTCCATCGTGCGCGAGTACGTGCGGGCCCATGGTGGCTCGGTACGCCTGCTGCCACGCGAAGGTGGCGCCCATTTCAGGATTGAACTGCCCCATGAACAAGCCGCTGTCTGATCTTCGCCAGCCTGCGCGCCAGCATCCCGCCTCGCTGGCCCTGCTGGCCATCCTGCTGAGCGCCCTGCTGGGGGCCTGCGCCACACCGCCGCCGTCCGCCGAGCCCCCTGCGCCCCTGCCACCCACAGCGGCCAGTACACCCGAGCCCGTGGCCGATGTGACCGTCACGCCCTCCGGCGTGGAGATCCTGCTGGCCTACCACCAGAACCTGCGTGCCCTGAACCCGGCCGAAATCGCGCGCGAATTGACCAATCTCAACAGCCAGGCCAAGACCCCGATGCTGGCCATGCGCAAGGCCATGGCGCTCAGCATGAGCCGCACCACCAATGACCTGGCCCTGGCACAGATCCACCTCGATTCGGTGCTCAGCAGCACCGATCAGGACGCCGAGGCCTTGAAACCGCTGGCGCGCCTGCTGGGCACGCAGTGGAGCGAACAGCGCCGCCTGAGCGATTCGCTCGACCGGTTGAACACCCAGGCCCGCGAGAACCAGCGCAAGACCGATCAGCTCAACGAGAAGCTCGAAGCACTCAAGGCCATCGAACGCACATTGCCGGCCTCACCCGCCGCGCCGGGCCCCGCGACCGGCGCCTCCTCCGTCAAGCAACAAGGTGGATGACCATGCCCCAACAAGCTCCCTCGATTCTGCTGGTGGACGATGACACCGACCTGCTGCGCCTGCTGACCATGCGCCTGAGCGCCGCTGGCTACCAGGTCAGCACCGCCGAATCCGCCGAAGCGGCACTGGCCCAGTTGGCCG
The DNA here is from genome assembly GCA_002339015.1 of Burkholderiales bacterium UBA1834. GTDB lineage: Bacteria > Pseudomonadota > Gammaproteobacteria > Burkholderiales > Burkholderiaceae_C > Aquabacterium. The sequence goes on from DDJC01000048.1 coordinate 25,577, forward strand.
TGGCCCAGCCCACACTGGTGATCAGCGATGTGCGGCTGCCCGGCCTGGACGGCCTGCAGCTGTTCGACGAGATCCGCGCCCAGCACCCTGCCCTGCCGGTGATCCTGCTCACGGCGCACGGCACCATCCCCGATGCGGTGGACGCGACCTCGCGCGGCGCCTTCGCCTACCTGACCAAGCCCTTCGACAGCCACGAACTGCTCGACAAGGTCTGCCAGGCCACCAGCCTGAGCCCGGGCGCCCAGGACGCCGACGACGGCGGCGATAGCCGCTGGCGTGAAGAGATCATCAGCCGCAGCCAGGCCATGGCCGATGTGCTGGCTGAAGCCCGTCTGGTGGCCGCGACCGATGCCAGCGTGCTGATCGCCGGCGACAGCGGCGCCGGCAAGGAGCTGCTGGCGCGCGCCATCCACCGTGCCAGCCCACGCGCGCGCAAGCCTTTCGTGGCCATCAACTGCGGCGCCATCCCGGAGCAGTTGCTCGAATCGGAATTGTTCGGCCACGTCAAGGGCGCCTTTACCGGCGCGCAGACCAGCCGCCAGGGCCTGTTCCAGACGGCCGATGGCGGCACGCTGTTCCTCGACGAGATCGGCGACATGCCGCCAGCCTTGCAGGTCAAGCTGCTGCGTGCCCTGCAGGAGCGCACCGTGCGCCCGGTGGGCAGCAACGAGGCCATCCCGGTGGACGTGCGCGTGCTCTCGGCCACCCACCGCGACCTGGACGGCGCCATGGCCGAGGGCCAGTTCCGCCCCGACCTGTTCTACCGCCTGAACGTGGTCCGGCTGCGCCTGCCTTCACTGGCCGAACGCCGCGAGGACATCCCCCTGCTGGCCCAGCACTTCCTGACGCAGCTGGCCGAGAAATACCGCAAGACACTGCATGGCTTCGCGCCTGACGCGCTGGAAGCCCTGGTGGCCGCGCCCTGGCCCGGCAATGTGCGCCAGCTCGTGAACGCCGTCGAGCAGATGTGCGCCCTGTCCACCTCGCCGCTGATCCCCTTGACGCTGGTGCAGCGCGCCCTTCAGGCCGAATCACCCACCCAGGTGCTGAACTACGCCAATGCCAAGCAGCGCTTCGAGCGGGGCTACCTGAGCCAGTTGCTCAAGCTCACGGCAGGCAATGTCGCCGATGCCGCACGCCTGGCCGACCGCAACCGCACGGAGTTCTACCGCCTGCTGCAGCGGCATGGTCTGGTGCCACAGCACTTTCGCGGTGATGTGGTGCCGATGGACGAGCTGTCGGGCTCGGGCGACAAGAAAAACGCCTTGAATTCAAGCACTTAGCACTCACGCCCGTCTTGCCGTCGCCACATGGCGACACAAAACCGGGGTTTGCCGCCACTTCGGCAACATGATCACCCAAGCACCAACCGTAAGCTGTTGATTCAAAAGGATTTTCCAGAACTGGCACGGACGTTGCCCTACCAAAGGTGTGATGCCCTCGACGGCGTCGCGATTCTTTCCATGTCAATGCACAGAAGGAGATTCTTATGCAACAACGCTCTGCCATCGCCAGCCTGATCGCCGCCGCCGCCCTCATGGCCGGTGCCACTGTCCATGCTGCTGACGTGACCGCCCCGGCTTCGCCGCAGGTCCAATCGCCGGCAGCCATGGACGCCTCTCCCGCTGGCGATGCTGCGGTCACCAGCCAAGTGAAGGCCGCCCTGCAAGACAACAAGCAGCTGTCGTCGCAAAAGATCGACGTGTCCACCACGGACGGCGTTGTCGTGCTCAAGGGCTCGATCCCCAGCGCTGAAGCCGCTCAACAGGCCATCGAAGCCACCTCGGCTGTGCCTGGCGTCAAGGACGTCAAGAACGAGCTGAAGCTGGGCAAGTGATCGATTGATCCTGCCTTGGCCTTGACCGGTCAGCCAGACGGGCTGGTCAGGGTCGCGAAAGAAGGAGATCTCTTCTCTTTGATGGGGGTCTCCTTTTTTCTTTGCCTTGCGCTGGTCTTCGTTTTTTCGGGGCAGCAACTCAACGCCGAACGATCGCCCCAATCGTCCGCAGGATCAACCACACATCCAGCGCCAACGAGGAGCGGTCCACATACCGCGCCGCCAGCATCAACTTGTGCGGCAACACCTCCCGCAGATAAGCCTGCTCCGGATCACTCGCCCGCGCCAACACTGCGCTCTCATCCCGGTATTCGATCGACGCGATGTCGGTGATGCCCGGCCGCACCGACAACACCTTGTCGCGCAACTCAGCCGGATAGTGCGCCACATAGCGCGGTACTTCGGGACGCGGCCCCACCAGGCTCATGTCGCCCAGCCAGACGTCGATCAACTGCGCCAGCTCATCGAGCTTGCTGGCCCTGAGAAAACCACCCACCCGCGTGATGCGCGCATCCGCTCCCACCGTGATCTGCGGCCCGGCGCCCAGCGGGTCATGCCGCATCGTGCGGAACTTGTGGATGTGAAAAGGCTTGCCGTAGCGCCCCACCCGCTCCTGCCGGAAGAACACCGGCCCGGGCGAATCCAGCTTGACCAGCAGTGCGATCGCGAGCAGCAACGGCGACAGCGCCAGCAAGCCCAGCGAAGACAACACCCAGTCGAACAGGCGCTTGGCCATGGGAAACCTCAGCAACCGCGCAGACTCAAGCCCGGCCCAGCGCCTTGCGCACCGCCCTGATCACGCGCTCGACATCGCCGTCGGTCATGCGCGTGTACAGCGGCAGCGTGACCATGCGCTCATAGGCCTCCTGGCTGTGCGGGAACTGCTCGGGGCGCAGGTCGTAGCGCTCCTTCCAGTATGGGTGCAGGTGCAGCGGGATGTAGTGCACGCTCACGCCGATGCCATCGGCGAACAGGCTGTCGATGAAGGCATCGCGGTCGATCGGTGCGTCATCGGCAAGGCGGGTCACGTACAGGTGCCACGAGTGCGTGTCACCGGCGTGCACGGGGCGCGGCGGGCGGATGATGGGCAGGTCGGCGAAAGCCTCGTCGTAGCGCTGCGCGATCTGCTCGCGGCGCACCTGAAAACCCGGCAGGCGCTTGAGCTGGTGCAGGCCCAAGGCAGCGGCGATGTCCGTCAGGTTGTACTTGAAGCCGGGCGCCACGATCTCGTAGTACCAGCTGGGCACCTTGGCCGTGAAGCGGTCGAAGGCATCGCGGTTGATGCCATGCAGGCGCATCACCTTGGCGCGGGCGGCCAGCGCCTTGTCGCGCGTGACCAGCATGCCGCCTTCGCCCGTGGTCATGGTCTTGTTGGCGTAGAAGCTGAAGACCACGGCGTCGCTTTTCAGCGTGCCGATCAGTTGGCCCTTGTAGGTGGTGGGCAGCGAGTGGGCGGCGTCCTCGATCACCTTGAGCCCATGCTTCTGCGCGATGGCATGGATCGCGTCCATGTCCACCGCCAGGCCCGCGTAGTGCACCGGCATGATGGCCTTGGTGGCCGGCGTGACCGCAGCCTCGATGGCCACAGCATCGATGTTCAGGGTGGCCGGGTCGATGTCGACCAGCTTCACATCGGCGCCCAGGTAGCGCACCACCTCGGCCGTGGCCGTGAAGGTGTGCGTGGTGGTGATGACCTCGTCGCCCGGGCCGATGCCCACGGCCTCCAGGGCCAGGTGCAGGCCCGCGGTGGCCGAGTTCACGGCAATGGCCTGCAGGCTGTCATCGCCCAGGAAGGCCACGAAATCCTGCTCGAAGCGGCGCGTCTTGGGGCCGGTGGTGACCCAGCCGGAGCGCAGGGCATCGGCCACCTCGGCGATTTCTTCTTCGCCGATCTCGGGCAGGGCAAAGGGCAGGAAGGGCAGGCTTTGGTCGGTGCTCATGGCGAAGAGACGCGAGACAGGAAAGAGGTCAGTATGCCGGCCGGTACGCTCAAGCGCGCGAACAAGCCGAGGTCATCCACGTGATGGGCCGCGTGTGAGTTTGCCGAACGCGGGATCGGGGCGGCCCTTGAGGATCACATCCCACCAACCGCGCAGCGAGCCCAGACCGTAACCCAGATGGTAGGCCGCGATCACCCGTGGCAGGTAGGGCCACAGCTCGCGTCCCTGCTGGGTCGCGATCAGACCGCTCATCATCAGTACGGTCGCGGCATAGAGCAGGTTCAGGCCCGCGAACAGCCCGCTGGTCAGGCCCGCGAAGATCCAGGCCAGCCACGGCCCATGGCACGCGCTGGTGCCTGCCACAGCCATCACGGGCGTGGTGGCGGGTGTCCACGGCGAGGCCGCCCACAGCATCGAGGCCATCATGAGGAAAGCCAGCGCCAACCACAGCCCCACGAACAGCCCGGGCACCAGGTGGCGCAGCGAGGCCGCCTGGCCGTGCTTGCGCATCACGAAGGGCTTCCAGTAGCCGTACTGGCGATACTGGCGGAACACGTCGGACACCTGCGCGCGCGGGTGGTAGGTGGAGCGGATGGTGGACGATTGCCACACGCGCCCGCCGCCCTTGTGGATGCGCAGGTTGTGCTCGTCGTCCTGGTTGCGCACCAGGGCCTCATCGAAGCCGCCGAAGCGCTCGAAGGTCTCGCGCGGCCAGGCGCCCAGATAGACCGTATCGACCGGCCCTTCATAACCCAGGTCGCGCGAGCGGGCCCCACCCGCCACCCAGCGCGATTGAAACGCCGCCGCGATGGCACGCTGCACGCGGCCGTCAGGGCCAGCCGCGCCTTCGGCCCGCCAGGGACCGCCCACGTTGTCGGCACCGGTGGCGTGCCAGGTATCCAGGCAGCGCGCAATGTAGTCGCCCGCGTAGACGGTGTGCACGTCCAGCCGCACGATGAAGCGACCCTGCGCACGGTCGATGCAGCGGTTCAGCCCGCACGAGACGATGCGGCCGGGGTTGTCGATCATCACGAAGCGCGGATCGCGCTGGCAGAAGGCCGCCAGGCGCTCGCGCGTGCCGTCGTCGCTCAGGCCATCGGCGATCAGCACCTCCAGCGTCCAGCCCTCGGGTACATGCTGGGCGGCCACGCTGGCGCAGAAGGCTTCGATGTGATCGCGCTCGTTGCGGCAGGGCACGATCACCGAGACGGTGCCGCCCTCCAGCCTGCTGGGCGCCACGGTGGAAGGACCGCTCAAGGGGCATCTCCCTGCGGCGGCTGTGCGGCGCCCTGTGGCCGGGCCTTGCGCCCCTTCAGCCCTTTCCCGTTGGGCTTGAGGATCTGCAGGTACAGCTGCCACATGCGGTCCATCTGGCCACGGCGCGAGGCTTCGCGCTCGATGCGGCGGCGGTTGTGCACGCCCTTGAGCGTGGCGGCGGTCGGGTCGTCGTGCGCGTCCAGCAGGGCCTGGGTGAGCGCGTCGATGTCGCGCACGGGCGTGAGCCAGCCGCCCTGGCTGTCCACCCACTGGCGGTTGGCCGGCAGGTCGGAGGCGATGATGGGCAGCCCGCAGGCCATGGACTCGAGCACCGACACCGAGGTGGCGTCGCTGGTGGGCACCGACACCGACACGCGGCAGCGCTGGATGGCCTCGATCATCTCGACATCGCCCAGGCGGCCATGAAAGCGCACCTGCTGCAGCAGGCGCAGCGCGGCCACGCGCTCTTCCAGCGCGCCCTGCAGCGGGCCGCCGCCCAGCAGGTGCAGACGCGCCTGCGAGTGCGGGCGCAGGCTCACAAAGCGGGCGAAGGCCTCGATCACCAGATCAATGTTGTAGTTGGGCTCCCACACACGCAGGCTCACGACCTCGAAATCCGGCGCGGGCGGCGCGGGCAGGAACTTGGCCGTGTCGGCGCCCCACAGGATCTGGTGCACCGGCGCGCTGGGGTGGTAGGAGGCAATCTCGTCGACCATCTCGATCGAATCGGCCGTGATCAGGTCGGCGCGGCGCAGTGACCAGCGCACGATCAGGCGCATCAGCCGGCTCGCGCGCGGGGTGACCAGGATGTCCGAGCCCCAGGCCGTCAGCACCTTGGGCACGCGCAGGCCGCAGGCCGCAGCCCACAGCCCGTACGAGGTCACGTAGTGCCCATGCACCAGGTGCGGCTTGAAACCGGCTGCCACACGGCGGGCCATGCGGCGCACTTCGGGCAGCGCCTTGAACCAGCTGGCCTTGTCCTGACCCGGGGCGATGGCGATGACCTCGCGCGCCCCTGGCACCTCGGCCGGCGAGCGGGTGATCACGATGGCCTCGGCGCCACGCTCGACCATGGAGGCCACCCAGCGACGCGTGTGCACGCTGGCCGCATCGGCGAAGAACAGGATGCGCAAGGGCTCGCTCACGGGGCTCTGCCTCCATGGGCCAGCGCGCGGCGCAGGTTGTCCTGGCCGGCCCAGGCGGCGTAGACCTGGTGCAGCGCGGGGTGCTGGGCGAGCAAGGTGGCGTCCATGTCTCGCGTATCCCCCATCACCACGGCGGGCTGGCCGGGCTGGCGCGTGCCCACCATGGCGAAATCGGGCACCTCGCCGGAGACGAAGCTGTAGCCCTGCACGATCACACCCTTGCCGATGCGCGCACCTGGCGCGATCACGCAGTGCGGCCCGATGAAGCTGTAGGCGCCGATGTGGGTGGCGCGGCGCACATACCCCACCGGATCGTGGTGCCCCAGGTAGCGCCGCCCCATGATGCGCACCGAGCGGTGGCTGGAGTGGCTGAGGATGGACACGTAGTTGGTGACTTGGCAGCCCTCGTCGATCACCAGGCCATTGGAGCCATCCAGACGATTGAAGTGGCCGATGAAGACATGGTCGCCCAGCACCAGGCCGGCGTGCCCGTCGATCGAGGTGTGCGTGCTGATGCGCGTGGCCGGGCAGTAGACGCCGTTGGCGTTGCGCCAGCCATAGACGATGCGCGGCCCGGTGAACACCGACAGCAGTCGGGCCAGCGGGCGGGTCAGGCTTTGGCGCAGGGCAATCATGGTCACGGCAGGAGCTCGGGGGGCGTCATCGCCCCACGCAACAGGTACGGGGCAGCACGGTTGGGACAGGCAAGCCCGCGATTGTCTCCGCTTTGGCCGATCCCGGGCAGCCAGCCCTGCCCCTGCCCCCGCATTTCGGGGCACCTGCCGCTCACGTGCGCGCCCCAGGTGTCCACAAGGCCCGTAGCGGCAATCCGGCATGGCGCAAGAACACCGCGTAAGCCACCACGATGGCCAGGATGTAGCCCGCACTGCTGCCGATGGCCGCGCCCACTGCGCCCATGGAGGGCACCAGCGCCAGCGCCACCGTGACGCTGATCGCCAGCGACAGGCTGGCCACCATGCCCGACAGCTGCGGCTTGCCCAGGTGGTTGGTGTAGAAGGCCGACAGGCTGGAGGCCGCTGCATAGGCCGCCACGCCCGGCAACAGCCAGGCCAGCGGCACCACCGAGGCCACGTAGGCCTCGCCCATCACCCGGGGCACGGCCCACCAGGCGCCGGCCAGCAGCAAAGGCGCCGCCACCAGCGTGGACAGCACGTTGATGCGCACCGCCTGCACCGTCATCGTGGCCGACACGGCCCGATCCGGATGGCCGATGCGCGAATAGGCCGACACCGTGACGGAGGACGACAACAGCCACAGCAGCTCCGCCACTGTCACCGCCACCGAATAGGTGCCTACCACCGCCAGGCCGTGGTAGTGCTCCACCAGGAACAGCGAGGCACGGTAATTGAGCAGGCTGATCACGTTGGTGATGCCGATGGTGGCCACGAAGCCCCATTCCGTCCACCACCGGGGGCGCCGCCCCTGGAACACCAGACTGGCCGGCTCGCGCTTGTCGTCGTGCCGGGCGCTGTCGTGCAGCGCATAGATGGCCGTCAGCACCGCCACCAGCGACTTGCCACTGACCCAGGCCGTGAGCACCAGCACCGCCGCCGGCGTCTTCCAGGCAACATCCTGCATCAGCCACCACACCACGGCCAGGCCGGACAGCACCGAGGCGGGCGCCGCCACCTGCGCCAGGTTCAGTGGCCACATGCGGCCCCGCCCCATCCACAGGCCCGTGGCGGTGGGCACCAGCAGCAGGAAGGGTGCCGCCAGCGCCAGCAGCCACAGTTGCGCATAAGGCAGGCTGTCGGCCCACCAGGACACGCCCAGCAGCACCAATGCCGCCACCAGCCCCAGCCCCACCGCGGCGCGCAGGACACTGCGCAGCAAGGGAAGCGTGGCACCCGGCTCGCCCGCCTGCTGGCGCGACACCTGCCGGGCCAGCCACAGGCCCAGTCCGGAAAACAGGGTCAGCAGGCCGGCTTCCACGGCCACGAACAGTGCAAAGGCCCCCTGCACCCGGGGGCCCTGGCGGGCCACCAGCACGGTGATGGCCAGGCCCAGCGCCACGATCACCAGCTTGGCCAGCAGGTTGCCCAGTGCGGCGCGGGGCACCGTGGCCCAGGCACGCCGCCAGGGCGATGATTCTTCTTGGACAGACATGGGCGACATTGTGGCCCACGGTTTCATACAATGGAGGGTTACCGCATTTGCCTTGCCGCCCCTCGCGCGGCCTACCGCGCCCACGCCATGACCAAGCCCACTACCCCGACGCCCGACCAGACCGACGCGACTGAAGCCGCCCCGGTCGACACCAACAAGCTGGTGGCCGAGCGCCGCGAGAAACTGGCCGCCATCCGCGCCCAGGGCGTGGCCTTTCCCAACGATTTCAAGCCGGCCGACCGCGCAGACGCGCTGCATGCCGCGCATGACGGCACCGAGCCGGCCGAGCTGGAAGCCCAGACCGTGTCCGCCAGCGTGGGTGGCCGCCTGATGCTCAAGCGCGTGATGGGCAAGGCCTGTTTCGGCACCCTGCAGGATGCCACCGGCCGCATCCAGGTCTACGTCACGCTGGACAACGTCGGCGCCGACAGCCTGGCCGCCTTCAAGCACTGGGATCTGGGCGACATCCTGGGTTGCGAAGGCACGCTCTTCAAGACCAAGACAGGCGAGCTGTCCATCAAGGCCACCCGCATCCGCCTGCTGACCAAGGCCCTGCGCCCGTTGCCGGACAAGTTCCACGGCATGACGGATCAAGAGCAGAAGTACCGCCAGCGCTACGTCGATCTCATCGTCGACGAGGAATCGCGCGCGCGCTTCGTGGCCCGCAGCAAGGCCATCGCCTCCATCCGCGCCTTCATGGTCGACAACGGCTTCCTGGAAGTCGAGACCCCCATGATGCACCCCATCCCCGGTGGGGCCAACGCCAAGCCCTTCACCACCCACCACAATGCGCTCGACCAGGAGATGTTCCTGCGCATCGCGCCCGAGCTCTACCTCAAGCGCCTGGTGGTGGGCGGCTTCGAGCGCGTGTTCGAGATCAACCGCAACTTCCGCAACGAGGGCGTGTCCGTGCGGCACAACCCCGAGTTCACGATGATGGAGTTCTACGCGGCCTGGTGGAACCACCGCGACCTGATGGACTTCACCGAAGAGGTGCTGCGCCACGCCGCGCGCGCCGCTGTCGGCTCGGCCAAGCTCACCTACGGTGGCAAGGATGTCGACCTCGAATCGCCCTTCGCCCGCCTGACGGTGCGCGATTCGCTGGTGCAGCACGCCGGCCTCACGCCTGAAGAAGCCGACAATGCCGAGGTGCTGCGCGCCCGTCTGAAGGCCGCCGGCGAGGAAGCTCCCGCCCGCTGGAGCCTGGCCGAGCTGCAGTTCGGCCTGTTCGAGGCCGAGGTCGAGGAAAAACTCTGGCAGCCCACCTTCATCATCGACTACCCGGTCGAGGTCTCGCCGCTGGCCCGCGCGTCGGATGACAACCCCGGCATCACCGAGCGCTTCGAGCTCTTCATCACCGGCCGCGAATACGGCAATGGCTTCAGCGAGCTGAACGATCCCGAAGAGCAGGCCGCGCGCTTCCAGTCGCAGGCCAGCGCCAAGGACGCAGGCGACGAAGAAGCCATGTACTTCGACGCCGACTACATCCGCGCGCTCGAATACGGCCTGCCCCCCACGGGCGGTTGCGGCATCGGCATCGACCGCCTGGTCATGCTGCTGACCGACGCGGCCAACATCCGCGACGTGATCCTCTTCCCGGCCCTGCGCCGCGAGGTCTGATTCCTGCGGAGCGCTCAGGGGTGCCGGCCCAACAGCTCACCCCTGTCGCGCTCGCCAGGCGCCTGCCTTCGCACCTGGTCAACGGGTTGAGCGTCGGCGCAGGGCTGGCCAGCATCACCACCGCCATCGCCCTGGGCGCGGGCATGCCCGAGGCGCTTACCGCGTCGTCCGGCGCGGCCGTGGTCAGCATCGTCGACACCGTCACCCCGCTGCGGGCCAAGACACGCCCCATGGGGATGGCCGCCATCGCCACGGTGATCGTGGCGCTGCTGGTGGCCCTGTGCCAGGGCCATCCGGTGATGATGGGCCTGGCCGTGCTGGCCATCACCTTCAGCGCCATCCTCTGGACGGCCTGGGGCAAGCGGGGCGGCCCGCTCACCTTCACGATGATCCTGGGGCTGGTGTTCCAGATGGCCGCCTTCCAGCTGGGCCACTTCCAGGGCGCCGGCCTGTGGGAACACCTGGGTTGGGTGACCCTGGGCGGCGTGGCGATGGTGGGGTGGTCCCTGCTGACGGCGCGCTTGCTGGCCGCACGCTACCAGACGCTGGCCGTGGCCGACAGCCTGCATGCCCTGGCCCGCCTGCTGGACGCCCAGGCCGACTGGCTGGCCAGCCTGCCGCAACGCCACGCCCAAGGCACGGCCCATGAAGATGCGCTGCTGCCCCTGGTGCGCCAGCAGGCCACCATCGCCGATGTGCTGCAGCAGGCCCGCGACCTGCTCTACGAGAACCCCGAGCACCCGCATGCACGCCGCTGGATCCCCGGGTTCATCGCCATCGTCGATGTGCGCGATCTGGTGCTGGCCTGCCAGCTCGACCTGGACCACTGGCCTGCCGGCACGCCCGTGCCTGAACCACTGCTGCAGTGGGGCCTGGAGATGAAAGCCTTGGCCAGCCACCTGCACCGCATGGCCGAAGCCACCGCCCGCGGGTTGCACTGGCCCACGCTGCCCATGGCTCACGACACGCGCAACACGCCACTGGCCACCGACGCCCAGGATGATCTGGGCACCACCCTGCTCTCGCTGCTGCGCCGCCACACCCAGATGCGCCGGGGCATCCAGCAACTGCACGACGCACTGGCCCAGCCCGAGGCCCAAGGCCTGAACCTGGACCACGCCGTGCTGCAATCGATGCGTTCACCGACGGACTGGCCACTGGCCAATCTGCGCGCGGTGATGACCTGGCGCTCCCCCGTGCTGCGCCATGCGGCCCGCACCACCGCTGCCATGGCCTGTGCCTACGGTCTGGCCCACGTGCTGCCCTGGACCGCCCACCCCCAATGGCTGCTGATGACCGTGGCCGTGGTGCTGCGGGGCAACCTGGAGCAGACCCTGGCCCGGCGCGATGCCCGCATCATCGGCACCCTGGGTGGCTGCCTGCTGGCCACGGGTCTGCTGGCCCTGCACCCACCGGGCGGCGTGCTGCTGCTGACCATGGCCGTGGCATTGAGCTTCGCCCATGCCTATGCGCTGGTCGATTACCGCATCACCTCAATGGCCGGTGCCGTGCTGGCCCTGCTGCAGGTGCACTCGGCGGCCCAGGGCCACCCCTTGCCGCTGGCCGCCATGGAGCGACTGGGCGACACCCTGGTCGGGGCCGGTCTGGCCTGGGGCTTCAGCTACCTGTGGCCCGCGTGGGAACGCCATCAACTGCCGCAACTGGTGGCCCGACTGCTGCGCGCGCAGGCCCGCTACGCCCATCACGTGCTGGGCCAGGGCGTGCAAAGTACCTTGGGCGAGCGCGGCAGCCACGCCCGCCGCGAGGTCTACGACGTGGTCTGGCTGCTGACGCAATCGCTGCAGCGCATGCAGAAGGAGCCATCGGCCCAGCGCGCCCGCCTGCGTGACCTGGAAACCGTGGTCGTGCGCAGCCATCGCCTCACCAGCCAGATCGCCGGGGTGCGCGGCCTGCTGCTGGCCCGCCAGGCGGAATTCGACCCGGCGCAATCGCTGCACATGCTGACGCAGGCCGACGCACGCATGCGCGAGGTGTTTGGCGCTGCCACAGGCACACCACCACCGCCCCAGACCCCGCCGGATGAGGCGAGCGCCGAGCTGCCCTCCAACACCGCACTGCTCAGCGCCGAGCACCCGCAGTCGGTGGATTCGCCCCTGCGCTGGCTGGCCCGCCGCCTGCATCAGGCCGAGGTGGACGGCCAGGCCCTGGTGCAGGCCTCGCGCAGCTTCACGCAGGGCTGACACGCCCCCTCAATGTCCGCAGCGCGCATGGACCGCCGCGGCAACTCATGGCAGGATGGCCTTCCCGCTTTCCCCCAAAAGACGCCATGAGCCAGACCGCCTCCCACGCGCCGGCCAGCGCCCCCACCGTGCTCTCCACCCGCACGGTCCAAGGCGCCTGCAACCTCTGCGAAGCCATCTGTGGCCTCGAATTCCAGGTCGAGACCACCACCCACGGCGAGCGCATCGCCGCTGTCCGAGGCAATGACAAGGATCCGTTCTCGCGCGGCCATATCTGCCCCAAGGCCGTTGCGCTGAAGGACCTGCACGAAGACCCCGACCGCCTGCGCATGCCCATGAAGCGCTCGGGCGACACCTGGCAGCCCATCGGCTGGGACGAAGCCTTCGATCTGGTCGTCGATGGCCTGGCCCGCGTGCGCGAGCAGCACGGCGCCAGCGCCGTGGCCGTCTACCAGGGCAACCCCAATGTGCACAACTGGGGCAACATCACCCACGGCCCGCTGTTCTTCGGCCAGCTCAAGACACGGCACCGCTTCTCGGCCACCTCGGTCGACCAGTTGCCCCACCACCTGGTCGCGTACTGGCTCTATGGCCACCAGATGCGCATCCCCATCCCCGACATCGACCACACCCGCTTCCTGCTGGTGCTGGGCGGCAACCCACTGGCCTCCAACGGCAGCCTGATGACGGTGCCCGATGTGCGCCAGCGCCTGAAGGACCTGCGCCAGCGTGGCGGCAAGCTCATTGTGATCGACCCGCGCCGCACCGAGACCGCCGCCGTGGCCGATGCCCACCACTTCATCACGCCCGGCACCGATGCCGCCTGGCTGCTGTCGGTGATCCACACCCTGTTCGCCGAGAACCTCACCAAGCCCGGCCCACTGACCGGACTGCTGGACCAGCTCGACGCCCTGCGCGAGGCTGTGCAGGCCTTCTCGCCCGATGCCACCGCCGCGCTCACCGGCATCGATGCCGCCACCACCCGCGCCCTGGTGCGCGAGCTGGCCGCCGCCGACGGCGCCGCCTGCTACGGCCGCATGGGCGTGTCCACCCAAGCCCACGGCGTGGTCTGCCAGTGGGCCATCCAGGTGATCAACCTGCTCACCGGCAATGTGGACCGCGAAGGCGGCACCTTGCTCACCGCCCCCGCCGTCGACCTGATCAAGCTGGGCCTGATGGGTCCGGGCCACCATGATGCCTGGCGCAGCCGTGTGCGCGGCGCGCCCGAGTTCAGCGGCGAGCTGCCCGTGTCCGTGATGGCCGAAGAAATGCTGACGCCCGGCAAGGGCCAGATCCGCGCCCTGGTCACGGCCTGTGGCAACCCGGTGCTGTCCACCCCCAATGGGCGTCAGCTGGACCAGGCCCTGCAGGGGCTGGACTTCATGGTGGCGATCGACTTCTACCTGAACGAGACCACGCGCCACGCCAATGTGATCCTGCCGCCCACCTGCTTCGTCGAGCACGACCACTACGACCTGCTGTTCTGGCACCTGGCCGTGCGCAACGCCACGCGCTACAGCCAGGCCATCGTCCAGCCCGCGGCCGGTGCCCTGCACGACTGGCAGATCTACACCGAGCTGGCCCGCCGCTACGCGCAGCGCACCTGGGCCCTTGAAAAAGCCAGCGTGGGCCAGCGCCTGCAGGGCCTGGCCAAGCGCGCCCTGATGGGCCGCCTGCGCCCCGACCAGATGCTGGCCCTCGGCCTGCGCAAGAGCAGCTACCCGCTCACGATGAAGCAGCTGCGCGCGCACCCCGAGGGCATCGACCTGGGCCCGCTCAAGCCTTCGCTGCTGAACCTGCTTGGCAAGCGCCACAAGCGCATCCAGCTGCTGCCCGGCGCCATCACGCGGGATCTGCACGATGTGCTGGCCCGTGTGGCCGCCTCGAACCAGCCTGGCACGGCATCCGACACCGCGGTTCAAGGCCAGCCATCGGCAGAACTCAAGCTCATCGGCCGGCGCGACGTGCGCAGCAACAACTCCTGGATGCACAACAGCCCCCGCCTGGTGACGGGCAAGCCACGCTGCGTGCTGTGGATCCACCCGGCCGATGCGCAGGCGCGCGCGCTCACCGAGGGCCAGACCGTGCAGGTGCGATCACGCGTGGGCGAGGTGCGCGTGCCCGTGCACATCACCGAGGACATCAAGCCGGGCGTGGTCAGCCTGCCGCACGGCTGGGGTCATGACCGCCAGGGCACGGGCCTGCGGGTGGCCCAGGCCCATGCCGGCGCCAGCCTGAACGACCTGACCGACGACCGCCTGACCGACGGCATCAGCGGCAATGCGGCCTTCAGTGCCGTGCCGGTGCGGGTGGCAGCGTAGTCGACAAGGCCAGGCGGCGCTTGGCGGCAGGCGCCTAGAATCATCCACATGAGCGAGCTCAGCCAAGAAATCGCCGCCGCCGCCGCGCGCCT
>DDJC01000096.1 GCA_002339015.1 Burkholderiales bacterium UBA1834
CGGCGCCCCAGCGGATCGACCACACCATCTTCTCGACCTCTTCCTCGATGCTGGAGGTCACGGCCGAGTTGCCGATGTTGGCGTTGATCTTGACCAGGAAGTTGCGGCCGATGGCCATCGGCTCCAGTTCGGTGTGGTTGATGTTGGCCGGGATCACGGCGCGGCCGCGCGCCACCTCGCTGCGCACGAACTCGGGCGTGATCTCGCGCGGGATCATCGCGCCCATGGGGTTGCCGCGCAGGCGGGCCTCGCGCTCGGCATCGACGCCGTACCTGCTGCGCCAGTCGTCGGCCAACTCGATGCGGCGCTGGTTCTCGCGCAGCGCCACGAACTCCATCTCGGGCGTGATGATGCCCTGGCGTGCGTAGTGCATCTGCGAGACGTTGGCACCCGTCTTGGCCCGGCGAGGCGTGCGCTGCAGGGCGCTGGCGGCGGCGCGCAGGGCGGCCATGCGTTCGTCGTGGCGCTCGTCTGCCTTCAGGCCGTCGTCCACGGCTTGCACGGTACGGCCTTCGTAGGTTTCGGTATCGCCACGGGCCAGCACGGCGGCCTCGCGCACGGCGGGCAGGCCGCGCGTCACGTCGATGGACACGTTCGGGTCGGTGTAGGGCCCGGAGCAGTCGTACAGGGTGACGGTTTCGCCATTGGTGAGCGCCACCTCGCGCATCGGCACGCGCACGCCTTCGTGGCTGCCTTGAACATAGACCTTGCGCGAGGCGGGCAGGGGTTCGCGCGTCAGGCGCGTGAGTTCGCTGAGCGTGTGCAGGGCGACGGCGGGATCGGGGGCATTCATGGGCGCTCTCCAGGGCAGGTGTGGTGACACGTGCTCCAGGAGTGGCCCATCAGGGGCCCATGGCGCGCGGAGAGCTGGTGGGGTGTGGGTGTCCTTCAGGCGGCAGGCACGACAGGCGCAGCACACATGAAGGGCTGCACTGCCAGCGGCCACGGCATGGGCCTCAACAGGACGGCTCTTCTTTCGCCGGTATGAACCGGATCAAGTTCAACGGGTTCGGTTATCCATCTCAGCGCCGTCACTGTCGTGAGGCACACCCCGGAGCAGTGCGCAGTGTAAGCGCAAGCCAGGGCGGATGGGAAGGGCTCAGCGTGCGATGCGGTCGCTCAGCGAGCGGAAGGAGCCGGGCAGGTCGCTGGCGGCGGTGGTGTCTTGGCCGGCGTCATCCTGATCAAACACCCAGGACATGACGGTCTGCGCCCAGGACCGGTCGGTCTGGGAGGCTTGCGACGATGGACCTAGCAGGGCCAGGGCCAAGGCGAGCGGGGCGATGGCGAACAAGGGGCGCATGGTGGGACCTGATTTCTGAACATTGCCTTCGAGGGCGGTGAAGGCAGTGTAGGAAGGGTTAACCCGATTGCGTATCCCCAGAAGAAGGGGGTTAGGCACCCTTGTTTGTGTGGGTTTGTGTTTTTGCAGATGCCAAGGTGGCCGCGCCGCAGCCGTCGCACGAGCCCGAGCATCCGGTGGTTCTGACGGCTGCCGGCCCGGGGGCGCTGCCGTCATGGCAGGCAGCCTTGCTTTTGGCGCCGGGCCACCAGCGCCGCGCCAGGTAGGCCACGGCGCCCAGCACGATCAGCCAGGTGATGATGTCTTGCCAGGGCAGGGTCATGGTGGGCTCCGGTCGATGGCGGGCGTGTCCTCAGCCCGTGAAGTGCAGGGTCAGCCGGTAGACCACCCAGGAGCAGGCATAGGCCAGGCCGAACAGGTAGGCCGCCATCACCAGCGGGATCTTCCAACCATTGGTTTCACGCTTGACCACGCTCAAGGTGGCCAGGCAGTGCGGTGCGAACACGAACCAGGTCAGCAGCGACAGCGCGGTGGCCAGCGACCATTGCTGGTGGATCACGGCACCCAGTGCGCCATCCAGGGCCTCGCCCGTTTGCGACAGGGCGTAAACCGTGCCCAGGGCGCTCACGACCACCTCGCGCGCGGCCATGGCGGGCACCAGCGCGATGCAGATCTGCCAGTTGAAGCCGATGGGCGAGAGCACCACTTCGAGCGCCTTGCCGAGCTGGCCAGCATAGCTGTAGTCGATGGCCGGCTGCGTGGCGCCCTCGGGTGCCCCGGGGAAGGTGGACAGGAACCACAGCACGATCATCAGCGCCAGGATGATGGTGCCCACGCGCTTGAGGAAGATCATGGCGCGCTCCCACAGGCCCAGCGCGATGTTGCGCAGGTGGGGCCAGTGGTAATCCGGCAGGGCCATCAGCAGGGGCTGGTCGCTGGTCTGGCCCATGATGCGCTTGAGCACGAAAGCCACGACCAGGCCGGCCACGATGCCGGCCATGTACAGCGTGAACAGCACCAGGCCCTGCAGGTTGAACAGGCCCCACACGGTCTGATCGGGAATGAAGGCCGCGATCAGCAGCGCATACACGGGCAGGCGCGCCGAGCAGGTCATCAAGGGGGCGATCAGGATGGTGATCAGCCGGTCGCGCGGCTGGCCCATGGTGCGTGTGGCCATGATGCCGGGGATGGCGCAGGCGAAACTGGACAGCAGCGGGATGAAGGCGCGGCCCGACAGGCCCACGCCACCCATGACGCGGTCCAGCAGGAAGGCCGCGCGCGGCAGGTAGCCCGATTCCTCCAGCACCAGGATGAAGGCGAAGAGGATGATGATCTGCGGCAGGAAAATGACGGCGCTGCCGGCCCCGGCGATCACGCCATCGACCAGCAGGCTGCGCAGCATGCCTTCGGACATCAGCCCGCCGACGAACTCGCCCAGGGCGGCGGTGCCTGCGTCGATCAGGTCCATGGGCACGCTGGCCCAGCTGAACACGGCCTGGAACACCAGGAACATCAGCGCGGCCAGGATCAGCGGGCCGAACACGGGGTGCAGCACGAAGCGGTCCACGCGGTCGGTCAGCGTGTGGCCCGGTGCATCGCCACGGCCTTGCACCTGGCTCACGCAGGCGCTGAGCAGGGCCAGCACGCGCTGGTGGGTCTCTTCCACGGACAGCGATTCGATCGAGGCCACCGAGTGGCTGGGGGCGCCGGCCTTGTCGCGTGGCAACTGGGCCCAGCCAGAGTCGTCCAGCGCCTTGAGCAGGGCGTCGGTGCCGCCGCTGCGCACGGCCACCGAGGTCACCACGGGGATCCCGAGCTCCCTGGACAGGCGGTCGATGTCGATGCGCAGGCCGCGGTCCTCGGCCTGGTCGATCATGTTGAGCACCAGCAGCATGGGCACGCCCAGCGTCTTGAGCTCGAGCACCATGCGCAGGTGCAGGCGCAGGTTGGAGGCGTCGGCCACGCACACCAGCGCGCGGGGGGCCTTCTCTTCATCCTGATTGCCCAGGATCACGTCGCGGGTGACGGCTTCGTCGGGCGTGACGGCCAGCAGGCTGTAGGCGCCGGGCAGATCCAGGACACGCCAGGGCTGGCCGGCGGGGCTGATGAAGGAGCCTTCCTTGCGCTCGACAGTGACACCGGCGTAGTTGCCCACCTTCTGGCGGGCGCCCGTCAGGCGGTTGAACAGCGCGGTCTTGCCGCAGTTGGGGTTGCCCACCAAGGCGATCAGGGTGGGGAACTTCAAGGCCACCGGGGCCTGGGTCAGCGTGGACATGGGGCAGCGGCCGGGATCAGCCGGGGAGAACTTCGATCAGGGAGGATTCGAGCGGACGCATCGCGAAGGTGCTGCCGCCCACGCGCACGGCCAGCGGGCCGCGACCGGCCAGCGGGCGACGCAGCACCTGCACGCGCTCGCCGGGCACGAAGCCCAGCTCGAGCAGGCGGCGCTGCAGGCCGGCCTGGTCGGCGTCGGTGGCGGCGCGCACGCGCTGGATCACCGCCTGCGTGTGTTCGGGCAAGAGGTCGAGCGTGAGGGCGGTGGACGGCGTCTTCATGGTGCGAAGCTTACTCTAAATGCGAATTGTTCTCGGCGAAAAGGTTCCGTGCGACACCGCGTTGCGCGGGTTGGGTGCTTGGGAGGGTGCCCGCTGTCCCGGGCTGTTGTCGGGGCCGCCATGGAAAAAGGGGCCGCGAATGCGGCCCCTGGCGTGCTCGGACAGCGGGACGGG
The DNA here is from genome assembly GCA_002339015.1 of Burkholderiales bacterium UBA1834. Classification (GTDB taxonomy): domain Bacteria; phylum Pseudomonadota; class Gammaproteobacteria; order Burkholderiales; family Burkholderiaceae_C; genus Aquabacterium. Next base: position 4,033 of record DDJC01000096.1, read on the forward strand.
GCTCAGGCCGGCGCGACGCCGCTTGCCTCGCGCCGGTTGGCGCGCCTGAAGGTGCCCAGGTCATTGAACGGCACGCCCATGCGGCGCATGATCTGGTGCGCTTCGCCCGCGATCATCTGGCGCAGGTAGAAGGGCTGGCCGACCACAAAGTGGTGGATGGCGTGCGTCGAGCCGAAGTTGAAGCACAGCAGCTGGAAGGGCCAGAACAGCGGATGGTTGAGCACCTGGCACTGCTGCAGCAGGTTGCCACGCTCCACGTCGCCGTAGTAGTGCATGTTCGAGCTGATGAAATGCAGCGCGAAGTTGCGCAGCACATTGGTCAGGATCAGGCAGACCACCCAGGCCTGCAGCCCGGCCATGAACGACAGCGTGCCGGCGCTCCAGGCCACGGGCGAGCCCACCAGGCGCGCACCGATGTCGATGGCGTGAAAGCCCAGAAACAGGTGCCAGACCGCCCAGAAGGCCATGCCCAGCGGCGCCAGGCTCAGCAGCTTGGCGGCCATGCCGCGCCGGAAGGCAGCGCGCGTGGCGGGTTTTTCGACCTCCTTCACGTAGGCCTTCATGATGCCGAGCATCTCGCGGCGGCGCAGGGCGTACGACAGGATGGTGTCGCTGGTCATCAGGAAGCGCTTGAGGCCCCAGGGCTGGCCGTTGGTGATGGCGCGCTCTTCATAGTCCGTGGCCTGGCCGGAGTGCCTGTGGTGGTGGAAGTGCATCTGCCGGCGGATCCACGGGTTGACCGTGGACGGGCGCGCGCACCAGCCCAGCAACAGCAGCACATCCTGCACCCAGGGGCGGTTCTTGAAATAGAGCTGGTGGATCAGGTCGTGCTCGATCTCGTGCGTGAGCGAGGCGAAGATGGCGATCGGCAGCACCACGGTCCACCACGGCGCCCAACCGGCCAGGTAGGTCCAGGCACACAAGGCCATGCCCGCGATGGCGCCCAACTGGATCGCCAGGCCGATCGCATCCTGGTGGCGCAGCCAAGGGTGGCGAGCACGCATCCGCTCGCCCGCGGCGCCGACCTCGGCGCGGATGCGCTGGGCTTTCTGGGCGTCGCTCATGGCGGTCGGATGACGGCCGAGGTCGGCGTTGACAGCGCTGGAGCGCTCGGATGAGACTGGACGGTGCATGATGGATGGCTGGCGTTGAAGCTTGGCCGCATCATGGCCAGCCGCACCGTGGCGGGTCTTGCCCCAATGCGACAGCGGCTTGACCCGATGCGCCGTGGCGGCGGCCCCATCCCACACCACAAGCGGAGACAATCTGGCGCGATGAGCCCTGCCGAGCCGTCCTCATCACCGTTCCCGGCCCACCGGGCCACCTCGCTGTCCACCTGGGTGCGGGCCGTGCAGCGCGCCGTGGAAGGCAGGGGCGTGGACGCGCAGGCGCTGATGCGCGAGGTGGGCATGGACCCCTCGCTGCTGCAGGACCCGCTGGCGCGCTATCCCGTGCGGCAGACCATGGTGTTCTGGCAGCGCGCCATCGAGGCCACGGGCGAGCCGCTGCTGGGCCTGGACGTGGCCCGTCAGATCACGCCGATGACGTTTCACGCGCTGGGCTACGCCGGCCTGGCCTCGGAGAACCTGGCGGACCTGTTCACGCGGCTGTCGCGCTATTTCCGTGTGGTGTCGGACGCGGGCGAGCTGCGCTTCGAGCGCGTGGGCCGGGCCGGGCGCCTGTGCATGAGCGGCGATGCCCGCCTGCTGGCCGAAGCCGATGCACGCGCCGCATGGAGCGCGGTCGATGCCTTCATGCTGGTGATCCTGCGGGCTTGCGGCGCCTTGTACGGCCCCGGTTTCAACGTGCTGGAGTTGCGCCTGCAGCGGCCTTGCCCGACCGACCATGCGCGCTATGAGCGCGCCATGCGCGTGGTGCCCATCTACGGCAGCGAGGACAACGCCCTGTGGCTGGACGAATCCGTGCTGATGCGGCCACTCACGTATGCCAATGCCGAGTTGGCGCGCATCAACGAAGAGGCGGCGGGGCGCTACCTGTCGCAGTGGCAGCAGGGCCAGGCGGGTGAGCTGCCCCTGCGCATCGCCGAATGGTTGCGCGTGCGCCTGCCGCAAGGCGAGCCGCGCCAGGAGGACGCCGCCGCCCACCTGGGACTGACCACGCGCAGCCTGCAGCGCCGGCTGGCGGAGCAAGGCACGAGCTACCGCGATGTGTTGCAGCAGGCTCGCCATGCGCAGGCGCTGGAGCACCTGCGGGCGGGGGTGTACTCGGTCAGCGAGATCGCCTACCTGCTGGGCTTTGCCGAGCTGAGCGCCTTCACGCGAGCGTTCCGGCGCTGGACGGGCGTGACGCCCTCGGCATGGCGCGATGCGCCCGGGGCGTGAGGCCTGCGGTGGGCAGCGCTGGTGTGGCGCCAAGCGTGCTGCTTCAGCGCGCCAGCACCAGGCTCAGCAGCCCGACAGGCGCGCTGATCACCGCCACGCGCAGCGCCCAGCGCGGGGCATAGGGCAACAGCAGGCCGGACAGCAGCAGGGCGACCAGCGTCATCGCGCCGCACCACAGGATAGGGCCGATGTTCCAGCCCTGGCGCGCCACGCAGGCCGTCAGCGACAGGGCCAGGGCGATGGTGCCGCCAGCACGCAGCCACTGGCGCGCACGGGCTGAAGGCGCCTTGCCGCGCCCGAAGACATCGGCATGGTGCCGGTCCATCGCCAGGCTCAGGGCGGCGAAGCCGGCATAGGCCAGCGCAACGGCGGCCACGGCCAGCCAGGCGGGTATCGTCATCATGATCCTTGCACCTCGGGCAGGCCGTCGCCATCCAGGATGGGTTGGCCACCGGGGGGCGAGGCCTTGGCCACCTTGACCACCTTGGTGACCTTGGCGACCTTGGAGACCTTGGGTTTGGGCCGGTGCTTGTGCAGCATCCAGGCCGAGAACAGGAACAGCAGCCCCAGGCCCAGCACGGTCAGGTCGAACAAGGCCACGGGCAGCGGGCCCTTGAACAGCGTCACGCCCAGGTGGGTGGCGGTGGTGAAGGCATTGAGCACGGGAATCAGGCCGAAGGCCAGGCCCGTGCCCACCAGCAGCACCTTCCACAGGCCGCGCGTGGGGCGCAGCAGGCCCAGCACGGCCACGAAACCCCATACCTTGAAGAACCAGGCGATCTCGGCGGCGGGGCGCTCGGGCAGGTCCACGGCCAGCAGGCGGTTGGCCCAGAAGTAGCCGGCGATGGCCAGCGGCACACCCGCCACGGCGCCGATGTTCAAGCCATCGACCAGGCGCAGCCCGAAGCCGACGCGGCCGCCCTTGGCCAGGGCCTTGGCGTATTTCTGGCGCTCCTTCACGGCCCACAGCAGCAGGCCCGTGCCTACCATGGCGCAGCCGGCCAGACCGCACAGGAAGAACAGCGGCCGGATCAGCGGCGTGGCGAAGTGCGCCACGTGCAGGCCGTAGAGCACGCCATGTGTCTGCATCGCGCCGGACAGATCGTCGCCCTGCGTGCCGATCAGTTCGCCGGTGGCGCCGTTGAAGCGCATCACGGGCTGCTTGCTCGACACCGAGTTCTCACCCTGGCGCGTCATGCTGATGGTGGCCGTGGCGTCATTGGGCCGGTTGACGGTGATGCGGCCAGGCGGCGTGCCCTGCCAGTGCTGTGTGGCCTGCATGACCATGGGGCCCAGCGGGGCCAGCGCCACGTGCACACCGGACGGCTTGGCGTCGTCGTTGCGTGAAGGGAAGACCTCCGAGAAGAAGGTCTTTTCGTCACCCTTGTAGGCGTTCTGCGCGCCCCAGGGCATGTACAGGAACATCAGTGTGATCAGCCCCGTGTAGGTGATCATGATGTGGAAGGGCAGGGCCAGCACGGCGGTGGCATTGTGCCCGTCCAGCCAGGAGCGCTGCCCCTTGCGTGGCCGAAAGGTGAAGAAGTCCGAGAAGATGCGGCGGTGCGTGATGATCCCGCTGATGATGGCCACCAGCATGAACATGGCGCACGCGCCCACGATCCAGCGGCCCCAGATGGCCGGCATGTAGTGCAGATCGAAGTGGAAGCGGTAGAGAAACTCGCCGCCGCGCGTCTGGCGGGCCTTGACCACGGGTTCGCCCGTGGCCGGATCGAGCGTTTCCGATTCGAAGCGGCGGCGCTGGTTCTTGGGTGCCTGATCCTTGGCGCCGGGCGCCGGGGCCCAGGTGATGCCCAGCGAGGGACTGCGCCCATCAGGCAGCGAGATGAACCAGCGCGGCGACTTGTCGGCCACGGCCTGCAGGCGGGCGGCGGCCAGCTCGGCCGCGGCGGCCGGCGCCTGGGTCTGGGTGCTGGCCTGGTGCAGCTCCGGCTTCATCCACAAGGTGATGTCGTCGCGGAAATAGGCCGAGGTGCCGGTGGCGAACATTGCGAACAGCACCCAGCCGACCAGCAGGCCCGACCAGGTGTGCAGCCAGGCCATCGATTGGCGGAACCCTTCCTTCATGCGGCCCCCAGCAGGCGTTGCAGCCACACCGCCAGGCCCAGTGCCGCCGACGGCAGCAGCAGCCCCACCCAGGCGCGCGTGGCGGTGCGCGCGGCGAACACCCAGATCACCGCACAGGCGAAGACCAGGAAGGACAGCATCGTGCCGGTGAGGGTGGCATCGGCGCGGGGCAGCGGCAGGGCCACGGCCAGCACCGCGGCGCTGAGCGCGGCCACCCCATAGCCGCCCACCACGGCGGCGAGGGCGCGCGAAGCCACCCTCCAGCGGTGGCGTGCAGCAGACGACAGGGACAAGATAGACATGGGAGAACTGCGCAGACAGAGGCAAGCCGGGTGCTTGCCGGAATGCCATTATCATTGAGAATGATTCTTGTTATCTTGTTGTGCGGCAATTTCAGGGGGATTGCCTGAAACAGCCGGCCTGGCTCAATGCGGTTTGCGCGGTTTGTTGAACGACTTGGGTGTGTAGACGTTGCCCTTGCGTTCCACGCCATCACGGGCACGGCGGATGGCCTCTTCGGCAGCCTTCTCGGCGGATCGACGGTGCTTGCGCCAGTGCACCAGGCGCTGCACACGGCGGCGCAGGCCGTGCCACAGGCCGAAGGCGGTGCGGTCCAGCGTCCGCCGGCGGCGCGCGCCCACCAACAGCCGGATCAGCAGCACCAGGCAGGCAACGGCCACCATCACGGCCAGGATCTTGTCGAACGAGAACATGGTGTGATCGTAGCGCGCGGCGACCGATTGTGCCGTGACAGAGGGCATGCCCGAGTGTGCGACATGTCTCGCCGGGTCGCCAGCGGGGGCATCGGTGGCCTGGTCAACCGGCAAGCCCGGCTTTGCCTACAGTGTGCGCCATCATGCCGTCCACTGCCGTACCGCTGTCCGTCCTCGACCTGTCGCCCATCGCCATGGGCAGCACCGCCTCGCAGGCGCTTCACAACACCCTGGAGCTGGCTCGCCAGGCCGAACGCTGCGGATTCAACCGCTTCTGGCTGGCCGAGCACCACAACATGCCGGGCATCGCCAGCGCCGCCACCTCGGTGGTGATCGGCCATGTGGCGGGCGGCACCTCGCGGATCCGCGTGGGGGCGGGCGGCATCATGCTGCCCAACCATTCGCCGCTGACCATCGCTGAGCAGTTCGGCACGCTGGAGGCGCTTTATCCCGGCCGCATCGACCTGGGTCTGGGGCGGGCACCGGGCGCCGATCAACTCACCGCCCGCGCGATGCGGCGCGGTGATCCGGTGGCCGCGGCCGAGCGCTTCCCGGACGACGTGCAAGAACTGCAGCACTACTTCGAGCCCGACAGGCCGGGCCAGCGCCTGCGCGCCTACCCGGGCAATGGCCTGCGCGTGCCGCTGTGGATCCTGGGCTCCAGCCTGTACGGCGCGCAACTGGCGGCCGTGCTCGGCCTGCCTTATGCCTTTGCCTCCCATTTCGCGCCCGAGCAACTGGATCCGGCCATCGCGCTGTACCGGCAGCGCTTCCAGCCTTCGGCCACACAGGCCAGCCCGCACCTGATGCTGACGGTGAACGTGGTGGTGGCCGACACCGATGAACAAGCGCGCCGTGCCTTCACCTCGGTGCAGCAGTCGTTCATGAACCTGCGGCGCGGCGTGCCCGGCCAGGTGCCGCCGCCGGTCGATTCGATGGACGGGCTCTGGACCGCGGAGGAGCAGGCCGGGGTGGGGCGCGCCTTGCGCCACGCCTTTGTCGGCTCACCCGCGACAGTGTTGCAGGGCTTGCGCCGCTTCCTGGACACCTACCGGCCCGATGAGTTGATGGTGACAGCGCACCTGCATGATCAGAAGGTGCGGCTGCGCTCGCTGGAGCTGCTCTCCGGGATGCAGTCAGCCTTGACGCTGGATCCGGCCTTGTGAGCCGGCACGTGGCCGCTTAACGGCGCCCCTGCAGCGTCTTGGCCAGACCGGGGTCCAGAGAGCGCAGGAAATCCTCCACCGCCTCGGTGTAGGCGCCGGGCTGGCCCAGGTCGTCGTTGATCTCGGCGTGGGTGCGGGTCTGCGGCAGCACGCTCACGCGCATGCCCAGCGGTGTGGCCTTGGCCGCGAAAGCCTGCGCTTGCGGACAGGCATCGTCACGGCGGCTGGAGCACACGGCCAGCAGAGGGGGCTGCGCCTGCTTCAACTGGTGCAGCGGGGAGGTGGCTGCCCAGAAGTTCGGGTCCTTGCCAAAGGCGCGGTCGTACAGTCTGGCGTGACGGGCACCCATGATGGCGGGCACGTCGAAGGCGGCGCTGTCCAGCGACACGGTGCCCAGCCAGGGTTTGGCGCCCTGCTCGCGCGCCAGGGCCGGCTCGGCCGACAGCAGCGACACCAGATGGGCGCCGGCCGAATGCCCCATCAGCACAAACTTGCCGGCATCGCCACCCCAGGCGGAGGCCTGTTGCTGCGCGAAGGCCAACGCACGGGCCACGTCACGGGCCTGCTCCAGTGGATCGGCGCTGGGCAGCAGCCGGTAGTTCACCGAGATGAACAGCAAGCCTCTGGGCAGCCAGCGGGCCGCCTTGTGCCGCACCACGTGCGACGAGGCCTTGTCGCCCATGGCCCAGGCACCGCCGTGCACCATGAAGATCACGGGTGCGCCTTGGCCTTGGTTGGCGGTGTTGGGGGCATAGACGTTCATCGTCTGCGCCGGGTCCTGGCCGTAGGCCACATCCGCGTGCGCGGGGCGTTGCGCGGCCGTGAGGGCGCCGGAGGAGGCGCCCTGGCGGGCTTCCCGGCGTTCGGCCATGCGCTCCCGAACAGGACCCGCCTGCGCGGTATGCCACCCCAGGGCGCAGAGGACCAAGATGGCCGCAGGGGCTCGCATCCGCATTTGCGTCTCGGACAGGCCTCGGCGAGCGGGAGACCCGGCAGCGGCTGTCGTCGTTTGGATCGCCTGGTTCATACGGATGGATTGTGGCGCAGAGTCAGCCCAGGTCGATGGCGAGTCAGCGTTGCGGCCGCCTCATGTGGTGGCCACCGCCGATGCCGAGGAAGGGCGCTTGAATGCTTTTCGCGCCCGAGTCACTTTGGCTCGCATGGTGCAGTCTTCCACGTGATCGTTGATCAGCCCCATGGCCTGCATGAACGCATAGACCGTTGTGGGCCCGACGAATTTCCAGCCCAGCTTCTTCAGCGCTTTGGACAGTGCCTCCGATGCCTCGGAGGTCGAGGCCGTTTGGGGCGTGGCCAGTTGCCCTGGGGCGGGTTCATAGCGCCAGAAAAAGGCAGCCAGCGAGCCTTCGCGATCAGCGAGCTCGACGGCGCGCTGGGCGTTGTTGATCACGGCTTCGATCTTTCCGCGATGCCTGACGATGCCTTCGTCGGCCAGCAGGCGGGCGACGTCGCGTTCGCCATACTTTGCCACCCGCCGGAAATCGAAGCCATGGAAAGCAGATCTGAAGTTCTCCCGCTTGGCGAGGATGGTTCGCCAGCTCAAACCGGACTGAAACCCTTCAAGACAGATCTTCTCGAACAGCCGGTTGTCGTCGTCGACCGGAACGCCCCACTCCAGGTCGTGGTAGTCGATGAACTCTGGCGCCGCACTGCACCAGCGGCATCTCAGTTTCCCGTCGGGGCCCAACATCGTCATGCTCATCGTCAACCTCCAGTTTTTATTTCTTGGATCAGGCGGCCTGCGCTTCAATCCGTGAATCGAGCCAATGGTGAATCTGGGCCACTTCACTTCGGATGAATTGCTCGTCCCGGAACACGCTGGCGAGGGTCGCGACTCCCTGGCTGCGGGACAGCAAGTGCATGGCCAACTCATCGGCATCCGCATCGAAGCCCAGGCTTGTGAACTGGCGGCACAACCACACTCGGAACAGCGTGAACACCTGGTTGGCCTCGACGCGGGCGGGATGATTCAAGCGGGCCAGCTCCGTGCACAGGCTTCCCACAGGGCAGCCGAACTTCTTGATCTGCGATCGCTGCATGATGAGCAGTTCAATGAAGCTGCGAATCCGTGCCAGCGCGCCTTCGTCCGCCGAGTCCCAGCCCTCAAGCATCTGCTGGGTCTTCAACAGCCTTAGTTGAATGACGGCGCTGAGGATCTCGTCCTTCGTCTTGAAGTGATAGTAGAAATTGCCCCGGGAAATCTTCACTGCATTGGCGATGTCCGAGAACGAGGTGTGCTCGTAGCCTTGCTCATAGAAAAGCCTGTCCGCAGAACTGACGATCTGCTCTCTCGTTGTGATGTCACCCATTGCATCTCCGTTTCTTGACCAGGATCTTCTTCCACGCCATATCACTGGTGCGCAGGATGCCTGGGAGGAGCCAAACGTCCGGATCACCGGTCAACGAAGGTGCCCTGGCCAGGCGTGCGCACACGCATCGGCTGACATTGCGTTTGGCGTGGCGCCTCGCTTCGTGTCCGCATCGGTATGGCATTTGCCGCACCATGATAGGACAATCGACCTAGTTGATCAACCCGTCTTGGTGCGCATTCAGGGGGGCGGTCGTGAGGCGGTTTTCCTGCCATGCGTCAATGAGCGCCCAAAACGGAGATGCTGTACCACTCGCGCGCATCCGTGATGTGATCGCACACGGTGAACCCTCCGGACGCGGCCAGTTCTTCCACGGTGTCGAAAGTGTACTTCTGGGACTGTTCGGTATAGATCGTCTCGCCTGCGCGGAAATGGAACGTCCGCGCCAGTTGCGTACTGCGCACCGTCTGCTCCACGGTGCTGACCAGGAAGCTGCGGGCGGCGCCATCGATGGGCGAGTAGCAGGCGTAATGCCGGAAAGCCGTCAGATCGAAATTCATGCCCAGCTCGCGGTTCAGCCGGCTGAGCAGATTGAGGTTGAACTGCGCAGTGACGCCCTCGACATCGTTGTAGGCAGCCAGCACGGCGCGAGGGTCCTTCTGAAGGTCCACGCCCAACAGCAGCAGGTCGCCGCGCTTGAGTCGGGACCTGATGCGTTTGAGCAGCCCGATGGCCTGGGCGATCGGCAGGTTGCCGATATTGCTGCCCAGGAACATCGCGACCTGCTTGCGCAACGCATAGACGGACGGCCACCTCTGGAAGTAGTCGCCTCGCAGCGCGTGCACTGCCACTTGCGGCAGTTCATGCTTGAAGCGTGTGCTCAACTCGGCGAGCGCGTGGGCGGATACATCAATGGCGTGGAAGGCCAGAGGAACTCCGGCGTCATGAAGTGCCGTGCACAGGGATACCGTCTTGGTACCGTCGCCACATCCGAGTTCGATCAGATCGACTTCCCCCGAGGAGGGCGCGATCCATCTAACCAGGTCTTGCGCGCGCCGCACGAGGATCTCGTGTTCCACGCGCGAGGGATAGTAGGACGGCATGATCATGATCTTCTGAAAGAGACGCGAGCCTTCATCGTCATAGAACCAGCGCGAGGGCAGGAACTTCTGCGTTGCGGACAGGCCCGAGACAACGTCCTTGACCATGTCGGCGTCGACAGGGGTGGGCGATGTGGCTTCGGCGGGCGCAAGAGCGGTGGTGATGTCCAAGAATTCCATCATTCAATCCTGTGGGTTTTATAGATCTCGGGCCGGGCGGATGCCGGTGTACTGCCAGCGAAGTGGCGGGTGGAAAAAATTCCGATACGTCTTTCGCGCATGGCCTGCAGGGGTCGCGAACGAACTGCCGCGCAGGACGGTCTGGTTCAGCATGAATTTGCCGTTGTATTCGAGCGCAGCCCCCTGGTATCCCCGGTAGCCGGGGTAGGGCAGATAGGCGCTGCTCGTCCATTCCCAGCGCCTGCCCCACAAGAAGCCGGTGCACAACGCCTCCCACTCGAATTCCGTGGGAAGACGCCAGCCGGCCCATTTGCAAAAAGCAAGGGCCTCGAACAGGCTGATGTGGGACACCGGCGCGCCAGGCGCCAGAGGGAGTTCTCCCTGCAATGTGTAATGAAGCCAGGTGCCCGCTTCGCAACGCCAGTAGAGCGGAGCGCTCACCTTGTTGGCTTGAACCCAGTCCCAGCCCTCCGCGTGCCAGAGATCGAAGCGCCGGTAGCCGCCGTCGTGCATGAAGGCCAGGTATTCCTTGTTCTTCACCAGCGATGCACGCAACTGGAAGCCGGCAACATAGGCGGTGTGCCGAGGGCCTTCGTTGTCGTAGGCGAACCCGGCCCCGCCGTGGCCGATCTGGAGCAGCCCCCCTGAGAACTCGATCCACTCCGCGCCATGGGCATGAGGTTCGCAGGCATGTTCGGCGGCGACGTCGAGCGTGGCTTCCCGACCGACCATCGACACGCGTCTCGAATCATCCTGGAGCACCGAAAAAGTGCCCTCGTTGCCCCAGTACGGAGGACGCAGCGGATTGGAGCCCAGTATGTACTTGATGTCCGTCAGCAAAAGTTCCTGATGCTGCTGCTCATGCTGAATGCCGAGGGTGATCAAGTCAAGAACGCCTTGCTCGGGAGCCTGCTTCAGGAGCCGCTTGATCGACGCATCGACATGAAGTCGATAGGAGATGACCTCGGCGATGGTGGGCCGGCTGAGTGCGCCTCTATGGGCCCGCAGCACCCTCTCTCCCTGGCTTTCGTAATAGCTGTTGAAGATGTAGCCGTAGGACGGGTGGTGCACGGCATATCCGGCCAGGTGCGGCCCCAGCACGAGGGTTTCGAAGAACCAGGTCGAATGGCCGAGATGCCACTTGGGCGGGCTCACCTCGACAGTGGGCTGAGGGACGTAGTCTTCGGCGCACAAAGGCGCGCAGATCAGCTCCGAGCGCCGTCTGACCAGTTCGTACTGGTGGGCGATGGCTTGATTCTGAGAATTCATGTCGTTGAAACGGCGGATGTCCGATGTGGCAGCTTGCTGGCTCGCGGCTTCGAAGGGCGGCTCAGCCCTTCGCGATGGCGGCCCCTTCGTCTCCGAAACCCGGTGGCAGCAGCGCGTCGCCTTCCTTGGTGCCGACGTCCGTGCTGGCGGGCGCAGTCGGCGCCTGGCGGCGCCAGGCGGCTCGTTGCGCGGCTTCTCTCGAATCTGAGAAGTAGATCCGGTAGATGGGCTTGGCCAGTGCGGTGGTCATGATGGCGATCATCACCATGATGGAGAACATCTCGGTGTGGATGATGCCGAGCGCCAGGCCGATGTTGATGTAGACCAGGATCATCAGGCCGCGGGCGTTCATGAGGCCCGCCATGGCCACGGTCTCACCCCATGACCAGCGATACGCGCGCAGCACGGTCACCGCCGAAAGCGCCTTGGAGACAACGGCCACGCCCAGCAGCACGCCAAAGACCCATAGTGTCTGGCTGTTGAAGGATCCGAACACATCGGTGTTCAGGCCGGAGTACGCGAAGAACACGGGCAGAAAGAGGCATTTCACCGTCTGCAGAAGCCTGTCCTGCAAGAGCTTCGAAAAGCCTGGCACCTTGGGGAGCGCTGCGCCGGCAATGAAGCCCCCGAAGACCGAGTAGATGCCGATGTAGTCCGAGATGAGGCTGCAGACAAACACGGTGATCAAGAGGCCGCCCAGCAGCTTGTCACTGATGGTGCCGCTTGCCACCGCCTTGTCGAAAGCGCGTCGGAATATCTTCGGCAGAAGCCAGAAGACGCCAGCTGCGAAGAAGATCGCCGGTATGACCGTCTGATAGAGGGCCACGACCATGGAACCGTGAACAGCCATCGCGCTGATGAGCGCCAGTCCGCACCAGGCCATGGCGTCGTCAATGGCGGCAGCCTCGATCGCGGTAGCGCCGAACATGGTCTTCATCATGTTCCGCTCCTGCAGGAAACGGGCGAGCATCGGGAAGGCCGTCACGGACAGCCCCACGCCCACGAACAGGACATACACGTCCATGCCGACGTTGCCAGGCTTGAACTGCTGAGCGATGGCGATGGTGGCCGCGCTGCCCATCGCCGTGGGCAGGACGATGCCAAGGATGCTGAGAATGATCGGCAGATAGCGTCGCCGTCCTTTCTGGCCGGAACTCTCGTGCTCCGCGCCGACCAGGAACATGTACAGCCCCAAGCCGCTCATCGCGATGACATAGAGGGTCTTTTTGACCTCGGCGTTGAAGATGAACGCGCTGAACTCCGGCAGTGCATAACCCAGTGCGGAAGGCCCCAGCAGGACACCCGCGACCATTTCTCCCACGACAACAGGTTGCCCAAGCTTGGGGGCCATGTGACCGCAGATCTGTGCCGCGATGATGATGATGATGATGATCGCAGCGGTGGCGAACATCAATAACTGCATGGAAGCGCTGTGCATGTTGATTCCCCAATGAATGGATGGAAGTGGGTCGGGATGCCTGATCCCATGGATGCGTACAACCTGTCGTGGCACTCCTCCTCTGGTTCATGCCTGATCACGGTGAGCTGGCATGTCTCGCTCTTCTCGTAGGTCTTTTGTCCTATTAAGTTCCTTGTTGTGATGTGTAATTTCTTGTTTGCGTCCTATAAATTGTTTGTTCATGCCTGACGTTGCCGCCGAACTGTGGATGATTTATATTTGCTCATTTGTCCTATTTTCATTCCGGAGCGTGAGCTGAAGTGGGACGGATACTTGGTCGGTTGTTCGCCTTTTGGCTCAAGCAATCCCTTGAGCCGCAAATAATCAATGGAAGGAAAGTGATGTTCATCGTGCTTCTCAAGTTCGCAGACAAAAGCAAGGCGGCCCAATGGATGGCCGGACACAACGAATGGATTCAGAAGGGGTTCGCCGAGCAGAAATTTCTGCTGCTCGGCAGCCTTCAACCCAATCTGGGTGGCGGCATCCTGGCCAAGGCCGAGTCCCTGCAAGAGATTCAGGCGTTCGTGAATGAAGATCCGTTTGTCGTTCATGGCGTTGTGACGGCGGACATCTTGCAGATCAGCCCGGGAAAGGCGGATCCACGCTTGCAGTTCCTGCTGGAGTGACGGGCTGGCCCTGCTCAACCATGCTTCCCGATGCCAGCTGCCGCATCGGGGGCGTCTCGCTGTGGCGCTGCTTGCGCCTGACGCTAAGGCTTGCGGGCTGTTGTTTGGTTGGCCGCCAGCTGGTCGGGCTGCGGCCAACCTCCTGCCATGGCCTTGAACAGTGCAACCGCGTTGAGCGCGCTGCGCGTGCGGGCGTCCACGAACTGCTCCTGTACGGACAGCACGGCCCGTTCGGCGTCGAGCAACTCGTACAGGTCCGTCATGCCTGACTGATAACGCATGCGGGCCATGCCGGCGGCCTTGGTGCTGTCACGCGCAGCCTGTTCGAGCAACGAGTCTTCCATCCGCGTGCGCGAATAACGCACCAGTGCATTCTCGGTGTCCTCAAGCGCGAGCAGTACTGTCTGCTGGTACTGCAGCATCTGGGCGGAAGCTTCGGATTCGCTGGCTGCGATGCGGGCTTTGACGCGGCTCACATCCAGGAACGACCAGTCCACGCCCAGGAAGCCGCTGTTCATGGCGCCCCGACTGCTGAACACATCATCGGCCTTGAACGCCTGGTAGCCGACCAGACCACTGAAGCTGAACTTGGGGAAAAGATCTCCGACGGCCACGCCGATCCGGGCCGTGGCGGCTTTGAGGCGCTCTTCCGCGGCCGCGATGTCGGGGCGCCGCCGCAGGACGTCGCCGGGCGTGTCGGGCGATATCCTGGCAGGGAGCGTCGGCAGGGGACGGGCCGTGGTCGACACGAGATCAAGCGATTCGGGCTGCTGTCCGGTGAGCACCGCGAGTCGGTGCTGAGCCACGGCGATACTCGCCTCGATCACGGGCACGCGGGCCGCGGTGGACTGAAACTGGGCCAGGGCCCTGGTGCTGTCGAAGTCCGTGCCCCGACCTGCCTTGACCCTGACATCGACCAGATTGAGCATCTGTCGCTGGTTCTCGACATTGTCCTGCACCACCTTGAGTCGCTCCTGAAGACCGCGCAGGGTCATGTAGGTGGCGGCGGTCTCCCCGACGATCGCTATCCTCAAGGCTTCCACCTCATGCTCACTGGCCTTGACCTCGGCCCGCTGGGCCTCGACTTTGCGCCGAACGCGGCCAAAGAGATCCAGCTCCCAACTGGCCAGCACGCCAACGCTGTAGTTGTCATGGCTCCTCGGGAAACCATAGGACTGGTCGATGCTGAGCTTCTCGTGCCCGCCCCGAGCCCCCATCGTGACAGTGGGCAGCTGGTCGGCCCGCGCTTCGGACAGCAAGGCTCTGGCCTGTGCATAGTGCGAGACGGCGACCCCGAGGTCCTTGTTGGCGGCCTGTGCTTGGTCGACCAGCCTTGCCAGCTCGGGATCGCCGAACGCAAGCCAGAACCGGTGGTCCTGAGCGGCCTTCTGCCCGCGCTGTGACATGTCCTCACGGTCGTCCTGCTGGTGCTTGAATTGCTCGGGCAGGGCGATCAATGGCTTCTGGTAGTCTGGGCCAACCGCGCATCCGGCCATGAGGCTCACCATCGCGGCGAGCGTGAGGCGCGAGACCTTCGCGGTGAAGGCGCGGTGTGATGTCGGCCACTCGTTGTTCATGATTGCACTCCCAGATTCAGATCGACAGGTTTCGCGTCGTGCGTGGCGCGGCCAGAGAAGGGTGTACCGGACAGCCGCCGCAGCGCGACATAGAACACTGGCGTGAGCAGCAGACCGAACACGGTCACGCCCAACATGCCGGAGAACACGGTCACACCGGTGGCGATGCGCACTTCGCTGCCCGCGCCATGGCTGAGCAGCAAGGGGACGGCGCCGGCCACGAAGGCGATCGATGTCATGACGATGGGCCTCAGCCGCAGCTTGCAGGCTTCCAGTGCTGCCTTGACGGTGGGCAGGCCTTGCATTTCGAGTTCGCGCGCGAATTCAACGATCAGGATGGCGTTCTTGCAGGCCAGTCCCATCAGGACCACGAGCCCGATCTGCACGAAGATGTTGTTGTCGCCACCCGTGAGGCGCACGCCGGTGAGCGCGGCGAACATGCAGACGGGAACGATCAGTACGACGGCCAGCGGCAATGTCCAGCTTTCGTACAGGGCGGCGAGCACCAGGAATGCCAGCAAGACGGCCACACCGAACACCACGAACGCCACGCTGCTCTGCGTCACCTGCTGGTAACTGAGATCGCTCCATTCGAGCTTCACGCCTGGCGGCAGCACGTTGGCCGCGATCTCCGACAGCTTGGCGATGGCCTGTCCCGACGAGAAGACTCTGGGGTCGGCGTCGCCGATCAAGTCGGCGGCCGGATAGCCGTTGTAGCGGACCACGGGATCCGGACCATAAGACTGGGTGATGTTGACCATCGAGCCCACGGGCACCATGTCGCCCTGGGTGTTGCGTGTGTAGAGATTGCCGATGTCTTCGGGACGTTGCCGATGCTGGGCGTCAGCCTGGACCATGACCCGGTAGGTACGGCCGAACATGTTGAAGTCGTTGACATAGGTGGAGCCCAGGTTTGTTTGCACCGTGTCGAACAGGTCGCTCAGTGCCACACCATGCGACTTGGCCTTCACGCGATCCACCTGGATCTCGAGCTGCGGGATGTTGGCCTGGTAGGCGCTGACGGGAAAGCTCATTCCGGGTGTTTGCGCCACGGTTCCCCTGAAGGCGTTGAGGGCTCCCTGGAGGGCCCCGTAGCCCAGTCCGTCTCGGTCTTCCAGGTACAGCGAATAGCCGGAGCCATTGCCGAGCCCCTGGATGGGCGGCGGCATGAGCGCGAACGCATAGCCGTCCTTGATGGAGGAGAACTTGGCGTTGAGCTCCGCATTGATGTCCGCCGCGCTGCGGGTTCGCTGGTCGAATGGTTTGAGGATGACGTAGGAGGCGGTGAGGTTGGGGGTGTTGGTCTGTTGCAGTGCGTTCAAACCGGGATAGGCGGACACCGTTTCCACGCCCTCGACCGTGCTGGCCAGCGCAATCATCTGGCGCGTCACAGCATCGGCGCGTGCCAGTGATGCGCCTTCAGGCAGCTTGGCTCCGGCGAAGAGATACAGCTTGTCCTGCTTGGGGATGAAGCCCGCCGGAACCGAATTGAACAGCCAGGCCGTGGCGCCCAGAAGCGCGGCATACACCACGAACACGACGCCTCTCATGCGCAGGTTGCCGGCCACGAAACCTTGGTAGCGTGAAGCGCTGCGATCAAAGAACCTGTTGAACGGCCCGAACAGCCAGCCCAGAGAGCGATCCATGACACGGGTGAAGGCGTCTTTCGGTGCGTCGTGTTCGCGCAGGAGCCTGGCTGCGAGCGCCGGGGACAGGGTGAGCGAGTTGACCGCGGAGATCACCGTCGAGATCGCGATCGTCACGGCGAACTGCTTGTAGAACTGGCCCGTGACGCCAGACAGGAACATCATGGGAATGAAGACGGCGCACAGCACCAGCGCGATGGCCACGATGGGGCCGGAAACCTCCTTCATGGCCTGGTGCGCGGCCGCCACGGGGGAGAGCCCCTTGCGTACGTTGCGCTCGACGTTTTCCACCACCACGATGGCGTCATCGACCACGATGCCGATGGACAGCACGAGCCCGAACAGGGTCAGGGTGTTGATGGAGTACCCAAGCAGGTAGAGGCCGGCGAAGGTGCCGATGATCGACACGGGCACGGCGACCAACGGGATGACGGATGCGCGCCAGGTCTGCAGGAACAAGATGACGACCAGCACGACCAGGATGACGGCTTCGATCAGCGTGCTCTTGACGGCACCGATCGAGTCCCGCACGAAGTTGGTCGGATCCCAGACAGGCTTGTAGGTGACGCCTGTGGGAAAGCTCTTCGAGAGCTGCTCGAGTTTGGCATGGACCTTGTCGGCCACCGCCAGTGCATTGGCACCGGGCGACAGGAAGATGCCGATGGTGGCCTGGTTCTGCTTGTCCACCAGCGCACGCAGGGTGTAGTCACTGGCGCCAAGCTCGATGCGGGCCACGTCGGACAGCATCGTGATCTGGCCTTCCGAGCCACTCTTGACGACGATGTTGCCGAACTCCTGTTCGCTGCGAAGGCGTCCGCGAACATTGATCGACACCATGAAGTCGGCGCTGTTCGGCGTGGGTTCGGCGCCGAGCTGGCCTGCCGAAACCTGCACGTTCTGTTCGCGGATAGCCTTGACCACATCGGAAGAGGTCAGCCCTCTGGACGCCAGTTTGTTGGGGTCGAGCCATACGCGCATGGCGTAGTCACCCGATCCGATCAGGCCCACATTGCCAATGCCGGGAATGCGCGTCAGCTCGTCCTTGACGCGCAGGGTGATGTAGTTGCGAAGGTAGAGGGAGTCGTAGCGGTTGCCCGGCGACAGTAGGCTGACATACATCAGCGGCGTAGGCGATTGCTTCTGCGTGGTGACGCCGAACTGACGCACTTGCTCGGGCAGACGACTGAGCGCTTGGCTTACCCGGTTCTGAACCCTCACCGCCGCGGTATCCGGTGGCACCTCCGGCAGGAAGGTGACCGTGAGCTGGAGACTGCCGTCGGAGCTCGCCACGGACTTCATGTACATGATGCCCTCGACGCCGTTGACGGCCTCCTCCAGCGGCTGCGCGACGGACTCGGCGATCTCCTTGGGGTTGGCGCCTGGGTAGACCGCTCTGACGACCACGCTGGGCGGCACCACCTCGGGGTACTCCCCCGAAGGCAGGAAGGGAATCGCGACCAGGCCCAGGGCGAAGATCACGATGGACAGCACCACCGCGAAGATGGGGCGATCAATGAAGAATTTTGAGAAGTCCACGGCGGCACTCCTTACATCGGGGGCTTGGTGCCGGCTTCGGCGACTGTTTCGGCGGGCGCGTTGACCGGCTTGACGACCATGCCCGGATAGAAGATCTTTTGCGTTCCGCCGACGATGACCTTGTCATTCGCGTCCAGCCCCGACTCGATGACGCGCAGGGACGGTGCGTCCGCCTTGGCCTCGCGGATCAACGGGCCCAGCATGACGTCCTTGCGCATGGCCTTGTTCTCCGGACCCACGACATAAAGGTACTTTCTGTCCTGGTCCGTGAGGATGGCGCGTTCGTTGACCAGCATGGCCTTGAACTCGCCGTTGGCATCGAACTGCACCCGGGCGAACATGCCTGGTGTGAGACGCCGATCCGGATTGGGAAGAATGGCGCGAGCGCGGATCGTGCCTGTCTCAGGGTCCACGTGGTTGTCAAGGAAGTTCACCTTGCCTTCGTAGGGAAAGCCGGTGTCACTGGCCAGGCCGATGCGGACCGCACCGCTCGTGGCGGTTCGTCCATTCCTCTTGGCAATCTCCTGGAATCGCTGGTAGCTGCGCTCGTCGCAATTGAAATACACGTACATCGGGTCCTGTGACACCACGGTCGAGAGCAGGCTCTGGTCCGACTGCGCCAGGTTGCCGACGGAGAGCATGGCTCGCCCGGCCCTGCCCGAGATGGGTGCCCGTATCTCCGTGAACGCCAAATTCAACTTCGCGCTCGCGACCGCCGCTTCCGCCGCCCTGACATCGGACAGGGTCTGTTCCAGGTCCGCTTGACGGCTGTCGAACTCTTCGCGCGATACGGCGTTCGCAGCGATCAGCGTCTGGACGCGATCGACCTGGGCCTTGGCCAGCCGGGATGCGGTCTTGGCCCGTTCCAGCTGCGCCAGCACGGTGTTCAGCGCGTCTTTGTAGGGGCGTTGGTCGATGACGAACAGGAGATCGCCTTTGCTGACTTCGTCGCCCTCCTTGTAGGCCACCCTTTCGATGTAGCCGCTCACGCGTGGACGCAAGGACACGGTGTCCACGGCGCTCACGCGGCCATTGAACTCGTCCGGGGCGTTGACGGCCCGCGTCACCACGGAGGCCACGTCCACTTCGGGTGGTGGCGGGCCCTGGTTGCTGTTGGCCGCGGCATCGGAGTTGCAGCCCGATAGATGCATCATCGTGGCCGCCAGGCAGGTCACCTGGACCAGGCGCCAGATTTCTAGGGTGTTGAACATTTCATTTCCTCATTAACGTTCGCGACGAGTCCGCCGTCTGTGAATGGATGGGCCAAGGAAGCCAGGACCCTGGCCCGATGGCCGGGCGCCCCTTCATGCGACCAGCCTGTAGCCGTCGGTGTGAGGGATGCGCTTGTAGAGGAAGTTGCCCAGGAGGTCCCTGGTTCCTTCCGTGGCGAATGATTCGGGGTGGAACTGCACGCCTTCGATCGGCAGTGCCAAGTGGCGTATGCCCATCACGATGCGGTCTTCTTCAGCGGCCGAAGGCGCGAAGTCATGCGTGTAGGCGGTGACTTCGAAGCAATCGGGAAGCGTGGACCTGTCCACCATGAGGGAGTGGTAGCGCATCACCTCCAGCCCTTGGGGCAGCCCCGCGAAGACGCCGACATCGCGGTGCAGCACCCTGGATGTCTTGCCGTGAACCGGCATCGGCGCGTTCCGGATGCGTGCGCCGAAGCAATGGGCGATCCCCTGCATGCCCAGGCAGACACCCAGGACGGGTACGGCACGGCCGAAATGGAGGATGGCCTCGCGGCACACCCCGAAGTAGGCTGGATCTTCCGGCGAGCCTGGGCCGGGCGAGATGACGATGTGGGTGGGGGCGTAGCGCTCGATGTCCTTGAGCGTGACCGCGTTGTTCCTGACGACATTCACGTCCGGCCTGGCGAAACGATCGGTCGATGCGGACAGCAATATCTCACCGATGGTCTGGTACAGGTTGTAGGTGAAGGAGTCGAAGTTGTCGATGATCAGGACACGCATGTGGGGCTCCCGCTGAATTCCATCAGCACGTTTTTCATGGCTGACAGCTTCCTTTCGATCTCTCGGTATTCGTTGTCGGCAACGGAGTCGTAGACGATGCCTCCGCATGTCTGTACGTAGCCCAGGTTGCCGTGGATGAACACCGAGCGGATCGGGATGGCGAACGCGCAGTCGCCATTCATGGAGAACTGGCCCAGCGCGCCGCCGTACGGACCACGCGGGGAGCTCTCCAGCTCGTTGATGACCTTGATGGCCTCGATCTTGGGTGCGCCGGTCAATGTGCCCGCCGGGAAGTTGGCGGACAGCGCCGAGAACATGTCTTCGCCGTCGGCGACCATGCCAACGATCTCCGAGGAGATGTGCTGGACATGCGAGAAGCGCTTGACATCCATCAGGCTGCGTACCCTGACGGAGCCGATGCGGGCCACCTTGCCGATGTCGTTGCGGTGCAGGTCGACCAGCATGTTGTGCTCGGCGATCTCCTTGGGGTCGTTGAGCAGACTCCTCGCGAGTTGCACATCCTCCGCGGCGCTTTGGCCGCGACGCTCCGTGCCCGCCAATGGAAACGTTTCCATCTGTCCGCCCCTCATCCGGAACAGCAGCTCGGGCGAGGCGCCAATGATCTTCTGCGCGCCGAACTTCAGGTAGTACATGTGGGGCGAAGGGTTGACGCTGCGCAGGCGTTCATAAATGCGCAACGTGTCACCCTCGATGCGGTAGTCGCTGCGCATGCCAACCTCGCATTGCAGAAGCCGGCCGGCCACGATGTCGTCCTTCACCTTCTTCACGGTGGCCGCATGGGCCTGCCTGTCCATGGAGTGGCCCAGGAACTCGACTTCAAGTTTGCCGAAGTCATCCGGCTCGCTGCCCATGAGTTGCTGGATCTCGTCGAAGCGGCATGTGTCGTAGTAGTAGTAAAAGATCTCGCCCGTGACGTGGTCATAGATGAGCCCATCGAGGAACAGTCCGAACTTGAACGTTTCGAATGCGTCGCTGTCCTGCACTTGGAGGCCTGGCTCGAACAGGTTGATGGCGTCATAGGCCAGATAGCCAACCAGCCCTCCCGCATAGCTTCTGGAGATGACGTTCGGAACGAAGCGCCGTAGCTCGAAGTAGGGGTTGTGCACGCTTTCCGTCTGGCACTGGCCGGTGGCTGTGTCCATGGTCTGCAGCGTCCCCGGGTTCGGGGCGCTGATGATCTTGATGGGATCGAATCCGATGACGTGGTGCCGTGACACATTGGACTCTTCCCCGAGGGACTCCAGGAGGAAGCAGTTGTCGTATTTCTTCTCGATCAGCCTGAACAGGCGGAAGAAATCGAAGTCCTCCGTGAGCTTGAGGTAGTTGGGCTTTCCGCTTCGGATCGGGGCGTCTGTTGCTGTCATGGCGGCTCTCCGGTTCAGGCCGCGGCCGTGGCGTGGTCGAGCGGGGCCATGCATGCGACGTGGCTGTCTCGTGCTTGCAGGAAATCAAGGAAAGACGCCATCGCGCTGTCGTGCAGGGAGTCGATGACCGATCGGCTGGCCATGAGCCTGTGGCCCCAGGCGACGATGCCAGGATGGCGCCTTTCTTCCATGACGCCGCCGCTGCGGTCGTGGAGAAACCAGAGGCGCTGGAGCAGGGGGGCGAACGTGCAGTCGACCAGCGACAGCTTGGTCCCCGCCATGTGGCGTGCAAGACAATGGGCCTCCACGAGATCGAGTTTGCCCATCAAGGCATGGCGGGCAGCCTCGAATTCGCTGGCCGTTTTGGCCAGGATCATGGTGCCGAAGTCCGACATGCAGGGGCCGCAGAATTCGATCCAGCTCCTGGACCAGGCCCGTTCATAGGTGCCCTGCGGAAGCAGCGGTTCCGGATACCCGAGCCAGTTCTCCTTTCAAGGCACTGAAGTGATCCAGTGCGTCCAGGCTGTGCTCATCTAGCAGCCGGGAAGGAAGGTGCTCGTCGAGCATTCGACTCAGCGGGCTTCTGTACAAGGTGATGTCGGACCCGAACAAGGACTGAACAGTCGGCATGTCCACCCCTTCAATGTGAGGCCAGCTTTCATCGGGCTGCCCGGCCGATGGCGTACTGCTGCCGTCGACGGCCATCCGGCTGATCCCTCCCGACAACTGAACCTGACGTCGGATACGCTGGATGAGGTCCCGTGGCTCGAAGGGTTTGCTGATGAAGTCGGCCACGCCGGATTCCAGCGCCTTCTGCTGCTCACTGGTCAGCGCGCCTGCCGTCAATGCAATGATCGGCAGGTCTTTGAGCCCGAGTTCGGCGCGAATGCGGCGCGTTGCTTCGTGGCTGTCCAGCCTGGGCATCTGCATGTCCATGAGCACAACGTCAAATTCATCGGGATGCTGGCCAAGCATGGACAGGGCCTCCTCTCCATCTGCCGCCAGCGCCACATTCGCGCCAGCCAACTGCAGTATTCGCCGGGCCACATCCAGGTTGATGTCACTGTCATCGACAACCATGACCCGAATGCCGTTCAGGCCCGTGGATGTGGCGTCCCGAATCGTCGCGGCGGCGACTTCACCGGCTGCGTCGTCCGCCTTGAACGCCAGTTCAGCCCAGAAGCAGCTGCCTCGGCCGGGCTCGCTGTTCAACCCCACGGTGCCACCCATCATCTCGGTGAAATGACGCACGATCGACAGGCCCAGTCCCGTGCCGCCATAACGGCGTGTGGTCGAGGCATCGGCCTGGGCGAACGGCATGAAAAGCCTGGCCTGAACGTCTGCCGGGATGCCGATACCGGTGTCGGACACCTCGAAGCGCAGTCGCGTAAAACCCTGTTGGGTGCTGGCGCTGCTGCTTACCCGCAGGCGAACGTGGCCACGGTCAGTGAACTTCGCGGCATTGGACAGCAAGTTCAGGAGAATCTGCCGCAGTCGAGTGGGGTCTCCGAACAGGCAGGGGGGCGTCCTTGTCCAGCACCATCTCGTAGCCGATCTGCTTGGACTTGGCCTGCACAGAGATCAGATCGTGCACTTCATGCAGGGTTGAAGGCAGGGCGAAGGCCG
Source organism: Burkholderiales bacterium UBA1834 (assembly GCA_002339015.1). Classification (GTDB taxonomy): domain Bacteria; phylum Pseudomonadota; class Gammaproteobacteria; order Burkholderiales; family Burkholderiaceae_C; genus Aquabacterium. The sequence continues at coordinate 27,043 of DDJC01000096.1, forward strand.
TGTGCTCGATCAGCAACTCGCCCGCCTCGATCTTCGTCAGGTCCAGTACGTCGTTGATGATGGCCAGCAGGGATTGGCTGGCCCTTTCGACTTTCGACAGCAGCGGACGCTGCTCTTCATCGAGTTTCGTCTGTCCCAGCAGATAGGTGATGCCGATCACCGCGTTCATCGGGGTGCGGATCTCATGGCTCATGTTCGCCAGGAAGTGGCTCTTGGCCAAACTGGCTCGTTTGGTTTCCTGGATGGCCCTGGTGCTCCGGGGCGCATTTTCCATTTGCCGTTAGGTTGCCCAGCTGGCAACCCTAACGGGAATGGGAAAAATGCGCCCTGACAGTTGTAACCTGTTGATGCGCAAGGGAAATCGGCACCTATCCCCTAGCGGATGTGGAAAGTGAGCATGGGCTGTACAACCGGTGGCAGCTTCGACCCTAAGCGAAGAGGAAAATGACCTCTTCCATCGAGAGGTGTCACGTTAGTGCAAGGTTGGCACTTGGCGGGAAGCACCGGTAGTCGTTGACGGCTAGCCGGTGCAACTGATGGTGCGTCAATGCCGTGTGGAGCTACCAAGTCAGTTCATTGAGCGTGAAGAGATCGGTGTCTAGCTCGCCTCCAGGCAGCACCAATGCAGTCCCCTCTTTCCACCAACCGCTTTGTTTTGAGAGCTGGAAGTAGATGCCTTCTTTACGCGGACAAACCAGCAACACATCGCGGGAGATCCGCGCGCACAGTTGTCCAAAGTACGGCACTCTTATCCGACGCACGAGAACTTCGTGTCCAAGGCGATAGCCTTCAATGCACGCTTTAGCCTGCGCACGATAAGTCGGAACGTGCAGAGACCGTTTGTCAATGATGGAGTCAGCGGTCATTGCGAGTTGCATCATCCGCTCTGGCGAAGTCAACCAGCTTGCTAGACATTGAGCAGCTGAAAATATATTTCGAGCATTGTTGATTTCCATCTGACTTGGAGGCCTTGGCGCAATAGAGTAAAGATCTTTCAGTGCAACGGTAATTCGTTCATCTGAATTTTTTACTCTGACAGTGGATGAGCGAAAAGGACTCAAAAGCAATCTCAGAAGCGGCTCGTCTGGTGCTATTAGTGCTTCAATGAGCGTAGCGGAATCGACTAAAAAATTGTACGGATTGAACGAGTAGCTGTAGATTCCGTTCGTAGATTGAGGTATCAATCCGATTCGATCAATCAAGTCAGACTGCAATAATGGCTGAATCGCGCTAACGTTCAGTGATATCTCGTAGTTTTCGATCTTTAATCCTAAACTCGAAGCCAGCTTGTCGGGTAAGTTGGTTGTGCAGTATAGGGGGCTGCTTGGTGATAAGCTGCGCCTGTAAAAAAGTGGGACTAGAAATTCAGAGCCCTCGGGAACGCCGCTTGTAATTAACCTTTTGACGTACCTCCCGTTGACTACCTCAATTGAAGTAGGCCAGCAAAATAACGCTCCTTGATCGAAATCGTCCTTAGGTTTTGATTTGCTATAGCGATGATGAGGGTGGAGAGGGTCGCTGTAGTCAATAACTGCCAATTGCGCATCAATGTGGCGCGTGATCATGGTTTTAGTAGCTGTTGAACAAGTCGGGTTGAATTCTATTAATAATGGCGCCTTGCTCATCAATAAATATATTGAGGATGATATGTTGGAGTGGTGTGGACCTTCCCGGAATCGCCGTGAGCATGCGACGCCACCATGTTTCCGCTCCAATTCGCTCACTGTTGCGTCTATGAGATTTCAACCAGTGGTTAAAGTCTTGTTCAAAGTGGAGGCGATCTAGGTTGCCTGATGAATTCCTATAACCTAGTTGCATCAGGTATTCGCGGTACGTCGCGGTTGGGCTGACTCTGCGGTCTGGGGTAGTGTTCAATAGACGTCTGGAATAAGCACTGATCTTCCGCTCCAATCGATTGTCAAAAGGCGGCTCGCCTGAAAGACGCAACGACGCTCGGGCTTCTTGAGATTCTGGCAATAAAAAGTGGATGGATTTTCGGCTGTAGAAAGGGATGAAGCACGTCCTAAGCAATGATGCATGCTTCTCGCAATGCAAGACACCAGGGATTTGGTGCGTCCTTAGCCATGCCCCCATTCCTATTGCCCGAAGGTGATCGTTGTGGCAATCGAGACATATTCTCAAGAATGCGGTGCTTTTGGAGTATTCATTTGTTAGGTTGAGTAGCTTGGCGACGCTGGGAGTTTTTGTTCCGGCTAAAGCGTCATAGGTTCTACATCTAACAGCCTCATCTTCAAATGAGAGGTAGTAAGGAGCCATCGTGTGCCTAAGGAAGAACTCCATCGTCGGAGCACGATGCTCAGGCAGGGCTTTGTCTGCAAGCGCGGAAACGTGAGAGGGACATGCGGGGTGAATAGAGGTCGGAACTTGCCCAAACGTTTGGCGCAGCAAGCCTCGCTCGTCTAGGCCCGACCATGAGTGGATATAGCGTGCAATTACGCTATATCCGAGTTCGTCGGGTATGGGTTGCGGGAATTCCCAAGTATTTAACAAGGTATGTCTTCGTGCAAAATTTTCAATAGCCCCATTTTTGCGAATGCCTGAGCATGATTCCCGTGATTCTTCGCAGTCGAGTACGCTATTTTTCGTAGGTCAAGATCGTCCAAAAGCTGAAACGCTTCTCCCACGGCTTCCTGCTTACGTTTATCGCGCGAAGTGGTTGGCCGTGGTCCAGCCGGCACTTTCACGGCATCCTGAATAGTGCTTACGACTATTTCGGCAGCAGATGATCCAGGTTGGACCTCAAGTGCTGCAGTGGCTATTGCTCTCGCGTCGGCTTCATCAGAGACCCCGAGAACCTGCAATGCATCAGCAACTGCAGCTGTAGTTTGTTCGTGCGATGTGCGCATCGCTAGATCGGTCGGCAACAGACGACCCTTCGCATAGCGTCGGCGGGCCGAAATCGCGGCGCTGAATCGCCTTACATAGTCAGCGAAATCCGTTGGTTCAAGATCCCAAATGTCGGGATCGTGCTCATGTCTCCCCTCTCTGAGCATTCGTACGGCGGGGGCGAGGACTCGCATATGTTCTTCGCCTGACGAAAGTACGAGAGCAGGAGTGATCTCTTCTTCCTCGGTGATTATGGCTTCTAGTTGGCAAAGGACGAGCAGCTTGACCACTAGGTCCTGAATTCCTTGAGTATGGAAGTAGAAGGCATTTATAAGCTCTTGGGTGATAATCGTTGTTTTGTGCGTAAATTGATATCTTAGTATTAAGCGTAAAAAGGTCTCAAACTCGATATCGTTGCCCATTTTGCTGAAGTAACCTGTGCAAGGTGCGGTCACTCTACGCGCGAGCCGCATTTCAAGTCCAGTTAATGGAATCGAATCCCAAGTCCCGATAAATAGAACTGGTAGCTCGAGCATTGAAAGAAACTCCGTAAGGAATTTCATCGAGTCTTGATCCATTCCACCGGTCCGTGCGTACAGGTGCTGCAACTCGTCCAAGATGATCAGTCCAACGTTTAGCTTTTGCGCAAGAACGCGAATGGCTGACTCAAACTCAGGCAGTGTGGAGGGCTTCTTTTCCAGTCCGTAGGGGAGCGGAAGCCCAACTTGCGTTGCCATACCTCGGAGTTCCTCAAAAACCGCTTCCGCAAGTGACTTACCTTTGGCCTTTGCCGGTACTCGAACGTGTATGAAGAGGCACTGATACGTTCCCGGATATTGAGTGTGCTGCAAGAGAGTGTCGGCCAGTCGATTCAGTAACGCCAGTGGCGTAGATGTCTTCCCCGTTCCGGGAGTGCCAACCAAGAACGCGCTCCAGATCGAATCCCGAAAGTGCGGCGTCTTCCCGGGTTTGACTTGTTGTGCCTCGATGGCTGCGCACAGGTTCTTAAAGCTGTCGGTTGGATCCAAGTTGGCGGTTGCTCTCGCCTTGTACCCAAAGCAAATCAAGTTCCAAAGTTTCTGTGCGAAATCAATTTGATTGTCGAGCGGGATGAAGAAGTCCATGAGGCGATACGCGTACTGCAACCGTAGGTCAGCCGAGTGGGTGCGTTCATTCTCAGAAAATCTGATGCGCGATTCCATCAAATTGCCGATGATCGCCCTTGATAGTGGCGGCCACGCTTCGATGAATGGGATGCCACGAAAGTCGGCATTGTCGGATGGATAATATTTTTCAACTTTAATCATCGCTAGGTTCTCCATTCGCATATTTATCGAAGTCAGCTGCTCTATCTGCGAAGGTGCTTCTCCGCTTCTTTATGGTCGGCCGGATAGGAATGACGTTATCAAGCGCCGGAACAGCAGGTACTGCGCAGCCCTCCGCTGTTAGAGCCAACGTGGGAGATACGATACCTTTCTCCTTTTCGCGAGCAGGTGTTCTCGAAGATAAAAGTTGATTATTGGAGATGGGGGTGTCTTTTCTTATTTCCTCGACACGTTTCGTTTCGGCGGCTATTAGATCCCCTTGTTGAGTAGTCCAGTCGTCAATTCTTTGTGAGTTTTCCTTTTGTGAAATTTTGTTCTGGCGATTCAATTGCTGCTGAAGGTGTAGTACTTCGCGAAAGGTTTTGGCAAGCAAGTCGTTTTGATCCATGCGGGCTGTATTTAAAGGACATTTGATGTATTCCTCTGGATGCTCCGGGTCGCCAACAATGATGTACACAATGTCAATTAATCTGGGATCGAATCCGACTTGCACCGTTCTTCGCCCTCTTTGCCTTGCTTTTTCAAAGGCGAAACTAAGGGACGACGTATCCGCGGTATAAAACAGTCCTCTGAATAGGAGCCCCTTTTCCGTGATGGCGCCGTTCTCAATGTTCAAAAGGGAAAGTTTTACCTTCTCTTGGTTGAAGGCACGAAGACCGCCGCCATTGGTTTTTATTTCCCAATTCCACATTGAAAGGGGTGAATTGTCTATGCCCGCGCCTATCATATAGGCAGGTAAATTAAGGCTGGGGCGGGTTTTTTTCATTCTCTTTAGCTCCTCAATTACCAAAATTTTGGTAAACGCTTTGAGGGTCATTTTTGCTTTGACGCGCCATTGGTTTCTTGTTTTATCCTTAAATTTTTCGATAATGGCAGCCGGTGTCATGTCGCAGAGCGCCAATTGGATGACCGACCAGTCGCTTTCGACTCCCGCCTTGAGGTCGCCTCTTCCAACTTGAATATTTCTTAGTTCCGTTTTTGTTATGGAAATGAACGCATTTGGCTTCCTGTTGTGCGTTTCGCCACAATCGGCCTCAATTGCGTTTGGCAGACCTTGGATTGGCCAATCCTCATGCGTAATGTCAATTCCTAGATTTTTGCAGAATTCGACTTTGCATTCGTTGCAGTTCGCGATGGCGGACGCGGCACCCATCCAGGATGCTGACTCTAAGCCGACTGCTATTCCCAACGTCATGCCATTGTTCCGGTCTCGTACGCGAAAAACTATAGGTGGGCCTATTAGCAATGCATGCTCGTCATCGGATACTAACTCCACCGGCCAAACCGTTGCATCCAGACTTCCAACATTGCCTGCCGAATATGCTGCTGTGACAGCTTGTGCCAGTTTGGCTCGTCGATTTAGATTCCAGTCTTTCTCACCCCTGTCCGCAATGGAGCGAGTCTTGTATGGTACGAGTCGATAGTAGTAATGCTCGAATTGAGCGAAGCTTGGGCACACGTGGTCGAGAAAACGTTCATGTTCCCCGGTAGGGGTTATATTTGAAAACACTTCCCGCCGAAGCTCTTGATAAATCCCTGTAAGCGTAGAGCCAGGCCGCCTTTCGTGCCTAAGATAGTAATGAAGGAAAACACGCAGCGTGTCTTCGTCGATGCGATATGTCGTCGGGAACTCGCAAACCGCACGCTTACGTGGCTTCCCTTCTTTTGTATAGTCCCTCGGCTTAGGCGGTATGTATAAAAGTAGCGAAAGACGAGCCGATTGCTCTCGCACAACATTTCGTGCTTTTTTAAAATTGATTTGCTTAAGGACGGAAAGCGTGAGGTTAAGGCTCGTGGAGACGTTCAGCTTATTTTTGCTGATAAGGGCGGTCGGCACGCAACCGCCGCTTAGCCACTTTCGGATCGTGGAGTAGAAAATTTTCGGCCTAATCGAAGGGTCGCTTGTCCGAAGTTCTTCAAATACTGAGGCGCGGCCTTTTGGTGTCAACAGCTGTGTGATGTCTTCGAAAGCGATTTTGAATCTTTCGTAGAGCGAAGTGGCCGCATGTTGATTCTTCGTGGTCAGAGTCGTTATCGGTTCGCTTTCTTCGAGGTAATCGCAAGCGACGGAGTCTTTGGTGATGGCAAATGGCCACTCATTGCCGTCCTGCTTTTCAATCGGCATGAGCCATGCGTCTGCACCTGATACATATACAACTCGATATCTGGCTTGAGATATTTTGTTGATGAGTATTTGTCTTAGCTGAATCATTCTAAACCCAGCCTGTGATTAGAATCGTCAGGTGCGTTCCCGATCTTGATGTTGTATATAAAATTTTCTAAGATTGGCGTATGAACAATATCGGCGGTTAGCTTCTTTGTATACAGAAGGTGGTAAATAGTGTTGATGACTTCGCCGGGTGGGAGTGAGTTCTCTTCCTGTATGCCTAAAGCAAAACCAGCAAGACGCTCTGTCCCTGAGTAGTTGGATATCCGGGTAATTAACAGCCTGCAGAGACTGTCGAAGTAGCCGGGATGCTGCTCCATTTCGGGCCGAAACCTCCATGGCCGCATCCTTGCCAAGTTCTGCTTCAGGTGAGTGGTCATGAACGGAGGCGAGTCGGTGACCTGGCTCCACCTGTGCCCCATTGCCAACCAATAGCGTCGCTCTATCTCCCCATGTTCCGCGTCGTTGAAGTTTCCGAAGCTGCTGATGGCCTTAACGCTTCGCGGGAGCAACTGTGGAAGACCGTCTGGTGGCGAGTAATCAATTACCAGGTCTGTCGTCATGACCACGTCGATTTTCGAGAATCGGTCTCTTGGGTGTTGGATACCCATCTCGCGCGCAATCGATCTTGTGACCTCACGGTCCAACGGAAATTGTTCTCGTATGTCGGTAACCCCTGGCGCCCATTCGTAATAGTTGCGTACGAATGACTCCACAGCAGACAGCGCTATAGACCTCCTGTTCGAGACCGAGCAGACACCTCGATCCTTGTGCCCTTTCTTGGGAGGGAGGTCAGCTTCGGTTATCCAAGGCTTGTAAGACTCGAGATGGCCGGTGCCCCGTCCCTCCTTATAGCGCTTGGCAATTCGATCCTCGGTCAGCGGGTAATGCGCATTGAAGCTCATGGCGCGCTTCCCTCCACCTTGGCGCTCATGCGCGAACACAGGCGATCCGAGCAGAAGAGCGAGGGGGCGCGCAGGCTAACGAGAGCCGTGGCGAAATGGTTAAGTGATTGCATCGGTGCTTTGCTGAATGTCTGCGCTGGTCATTTACGCAGGGGTGAGTTCATCCAGCACGTCCCGCTCTTGACGAACGGGCACGTCACACCGATACTTGAGCCAGCAAGCGCACACTTGTGCTGACCCTACGGTTGGACGGATAGCCCGAGGTTGACCGCCTCGGGCTATTTCGTTTCTGGACGGAGAGTGGTTAGTCGCTAAGCTTTTTGCGCTCCTTCAGGATGGATGGGTATGCCAAAGCTAGGTTACGAGTGCTCAGTCTTCCGTGCCTGTGGCGACGATTAAGGCTGCGCGGTTGGGAACTTGGATCCGAATCAGGCTGACGCCGTTGATCAGGATCTCAATGTGCGTAGGCTTGCCTCGCGGAACTGCGTTGACAGCGCTTCGCTGCTGGAGCTCATGTTTCCAGTGATCGCGCGCTATGGCTGCGAAGCTGGAGAAGGCGTCGGCCTCACTCTCACTGAGGCCTAGCGCAGCACATATCCGATCAATGAGGGGGCGGCTAGGCGCTGGCTTGCGCACGCGTTCGATAGAGCTGAGATAGGGCTGCTTGACATTCAGTCGACGCGCCAGTTCGTGCTGGGCGATGCCCTTTTTCTCTCTCAGTCGGCGCATCTCACACGCAAACGCGAGGCAAGGTGACTGAGCAAAGTTTTGATTTGGCTGGATTGTCATCGCTAGGCACAGTGATTTTCGTTTATCACTGACTTTCAATTCTTGTCCAAAGCGATATGCCTTTCAACCCTAATTGCAGACGCCCAACAATTTCCATTGGCTGTTGACGCCGACCGAAAACT
>DDJC01000097.1 GCA_002339015.1 Burkholderiales bacterium UBA1834
CCGCTCACCTGGTAGGCGAAGGTCGGCACGCGGAAGGCGTCCTTGACGCGGCGCAGCACGTCCAGGTAGGGCATGCCGGGCTTGACCATGACCATGTCGGCCCCTTCGGCGATGTCCATGCCCACCTCGCGCAGGGCCTCGTCGCTGTTGCCCGGGTCCATCTGGTAGACCTTCTTGTTGGCCTTGCCCAGGGAGGCAGCGGAGCCCACGGCATCCCGGAAGGGGCCGTAGAAGGCGCTGGCGTACTTGGCGCTGTAGGCCATGATCCGCGTGTGGATCAGGCCCTCGGCCTCCAGGGCCTGGCGCACGGCGCCGATGCGACCGTCCATCATGTCCGAGGGCGCAACGATGTCCACGCCGGCCTCGGCCTGCGTGAGTGCCTGGCGGGTCAGCACGGACACGGTCTCGTCGTTGAGGATGTAGCCGGTGTCGTCGAGCAGGCCGTCCTGGCCATGGCTGGTGTATGGGTCCAGCGCCACGTCGGTCATCACTCCCAACTGTGGAAAGCGCTGCTTGAGCGCGCGCACGGTGCGGGGGATCAGGCCTTCAGGGTTGGCGGCTTCCTGCCCGTCGGGGGTCTTGAGGCTGGCGTCGATCACCGGGAACAGGGCCAGCACTGGAATGCCCAGGGCCACGCAGCGCTCGGCGGCCGCCCACAGCGGGCCACGTCCCAGGCGCGCCACGCCAGGCATGGAGCCCACATCCTGCGTGCCGTCGTCCTGGTCCAGCACGAAGACGGGGTAGATCAGGTCGGAAGAAGTGAGCGTGTACTCGCGAACAAGTGAGCGGGTGAACTCATCGCGCCGCAAGCGGCGGGGACGATGCGCCGGAAAACTGAGAGGAAATTGCATATCGCGGCAATGTGTTCCGGATGTGAACGATTGCAAAGAATTGCACAAAACCGGCCGAAAGTCCGCCCGGACGGACATGGGCTCTGTGCATGGTTGGAGAACCTGTCTATAATTGATCCCGGATGATACGCCGCAAGGCTGTCATTCCCTGCTTTTCCTCCCTGAGCAGGTGCCTTACCGTGATGACAGCGTTAAGGCTTCAAAGCCCCGGCTTGTGGCCGGGGCTCTTTTTTTGCCTGGACGCTTTGCAACATCGATCACAAATGATGGCTGTCAACGCGAATGGCACCCTGACACAGCCCCCATCATGGCCCCGCTCATAATGGGTGCCATGCTCTGGATCAAAGCCCTGCACATTGTTTTCGTGGCCAGCTGGTTTGCCGGCCTGTTCTACCTACCCCGGCTGTTCGTCAACCTGGCCATGGTGGCCCCTGACAGCCATGCCGAGCGCGAGCGTCTGCTGGTGATGGCCCGCAAGCTCTACCGCTTCAGCGCCTTCCTGATGCTGCCGGCGCTGGCGCTCGGCCTGGTGCTGTGGCTCTACTACGGTGTCGGCAAGGGGCCGGGCAACGGCTGGATGCATGCCAAGCTGCTGCTGGTGGTGTGCGCCGTGGGCTACCAGCACGTGTGCCGGCGGCTGCTGCGTGATTTCGAGCAACTGGCCAACCGCCGCAGCCACCGTTGGTACCGCTTCTTCAACGAGACGTCGGTCCTGCTGTTCGCCGCGATCGTGATCCTGGTGGTGGTCAAACCTTTCTGAGTCGCCCGCCGATGTCCCTGCACCGCAGCACGGCCTGGCCGCTCACCTGGGTGAGCATGGCACTGATCGTCTACGCCACCCTGCACCCCCTGACGGGCTGGCATCTGCCGGCGCCAGGCGCCTTCGTCTGGGTGCTCCCCAAACAGTCTTACGAGATCCCGTCGGACCTGATGGGCAATCTGCTGGGCTACATGCCCCTGGGCTGCCTGATGTGCGTGGCGCAGTTGCGCACTGACCGGCGCCCGCTGGCCTCGGCGTTGCTCACGGTGCTGGCCTGCTCGGCCCTGTCCTACGCCCTGGAGTTGACGCAGTTCACCCTGCCAGGGCGGGTGCCGTCCATCACTGACTGGGCGCTCAACTCCCTGGGGGCGGCCTGGGGGGTGCTGGCCGCCGTGACGGCCCATGCACTGGGCCTGGTGGACTGGTGGCACCGCTGGCGTGAGCGCCTGTTCATTCCACAGGCCGGCTGGGGCCTGGCCTTGCTGTGGCTGTGGCCGCTGGGGTTGCTGTTCCCGCCGCCGCTGCCGCTGGGCCAGGGCCAGTTGTGGCCGCCGCTGCGCCTTCTGATGGTGGAGTGGACTGCGGGGACGCCCTGGGAGGGCTGGTTCCTGCCGGCCGAGGATCCGCTGAGCCTGTTCGTGCCCCAGGCCTGGCACGAGGCGCCCGGCCTGCCCACCTCCATGACGGGCTGGCGCGATGCCCTGATCGTGGCGCTGGGGCTGCTGGCGCCCATGGTGCTGGCCTGCGCGCTGGCGCGCCCACGGGCGCTGCGCCTGGTGCTGTTGGCCGGCGCGGTGGTGGTGGCGGTGCTGGGCACCACCTTCTCGACCGCCCTGAACTATGGCCCCGAGCACGCTTTCACCTGGATCAGCATGCCGACCATCGTGGGCTTGCTGCTGGGCTCGCTGACCGGCGGGCTGCTGCTGGACCGCACGCGCACCACGGCGGCCGTGGTGGGGCTGGGGGTGCTGGGCGCACTGGTGTGGATGATCCACCAAGTGCCGCCCGACCCCTACTACGCCCAGACCCTGATGGCCTGGGAGAGCGGACGCTTCATCCGTTTCCACGGGCTGGCGCGCTGGTTCGGTCTCCTGTGGCCCTATGCGGCCTTTGCCTGGCTGACGGGACGCGCCCTGTCGCGGCCGGCCTAGAATCCCAGCATGAGCTATTACCAGCGGCACATCTTCTTCTGCCTGAACCAGCGGGTCAACGGCGAATCCAGCTGTGGCGACGTCGGCGCCAAGGAAGCCTTCGACCACTGCAAGGCCCGTGTGAAGGCTGCTGGCTTGGCCGGCCCCGGCCAGGTGCGCGTCAACAAGGCCGGCTGCCTGGACCGCTGTGCCGGCGGCCCGGTGGCCGTGGTCTACCCGGAGGGCACCTGGTACACCTTCCTGGACAACGCCGACATCGACGAGATTGTCGACAGCCATCTGGGCAAGGGCGAGGTGGTCGAACGCCTGGTGCTGCCGCCCACGGTAGGACGCTGACATGCTCGGACGCCCCGATGCCCATCTGATCGACGGCCCCGCTGGCGCGCTGGAGGTGGTGGTCGAATCGCCCGACTTGCCCGAAGGCGCCGCCCCTGCTGGCCTGGCCGTGGTGGCCCATCCCAACCCGCAGCAGGGCGGCACCATGGACAACAAGGTGGTCCACACGCTGGTGCGCGCCTTCGTGGCCCAGGGCTGGCAGGCCGTGCGCTTCAACTACCGCGGCGTGGGCGCCTCTGAAGGCGCCTGGGACGAAGGCCGCGGCGAGGTCCAGGACATGCTGGCCGTGATCGCCCAGCACCGCATGGACCCGGCCCTGCGCCAGGCCCCGCTGGCGCTGGCGGGCTTTTCTTTCGGTGGCTACATCGCGGCCGAGGCGGCGAGCCGGCTGTCGGCGCAAGGGCAGGCCATCAGCCCGCTGGTGCTGATCAGCCCGGCCGTCACCAAGTTCACCATGCCTGCCGTGCCCGACCACACCCTGGTGGTCGAAGGCGAGCTCGACGAGGTCGTGCCCCTGCCCGACATCCTGGGCTGGACGCGCCCCATCGGGCTGCCTGTCATGGTGCTGCCGGGCGCGGGCCACTTCTTCCATGGCCAGCTCGGCACGCTCAAGCAGATCGTGCTGCGCCACCTCAAGGCCCTGGCCTCTTGACCGCCGCTTGACGATTCGCGCCCCGCGGGCCGGCCAGCTTCACATTCGTTGAACTTGCGCGGCCCGGCGGGCTCTGTTGTTCTTTCCCGATCCAGTCTGATCTCCCCCGCTTTGACCATGAACATTCCCCGCATCGACCGTCGCCAGTGCCTGGTGGCCCTGGCCGCCGCCTCGCTGATGATGGGCATCGTGCCCGCGCAGGCGCAATCCGCCACTTCCAATGCCGCCGCCGGTGGCACCCTCCTGCTGCCCTCGGCCACCGCCACGGCCGTCAACCCGGCCATGCCGCAGCCGCCCGAGATCGCGGCGCGCGCCTTCATCCTGCAGGATCTGAGCTCGGGCCAGACCCTGGCCGCCCGCCAGGCCGATACCCCTGTCGAGCCCGCCTCGCTCACCAAGCTGATGACGGCCTACCTGGTGTTCCAGGCGCTGCAGAGCGGCAAGCTGCAGCTTTCGCAGGATCTGCCCGTCTCCGAGCGCGCCTGGCGCACCGGCATGACCGGCGCCTCGCGCACCTTCATCAAGGTCAACACCCGCGTCAACGTCGATGACCTGATCAAGGGCATGATCGCGCAGAGCGGCAACGACGCCACCGTGGCGCTGGCCGAGGGCGTGGGCGGCACGGTCGAGGGCTTCGTCGACATGATGAACCGCCAGGCCCAGGCCTTTGGCCTCAAGAGCACCAGCTTCAAGAATCCCGAGGGCCTGACCGCGCCCGGGCACACCAGCACCGCGCGCGAACTGTCGATCATCGCCGCGCGCCTGATCACCGATTTCCCGAACTCGCTGCCGTACTACTCCATGAAGGAGTTCACCTACAACGGCATCAAACAAAACAACCGCAACCTGCTGCTGTGGCGCGATCCGACGGTCGATGGCCTGAAAACGGGCTACACCGATGCCGCCGGCTATTGCCTGATCGCCACGGCCAAGCGGCCCGTGCCCGGCGTGGGCGGCGGTTCGCGCCGTCTGCTGAGCGTGGTGGTGGGCACGGCCTCGCCCGAGGCACGCGCCAACGAGAGCCAGAAGCTGCTGAACTGGGGCTATGGCGCCTTCGACGTCGTCAAACTGTTCGACGCCGGCCAGGCCGTGACCACGGCGCCGGTGTGGAAGGGCGACGCGAACACCGTCAAGCTGGGCCGCTCGCAGCCGCTGGTGGTGGTGGTGCCGCGCGGCCAGGCCGGCACCGTCAAGACCGTGGTCAACCGCACCGACCCGCTGCTGGCCCCCTTGACGAAGGGCCAGCAGGTCGGCACCCTCAAGATCACGGTGGCCGGCCAGCCCTGGCAGGACGTGCCGCTGCAGGCCCTGGACGCCGTGCCCAGCGCCGGCTGGTTCGGCCGCGCCTGGGACGCGCTGCGCCTGGCCATCCAGTGAATGCCCTGAAAGGCCCCCACCCCATGAACCAGCCCGCCAACCCGCCCATCCCGCCCGAGGAGTCGCTGATCGAATACCCCAGCGCCTTTCCGATCAAGGTGATGGGCGCCAATGCCGATGTCTTCATTGACGCGATCGTCGAGATCGCGCGTGCGCACGATCCCCAGTTCGATCCGGCCCAGCACCTCGAGCGCCGTCCCAGCAGCGGCGGCAACTACATCGGGCTGACCGTCACCGTCACGGCCACCAGCCGCGAACAGCTGGACAACCTCTACCGTGCGCTGACCGGCCATCCGCAGGTCAAGTACGTGCTGTAAGGGCGCCACCGGCCTCCCGCATACAATCGCCAGCTGCCCCCGGCGCGGGGGCAGGCATCAAATGGCCCGTGTTCAGGGCTAGAAGGATTTCGTCGTGTTCATCTCCAACGCTTACGCTCAAGCCGCCGGTGCGGCCTCTTCCACCACCAGCGGCCTGATGGGCATGCTGCCCCTGGTGCTCATGTTCGTGGTGCTGTACTTCGTCATGATCCGCCCGCAGATGAAGCGCCAGAAGGAAACCAAGGCCATGCTCGACGCGCTGGGCAAGGGCGATGAAGTGGTCACGCAAGGTGGCCTGGTCGGCAAGATCACCAAGCTGGGCGACACCTTCGTCTCGCTGGAGATCGCCGAAGGCACCGAAGTGCAGCTGCAGCGCGCGGCCGTGATCCAGGTGCTGCCCAAGGGCTCGCTGAAGTAAGCCGCCCCTCCCAACCTTGCCGCAAAGCCGCTCGCCATGAACCGTTACGCCTGGTGGAAATACCTCATCATCGCCGTGGCCCTCTTCGTGGGCTTCGTCTACACGCTGCCCAACTTCTTCGGCGAGGCGCCGGCGGTGCAGCTGTCCAGCGGCAAGGCCACGGTCAAACTGGACGCGGGCGCCGTCGCCACCGTGGAGTCGGCCCTCAAGCAGGCCGGGGTCACCGCGGATTTCGTCGAGTTCGACAACGGCTCGGTCAAGGCGCGCTTCGCGGACACCGACACCCAGCTCAGGGCGCGCGATGCCATCAACCGCGCCTTCAATCCTGACGCAGAGGACCCGCACTACATCGTCGCGCTGAACCTGCTGTCGCGTTCGCCCCAGTGGCTGCGTGCGCTGTACGCCCATCCCATGTACCTGGGCCTGGACCTGCGTGGCGGCGTGCATTTCCTGATGCAGGTGGACATGAAGGCGGCGCTCACGCAGAAGGTGGAGAGCCTGTCCTCGGACATCCGCACCCAGTTGCGTGACAAGGACGTTCGCCATGGCGGCATCCGCCGCGAGGGCGACACCATCCAGATCCGCTTGCGCGACGAGGCCACGCGCGAGCAGGCCCTGCGTGTGGTGGAGAACCAGCCTGACCTGGCCTGGACCCCGGGCACCGACGGCGCAGACCTGATGCTGGTGGGCGCGCTCAAGCAGTCGTCCATGCGCAGCATCCAGGAGCAGGCGCTCAAGCAGAACATCACCACCCTGCACAACCGGATCAACGAACTCGGTGTGGCCGAGCCCGTGATCCAGCAACAGGGCCTGGACCGTGTCGTGGTGCAGCTGCCCGGTGTGCAGGACACGGCCCGTGCCAAGGACATCATCGGCCGCACGGCCACGCTGGAAGTGCGCATGGTCGACGACAGCGCCGAGGCCCAGGCCGCGCTGGCCGGTGGCGGCCCCGTGCCCTTCGGCACCGAGCGCTACATGGAGCGCGGCGGCGTGCCCATCATCGTCAAGCGCCAGGTGGTGCTGACGGGCGAGAACCTCAACGACGCCCAGCCCGGCTTCGACGAGAACCACGAGCCCGCCGTGCACCTGTCGCTCGATTCGCGCGGCGCCCGCATCTTCAAGGATGTCACGCGCGAGAACATCAACAAGCGCATGGCCATCCTGCTGTTCGAGAAGGGCAAGGGCGAGGTCGTGACGGCCCCCGTGATCCGCAGCGAGATCGGCGGCGGGCGCGTGCAGATCTCCGGCCGCATGACCAGCGAGGAAGCCGCCGACACGGCCCTGCTGCTGCGCGCCGGCTCCCTGGCCGCGCCGATGGAGATCATCGAGGAGCGCACCGTCGGCCCCAGCCTGGGCGCCGACAACATCAAGATGGGTTTCAACAGCCTGATGTACGGCTTCGCCGCCATCGCGGTGTTCATGATCCTGTATTACATGCTGTTCGGCGTGTTCTCCACCATTGCGCTCACCGTGAACCTGTTCCTGCTGGTGGCGGTGCTGTCCATGCTGCAGGCCACGCTGACCCTGCCCGGCATCGCGGCCATCGCGCTCACGCTGGGCATGGCGATCGACTCGAACGTGCTGATCAACGAGCGGGTGCGCGAGGAACTGCGCAACGGCGCGGCGCCACAGTCGGCCATCAACGCCGGCTACGAGCACGCCTGGGCCACCATTTTTGACTCGAACGTCACGACGCTGATCGCGGGTCTGGCCTTGTTGGCCTTCGGCTCGGGCCCGGTGCGTGGCTTCGCCGTGGTGCACTGCCTGGGCATCCTGACGTCGATGTTCTCGGCCGTGTTCTTCTCGCGTGGCCTGGTCAACCTCTGGTATGGCCGTCAGAAAAAGCTCAAGGGTGTGTCCATCGGACAGGTCTGGAAGCCGCAGGCATAACAACAAGAGGAGCCTCGCACCATGGAATTCTTCCGCATCAAGCGCGACATCCCGTTCATGCGGCATGCGCTGGTCCTGAACGCCATCTCGTTCCTGACCTTTGCCGCTGCCGTGTTCTTCCTGGTTACCCGGGGGCTGCACTTCTCCATCGAATTCACCGGTGGTTCGGTGCTCGAGATGCAGTACACCCAGAGCGCCGACCTGGCCAAGACCCGCCATGCCATCGAAGGGCTGGGGCTGGGCGAAGTGCAGGTGCAGAACTTCGGTACCTCCCGCGACGTGCTGGTGCGCGTGCCCCTGCGCGAAGGCATGAAGCAGGCCGACGTGGTCAGCAAGGTGTTCGACGCCGTGTGCAAGGCTGAGTCTGGCCAGGTGTCGGTTGCCAAGACCGACCATGGCGACAAGCCTGTGTGCAAGGCCGGCGAGGCCGAGCCCGTGTCGCTGCAGCGCAGCGAGTTCGTTGGCCCGCAGGTGGGCTCCGAACTGGCCCGTGACGGTGCCCTGGCCCTGCTGGTCACAGTGGTGGGCATCATGGCCTACCTCGCCTTCCGCTTCGAGTGGAAGTTCGCCGTGGCCGGCATCATCGCCAACCTGCACGACGTGGTCATCATCCTGGGCTTCTTCGCCTTCTTCCAGTGGGAGTTCTCGCTGTCGGTGCTGGCCGCCGTGCTGGCCGTGCTGGGCTACTCGGTCAACGAATCCGTCGTGATCTTCGACCGGATCCGCGAGGCCTTCCGCAAGTTCCGCAAGCTCAACACCTCCGAGGTGATCGATCACGCCATCACCAGCACGATGAGCCGCACCGTCATCACCCACCTGTCCACGCAGATGATGGTGGGTGCGATGCTGATCTGGGGCGGCCCCACGCTG
This sequence comes from Burkholderiales bacterium UBA1834, assembly GCA_002339015.1. GTDB lineage: Bacteria > Pseudomonadota > Gammaproteobacteria > Burkholderiales > Burkholderiaceae_C > Aquabacterium. The sequence continues at coordinate 8,623 of DDJC01000097.1, forward strand.
CACTATTTCGCGCTGGCGCTGACCATCGGCATCCTGTTCGGCATCTACTCCTCGGTGTTCGTGGCCGCGGCCCTGGCCATGTGGCTGGGCGTCAAGCGCGAAGACCTGGTGAAAAACACCAAAAAAGAGAGCGATCCCAACGATCCCAACGCTGGCGCCGTGGTGTAGAGTGGTTCTTCATTGAACATCTGGGGGGCGTTTGCCGAGGGCTGATCCGCCCCCCGTCCGGTCTATGCCCGTTGGTTCGCCCAAGGACCTCGCTGTCCTGGCCCGTCGTACCTACCTGGAGTCTCTGCGCCTGGGCGTCGGAGACCTGGTGGCCTCGTGCGTGGCAGGGGCCCGCCTGCTGGCCGGCCAGTCGGCCGAACCGGCCCTGTATGCCCGCCGCCGCGACCTGGTGCTGGATCTGCCCCGCCTGTCGGGCCTGTGGAACGAATCCCTGCTCGACCACCTGGACCAGGCCCTGACCTCGCTCAAGCAGGGGCGGGTCGTGGACACGCGCCCTGCCGGGCTGGGCGACCCCACCGGCTCCTTCAGCCTGGTCGACGATGCCGTGATCGAGCTGGACATGATGGTTTCGCGCCTGGGGCAGGCCGTGGCCGACAAGGCCGGCTGGGAATACACCGACCTGTGCTCGCGCCTGAGCGTGCTCGAAGACCGGGAGCAGGCTGCCCTGGACCGCAGCGGTGAGGTGCTCAAACCCGCCACCCTGGCCCGCTGGGTGCTGGACGCCTGGATGCACGCCACCTTGAGCGTGGACCACTGGAAGACGCTGCAGAACGTGCTGCACGACGAGGTGGCGGCCCTGACCGAGAGCGCCTACCACGATGCCAACCACGTGCTGCTGGAGCATGGTGTGCGCCCGGAAATCGATCTGCGGCCGTTCATCCGCCGCGCCCAGGATGCGGGCGTGGTGCGCCCGCTGGCGCCGTCGCCCGGTGTGGTGCCGATGGGGGGGGCCGCGGCACGAGGGGCTGCCCCTGGTTCAGGCGCAGGCGGCCCGGGCGGTGGCCCTGGGGTGATGGGCGGCGGCGGTGGCCGTGCAGTGCCCGGGGCGAGCGCGGATGCCTCAGGCCCCGGCGGCCCGACCACTGGCGGAGGCTCGACCCTCACCGGCCAGAGCAACCGTGTCACCGGCCCGGGCCATCTGGCGCGTGGCGCTGGCGGCTCGTACGACGAAACCCGCCTGATGACCCAGACGCCGGGCCTGCGCAGCGCCGGACAAGGCCAGGCCACCCTGGGCAAGCTCAACCAGTTGGTGGCGCGCCAGGTCCCCGGGTTCGATCCCACTGCGCCGCTGAGCGATTCGCAGCGCGTGCCCGTGGGCGGTGCGCTCAACCAGGCCATGGTGTCTGCCCAGCAGGCGGTGCAGCAGCAGGTCGACACCAACGGTGGCATGCCGCCGGACCCGGGCGCGCTGGCGCGTGAGTTCCAGGCCCGCAAGCAATCGCTCAAGCAGGCTGCCGGCAGCGACAGCGAGCGCGCCATCATCGAGATCGTGGCCCTGCTGTTCCAGAGCATCCTGACCGAAGAGCGCTTGCCCGCCACCGTGCGCGTGTGGTTCGCGCGGCTGCAGATGCCGGTGCTGCGCGTGGCCGTGGCGGAGCCCGATTTCTTCGCCACGCTGGACCACCCCGCGCGCCTGCTGATCGACCGCATGGGCGGTTGCGTGATGGGCTTTGCCGGCGCCGCACAGGATGGCGCCAGCGACCAGCTGCACAAGGAGATCAAGCGCATCGTGCAGACCATCGAGGCCTACCCGGATACCGGCCGGCGCGTCTTCCAGACGGTGCTGGTGGAGTTCGAGCGCTTTCTGGTCAACTACTTCCGCGAGGGCAACGAGGCCAGCCGCAAGGGCGTCTCGCTGGCCCAGCAGTTGGAGCAGCGCGAGGCCTATGCCATCCAGTACACCATCGAGTTGCGCAAGATGCTGGAGGCCGTGCCCGTGCACGAAGGCGTGCGCGAGTTCCTGTTCAAGGTCTGGGCCGATGTGCTGGCGCAAAGCGCGGTGCTGTCCGGCCCCGCCTCGGAGGACACGCGCATGCTCAAGCGCCTGGCGGGTGATCTGATCTGGTCGGCCAGCGCCAAGACCACGCGCGAGGAGCGCACCGAGGTGCTGCAGCGTCTGCCGCCGCTGCTCAAGCTGCTGCGCGAGGGCATGGGCAAAGCGGGTGTGACGGTCGATCGCCAGGACGAGCATGTGCGGGACCTCAACGCCGCACTGGCGGCCGCCTTCGCGGCCAAGTCGGCGGCCATCTCCAGCGAGCGCCTGGGCGAGATCACCGAGAAGCTCGAGGCGCTGGACGAGATCCTGCCCGAGCTGGGCGATGTCGAGCTCGATGCCGATACCTTGCGTGATCTGTCCGGCTACGAAAGCGCCGACCTGGAGGTGGTGGCCGAAGGTGGCACCATGCCCACGCCCGCGATGATGTCCTGGGCGTTCGAGCTCAAGCTGGGTGCCTGGTTCCAGCTTGATTACAGGGGCCGCCAGGAGCCGGTGCAACTGGCCTGGCGCGGCCTTCAGAAGCAGCTGGCGCTGTTCGTGGCGCCGCAGGGACGGGGCGTGCTGTTCCAGCTGCATCGGCTGGGCGCCTTCCTGCAGGCGGGGCTGCTGGTGCCGATGGAGGACGAATCCCTCACCGTGCGCGCCACGCGTGATGCGCTGGCCAAGCTGGATGCCGATCCACAGCGATTGTTGAATTGACGGCTTTCGGGTGGTTTGAGCGAGGTTCGGCGACTGGGGTGGGCGTTCTCCGGCCCACGCTCGCGGGGCATCGCTCTGTGCTGCCCGCATCACCTCGTCAACACTGGCCAAGCAGGGCACGGGCAGGACACCGCGAATGGGGCCTGCGCCCGCCCACCCCAGCCGCCGAACCCGAACCACCCCTCGCTGGGGAGGGCAGGAAAAGGTGCGAACCGTTGGGTTCGCACCTTTTCCTTCTCTTCCACCCGCCACGGTCTGTCGCGGTCTGGGGGCGCGGGGTGCCTGCGGAGGTCCCATTCGCGGTGTCATGGCTGGTGACCTGCCAGGTCGGGGTTGACGAGGTGAACATGGCCAAGCTCGGTGCAGCCCCGCGAGCGTGGGCCGAAGCAGGCACCCGGCGCCCCCAGACCGTCGCACCACAGACCGTGTGCCTTACAATCCACGCTATCCCTTGGGGAGTAGCCTGCGCCGGCCCGTCGTGGTCAGGCGCCCGTGCATCAACAGACTTGGACCGCGTCCCCACGCGGCCATGGTGCATGGGGCAACAGCTTGGCGAGACCTTGGGCATGGCTTGCGGCTCATGGGTTGGGCGGCGTGGCCTTGCCCTTGTGTGACTCGGCCCTTGCCCGCCGCTCCGCCCAGCCCAACTGAAGCTGTATGTTTGATGCGCTGTGGGTGTCCACCACCGCCGTTGCCCTGGCGGAAATGGGCGACAAGACTCAACTTTTGGCCCTGATGCTGGCTGCACGCTGGCGCAAGCCCTGGCCCATCGTGGCCGGCATTGCCGCCGCCACCGTGGTGAACCACGCGCTGGCCGGCGCGCTGGGCGCCTGGCTCACGCAATGGCTGGGGCCCCATGCACTGCGCTGGATCGTGGGGGGCTCCTTCCTGGCCGTGGCCGCGTGGATGCTGATCCCCGACAAACTCGATGACGACGAGATCAAGCTGCCAACTGGCGGCGTCTTCATCGCGACCGTGCTGGCCTTCTTCGTGGCCGAGATGGGCGACAAGACCCAGGTGGCCACGGTGGTGCTGGCCGCGCGCTTCGATGCGCTGTGGCAGGTGGTGGCCGGCACCACGGCCGGCATGCTGCTGGCCAACGCGCCGGTGGTGTTCATGGGTGACCAGCTCACGCGCCAGCTGCCCCTGGTGTGGATCAACCGCGGCGCGGCGGTGCTGTTTGCGGTGCTGGGGGTTGTCACGCTGCTGTGGTGACGCTGGTTGCCTGCTGCGCCGCGGTGCAGAGTCGCTTCAGACCGGCGCGTGGTTCACCGTGCGCGTGATGGGCTTGAGCGCATCGGCATGCTGCCGGCTGTGTGCCACCAGCAGGGCCTCGAAGGCGTCTTCCTTCATCGGCCGGCCCAGATGGTAGCCCTGGGCCTCGTCGCAGCCGTGGTCCTTCAGGAAGGCGAGCTGTTCCTCGTTCTCCACGCCCTCGGCCACGATGCCCACGTTCAGTCGGTGGGCCATCGCGATCAGGGCGGCGGCCAGGCGGCAATCGCCTTCGGATTGCGGCACCGCCATCAGGAAGCTGCGGTCCAGCTTGAAGCGGTCCACCGGCAGTTCGCGCAGGTAGCCGAAGCTGGAGTAGCCCACGCCAAAATCGTCGATGGCCACGCTCACGCCCAATGAGCGCAGCTGCGTGAGGATGTCGGCGGCGCGCAGCGATTCGCGCACCACCACGGTCTCGGTGATCTCCAGCTCCAGCAGCGTGGGCGGCAGGCCTGTTTCGGTCAGCACGCGCGCCACGGTGTTGGCGATGTCGGTGTGTTCGAGCTGCACGGCCGACAGGTTCACCGCGATGCGCAGCGGCCAGCCGGTGCGCTGGTGCCAGGCCTGGGCCTTGGTGCAGGCCTCTCGCAGCACCCACTCGCCCATGGGCACGATCAGGCCGGTCTCTTCGGCGAAGGGGATGAAGTCCATCGGCGGCACGAGCTTGCCATCGTGCTCCCAGCGCAGCAGGGCCTCGGCGCCGATGATCTGGCCACTCGCGCAATCGAACTGGGGCTGGAAGTGCAGGCGCAGCTCGTTGCGCTCCTGCGCCTTGTACAGGTCGTTCTCCAGCACCAGGGTGTCGGCGGTCAGCGCGTTGAGCTGCTCGGTGTAGACCTGCACACGGTTGCGGCCGTGGTTCTTGGCCTGGTACATGGCCAGGTCGGCGTGGCGCATCAGCGTGGCGGCGTCGGTGCCGTGCGTGGGGTAGACGACCAGGCCGATGCTGGGTGTCAGGCGCAGCTCGTGCGGGCCCACGCGCAGCGGTTCGCTGAAAAGCTCCAGCACCTTGTGCGCCACGACCACGCCGTCGTCCATCTGCGAGATCTGCGGCAGCAGCACGACGAACTCGTCGCCACCCAGGCGGGCCACGATGTCGCTGGTGCGCATGGCCGTGCGCAGGCGCCGGCCCACCTCCAGGATCACGTTGTCGCCGACGTGGTGGCCCAGCGTGTCGTTGATCTTCTTGAAGCGGTCCAGGTCCAGGAACATCAGCGCCAGCGGCTGCTCCTGGCGTTCGGCGTGCAGGATCGCGTTCTTGAGCTGCTCCTGCAGCATGTTGCGGTTGGGCAGGCCGGTCAGCGCGTCGTGCTGGGCCTGGTGCTGGAGCTGCTGCTCGGCCTCGGTGCGGGCGGTGATGTCCTGGGCCATGGCCAGGAAGCCGGTCATGCGGCCACGGTCGTCGCGCAGCGCCGTGACGGACAACTCGGCCATGATGCGCTGGCCATCGGGGCGCAACAAGGCCCATTCCTTGGGCACACCGGCGGCATCGCGGGCCAGGTGTGCCATCACTTCCAGATCCTTGATCTCGCGGTTCAGGCGCAGACCCAGCATGTGGGCGCGGTCGCGCACCTGCTCAGGGTCGAAGAAGCGCTCGGTGGAGCTGCGGCCGATCAGCTCCTGCGCGGTGGCACCCAGCAGGGTCTCGCCAGCCGGGTTGATGGCCTGCACGATGCCCTGGCGGTTCAGCACCAGGATGGCATAGGGGGCGTGATGCACGATCACGCGGCGCATCTCGTCGACCTCGTCGAGCTGGCGCTGGGCGGCCAGCGCAGCCTGTTCAGCGGCATGCTGCTCGGTCAGGTCGCGCAGCACCATCACGTACTGCGTCTGGCCATCGAGCACCATGGGGCTCACGCTCAGCTCCAGCGGGAAAGTCTCGCCATCGCGGCGCTGGCCCTGCAGGCGGCGGCTGACGTCCATCACGCCCAGGCCCTGCGCCTGCAGGTAGCGGGGCATGTCGGCATCGGGCGGGCAGCCCCGGGGGGCGGGGATCAACTGGGCGATGGTGCAGGGGCACAACTCGGTGTCCAGCGAGGCTTCGCCGTTGAAGATGGCCTGGGCGGCGTGGTTGGCCGACAGCACGTTGCCGCGCGGGTCCACGGTGAGGATGGCGTCGATGGTGCTGTCCAGCACCTTGCTCAGTCGGCGTTCGTTGGCACGGGCGCGGCGGCTAAGCCCCTCGGCCATCTCGGCGGCCTGGCGCTGCTGGGTGCCGACGCCGCGCACGGCCCACCACAGGCCGATGGTGCCCAGCACGCCGGCGGCCAGCACGGACAGCGGGTAGGCCTGACGCCAGGGCGTCACGGCGGGGCGTGTGAGGGTGATCTCCCAGTGGCGCCCGGCGATGTTGCTGACCAGGTGGCGGCGGTCTTCAGCGGCGGGCGCGGTGCCGGGCTGGAAGGCCGCACTGGACTGGCGTGCGCTGTCGAACAGCAGGGCGGGCACGGAGGCGGTTGCGACAGGGGCTTCGGCCGGGCCCAGGTCCTGGATGCGCAGGTGCCAGTCTGCCCACGCCGCCGGTGGCAGCACGGAGGCGACCAGCTTGTCGGTCTGGAAGGCGCCCCCGATCTGGCCCAGGTGGGCCTGGCGGCGTTGCGCCACGGTGTCGATGGGCAGTTTGGCGCGGTACACGGGCAGGCGCACCACGAAGCCCGAGGCCTGCTGCCCGCCCGAGACCAGCCGCACCGGGCCGGAGCCCTGCGGGCGGGCCGTGTCGCGGGCGCGCTCCATCACGGTCCGCCGGGTGGCCTCGAACGCCTGGTCGTAGCCCAGCAGCTGTTCGTTGCCTTCGGTCGGCTCCACGAACACCACGGGCAGGTACACAGCGCGCTGGCCGGGCGGGTGGATGGGCCTGTCCTGTTCAGCGCGGGCCTTGTCCGCTTCACTGACCAACCGCGCGAACTGAACGGCTACGAGGGCAGGATAGCTCTCCTTCGCGTAGGAGAGCTGGTGCAGGCGCTGGAAGGCGGCGCGGTCGACCTGGTCAGAAGCGATGAAGGCCGACTGGAAGCTGCGCAGCAGGTCCACATGGTTTTTCACGGAGGCCTGCAGGCGCTCGGCTTTGTCCCGGGCGGTGCTCTCAAACAATTCGTCGGCGCTTCGCTGCACCTGGTGCGTGGCGTAGGTCCAGGCGAGCACGCTCGCCACCAGGCCCCCGATCATGGTGATCCAGGACAAGGCGATCCAGCGGCGAGACCAGCGGGCGACACGCCCGGGTGTTTGATGCATGCCCAGTGTTCCACACGGCGAAATGGCTCGGATTCAGCGTCTTGAATCCACTGAAAGCCATATCGGTGCAGCGTAGAACGGTCTTGAGCAGCCTGGGGAGGCAATGCCCCTATGTGGACATGATTTCAGGCGCGAGCGTGAAGATTGTCCGCATCGAAGGCTGCATTCGTGGGCATGGCGCACCAGAAGGGCTTCGAAATCGTCTGCCTTCATCGGACGGCCCAGGTGGTAACCCTGGGCTTCGTCGCAGCCGTGGTCGCGCAGGAAATCCTTCTGTGCCTCGGTTTCGACGCCTTCGGCCACGATGCCCACCTCCAGTCGGTGGGCCATGGCGATCAGGGCGGCGGTCAGGCGGCTGTCGCCTTCGGACTGCGGCACCGAGTTCAGGAAGCTGCGGTCCAGCTTGAAGCGGTCCACCGGCAGCTCGCGCAGGTAGGCGAAGCTGGAGTAGCCCACGCCGAAATCGTCGATGGCGATGCTCACGCCCAGGGCACGCAGCTCGGCCAGGATGTCGGCGGCGCGCAGGGATTCGCGCACCACCACGCTTTCGGTGATCTCCAGCTCCAGTGCGGTCGGCGGCAGGCCGGTCTCCATCAGGGCCTGGGCCACAGTGGCGGCGATGCCGTGCTGGTCGAGCTGCACCGCCGACAGGTTAACGGCGATGCGCAGCGGCCAGCCGGTCTTGATGCGCCAGGCCTGGGCCTTGGCGCAGGCTTCGCGCAGTACCCAGGCGCCCATCTCGACGATGAGGCCCGATTCTTCGGCCAGCGGAATGAACTCGGCGGGTGAGACCAGCTTGCCCTTGTGTTCCCAGCGCAGCAGCGCCTCGGCGCCGGTGATCTGGCCGCTGGCGCAGTCGAACTGGGGCTGGTAGTGCAGGCGCAGTTCGTGGCGTTCCAGCGCCTTGTACAGGTCGTTTTCCAGCACCAGGGTATTGGCCGCGGGCGACTCCATCTGGTCGCTGTAGACCTGGATGCGATTGCGGCCGTTGTTCTTGGCGCGGTACATGGCCAGGTCGGCGTGCCGCATCAGCGTGATGGCATCCACGCCGTGCTCCGGGTAGATGACCAGGCCCACGCTGGGCGTGACGCGCAGCTCGTGTGGCCCCACGCGCAGCGGCTCCGTGAACAGGTCGAGTACCTTCTGCGCCACCCGCTCGCCATCGGATTCCTCGGCGATCTGCGGCAGCAGGATCACGAACTCGTCGCCGCCCAGGCGGGCCACGATGTCACTGGTGCGCATGGCGGTGCGCAGGCGGCGTGCCACCTCGATCAGCACGCTGTCGCCGATGTGGTGGCCCAGGCCGTCGTTGATCTTCTTGAAGCGGTCCAGGTCCAGGAACATCAGGGCCATCGCGTGGTGTTCGCGGTCGGCCGCGGCCATGGCGGCCTTGAGGTGGTCCTGCAGCATGTTGCGGTTGGGCAGGGCCGTCAGCGCATCGTGCATGGCCATGTGCTGCAGCTGGCGCTCGGCCTCGCGGCGCAGCGTCACGTCCTGGGCCATGGCCAGGTAGCCGGTCAGGTTGCCCATCTCGTCGTTGAGCTTGGTGACCGTGATCTCGGCCACCAGGTGGCGGCCATCGGCGCGCACCAGCGTCCATTCGCTGGGCAGGCCAGGGGATTCCTCGGCCAGGTGGGTCAGCACGTTGAGCTCGGTCACGGGCTGGTTCAGGCGCAGCGCCAGCATGCGCGCGCGCTCGGCCACTTCGTCCGCGTCGAAGAAGCGCTGCGTGGTGCGTTGGCCGATCAGCTCGTTCAGGCGATAGCCCAGCAGGGCCTCGCCCGCGGGGTTGACGGTCTGGATCACGCCATGGCGGTTGAGCATCAGGATGGCGTAGGGCGCGTGGTGCACGATCACGCGGCGCATCTCGTCGACCTCGTTGAGCTGGCGCTGGGCTTCCAGCACGGCCAGCTCGGCAGCAGCCTGGTCGCTCAGGTCGCGCACGATGCCGATGTACTGGGTCTCGCCGTCCTGCGCCATCGTGCTGATGGCCAGGTCCACCGGGAAGTGCTGGCCGTTGGCGCGCAGGCCCTCGGCACGACGCCCCAGGCCGACCAGGCCCACGTGCTGCGCCTTGAGGAAAGCCTCCACGCCGCCCTGCTGCAGCGCGCCGTCGGCAGCGGCGGGCAGCAGCAGGCTAAGGTGCTGGCCCACCATGGCAATCTCGCCGCGCCCGAACATGCGGCACAGCGCCTGGTTGACGCTGTGGATGCGGCCGTCCTCGCCGATGGCGATGATGCCGTCGACGGTGTGGTCCACCACCGAGCGCAGCTGCTGCTCGCTCTCGCGGGCCTTGCGGCTGATCTCCTGCGCCATCTGCGCGGCCAGCTCGTGCCGGCTGGCGGCGCTGCGCACCGCCCACCACAGGCCCAGCGAGGCCAGCACCCCGGCCATCAGCAGGGCCAGTGGGTAAGGCTGCAGGGCCTGGTTCACGGTGGGGCGCACGAAGCTCACCTGCCAGTGCCGCCCGCCCACGTCGATCCGGTAGTGGTTGGCATCGACTGCGGTGGTGCTGGTCTTGGCGTCGAAATGGGTCTGCCCGTGGCTGGCGCTGTCGAACAGAAGCATGCCGGATCCGGCGTGGGCCACAGCGTCGGCGGGCCCCAGATCGATCACGCGCCACTGCATCTGCTGCCACTGGGTGGCGGGCAGCACCTGGCGCATCAGGTCGGAGGCGCGGAACACCCCGGTGATCTGCCCGATGTAGGCCTGGCGCCGGGCAGCCTGGGTATCCAGCGTGATGCCTGCGCGGTACACCGGCAGGCGGATCACGAAGCCCGTGCTGTCCTGGGCCAGTTGTACCAGCGACATGGGGGGCGATACCACCACCTTGCCGCTGTCACGTGCGGCCTCAAGGTTGGCGCGGCGTGGGGGCTCGCCCGCGATGTCGAACCCCATGGCCTTTTCGTTGCCGGCCATGGGCTCGGTGTACTTCACAACCACGTAATCGGGGCGCTGGCCTGCCGGGTAGATGGCGTAGCCCGGGTAGCCCTTGGGGTCGATGCTGCGGTCGGTGCGCACGCTGTCTTCGAAAGCCTGCTTGCGCTCATGGGGCACAAGCTCCGCGAACTGCACGGCCATCAGGGCCTGGTAGTCGGTGCTCTTGCGCAGGGTGAGGTAGCGGTTGTGGAAGGCGGCGCGGCTGACCTCGCCATCGACGAGGTACATCGCCTGGAAGCTGCTCAGCAGGTCGGTGTAGCGGTCAAGCTGGCGCTGGAGGGCGTCGGCCTGCTGCCGGGTGCTGCTGGCGAAGGCTGCGTCCGATTGCGTGCGCAGCTCGGCCGCCGTGCGTTGCCAAAGCAACACGCTGCCGGCCATGCCCAGCAGCAGCACACCCCATGCACCCCGTTTCAGCCACGCGGATTCGTTTTTGGCCTTGTTGATCTTTGACAGCATCCAGCGCCCTTGTAAGTCCCGGCGGCGTCGTTGAAGCCGACGGCCGGGGCCTTACGAGTTATCGGATGCTTTGGCCAAATGCTGACGGGAATAAACCGTCAATACATCACGCTTTTCCGGGCGGTGTCACCCTCCGCGCGCACCACCCTGAGCCATGGCCATCAGGCGCGCCACGCGCTCTTCAGTGGCCGGGTGCGTGGAGAACAGGCCGCGCAGCCCGCCACCCGAGAGCGGGTTCATGATCATCATCTGCGCCGTTTCGGGGTGGCGCTCGGCGGCCTCCAGCGGGATGCCCTGGGCATAGCGGTGGATCTTGTCGAGCGCGCTGGCCAGGGCCTGCGGGTCGCCGCTGATCTCGGCACCGCCCCGGTCGGCCTCGAACTCGCGGGCACGGCTGATCGCCATCTGGATCAGGCTGGCGGCCAGCGGGGCCAGGAGGGCCACGGCGATGCCGGCGATCGGGTTGGCCGGCCGGCCTTCCGAGTCACGCCCACCGAAGAACATGGCGAAGTTGGCCAGCATCGAGATGGCACCGGCCATGGTGGCGCTGATGGTACTGATCAGGATGTCGCGGTGCTTGACGTGGGCCAGCTCGTGCGCCATCACGCCACGCAGTTCACGCTCGCTGAGCACCTGCATGATGCCGGTGGTGGCGGCGACGGCCGCGTTCTCGGGGTTGCGGCCGGTGGCGAAGGCGTTGGGCGCGTTCTCGTTGATCAGGTAGACCTTGGGCATGGGCAGCTCGGCCTTGGCGGCCAGTTCCTGAACCATGGCGTAAAAGCGCGGCGCGGTGGTGGCGTCCACCTCGCGGGCGTTGTACATCTTCAGCACCATCTTGTCCGAAAACCAGTAGCTGAAGAAGTTCATGCCCAGCGCCACGACGAGCGCGAGCATCATGCCGGTACGGCCGCCAATCATGGCGCCGATGGCCATGAACAGGGCCGTGATCGCCGCCATCAGGATGGCGGTTTTCATCATGTTGAACATAAGGCGGGCTCCTTCTGGCGAAGCCGATGAACCGCCACATGGCGGCACCGGGGTAGATTCGGGCGGATTCCGGAAGTTCAAGTCCGGTTCAGGTTTTGTTCAGCCGGGGCATGCAGGAGGCGCGCCAGGCAGCCGGGGGCCGTTCAGGCCAGGTAGGAGGGCAGGCCACCCGGGGTGTTCTGCAGGAAATCCTTGGTGGCCACGCGTTTGCCGCCAGGGCGCTGCAGGATGTGCAAGGCCAGGGCCTGCTCGCCACAGGCCACCACCAGGGTGTCGCCCTGGGCATGCAGCACTTCACCCGGGGAGCCGCTGGCATGCACCACGCTGGTGCGCCATAGCTTGATGGTGTCGCCCCCGAGGGTGAAGGTGCTGCCCGGAAAGGGGTCAAATGCGCGCACGCGGCGTTCGATCTCGGCGGCGGGCTGGCGCCAGTCGATGGCGGCTTCGGCCTTCTCGATCTTGTGGGCGTAGGTGACGCCCTCGGTGGGCTGGGGCTGGGGCGTGAAGCCGCCGCAGGCGGCCAACTCCAGGGCTTCCACGATCAGGCGGCCACCCAGCGTGGTCAGCCGGTCGTGCAAGACGGCGGTGGTGTCGTCGGGGCGGATGGGCTCGCGCGCGCTCAGCAGCATGTCGCCGGTGTCCAGGCCTTCGTCCATCTGCATGATGGTGATGCCGGTGGCCGCATCCCCCGCCTCGATGGCGCGGTGGATGGGCGCTGCGCCACGCCAGCGCGGCAGCAGCGAGGCGTGGATGTTCAGGCAGCCCAGGCGGGGCAACTGCAGCGTCCATGTCGGCAGGATCAGGCCGTAGGCGGCCACCACCATCACGTCGGCACCCACCGATTCGAGCAGGGCCTGGGCGGCGGCAGCGTCATCCGGGTACTTGCCCTCGAGCTTGAGGCTGTGCGGCTGGGCCACCTGGATGCCATGCGCCAGCGCGAACTGCTTGACGGGCGATGCCTGCAATTTCATGCCCCGGCCGGCGGGGCGGTCTGGCTGGGTCAGCACCAGGGGGATCTGGAAACCGGCAGTGTGCAGGGCGGCCAGGGCCTCTCGGGCAAATTCCGGGGTGCCGGCAAAGACGAGCCTCATGCCGCTTCGTCTTCTTTGGTGCGCTTTTGCAGCTTGGTCTTGATGCGGTTGCGCTTGAGCGCCGACAGGTACTCCACGAACACCTTGCCCATCAGGTGGTCCAGCTCATGCTGCACGCAGACCGAGAGCAGGTCGTCGTCGGCATCGAACTCGTAGGGCTGCCCATCACGGTTCAGGGCGCGCACGCGTACGCGCGCGTGGCGCTCCACCTTGTCATAGATGGTGGGCACCGACAGGCAGCCTTCTTCCCAGACGATCATCTCGTCACTGCGTTCAATGATCTCGGGGTTGATCAGCACGCGCGGGGCGTTGCGCTCCTCGCTGGTGTCGATCACGACCACGCGCTCGTGCACATCCACCTGGGTGGCGGCCAGCCCCACGCCCTTGGCGTCGTACATGGTTTCGAGCATGTCGTCGACCAGCTGGCGGATGCGGTCGTCCACCTGCGCCACGGGTTTGGCCACCTTGTGCAGGCGCGGGTCGGGGTAGCGGAGGATGGTCAGCAGGGCCATGGTGCGCAGACTGAAAACGGACAGGTTCGGTGTGGAATCGATGCAACGCCGGACAGGGGCGAAGCCGCCACAGCGGAGGGGCGCCACGGTAACACAGGGCAACCCGCGTTGCCGCAGCTTGCAATTTCCGGGCAGAATCCAACGATCATTGACCGGATTGTGCCGAATCTCCTGGATCCGCGCTGAAAACAGTGCTTCCCGTGTGTGCGGTCTGGCCGTCAAGCCGGGTGCGAAACAAGGGGTCGGGAGGACGACTTGGAGACTGTTTTGAAGACACGCAATGCCCTGTCCATGGCCAAGGCGATCGGAGTGCTGATGCTGATGGGGGGCGTGGCGCAAGCCGTGCAGGCCCAGACGGCGCCCAACTTCCCGATCACCGCGCAGCAGAAAGCCACCGCCAGCCAGGTGGCCGAGGCCGGGGTGCCGCTGTCAGAACTGGCGCCCAATGCGCCTGATTCCTACACCGTCAAGCGCGGCGACACGCTGTGGGCCATCTCGGGCCTGTTCCTCAAGCGCCCCTGGCGCTGGCCAGAGCTGTGGGGCATGAACCTGCAGCAGATCCGCAACCCTCACCTGATCTTCCCGGGTCAGGTGCTCTACCTGGACAAGTCCAACGGCCGGGCGCGTCTGCGCCTGGGCCAGCCGCTGGGGCCCAAGGGAGATGTGCGCCTGTCGCCCCGTGTGCGCGAGACTGACCCGAGCGAGGCCATCACCACGGTGCCCCTGCACCTGCTGGAGCCCTTCTTCAACGAAGCCGTCATCTTCAATGACAGCAACGAGCTGCTCATCGCCCCGCGTGTGGTGGCCACGCAAGAAGGCCGCGTGATCGTTTCGCGTGGCGAGACAGCCTACATCCGTGGCGACACCCAGGGCCGCCGCGAGTTCCGCATGTTCCGCGAGCCCAAGCCGCTGCGCGACCCGGCCACCCAGCAGGTGCTGGGCTACGAAGCCGTGTACGTGGGATCGGCCGATCTGGTGCGCCAGGGCGCCGAAGGCACCGGTGCGGATGGCAAGCCGCTGGTCATTCCCTCGACCATCACCATCACCAGCACCCGTCAGGAAACGATGGTGGGTGATCGCCTGGCCCCGGTACCGCCGCGTGATTTCGACACGGCCGTGCCCCATGCGCCGCAGACCGAGATCGCCGGGCAGATCGTCTCCTTGTATGGGGAGGCGCTCACGGCGGGCCAGAACCAGATCGTGTCCATCAACCGAGGCAAGGCCGACGGCATCGAGCGCGGCCATGTGCTGGCGCTGTGGCGCGATGGCCGCGTGATCAAGGATTCGACGGATGCGGACAAGGCCACCCTCAAGCTGCCTGACGAGCGCCATGGACTGCTCTACGTGTTCCGCACGTTCGACAAGATGTCCTACGCCCTGATCCTGCAGGTGCAGGAGCCGGTCAAGCCGGGTGACCGCTTCACGCAGCCCTGAGTTTTTCGGGACGCACACGGGCCTTTGCCATGCCTGCCTGATGAGCAGCGGCAAAGGCCTTTTTCATCCACTGCAGTACCTCTTGCCGCTGGCGCCCGGATGGGGCGGCTGCCCGTGACCCTGACCCTTGACGAACTGCGGGCGTGGCTGCGCCTGATCCTCACGCCCCGGCTGGGGCCTGCATCCGCCCGGATCCTGCTGGCTGCCCTGGGATCGCCCCAGGCGGTGTTCGAGGCCGGGCCGACGGCCTGGGCGGAACTGCTGCCCTCGCGTGAGCGCAAGGGCCTGGCCGACGAGCCCGAGGGACTGGCCGCGCATGTCCAGGCCACCTGGGACTGGCTGCATTCCGCGCAGCAAGGGGCTGGCTACCTTGGTGAGCGCGCAGCGCTCACCCTGGCGGATCCCCGCTATCCCACCGCCCTGCTGCAGGCCGCCGACCCGCCGCTGGTGCTGTTTGCGCAGGGCCGGCTGGCGCTGCTGCAGACGCCAGCCATCGCCATCGTGGGCAGCCGCCACCCGACCGAGCAGGGGCGAGACAACGCCAGGGCGTTTGCGCGGGCTTTCAGCGCGGCGGGCCTCACGGTGGTGTCTGGCCTGGCCGATGGGGTCGATGGTGCCGCCCATGAAGGCGCCCTGGAGGCGCTGGGCGATGCGCCCATCGGAGCACTTGACGCCGCCGGACCGGCGGGCAGCACCATCGCGGTGGTGGGCACCGGCCTGGACCGCGTCTACCCCCGCAAACACCACGCCCTGGCGCACCGCATTGCCTCCCAGGGGCTGGTGCTGGCGGAGTGTTTGCTGGGCACCCCACCCCTGGCGGCCAACTTCCCCCGGCGCAACCGCATCGTGGCGGGCCTCACGCGGGGCACCCTGGTGGTGGAAGCCGCCGTGCAGTCCGGCTCGCTGATCACCGCGCGCCTGGCCGCCGAGATGGGGCGCGAGGTGTTTGCCATCCCCGGTTCGATCCACGCGCCGCAATCGCGCGGCTGCCATGCGCTGATCAAGCAGGGCGCCAAGCTGGTCGAGACGGCGCAGGATGTCATGGACGAGCTGGGGTGGGGGCAGACCGCCTGCCCGGCGGTGCAGGCCTCCACGGCGGGTGAAGGAGGCTATGGCGATGCGGGGGGCGCGACCGTGGCAGACGACGTGCTCAGTGCCATGGGCCATGACCCGGTCGGCCTGGATGCCCTAGCGGCGCGCACTGGCCTCGGGCCGGCGGACCTGGGCGTGCGCCTGCTCGAGCTGGAGCTGGCGGGACAGGTGGCGCGCCTGCCTGGCCAACTCTTCCAGCGTCGCGCCGCCGCCTGAGCCCGGCGGCAAGCCATGTGGTCGGTGGTACAACCGGCGCATGTCCGCGTTGTTGCACACCGAATTCCTGGGGCTGGTGCCCTACGAACCCACTTATGCCGCCATGCGCGAGTTCACCGAATCGCGCAGCCCGGACACGCCAGATCGCCTGTGGGTCTGCCAGCACCCGCCCGTGTTCACCCAGGGCCTGGCAGGCCAGGCCAGCCATGTGCTGCTCAACCCTGACGGGCCCGGCCACATCCCGGTGGTGCAGAGCAACCGCGGCGGCCAGGTCACCTACCATGGCCCCGGCCAGGTGGTGGGCTACCCCCTGCTGGATCTGCGCCGGCGTGGCTACTTCGTCAAGGAATACGTGCACCGCATCGAGGAGGCCGTGATCCGAACCCTGGCCCCGCTGGGCGTGACCGGCCACCGGCTGGCGGGCGCCCCCGGCATCTACGTGCGGCTTGACGACCCGGGCGCGCATGCGGCCCTGACCGACCCGCCCGACCCACGCGATCCCTTCAAGGGCCTGGGCAAGATCGCGGCCCTGGGCATCAAGGTGACCCGCCACTGCACCTACCACGGCGTGTCGCTCAACGTGGCCATGGACCTGTCCCCCTACGATCGCATCAACCCTTGCGGCTACGCCGGGTTGCGCACGGTGGACCTGGCCACCCTGGGTGTGCAGGCCGATGCGGACGAGGTGGCCCGCCTGCTGGCCGCCAAGCTGGAGACCTGGTTGGCGCCTTGAACCTGTCGTGCCGGCCAGCAGGCCATGAAGCGGCTGAATGGACACCGTGCGACAGGGCGCATTGTGGAAGTCCACACCCCCGGCAGGCTCGGACATTCCCCCGTCCGAAAGCCTGATCGGCTACAGTGGCGGTTCGGCTCTTTGGTTTCCGCGTCGTCCCCGCGGTCAGGGCCGCCTGCAGCCCATGTCCACGAACCTGAACGATCCCGTGCCGGCGCCCGCCGCCGCGTACGACCCCGCCGCCAAGCAGAAGGCCCAGGCCAAGACCGCACGCATTCCCATCAAGATCGTGCCTGCCGGCGAGGTGCTGAAAAAGCCCGACTGGATCCGCGTCAAGGCGGGCTCGCCCAACACCCGCTACTACGAGATCAAGCAGATCCTGCGCGAGCACAAGCTGCACACGGTCTGCGAAGAGGCCTCATGTCCCAACATCGGCGAGTGCTTCGGCAAGGGCACGGCCACTTTCATGATCATGGGTGACAAGTGCACCCGCCGCTGCCCCTTCTGCGACGTGGGCCACGGCCGCCCCGATCCGCTCGATGTGGACGAGCCCGCCAACCTGGCCAAGACCATCGGTGCGCTCAAGCTGAGCTATGTGGTGATCACCAGCGTGGACCGCGACGACCTGCGCGACGGCGGCGCCGGCCACTTCGTGGAATGCATCCGCCAGGTGCGCGCGCAATCGCCCGACACCCGCATCGAGATCCTGACACCTGATTTCCGTGGCCGCATGGACCGCGCGTTGGAGATCCTCAAGGCCGCGCCGCCCGATGTGATGAACCACAACCTGGAGACGGTGCCGCGCCTGTACAAGGAAGCCCGCCCGGGGTCTGACTATCAATACAGCCTGAACCTGCTCAAGCGCTTCAAGGCGTTCGCGCCGCACGTGCCCACCAAGAGCGGCCTGATGCTGGGCCTGGGTGAGACGGATGAAGAAATCCTGCAGGTGATGCGCGACATGCGCGCGCACGGCATCGACATGATCACCATTGGCCAGTACCTGGCCCCCAGCGGCCATCACCTGCCAGTGCGCCGCTATGTGCACCCGGACACTTTCAAGATGTTCGAGCGGGAGGCCGAGGCCATGGGCTTCACGCATGCAGCCGTGGGCGCGATGGTGCGCTCCAGCTACCATGCGGACCAGCAGGCGGCGCAGGCGGGCGTGGTGAGGTTGCCCCTGTAAACGCATCAGGAACTGTGGCCGGTGTGCCGAGGGCTGAGGGCTGCTTCACTGTCAGCCGCGGCTGGTCCGGTGCATCGAAGACATCCGAATGCAGTGGGGGAATGTCTGATCGCCCTCAAGCACGCTGTGCTCCTTGCTCGTACCAGCCCTTGCTCTGATTGACCACTCTCACGACGAGCAGCATCACCGGAACTTCAATCAGCACCCCCACCACCGTGGCCAAGGCCGCCCCAGACTGGAAGCCGAAGAGGCTGATAGCCGCGGCCACGGCCAGTTCGAAGAAGTTGCTTGCCCCGATCAAGGCAGAAGGGCATGCAACGCTATGGGCCTCACCCAGCTTGCGGTTGAGCCAGTAAGCCAGTGCTGAGTTGAACAGGACCTGGATCAGGATGGGAACAGCGAGCATGGCAATCACGAGCGGCTGGTCGATGATGGCCTGCCCTTGGAAGGCAAACAGAAGCACCAAGGTAGCCAGCAGTGCAGTGATGGACCACGGCCCGATCTTCGCCAACGCGGCTTCGAATCCTGCCGCTCCCCGTTTCAGTAAATGCCGGCGCAGGAGTTGGGCCAGGATGACGGGCACCACGATGTAGAGCACGACCGATGTCACCAGCGTGTCCCAGGGTACCGTGATGGACGACAGCCCCAGCAGCAAGCCCACCACCGGGGCGAAGGCGAAGACCATGATCGTGTCGTTGAGCGCCACCTGGCTGAGCGTGAACAGGGGATGCCCATTCGTCAGCCGGCTCCAGACAAACACCATGGCCGTGCATGGGGCCGCTGCAAGCAGGATCAGGCCGGCGATGTAGCTGTCGAGCTGCTCAGCAGGCAGCCACGGCGCGAACACCTCACGCACGAACAGCCAGCCCAGAAACGCCATCGAAAAGGGCTTCACGGCCCAGTTCACGAACAGCGTCACGCCAATGCCACGCCAGTGGGCCTTGACCTGCGACAGGCTGCTGAAGTCCACCTTGATGAGCATCGGAATGATCATCACCCAGATGAGCAGCCCCACGGGCAGGTTGACCTGGGCAAGCTCCATGCGCCCGATGGCCTGGAAGGGTGCTGGTGCGAGCTGGCCCAGCCCAATGCCGACAACGATGCAGAGGAAAACCCAGACGGTAAGGTAGCGCTCGAAGACGCTCATGGGCTGTGCTGTGGAATGCGACATCGTGGTTCTCAGCTTCTGGCAATCCTGCCCAGGGCATCTGCCAGCGCGGGTCTGTCCATGGTTTCCAGCGGCAGGGCCAGAAGCTGCAGCATCTTGAAGCCAATGGCTTGGCGGGTCAGCTCGAATGCCCGGCGCTTGCCCTCTTCGCCCCCTTCTGCATTGGAAGGATCAGGGTAGCCCCAGTGGACCTTGACAGGCTGCCCGTTTGCTCCGAAGAACACTGGGCACGCTTCGGCTGCCGCGCTGTCACACACCGTGATCACGACGGCCAATGGCGGGGCATCGGCTCCCGTGAACTCATCCCAGCTCTTGCTTCGATAGCTTGCGGTGTCGATGCCCGCGTTTTGAAGCGCTTCCACTGCAAAGGGATTGATTCGACCACTGGGGGCGCTGCCCGCGCTGTGGGCTTTCACGTCGCGCCCGAGCTGCGCGGCCAGGTGGTTCAACATGCCCTCCGACAGGACGCTGCGGGCGGAGTTGTGGGTGCACAGGATCAGAACATGAATGGTCATGGCGCGCCTCAGACCTTGCCGATGGCGTTGAGTTGCGATTGCAGCGACAGAGCGTCGAGGCTTGGGGACGGCAGGGAGAGCATCAGCTCGATGCGGCGCTTGAGGATCTGCGCCACATCATTGAACGCCTGCCTCTTCCTGTCCTCGCTGCCTTCGACGGCTGCCGGGTCATGGACGCCCCAGTGCGCCGAGACGGGCTGGCCTGGCCACACCGGGCACACTTCTCCGGCGGCGTTGTCGCAAACCGTGAAGACGAAGGCCATCTCCGGCGCGCCGGGTTGTGCGAACTCATTCCAGCTCTTGCTGCTGAAGTCACTTTGGTTCATGCCCAGCCGATCCAGCACGTCCAAGGCCAGGGGATGCACGCTGCCCTTGGGTTGGCTGCCCGCAGACCAAGCCCGAAAACGACCTTTGCCCAGAGTGTTCAGGATGCCTTCGGCCATGATGGACCGGGCGGAATTGCCTGTGCACACGAACAGAACGTTGCGCAACTTCTCACTCATGACAACCTCAGCAGCAGCCAGTAGATGCCGTTTTCACGGGGACGCCGATGGGCTTGCCTTGCAACCTCGGCGCGCACGAGGCTTGTGGCCCGCTTTGATGGGCCTTGAGTTCGGCCTTGTCGGGTGTTGCCTCGCTAAAGACAGGGATGCTGCCGAGGGTGCGGAAGTGCTCCCACGGCAGACCTTGCGGGTCGAGGAGCCAGTGCTTGTCGCTGCGGGCATAGCAGCATGACGTCGTACCCTCGCCGACGAGCGACATGTCTGCCGCATGGGCTTGCTCTTTCAGTGCTGCCAGGTCCTCCTCGGTGTCTACCTGGATGCCCAGGTGATCTACTCCGAGGTGTCCCTGACCTCGGGTGGAGATGGCGAAGTTGACGGCTGGCTCATCCAGCATCCATTTCGCGTAATCCACCTCTGAACGGGTAGGCTGGGCGCCGAACATCGCGGAATAGAAGGCGATGTTGCGTGCGAGATCCTCCACATGCACGTGGATGTGCAGGCGCTTCATGACAGTTCCTTTCAGCAGGAGGAGCAGGTCTTGGCGGCTGCCACCTCGGAAGTCGAGCACGGCTGCCCTTCGCAGCAATGCTCGGTCAAGTACCCCAACAGGGCATTCATGCGGTCAAACGCTGCGCGGTAAATCAGGTTGCGGCCATCCCGCTCCTGGGAGATCAGGCCAGCGTGTACCAGCTCTTTGAGATGGAAGGACAGGGACGTGGCAGGGACATCGAGCTGCTCGGTGAGGTGGCCCGGCGTTAGCCCTTGCGGGCCAGCCACAACCAATGCCCGAAACACTCGAAGGCGCACAGGCTGAGCAAGTGCGGCAAGAGACTTCACGACGTCTGTTTCTTCCATTATTCAATAATAGTTGAATAATTGGATAAGTCAAGGGCACAGTGCGCTGCAGCTTAGAAGGGGACACTGCCAAGTGCTTCGCTCATTTGGCATGTCATGCGTCGGTCCACCAGGCTGAGCCTGCCCCCTCTCCAGGCGTGGTAGACGGCCAGACTGTGTGTGACAATGCAGAGGCTATGCGCATCCTCCGCCCGTCACCATGGCTTTCCCGCTTTATCGTGGCGTGGTTTGCTTTGGCGCTTGGCGTCATCAGCGCCTTGCCCTTGAGCTTTCCCAAGACCATCGGCGTGGTGTGCACAGCGGGTGGCGGCGTCAAGGTTGTCGTTGCAAACTTTGACGGCAAGGGCAAGCTGACGCACCATGCGGTTGATTGCCCCCTTTGCCTGGGGGCGGCCATGCCGCTGCCTGAGGTGCCCACCGTGGTGAGTGCCCATCACCAGCCGTTGTCCCATGCGCTCAAGCCCGCAACAGCGGCTCACATTGCGTCACTGGTCGGCGCACCTTTCCCGCCGCGCGGGCCGCCAAGCTTCGCCTGAAGCAGCATCCTTCGATCCCTTAGCCCTTTCCGTTTCTCTGCAGAGCCCTCTCGCGTGCGTGTACGCACGCTTGCATTGAGATCGGCTAGATGGTCACGGCACACGCCTATCGGTCCGGCTGACACACGAAGGTCTCGCGCCGACAAGTGCTTATCGGCCACTTGTCTCCAACGCAGTCAATAGCCAGCACAGGTGAAGGCCCGAATTCAAACGGCCTACCGCTGTTGCTCGACTGCTCATTCAATGTGCTGTCTCGGTCGAGATCAGCACACGCTCGCGCATACATCGCCATGAAAACAACCGTCGCTTCGTGCTCGCTTTTCTCTTTCCGTCTGTCCCGTGGAGCTTTGATGCTCCCTTTGGCCGTCCCTCTGGTTCTGGCAACTCAAAGCGCCATGGCGCAAGAGGCAGAAGGGGCGCTGCCTTCCGTCACGGTGGTCGGCAAGGCCCCGCGTGGACTTGCCACCTCATCGTCCACAGGCTCCAACCTTGGTGTGACACCTATGCAAACGCCCGCCAGCATCGAGGTGATCACCCAGGAGCAGCTCCGGTCACGCGGCGACTCATCCCTGATAGACGCCATCACTCGGGCGACAGGCATCACCAGCCTGGGCCACCCGGGCAACAGCGGCAGTGCGCTGTCCGCACGGGGCTTCATCGACAGCACCTCGGTCATGCGGCTGTACGACGGCACGCGTCAGTACGGCGGTGTGGCCGTCAGCTTTCCCTTCGACACCTGGTCGGTCGAGCGCATTGAGGTGCTGCGCGGTCCGGCCTCTGTGATCTACGGTGATGGCGCGATCGGCGGGGTCATCAACGTCATTCCCAAGAAGCCCATGCGCGGCCAGATCCGCAACGAGATCCAGGCCACGGTGGGTACGGAAGGCAAGCGTGCCCTCGCGTTCGGCAGCACGGGGGCCGTCAACGATGTGCTCTCGTACTGGGTCGGCGTGAGTGGGGATCGATCGGACGGCTGGGTGGACCGGGGCGACTCGCGCAACATGACCTTCTCCGGGGCGCTGCAGTTTGATGTCTCGCCTGATCTCAGCGTGACACTGAGTCATTCGCAGGGCGAGCAGCACCCGATGCGCTACTTCGGCATTCCGCTGGTCAACGGCCATCAGCTGTCGGCGCTGAGAGACAAGAACTACAACGTTGCCGATGGCGAGATCGAATACAAGGACCGTTGGACTGAATTGGCGGCGACCTGGTCGCCCAGTAGCAACGTCGTTGTGCGCAGCAAGCTCTACGACATCCAGAGCAACCGCTACTGGCGCAACGCTGAGGCCTACGAGTACAACACCACCACGGGCCTGATCGACCGCTCCGACAACACGGAGATCGGCCACGATCAGACGCAGACGGGCAACACCACCGATGCCACGTTCAAAGGCGCCTTGTTTGGCCTGCCCAACCAAGTCTCCGTGGGCTTCGACGTGAACACCAGCTCTTTCACCCACACCAACAATACCTATACAGGCAGCTCCGGTTCGGTGGATCCGTACAACCCGGTTCCGGGGCTGTACAGCAGCAGCGTTCCTTTCATTCCGCGCTACCGCAACAGTGCTGAGCAGTATGCAGTTTTCGCGGAGAACCGGCTGGAGATGACTCCCCAGTGGTCCCTGATCGCCGGGCTTCGCCATGACCACGCCGACGTTTCCCGCCGAGACCTGGTTGCCGGCAAGCAAGCGTTCGGCAAGCGCTATTCCAACACCGGATGGCGACTCGGCACGGTGTACCAGCTGCAGCCAGAACTGGCCCTGTACGCACAGTACTCGCAGGCGGCCGATCCAGTCTCAGGCATGTTGATGCTGTCCCCCGCAAACAGCGCGTTCAAGCTGTCCACCGGCAAGCAACTTGAAGTGGGCCTGAAGCAATCCTTCTGGGACAAGCGTGGTGACTGGACACTGGCCGTGTATGAGATCAAGAAGAACAATCTGCTGACACGGGACACCACAGACCCTTCGCGGCGTGTGCAGGTCGGCGAGCGCTCTTCACAGGGCGTGGAAGCCACGTTGAGCCTTGCCGTGACAAGGACCATCCAGCTGGATGCGAATGCCGCCCTGCTGAAGGCCCGGTATGACGATTTCACGGAATCGGTAGGGGGCTTGGCCGTCGCGCGTGATGGCAAGGTGCCAACCGATGTGCCGCAGCAAGTGGCCAACCTGTGGCTCGGCTGGAAGTTCATGCCCGACTGGACAGCTTCGGGTAGTCTGCGTTACGTCGGCAAGCGCTACGCGGACAACGCCAACACCCTGAAGCTGCCCTCGTACACAAGCACCGACCTGTCTCTGCAGTGGCGTGCGACACAGGACACCACATTGTCGCTGCGTGGCTTCAACGTGTTCGACAAGACGTACTTCACCACCGCCTACTACACCACCACGCAGTGGCTGGTTGGTGAGGGCCGGCGCGTCGAACTGACGCTGAACCACAAGTTCTGAGCCCGATCTGCCCATGCCACGCGCAGTACGCTTCAAACGCCTGGTCTATCTGATCCACCGTTGGTGTGGGGTGGTGGGGTGCATCCTGATGCTGCTGTGGCTGGGCAGCGGCCTGGTGATGCTCTATGTCGGCTACCCCAGGTTGTTGCCAGCAGAGCGTCTGGCGGCGCTCCCGGCCCTGGACACGCCCAGGTGTTGCGTGCCGGTGGAGCAGGCGCTGCAGCGCAGCCAGCGGCCGGATCAGGTTCGCCAGGTCACCCTGACATCGGTGGCGGGCCAGCCACGGTACATCCTGCGGGAAGGCGGTGGCGGCCTGATCGCTATCGACGCCATCACCGGCTACCGTGTGCCCCCCATAGACAGCCGGGGCGCGCTGGCCAGCGCCCGCGCCTTCATGGGCGGCACCGACGCCACACTGATGGGAACGGTGCTGGACGACCGTTGGACGCATTCTGGCGCGCTCGATCCCCATCGGCCGTTGTACCGGGTAGAGATCCATGATGCGGCATCAACCCTGCTGTACATCTCGTCGGCCACAGGCGAAGTGGTCATGGATGCACCGCTGGCGCAACGCGGATGGAACTTCGTTGGGGCGTGGCTGCACTGGCTGTACATGTTTCGGGATGGCTCCAAGGATGTTGTCTGGAGCTGGACGGTGATCGTGCTGTCGGCCGCGGGCACAGTCCTGGCGCTGACTGGCGCGCTGGCGGGCATCTGGCGTTGGCGCTTCTCAGGAAAGTACAAGTCGGGATCACGCTCGCCGTACCGTGACACCGCCATGCGCTGGCACCACATCGTTGGCCTGGCATTCGGTGGCCTGGTGCTCACCTGGGTGTTCAGCGGCCTGATGTCCATGAACCCGGTGGGCATCTTCGATGCGAAGCAACGGCCTGATATGGATGCCTACCGTCAGGGGCTGCCGGGTGCCATCCGGCCGGCGCTCTCCACATCGCAGGCTTTGCTGCATCTCAAACAAAAGGGCTTCGAGACCCGCGAACTGGAGTGGCGCGTGCTGCACGGTCAAGGCTACCTGCTGGCCCGCGATGCTCGCGGCATGACGCGCCTGGTGGCCAAGGCCCCTGCGGGCGGGTACGAAGTGATGGAGCGTTGGCCCAGGCAGACGCTGCAAGCAGCGGGCGCGCACCTGATCAGCCAGGGCATCGAGTCGGCACAGCTGCTCACCAGGCACGACGCTTTCTACTACCAGCGTGGTGAGGCCTCCATGTACGCTGCAGCCGAGCGCCGCTTGCCCGTGCTCAGGATCGACTTCAGGGATGCCGGCCAGACAATGGCTTACCTTGATCCCTACACTGGCGACGTCGTGTTGAGCCTGGACCGCTCCCAGCGGACAGGCCGTTGGTTGTTCAATCTCCTGCACAGCTGGGATCTGCCCGCTTTCCTTCGCTTTGATACGGCCCGGGATGTCGTGCTGACGTTGTGCAGCCTGGGGGGGGCGATCCTGGCGATCACCGGCTGCGTCATCGGTTACAGGCGTCTGCGCATCAATGCCCATGCTCACGCGCGGCGGAGTCCCCTCATCGGGGCGGGGAAACAGTGATGGTTGACACCGGTCTTCGGACCTTGGGCCAAGAGCGAGTTATTCGTCAACGCGGGCTACGGCTTTCACAGCAACGACGCCCGTGGCATCACAGCGACCGTCACCGCCACCGTCACCGCCACCGTCACCGCCACCGAGAGCGGCGCGTCTGACCGTGGGCATGTCATTTTGAGTGAGGGGCCGATGGGCGACCATCGGCGATCAGATGCACCTGCCCGTCGCGTACGCCCCTTTCCGCGAGGATGGCGTCGGCCAGCTTGCTGACGGCATTGGCCGGTCCGCGCAGGATCAAGGTTTCCATGCAGAGATCGTGTTCCAGATGAACATGGGTGGCTGCCAGCGTCAGCACATGATGGTCGTGCTGGATGTCCATCAGCCGCAGCGCTGTCGTTCTGTCGTGGTGGTCATACAAGTAGCTCAATGAGGCCACGCAGGGGACATCGGGCTGCACGGCGACGCGCTCCTGCTGCAGTTCGCGGCGCACCAAATCCCGAAAGGCCTCGGAGCGGTTGCTGTACTGCCGCGCCTCGATGAGGGCATCGAAATCTTCGGCTAGGTCGTCGTCAATGGAAATGGTCAGGCGTTGCATCGCGGTCATGGCTTGGCGTCGATGGTGAGAGCCTAGCGGACAAATGCACGCCGTTTGGCGTATTGGCCCTGGCTCCATCCGTTTCACAAGAGGAGCCAAGTCATGACGATAATGTGCGTTCAGACAGGAATGGATTGACCCTTGTGCCCTCATGCTTGACGATGGGCACCTTCTGTCCTTCAATGACCGCGCCGAACAAGCCCCGCCTCATTCGATTCAACAAGCCCTACGGCGTGCTCAGTCAGTTCACCGCTGAGGGGCGTTGGCGTGGCTTGAAAGACTTCATCACGGTGCCCGACATGTATGCTGCGGGGCGCCTGGATGCTGACAGTGAAGGGCTTCTGCTGCTGACCAACGATGGCAAGCTGCAGGCACGCATCACACATCCGCGTTTCAAGCTCGACAAGACATACTGGGCACAAGTTGAAGGGGTGCCTGACGTGGATGCCCTGACCGCTTTGAGACAGGGCGTTCAACTCAAGGATGGCCTGACACTGCCGGCCAAAGTCCGTGTGCTGGATCCACAACCCAGCGTTGTTGAGCGAGATCCGCCGATCCGCGTGCGGCAGTCCATCCCAACGGCCTGGATCGAGCTGGTGATCCGGGAGGGGCGCAATCGCCAAGTCCGACGCATGACGGCCGCAGTAGGCCTGCCTACCCTCCGGTTGATAAGAGTAGCCATCGGCCCCTACACACTTGACGATCTGCCCCAGGGCGAATGGCAGGATGTGCCGGTAGCCTGAGATCTGGCGGGCCGCGAGAAAATGCTTGGCATCGCTGGATGCAACGCCCGGGTGGCATCACGCTGTCGTGAGCCGCTCCTTGGCCAGCTTCGTGCCTTCGGCCAGCGCTTGCAGCTTGCGCCACGCCACGTCCCGATCCATCGGTGCCAGGCCGCAGTTCGTGCACGGGAACAGCCGCTCCTTCGGGACGAACTGCAGTGCCAGGCCGATGGTGTCCGCCACTTCTTCGGGCGTTTCGACCACGTCGCTGGCCACATCGATCACGCCGACCAGAACATCCTTGCCGGTCAGCAGCTTCATCAGGTCGGGCGGCACATGGGAATGGATGCACTCCAGGCTCACCTGGTCGATGCTGCTGCGGGCCAGCACAGGGAACACCTCCTCGTACTGACGCCATTCGTCGCCCAGCGTGCTCTTCCAGTCGGTGTTGGCCTTGATGCCGTAGCCGTAGCAAATGTGCACCGCCGTCTTGCAGGTCAAACCCTGCGCTGCGCGCTCAAGGGCCTTCACGCCCCAGTCGGCGGCGTCCTTCATGTAGACATTGAAGGCGGGCTCGTCGAACTGGATGATGTCCACGCCATCTGCTTGAAGCGCGAGTGCCTCCTGGTTGAGCAGTTCCGCAAACGCGAAGGCCATCTTGACCTTTCCCTCGGCATCTCCGCCGTAGAAGCGGTCTGCCACGGTATCGACGATGGTCATGGGGCCGGGCAGTGTGAACTTCAGCTTCTTTGTCGTGTGCGCACGTGCCAGCTGTGCTTCGAAGGCGTGCACACGGCCCTTCAGCCGCAGGGCCGACACGACCTGCGGCACCATCGCGTCGTAGCGGTTGTCGCGGATGCCCATCTTCACCTTGTTCTCGAAGTCGATGCCCTCGACCTGCTCAAGGAAGCCATGCACGAAATGCTGGCGCGATTGCTCGCCGTCGCACACGATGTCCAGGCCCGCATCTTCCTGGGCCTTGATCCACAGCAGGGTCGCGTCGGCCTTGGCCTGGAGCAGCGCATCGCCTTCTGTCCGCCATTGGGGCCAGAGCTTGTTGGTTTCAGCCAGCCAGGCGGGCTTGGGCAGGCTGCCGGCGATGGAGGTTTCAAACATCGAAGAATCCTTTTTGAAGAATGATGGTGGCGAGCGAATTTCGCGAAGGGTTCCGCGGGGTCAGCGCGCGCCACTGGCGGCCCATTGCTCAAGGACGTTCTTGTAGGGCCTGATGAAGTGCTCTTCCGCAAACTTGCCCTGCTTGACGGCGAGCTGGCTGCGCTCTTCCCGGTCATAGACAATCTGCGTCAACGAGTAATCCTGATGCTTCAGGCTCGGTCGATAGATTCTCCCGGCCGCAGAATTGGCGTTGTAGATCTCGGGACGGTAGATCTTCTGAAAGGTCTCCATCGTGCTGATGGTGCCGATCAGCTCAAGATCCGTGTAGTCGCTCAGCAGGTCGCCGTGAAAGTAGAAGGCCAAGGGGGCAACGCTGTTCGGGGGCATGAAAAAACGAACCTGCATGCCCATCTTGGCGAAGTATTGGTCGGTCGAGGACAGCTCATTCTGTTGATACTCCACGCCCAGCACGGGATGCGCGTTCCCGGTCCGCTGGTAGGTCTTGCTGGTCGACGCGCTGATGCAGATGACAGGCGGCTTGTTGAAGCGCTCCTTGTAGGTGTTTGAGCTGACAAACTGCTTGAACAGCTTGCCATGCAAGTCGCCAAACCCGTTGGGAACGCCGAACTCTGCACGATTGAGGTTGTAGTCCGGAAGCACGACACTGAAGTCGTAGTCGCGCACGTAGGATGAGAAATTGTTCCCGGCAATGCCATCGATGCGCTTGTTCGTTTTCTTGTCGAAGATCCACGTCTTCAGGATCTCGATCAGTGGAAACACATCATGGCTCTTGCCATCAATGCGCATGTCGACAGAGATGATTTCAAGCTCGACAGCGTAGCGATCGCCCGTCGGGTTGTCCCAGTGCGCCAGGTCATTGAAGCGGTTGTCGATCATCCTCAGCGTGTTGCGCAGGTTCTGCTGCCGACTTGCTCCCCGGGCCAGGTTGGCAAAGTTGGTGGTGATGCGCGTGCTGTCCGATGGTTGATAGTTTTCATCGAAGCGGATGCTCTTGAGGCTGAAGGTCAGTTCTTGGGTCATCGCGGTCTGCTGTCTGATCTTGAGAGAAATGCCGAGTCTTTTTTCAGGCCATGACCACTTCGTTGACCAGAGACGGCTTGGCCTGGCGTGCCATTTCCATCAACGGCAACGCCCGTTGGACAGCCAGCCTGGCCCGCGCGATCAGCGCCTCGTCCTGCAGGCGGTGGTCCACGAAATCCTTGTCGGTCGCGTAGACACCCACCGGCAATGTGCGTGCTTGGAAAAAGCTGAACAGCGGCCGCAACTGATGGTCGATCACGAGGGCATGGCGCTCGCTGCCGCCATTGGCAGCCAGCAGGATCGGCTTGTCGATCAGGGCGTCCTGGTGGATGAAGTCGAAGAAGTGCTTGAACAGGCCCGTGTAGGCACCCCGGTACACCGGTGTGCTCACCACCAGGACATCAGCCTGCTCGACCGCTGCAAGCGCCCGCTCTACCGCGTCGGGCAACTGGGATCGCCAGACCGCGCCGGCAAAATGCGGCGCGAGGTTGCCCAGTTCGATCAGGCGCTGTTCGCACGGGATGTTGTCGGAGATCAGGTCCAGCAAGTGCTCTGCCAGGGCGGCAGACTTGGAGGGGCGTTGCAGCCCGCCAGAAACTGCGACCAAACGGAGGGGACGTGTCATGCTTGCTTTCGTAGGGATTGGACACGGATGTTATTGACCTGGATCGATGATGTGAAATGGTTTTATCTCATCAATCCATGAGCAGAAATCATCTCGTCAAGCGGAGGGTTCAGTTCGGGGGATCGGTGCGCTGTTGCCGGCGAGAGCCGAGACTTCTATCGACTACGTGCGAGCCTTCATCGAGCCGGCCTCCCAGCCAGCCGGCTCCATGGCGCGAGGAGCCAAAAGATGGACACCCCCGTCGAACGCAAATCGTTTCCACTGCCAGGTGGCCCCGGCAAGGTGCTGCTGCATTCCTGCTGCGCGCCCTGTTCGGGCGAGGTCATGAGGCCATGCTGGCCTCCGGCATTGGCTACACCATCTTCTTCTAGAACGCCAACATCCACCCGCTCAAGGCGTGCACGTCCACAGCCTCCAACGTCACCGACACGACCGTGTCGGCCCGGAGCGGTGCGCTTGATCGCCAGCCTGTCATTTGCAGTGAGGGGTCAATGGGCGACCATCGGCGATCAGATGTACCTGCCTATCGCGAACCCCTTTTCCGCGAGGTTGGCATCGGCCAGCTTGCTGACCGTATTGGCTGGTCCGCGCGGAATCAAGGTTTCCATGCAGAGATCATGGTCCAGATGAACCTGGGTGGCCGCCAGCGTCAGCACGTGATGATCGTGCTGGATGCCCATCAGTCGCAGCGCCGTTGTCCTGTCGTGGTGGTCATACACGTAGCTCAATGACGCAGGGGATGTCGGGCTGCACGGCGACGCGCTCCTGCCGCGAAAATGGTCAGGCGTTGCATCGCGTCATGGTTGGGCTTCAATGGAGAGAGCCTAGCCGACAAATCCATGCCGTTTTGGCGCGCCGGCCTCGGCGACATCCTTTCCACAGTCACCTGAAACGGCCTGGCGTTACATCTTCACACAGCCCAGCCAGCCTTGTGCGCGCGGTGTCCCCCCTGGTCAAGCCGGCGTGGGGCTACGATTTGCCTATGGCTCGCTAGACTGCATTGATCGCCGACGTCGTCCAACGCTTTCGCGTGGCGTACGACCACCCTGGCAAGGCATGCACCAAGGACCTGAACAATTGACCACCGAAACCATCAAGCTGGCGAGCCAGGAGCCCAATCGCCTGGCCCTGTTCATATCCTCCATCACCGACTACGCCATCTACATGCTGTCTACCGAGGGGCATGTGGTCAGCTGGAACGCTGGCGCGCAACGCTTCAAGGGGTATCAACAGAGCGAAATCATTGGCCAGCACTTTTCCAGGTTCTACACCGCTGAGGAGCGCGCGGCGGGCATCCCGGAGCGCGCACTGCGCCAAGCTGCGGACAGCGGTCGATTCGAGGCCGAGGGCTGGCGTGTGCGCAAGGATGGCAGCCGCTTCTGGGCCAGCGTGGTGATCGACGCCGTTCGAGGAGAGCGTGGTGAGCTGATCGGCTTCGCCAAGATCACCCGCGATATCACCGACAAGAAATTGGCGGCACAGCAGCTTCTGGCCACTGAGCAGCAGTTTCGCCTGCTGGTTCAAGGCGTTACTGATTACGCCATCTACATGCTTTCGCCTGAAGGCTTGATCACCAACTGGAATGCCGGTGCACGAAACATCAAAGGTTATGCCGACGACGAAGTGCTGGGCACCAGCTTTTCCCGTTTCTACACTGACGAAGACCGAGCTCAGGGCCTGCCGCAAAAGGCACTCCAGTCTGCGGCCGAGCAAGGCCGTTTCGAGGCCGAGGGCTGGCGGTTACGCAAGGACGGCAGCCGCTTCTGGGCTCATGTGGTCATTGATGCCATCCGCAACGACATGGGCGAGCTTGTCGGCTTCGCGAAGGTGACCCGGGATGTCACCGAGCGCAAGGCCGCGCAGGCCGAACTGGAGAAGGCGCGAGAGGCGCTGTTTCATGCTCAGAAAATGGAGGCCATCGGCAAGGTCACCGGTGGGATTGCGCATGACTTCAACAACCTGCTCAGCGTGGTGACCAATGGCCTGGCGCTGTTGCGTCAAGGCGCCACACGCGATAGCGACGTGCGACTCATCGACACCATGGAGAAGGCCGCCCAGCGTGGCGGAACGCTCATCCAGCAGTTGCTGGCCTTTGCCCGTCAACAGCCGCTTCAGAAGGAGCACAAGAACCTGTCCAAGCTCATCGCTTCGTTCGAGGCGGTGCTGCGGCGCGCAGGGCGTGCGAAAACACGGCTGGAGTTCGAGTTGGCGCCCCAGTTGCCCAATGTGCTGATCGATGCGGCCCAGGTAGAGACCGGGCTCCTCAATCTGGTGGTGAACGCTTTCGATGCGACGGAGCCAGGCGGCCGCATCGTCGTGAGCACGCAATTGGTGGACCTGGCGGAGGGGCAGGTCAAGAAGCTGACGGCAGGGCGCTATGTGGCCATGTCCGTGGCTGACGATGGGCAGGGCATGTCACCCCAGACGCTGGAGCGGGCGATCGAGCCATTTTTCACCACCAAGGATGTTGGCAAGGGCACTGGGCTGGGGCTGAGCCAGGTTTATGGGATCGCTCAGCAATCCGGCGGTGACTTGGTGATCGAATCGAAAGAGGGGGGTGGCACCACCATCACGGTGTACTTCCCTGCTTCGACCGAGCATGAGGAAGCGGCCGAAGCCCAGGATGTAGAAACCGTTCTGCTGGTGGATGACCAGCCCGAGGTGCTGGACATCACGGTCGAGCTGTTTCGCAGCCTGGGCTTCGACGTGTTGTCGGCCAGCTCAGCGTTGCATGCGCTCGATGTCCTCAAGCGCAATCCCGGCATCCGCCTGCTGGTGAGCGACGTGGTGATGCAGGACATGACGGGGATCGAACTGGCGAAGCAGGCTGTGACCCTGCATCCGCAACTGAAAGTGCTTCTGGCTTCCGGCTACGCTGGATTGGGGGCGGCGGTACCGTCGAATGGCATGCTGGAAGGCTTTCACTTTCTGGCCAAGCCCTACCGCATCAATGACATCGTTCGAAAGCTGCGGATCCTCGGCTAGCCACCTCCCTGCGCAGCAAAGCTGAACTGGCGCACCCCTTATCTGCGGGGGCGCGACGGTGGAACTTCCCCGGGCGATAAGGGATTACACTCGCGCCTGTTTCAGGTGTCCTTGCGGCGGTCCTCGCTGCCAAGGGTGA
Organism: Burkholderiales bacterium UBA1834; assembly: GCA_002339015.1. Classification (GTDB taxonomy): domain Bacteria; phylum Pseudomonadota; class Gammaproteobacteria; order Burkholderiales; family Burkholderiaceae_C; genus Aquabacterium. The sequence continues at coordinate 41,270 of DDJC01000097.1, forward strand.
AACGGGAAGCCGGTGAGCGATTTCGCGAGTCCGGCGCTGCCCCCGCAACGGTAAGTGAGTCAAGGCGATCCACGGCATCGGATACATCCGGTGCCAGCCACTGTGCCCAGGCACGGGAAGGCGGATCCTCGGCGCTTTTGCGCACTCACAAGCCCGGAGACCGGCCTGGAGCGTGATCCGATGTTGCGGTGGGCAACCAGGCGGTGACATGTGCCATCCATGGCCGTGGCTTTCGCTGCGGCATCGGACAGGTTGCATTCGCACGGCCTTTCTCGCCACGCATCTCCTTCAACCTGCCTGCAGCGCTGTCGGCCTGCAGGCGACCGGGAGCTCCCATGCGCGCGCTGCGAAACAACCTTCTCTCCACCCTTGTGCTCGGTGCCCTGACGCTCGGCGCGGCAGGCGTGGCCCATGCCGGCCCCTACGCGCCCGCCGCCGGCAAGCCCGGCTCCACCGCCATCCACAAGGACGACGCCAGCTTCACCAACTGGGCCACGGGCTATGTGGACTACCTGCCCGGCACCGGCGTGGACGCCACATGGCAGACGCCTGCGAAGGCCCTGGGCAAGGCGGTTGGCGACTCCTACGACGTGGTGGTGCTGGGCGACGGTGGCCGCATCACGCTGACCTTCGGCGGCTACATCACCAATGGTGCAGGCGCGGATTTCGCCGTGTTCGAGAACAGCTTCAGCGACACCTTCCTGGAGCTGGGCTATGTCGAGGTGTCCTCCAACGGGGTCGATTTCTTCCGTTTCCCAAGCGCATCGCTGACCAGCAAGCCCGTGGGCGGTTTTGGCGCCGTGGATCCCACCAACATCGACGGTCTGGCCGGCAAGTACAAGCAGGGCTATGGCACGGGGTTCGACCTCGACCTGCTGGCCGGCACGGCTGGCCTGGACATCAGCCAGGTGCAGTACGTGCGCCTCGTGGATGTGGTGGGCAATGGCACCGCGCTCGACAGCGCCGGCCGCCCCATCTATGACCCGTATCCCACCACCGGCAGCGCTGGCTTCGACCTGGATGCCGTGGGCGTGATCCACTACGCCGCCATCACGACGACGCCGGCCGTGCCCGAGCCGTCGCAACTCGCGTTGTTCGCCCTGGGTCTGGGCGGGCTGTGGCTGGCCCGGCGTCATGCGCGGGCCACGGGCTCGAAGCACGCGGCCTGATCAGGCCGTGCCAAAGCCCCATCACCTTTCACCGGAGATCACGCCATGATGCCCCCCTTCCTGAAAGCCTGCGCCGTGTCGCTGGCCGGCCTGGCTGCGGCCACCTGCGCCCAGGCAGCGCCCATCGTCAGCACCTTCGAGGATCTGTCGCTGGCGCCCTCCAGCCACTATTTCCCGGAAGCCACGGCCACCTTCACCAGTGGCGCGGCCACCTTCGAGTACCGCTACAGCAGCGACTACGGCAGCTGGTCGGGCTGGACCTTCGGCAATGAGACGGACCGCGTGACCGAGGGTTTCGAGAACCAGTTCAGCGTGTACAACGCGGCCGCTGCCGGCGGCTCGCAGAACTTCGCGCTGGCCTATGTGTCGGCCTACGAAGGCGTGCCCACGGCCATCACCTTCGAGGCCCCGGTGCTGGCCGGCAGCGTGGCCCTGACCAACAACACCTACGCTGCGCTGTCGATGAAGAATGGTGATGCCTTCGCCAAGAAGTTCGGCGGTGACTCCGGCAACGATGCCGACTGGCTCCTGCTGAGCATCATCGGCAAGGATGCGCTGGGCGCCACCACGGGCACGGTCGATGTCTACCTGGCCGACTACCGCTTCGCCGACAACAGCCAAGACTACATCCTGGACCAGTGGGCGACCGTTGACCTGACCAGCCTGGGCGCGGTCTCGTCGCTCGAGTTCCAGATGAACTCGTCCGACACAGGCCTGTACGGCATCAATACGCCGACCTATTTCGCGCTGGACAACCTGAGCGTGACGGCTGCCGTGCCGGAAGCCTCGACGCTGGCCATGATGCTGCTCGGCCTGGGCTTCATGGCGGGTGCCGTGCGGCGCCAGTCCCGGCGCTGAATCACCGCGCGACATGGGTGCACGCAGGGCCGGTACGGCAGGTGGCCACGTTGACTGGCGCCTGACCCTGCTGGCAGGCGCGCTCGCCACAGCAGGCGTGCCCTCGTCGGCGTGGGCGCAGTCTGCCGTGGGCGGCGCTGCCGATGCGGCGAACGCGGGTACGGGGCTGCCCGCGATCACCGTGACCGGCAGGAAGACGCCGCCGATCTCGACGACCAACCCGGTCAAGGTCATCACCGCCGACGACATCGCCCGTGCGCCAGCATCGTCCGTGACGGAACTGCTGGCCACGCAGGCCAACCTGACGGTGCACAGCTACTACGGTAGCGACAAGAAGTCGACCGTGGACATGCGGGGCATGGGCGATACGGCCACGAGCAACCTGCTGGTCATGGTCGATAGCGAGCAACTCAACGAGATGGACCTGTCAGGGGCTGACCTGTCGACGCTGTCGCTGGCGCAGATCGAGCGCATCGAGGTGCTGCGCGGTGGCGGTGCCGTGCGCTTCGGCCCCGGGGCCGTGGCGGGTGTGATCCACATCACCACCCGGCGTCCCCAGGCCGGGCCGCCCCAGGGCAAGATGAGCTTCACCCTGGGTTCGTACGGCACGCGCGCCGCGCAGGCCTCCGTCGAAGGCGGTGTGGGGGATCTGGCTGCGCGCCTGCAGGTGTCGCACAACGGCAGCAACGGCTACCGCGCCAACAGCGACTACTGGGGCAACAAGGTCTCGGGCGAGTTGCGCCTGACGCCCGCCCTGGGAGGCGGCTTCCTGCTGGATGCCTACCTGCGCACCGCCCTCAGCCGCGATCGCTACGGGATGCCCGGGCCCCTGGCCATCGGTGTCCTGAAGGGTGTCTCGTCCCAGCGGCGCCGCGCGGCATCGCTGTACGACGGTGGCGAGACGGACGACACCCGCCATGGTGCGGGCCTGTCGATCAGCAACGAGTGGTCACGCTTTGCGGTGGCGTTCACGCACCGTGAACGCCGCAACCCTTACCTGATCGGCTTTGAGCCCTTGAACTTTCCCGGCTATGACGTGGCCGAGCAGATCAGGGATCAGCTCCACGAAATCCGTTCCGAGCGTGACTGGGTGCAGCTCACGCAGACCTTCACCGCCAAGTGGCGCGGACTGCCGCAGTCGGTGATGTTCGGCATGGAATCATCCGAGGGGCGCTACCGCCGGGCCGAAAGCGGGCTGGAAGAGCCGACCAGGGAGATGACCGGCCAGGCGCGCACACGGGCCCGCTACGTGGATGTGCACCTGTCGCCCCTGCAGGGCATGCAGGTGCACGCCGGTGTGCGCATGGACATCATGCGTGTGGGTGAGCAGCGCTACCAGTTCGGCAGCCTTGATGCCGAAGACAAGCGCCGCTGGAGCCAGCGCAGCAGCGAGCTGGGCTGGCGCTGGCGCCTGCCCATGGGCCTGGAGCCCTTTGCCAGCATCAGCCGCCACACGCGGCTGCCCAACCTCGACGAGCTGGCCAAGGCCACCCCTGATCTGCGGCCCCAGCACGGCCGCACGCGCGAAATCGGCCTGCGCTTCGAGCCTTCGCCGCAATGGACGCTGGCTGTGAGCGCGTTCGACATGCGCATCGACGACGAGATCTACTACGGCCCCATCGAGGCGGGCGACGATTCCTACAACCGCAACTACCCGTGGCAGACGCGGCGTCGGGGCCGCGAGCTGGACGTGATCTGGGCACCCGATTCACGCGTCAAGCTGCAGCTGCAATGGGCTTACGTGAAGCCGACCTTCGCCGGGCTGGACAGCGATGTGCCGCTGGTGGCCCGCCGCACAGTGAGCGGGGCCGCATGGCTGAGGTTGATGCCCGAGCTGTCGTGGTCGGTGAGCGCGCGCGTCGTCGGCAGGCGTTACGACGGCAATGACTGGGCCAATGCGCTGCCCAGGCTGGATGCCTACCGGGTGGTGGACACCCAGCTGCGCTGGGAGCCCCGCCTGGGGCCGGCGCACGAGCTGAGCCTGACCCTGGGCATCCAGAACCTGCTCGACGAGGTCTACACCACCAAGGCCTACAGCCAGACCGTCTACCCCATGCCGGGCCGGCGGTACTTCCTGTCGATGCAGTGGGCGATGTGATGGCGCTCAAGCAGCCTGGCGCAAGGCCCTGGGCGCGGCGACCATGTTGTTCAACGCGGGGATCACCCCGGGCCACTGGCGAGCCTTGAGGCCGCGGTCGGGGTTCACCCCCCGGCGCTCGGCAGGCGCCCACGCAGGCCTTGCGCATCAGTCCATGAAGTAAAATAGTGCAAAGTCAATGAATCATCAATTCAGCTCATAGATCATGTTGGAGCGCATGCACCTGGCCATTGTGCGGGAGGTCGACAAGCAGGGCTCGCTGACGGCGGCGGCCAACGTGCTGTGCCTGACGCAATCGGCCCTGAGCCACAGCATGAAGAAGCTGGAGCAGCAGCTGGGCACGGACATCTGGCTGCGCGAGGGCCGCAGCCTGCGGCTCACGCAGGCCGGGCAGTACGTGCTGGCCGTGGCCAACCGCGTGCTGCCGCAACTGCAACTGGCCGAAGAACGCCTGCGCCAGTTCGCCCAGGGCGAGCGTGGCGCGCTGCGCATCGGCATGGAATGCCATCCCTGCTACCAGTGGCTGCTCAAGATCGTCGCGCCCTACCTGGCCGCCTGGCCCGATGTGGAGGTGGACGTGAAGCAGAAGTTCCAGTTCGGCGGCATCGGTGCGCTGTTCGGCTACGAAATCGACATGCTGGTGACGCCCGATCCACTCTACAAGCCCGGCCTGCATTTCGAGCCCGTGTTCGATTACGAGCAGGTGCTGGTGGTGCACCGCGATCACCCCCTGGCGGGCGCCGCCCACGTCAAGCCCAAGCAGCTGACCGACGAGGTGCTGATCACCTACCCGGTGCCCGCCGACCGGCTCGACATCTACACGCAGTTCCTGATGCCTGCGGGTATCTCACCCAGGCGGCACAAGACCATCGAGACCACCGACATCATGGTGCAGATGGTGGCCAGCGGGCGGGGTGTGGCCGCCTTGCCGCGCTGGCTGGTGCAGGAATACGCCGACCAGATGGGCGTGGTGCCCGTGCGCCTGGGGCCCAAGGGCATCGCCAAGCAGATCTACCTGGGGGCGCGAGAGGCCGACATCGAGATCGACTATCTCCAGGCCTTCGTGACCCTGGCCCGCGGATCGGCTGCCCGCTGATGCGGCGCCTGAGCCCGCGCGGGCCTGCCTGGCTTGCGGCGGATCAGGAGCCCGGGCGGGCGCGTGCCGCCTTCACCCGCACGGCGCAGTCTGTGGCATGGTCGTTGATCAGCCCCATGGCCTGCATGAAGGCGTAGACCGTCGTCGGGCCCACGAACTTCCAGCCGCGCTTCTTGAGGTCTTTGGACAAGGCGATGGCGGTGGGTGAGGTGGACTGCGTTTGAGGCGCCACACCGGCCGGATCCAGCCCTTCGTGGCGCCAGAAGTAAGCGGCCAGCGAGCCGGCCTCGCGCACCAGGGCCTGGGCACAGCGGGCGTTGTGGATGGTGGCTTCGATCTTGCCCCGGTGGCGCACGATGCCGGTGTCCTGCAGCAGGCGCTCCACATCGCGCTCGGTGAAGCGCGCCACCTGGTCGACATCGAAGCCCTTGAAGGCCTTGCGGAAGTTCTCCCGCTTGGCCAGGATCGTGCGCCAACTCAACCCCGACTGGAAGCCTTCCAGGCAGATCTTTTCGAACAGGCGGGTGTCGTCGTGCACCGGGAAGCCCCATTCATGGTCGTGGTAGGCCATGTACTCCGGGGTACTCAGGCACCATTGGCAACGCAGGATGCCGTCGGGGCCGGGGGCTGCTTGGTTCATGTTCGGGCCGTGTGAAGGGGGCTGGGCGCGGAGTTCTGCATTGTGCGGCATGGCCGTGACGGCCGGCCTCGGTATACTGCCTTAGCAGCGCCACAGCACCAGCTTCGCAGCCTGCTGGCCGATGCCCCGCTGGTGGCCCTCATCGACACTGCCGGCAGCACCTCCCTGGAACAAGGCGCCATCGACCACGTGCACCCCGGCGCGCTGCAGGATGCGCCATCGAGCGACCTTGCTCACCCACAAGTTGCCTCATCGTGCTCAAAACGGCCTGTTTGCCATGCTCGAGATACCCCCGAGGCCACCACCTGGAGCCGCGGCCATGAGCCTTGTGGATGCTGCGGGACGGTGGGGCGGTCTGACCGACGACCGCCTGCACCGCAGGGTGGCCGTGTCCGGGCTGCTGGCCATGCTGATGGCCGGCTGCACGGATGGCTACCCGCCGCCGCAGCGTGAGCCGGTGGAGCCCCAGCTGATGAGCACGGGGCAACTGCTCAAATCGCTCAACACCATGGGCCGGCGCGCCGCGGACGGCAGCACCTGGACCTATCGGCTGACCGGTGCGTGCGAACTGATGGTGGGTGTCGAATCAGGCGCGAGCCGTGGCGAGACCTTGTACCCGCTCTCGGGGGCGCGCTTCCAGTTGGGCTATGACAAGGCCTTGTCGGCCTATGAGGTGCAGGCCATGCTGGCCGGGGCGCAGGCCCCTGCGGAACGGCCGGTGCTCAAGACGACCGACTGGGCCGACGCCGTCTTCGCCAACAGCGTGCTGTGGCACCTGCAGCAGGATTGCGCCTGAGGCGTCCCTGGTCGGGTGAGGGGCATGACACAAGCCCTATAACCGGGGCATGCGCAGCCCTTCGCCCGATCAGCCCCATCGCCACCTGCATCAGCAGGCCGGCCAAGTGCGCATCGGCATCTCCGGATGGCGCTACGAGCCCTGGCGCGGTGTGTTCTACCCCGACGAGCTGCCGCAGCGGCGCGAACTGACCTTCGCCTCGCGCGCATTGCCCAGCATCGAGATCAACGGCACCTTCTACGCGCTGCAAAAACCCTCGAGCTTCGAGGCCTGGTTCAACGACACACCGGACGACTTCGTCTTCAGCGTGAAGGCCACGCGCTACGTGACGCACATCCGGCGCCTGAAGGACGTGGCTCAACCCATCGCGAACTTCCTGGCCTCGGGGGTGCTGCGGCTGCGGCACAAGCTGGGCCCCATCCTGTGGCAGTTCCCGCCGAGCTTCCGGTTCGATGCGGCCCTGTTCGAGGATTTCCTGTCGCTGCTGCCGCACGACACCGAGGCGGCGCTGACCATGGCACGCGGACACGATCCCTTCATGGCGGGGCGCGTGCACCTGGCCATCGACCAGAAGCGCCCCCTGCGGCATGCCGTGGAGATCCGCCACCAGAGTTTCGTGGAGGGCGCCTTCATCGACCTGCTGCGGCGCCATCGCGTGGCGCTGGTGGTGGCCGACACGGCGGGCAAGTGGCCCATGCTGGAAGAGCCCACGTCGGACCTGATGTACTTGCGCCTGCATGGTGACAAGGCGCTCTATGCCAGCGGCTACAGCGACGAAGCCCTGGACCGCTGGGCCGAGCGCATCCGTGCGTGGCGCACCGGCGCTCAGCCCGGGGATGCGCTGTTGGTGGAGGGGGCCAGCGCCAAGGCGGTGCAGCCCCGCCACCGCGACATCCACGTCTACTTCGACAACGACATCAAGGTGCGCGCGCCTTTCGATGCCGCCCGGCTGATGCACCGGCTGGGGCTGGCCGACACGCTCAATGCGCAAGGCCACTTCGAGGTGGCTCTGCCGATCGAGCCCAAGGCCAGGCGCTGAAGGCTCACTTGGCGACGGACGTGCCGGCCGCGCTGTGGTGATGGGCGGTTTTGTGGATGTTCTTCGTGTGCTGCTTGCCGTGCTGCTTGCTCACGTGCTTGGCGGGCGGGGTCTTGGTGTCGGCCGGCGTGGACACGGCGGCGAACGAGGTGGCGGCGAACACGGAGAGGGCCGAGGCGGCGATGATCGTCTTGGTGGACATGACGGGATCCTTCAGGGATGAGGCCCGAAAGCTGGGGCCCCTGGAGCCGGCCCGTTGGCCGGGCTTGTAGGTTCAACGGCCGGCCTGAGGGGCGCGTTGACGGCTTTTTCAGCGGCTTGCAGTCGTTCAGGTCCGGCTTAGAATGCGCCGCCTGGCGCGCCGTGCGCGACCTGAGGGCCCGATGCCCATGGGGCTGGTGGGCAAGCTGGACGACTCACTGCCCCGCGGCGTGCAGCGCGTTGCCGGCGGCTACGGCATCGCCCGTGCGTGTGAAGGTGTCCAGCCAGGTGCCGTAGCTGGGCATCTCTTCGAGTTTCCAGGGATGGAAGCCCGGCTTGTAGTACGCGAAGTAGTAACCCAGCGTGGGGATGAACAGCCCGCCCGGCTTGTAGAACCACCACAGGCCGCGCGCCCACAGGCCCATGCGCTGACGGAAGCTGAATCCATCGACCTTGAGCATGTGGTTCAGGATGCCGGCCACCGTCAGCGGGAAGCCGAAGGTCACCGTCAGCATGGGCAGTACCCTGGCGAAGTAGCCGGCCTTGGCCACCTTGGTCAGCACATCGAAGGCCACGGCCTTGTGCTCCACCTCTTCGATCGCGTGCCAGGCGTACATGGCGCGCACGCGTGGGTCGCTCGCGTCCAGCAGTTCACGCCGCTCGAAGAAGCAGGTGCACATCATGGCGGTCAGGTGTTCCAGCGCGGCGGTGATGCCCACGCGCTGGCGGGCCGTCGTCACCTTGGGCGCATCGACGAAGAAACGTTGCTGCAGCTCCGCCTCGATGGCATCGATGTCGATGCCCTGACGCTTGAGCCGGTCGTTGTACTGGCGGTGCACCATGCTGTGCTGCGCCTCCTGCCGCGTGAAGTCCTTGACCTCCTGCAGCAGCTTGGGGTCGGTGATCTGGTCGCGGTACTCGCGCACGCTGGTGATGAAGAACTTCTCGCCCTGCGGGAACAGGGTCGACATCGCGTCGAAGAAGCGTGTCTTGAATGGATCGCCGCCCATCCAGTACTTGGGGATGTCGCCGTCCAGGCCGAAATCCAGGTTCTCGCGCGGCACGATGGGCGCGTGCTCGGGTTGCTGGCTGTTCATGCGGTTCTCCTTGTGCGGCTGGCATGACCCCATATATCGGGCCGCCAGCCTGTTGTTCAACATGCTCGCACTGTAGGCAAGGCCCTGTCGGCGGGTCCAGATCCTGGTGTGACAGGCAGGGGGCCATCGCCGACACGGCGGCGCATTTGCTGCGCTTCAGCGTGCGCCGCCGTGCTCGCGCTGGCGGAACTCGCTGGGCGTCAGGCCTGTCCAGCGCTTGAAGGCGCGCGTGAAGCTGTGCCGGTCGGCGAAGCCCAGGCGCTCGCTCAGGGTCTCGATGTCGGTGGACTCGGCCTTGAGCGCGTTCACGGCCAGCTGCAGCCGGCAGCGTGACTGGATGTCGGCGAAGACCTGGCCCTCGTCGCGCAGGCGGCGCTGCAGCGTGCGCGGGTGCAGCTTGAAGCGCTCGGCCATGCGCTCGATGCCCTGGCCCAGCAGGGCGGGCGTGGTCATCAGCGCCTGTTCGATCGTGTGGACCAGGCTGTCCTGGGCAGAGGCAGGCAGTTGCTGCGCGATGGCGCTCTGGGCCTGCTCGTGCAGGCCGGGCATGGCGCCGGGCAGGGGCATGTCCAGCATGCGCGTTGGAAAGATCAGCGCGTTACGGGGCTGTCCTGTGAACACGGGCACCTTGAACTGGCGTTCGCAGGCGGCGTGTGCGGCGCCGGGGTCATGGCGCAGGTAGATGCCTTCGGCCTGGGCGGCATCGCCCAGGGCCAGGCGGGCGATGCGGTTGATGGTGGCGAACACGCACTCCACGAAGCAGCCCTTGAGCTGCTCGTCGTCGGTGGGCAGGCTCACCTCGACGATCAGGGCGGCCTGCGCGCCGGACTCCTCGATGCGCAGGTGCAGTGTGGGCACGAGCAGGCGCACCCAGTCCAGTGCGGGCAGGGCGTGGCGCAAGGTGGGGCTGGTGGCCACGAAGGTGTCCAGCTCGGGCAGGCGGTCGAAGGCGAAGAGCTCGCCCACCACTAGAGGGAAGTGCATCGTTGGGGCGGCGGCGGCCACGCAGTCGCGCATCAGGCCTACCAGGGCCTCGGTGCGGATCTGTGGCGCGGGGCCCTGGGTGTCCAGCCCGGCGGCCTTGAACAGCGGCGCGATGTTGAAGCGGCAGTGCATCGCGGCCTTCACCCAGGTGGTCGTGCCCACGAAGGGCAGGGTGTCGACCGTGGCACGCGGCGTTGCCGCGGGCGTTCTGGCGAGAAGGGTGGGAGAGGTCTGCAACACGGGTCACTTCCTGAACGGGCCCCGACGCGGGCCGCATGGCCGCCAATCTAGGGGGCCGAACGCGACTTGACCAGGGCCTGCGATGACAGAAAGGGAACCGCGCGCGACAAATTCCGCTTGATCCACCTGCGGGCTAGGCGGCTGCAGGCGGAGAGGCGGCGTCCGGCAGTTGCGCCATCAGCCGCCGGGCATGCTCGGTCGAGGCGGTGAAGATGGCCAGCATGTTGCGCAGCATGTCCTCCAGCGGGGTGGCGCACTTCTCTTCGACCCACATGGTGGCCAGCCGCACATTCGAGCCCACCAGGCCATTGCCGATCAGCACCGGGTTCAGGCCGACCTTGTGCAGATCCGGGAACAGCATCTCGATGAAATTGCTGATCACGGAGGCGAAATCGCTGCTGGAGGCAGCGCTGATGCGCTGAATGCCCGGCCCCACGGTGAAGGCGTCGATCAGCATGACCCGTGCACGGCGGGGATCCTCGCGGATGAATTCCAGGAAGGTGCGCAGCGCGGCTTCGGCCAGCTGTTCGGGCATCAGGGGGGTGCGTTGCAGCACCGCCATGGTCTGGGCCAGCAGTTCGCTGCTCACGCGCACGTACACCGCCTCGAACAGCGCTTCCATGCTCTCGAAGGATTCATAGAAGTAGCGCGAGGTCAGTTCCGCATGGCGGCACACATCGCGCACGGTGGACTCGTGGTAGCCCTGCTCACCGAACACCGCCAGGGCGGCAGCCACCAGCCGATCACGCCGTTGGCGCTGGCGCTCGTCCTTNNCTTGTCGACCCCGCCGTAGCGGCGGCCTTGTTTGGGCGCTGCCCCTGATTCGGGTGTATTGCTGGGGTTAACCCTGTTTTTGGAAATCTCCATTGTCAAATACAGTTTTGAAACTCGCTGTTGTCACAATGACCTTGGCCGGGCGCGAGGGGCCCATATTGCCCCACATTGTGGGCAACGCCAATGTGGTGAACGCCTGCTTCAGCGAAAGTACCTTCACCTGGGTGGTCCCGTGGCCACGCATGTTTCAGAATCGGACAGATTCTCGACGGATTTGATGGATGAGGATGCAGGCCGTGACGCCTGCCGGAGACAAGCAGCATGAAGAACTTCAAGAACAAGGTCGCGGCCATCACCGGTGCCGCATCGGGCATGGGGCGCGAGCTGGCGGTTGAACTCGCCCAGCGCGGCTGCCATGTCGCCCTGTCCGACGTGAACGAGGCCGGCCTGGCGGAGACCGCCGCGCTGGCCCGCAAGCACGGCGTGAAGGTGTCCACGGCGAAGCTGGACGTGTCCAACCGCGAGGCCATGAACGCCTGGGCCGACCAGGTGGCCGCCGAATTCGGACAGGTCAACCTGATCTTCAACAACGCCGGGGTGGCGCTGGGGGCAACGCTCGACAAGGTCAAGCCGGCCGATTTCGAATGGATCATGGGCATCAATTTCTGGGGCGTGGTGTGGGGCACGCAGGCCTTCCTGCCGCACCTCAAGAAGTCGGGCGACGGCCACGTGGTCAACATCTCCAGCCTGTTCGGCCTGATG
>DDJC01000105.1 GCA_002339015.1 Burkholderiales bacterium UBA1834
AGGCGGTTCGCATGTCACCCTCACCTTCACGCCTGCGCCTGACTACAACGGCCAGGTGACGTTCGCCTACACCGTGCAGGACCCGTCCGGCGCCACTGCCACCGCCGACGTCACGGTGGACGTGACCCCGCTGAGCGACACGCCCGTGGCTGTGAACGACACCGCCACCACGCCCGAGGACACGCCCGTCAAGATCGACGTGCTGGCCAACGACACCGATGCCGACGGCGATGCGCTGAGCATCACGGCCATCAACGGCCAGCCCATCAGCCTCACCCAGCCGGTCACCCTGGCCGGACAGGGCGTGGTCAGCCTCAATGCCGACGGCACCCTCACCTTCAACCCCGCGGCCAACTACCACGGCAAGGTCGAGTTCAGCTACACCGTCACGGACGGCCAGACCCCGGTCAACGGCAAGGTCACCGTCGATGTCACCTCGCAGAACGATGCCCCCGTGGCCGCGGACGACCGCGTCACCACGCCGGAAGATCAGCCCATCGAGATCGATGTACGCGCCAACGACCGCGATGCCGACGGCGATGCGCTGACGGTAACTGCCGTGACCCAGCCGGGCCACGGCACCGTGACGATCAACCCCCTCACCGGCAACCCGGTCTACACACCGGCGCCGGACTACAACGGCACCGACAGCTTCACCTACACGGTGCGCGACCCCAGCGGAGCGACCAGCCAGGCCACGGTGACGGTCACCGTGGGCGCCGTCAACGATGCGCCCCAGGCCCTGGCCGACACGGGCGCCACCGATCAGAACGGCACCTTGAGCGTGAGCGCCGCTGATGGCGTGATCCAGAGCGGCAGCCAGCCCGCCGGCCGCGACAGCGATCCCGATGGCGACACCCTGGCCGTGAGCGCCGTGGGCCATGGCAGCACGGCCGGCCAGGTCGGCCAGCCGCTGGCCGGTGCCTTCGGCTCCCTCACCCTGCACGCCGACGGCAGCTACACCTACGTGCCCAATGATGCCGCCCGGGCCCTGGCCCAGGGCGCGACCGGCCAGGACGTGTTCAGCTACACCATCAAGGACGCTGGCGGCCTGACCAGCAGCACCACGCTGACGCTCACCGTCACCGGCACCAACGATGCCCCCGTGGCCGTGGCCGACCGCGCCACCACGCCCGAGGACACCGCCGTGGTGATCCGCGTGCTGGACAACGACAGCGATGTCGATGGCGACAAGCTCACCATCACCCAGATCGCCGGCCAGACCGTGGCCAGCGGCGACGACGTGGCCATCAAGGACAGCACCGGCACCCAGATCGCGAGCGTCAAGCTCAATGCCGACGGTACGCTGACGCTGACCCCGGCCAATGACTACAACGGCCCCGTCAACTTCAACTACACCGTCAGCGACGGCAAGGGTGGCACCGACACCGCCTCGGTCAGCGTGGTGGTCGATGACGTCAACGACGCCCCCATCGCAGACCCGGACGTGGTCACCGGCCTGGAGGACACCCCCTTCACCTTCGACCCGCGCGCGAATGACACCGACCCCGACGGCGACCCGCTGACGATCACGCAGATCAATGGCCAGCCGATCAGCACCACGCAAGCGGTCAGCCTGCCCCAGGGCACGCTCAAGCTCAATGCCGACGGCACGCTCACCTTCTCGCCTGCGCCCAATCACAACGGCAAGCTCAGCTTCGACTACACCGTCAGCGATGGCAAGGGCGGCACCGACACGGCCACGGTCAACATGACCGTCAAGGCCGTCAACGACCCGCCCGTGATCACCGACACGCCCACCGACCCCAATCTGCCTGGCGGCGGCAACGGCTTCGACCCGCGCACCGGCAACTACAACGTCACCACGCCGGAAGACACGCCCGTCAAGGGCCAGGTCAAGGCCACCGACGTCGATGGCGACCCGCTGACCTACACCCTGGGCGACACAACCCCGGCCCACGGCACCGTGCTCGTGAACGCGGACGGCACCTGGGTCTACACACCCAACAAGGACTACCACGGCAGCGACAGCTTCACCGTGTTGGTCGACGACGGGCACGGCGGCACCGCCTCGTCCACCGTCACCATCGGCATCACTCCCGTCAACGACAACCCGACTGCCAACCCCGACCAGGTCACCGTGGCCGAGGACAGCGTGGTCACCTTCGATCCGCGCAGCAACGACAGCGATGTGGACGGCGACAGCCTGAGCATCACCGCCGTCAACGGCCAGCCCATCAGCACGGCCACCCCCGTGGTGCTGCCGGAAGGCACGATCAGCCTGAACGGCAACGGCACACTGACCTTCACGCCGGCTCCCAACTACAACGGCACCCTGTCGCTGACCTACACCGTCTCCGATGGCCATGGCGGCACGGCCGATGCGCCCATCACCATCGACGTCACCCCGGTGGACAACGTGGCCGTGATCGGCTCCGGCTCGGTCAGCCTCTCGGAAGAAGGCCTGGCCGGCGGCATCGCCGACAGCACGGGCAGCCCCGACACCACCAACGCCACCTCGGCCTCCGGCAAGCTCACGGTGACCGACATCGACGGCGGCAGCAACACCCTGACCCTCTCCGGCCCCGAGGGGCTGACCAGCGGTGGCGCGGTCATCACCTGGAGCGGCAAGGGCACGGTGGACAACCCGCTGATCGGCTCGGCCGGCGGCAAGACCATCCTCACCGCCAGCATCGACAGCAACGGCAACTACCAGGTCAGCCTGCAGGGCCCGGTCGACCACGCCAACCCCAACGCCGAAGACGTGCGCAGCATCCAGCTGGGCGTTCAGGCCAGCAACGGCACGGCCACCTCCACCGGCACGCTCACGATCAACATCGAGGACGATTCGCCCGCCAGCGGCAACCAGACGCAGTATGTGAACCCGGCCACGCAGTCCACCAACGTGATGCTGGTCGTGGACGTGTCCGGCAGCATGAAGAACGCCCTGGCCGACACCACCGTCAATGGGCTGAAGGCCACCATCAAGGGCCTGCTGGACCACTACGGCGAACTGGGCGATGTGCGTGTGCAGATCGTCACCTTCTCCGATTCGGCTTCTGCCCGCGCCACCTGGATGACGCTGGCCGACGCCAAGACCTTCGTCGACAAGCTCAGCGCCAACGGCGGCACCAACTACGACGCGGCCCTGGCCTCGGCGCAGTCGGGTTTCAACGCCTCAGGCAAGCTGGCTGGCGCGGTCAACGTGTCTTACTTCTTCTCGGATGGCGAGCCCACCAAGAACAAGGAAGTGGACACCGGCAGCGACAAGACGAAGTGGGAAGCCTTCCTCAAGGCCAACGACATCGACAGCTACGCCATGGGCATCAACGGCGCCAGCTCGTCGAACCTCAAGTACCTGGAGCCCATCGCCTACAACGGCGCCAGCGACACCGAGCGCCCTGCCGTCATCCTGACCAGCAACACCGCCGTCAAGACCTACCTGGACAACAGCGTGGTCACGGTGGAGCACGGCAGCCTGGCCAACCTGGCCGGCGCCGATGGCCTCAAGGCCGTCACCGCCTTCTCGGCGGCCAACCAGACCTCGTCCACCTATGACGCGGTCACGGGCATCCAGACGATCACGCTCAGCTCGGGCAGCCGCATCGAGCTCAACCTGGCTACGGGCGACTACAACTATACCCGCCCGGCCGGCAACACCGGCGACACCTTCAGCTACACCATCGTCGACAAGGACGGCGACAAGGGCAGCGGCACGCTCACCCTGACCACCGTCAATCACGCGCCGGAAGGCACGAACGGCACCGTCACCCTGGCCGAGGACACCAGCTACCACCTGCAGGTGTCGGACTTCGGTTTCAAGGACAGCGATGCCGGTGACCGCCTGAGCGCCGTGCGCATCGACACCCTGCCCGCCGACGGCACGCTCACCCTGGGCGGCAAGGCCGTGGTGGCTGGCCAGGTCATCGCCGCGGGCGACATCGGTTCGCTGGTGTTCAAGCCCGACGCCAACGAGAACGGCGCCACCTACGCCAAGATGACCTTCTCGGTCGCCGACCGCGCAGGCGCCTACGACAGTACGCCCAACACGCTGACCTTCAACGTCACGCCGGTGAACGACGGGCCCATCGCCCGCATCGCCTCGCATGGCGGCCTGCTGGGCCTGGTGGACGTCTCGGTCGATCCGATCCTGAACTTCAGCAGCCACCAGCACCTGGGTGTCTACGATGTAGACAACAACCTGACCCGCATCGACGTGTCGGTCAAGAACCTGTTGTCGGTGGGCGGCCTGGCCAACGACATCCTGGGCCTGATCGGCCTGGGCGGCGACCACAGCAAGCTGACCATCGACACGGCGCTGGCCCAGAGCTACGGCCTCACGATCAGCGGCAACGACACCCGCCACATCGTGATCACCTCGGCCACGGCTGGCGGCACGGTGGACTACGGGGTCGTCAACAAGCTGCTGGCGACGCTGACATATGACCCGGCCGAACTGCTGGGCATCTCGGCCGACCTGCTGCCCAAGATGACGATCAAGGCCACCGATGCGTTCGGCCTGTCCAGCACGGACACCGCCTCGGCCGGCCTGATCTCGGTGCACGTGGACACCGTCCAGCACGTGCTGGACACCAAGGTCGATGTGTCGGTGAGCGCCGCGGTGGATTCCGCCGTGACGCTGACCCACGACGCATTGACTGGCGAGTTCACGCACGCCATCGACGTGGGCCTGACCGTGTCGACCCCGCTGACGCTGACCGGCCACTCGGCCTCGTCGGACGTGTTCGCCTGGAGCCTGTCGGATCAAGGCAGCGTGGCGGGCAGCACGGGCACGAACGGCACCATCTTGAACGCCACGCACGCGGTCGACACCATCGTCGACTTCGACACGGCGGCCCGCTCGGCCGGTGGCGACGTGCTGGACCTGCGCGATCTGCTGAGCGGCGAGCACACGGTGGGCGGCACGGGCAACCTGAGCCAGTTCCTGGACTTCGACACGACGAGCAACCCGGGCTCGACCATCGTGCACGTGAGCACGACGGGCGGCTTCACGACGGGCTACGACGCGAAGGCTGAAGACCAGACCATCGTGCTGCAGAACGTGAACCTGCGCGGTGACCTGGGACTGGGGGCTTCGGCCAGCGACAACCAGGTGATCGCCGAGCTGATGACACGCGGCAAGCTGCTGGTGGACAACCACTGAGAGGGGGCGGATCCGGGGGGCTTCGGCCCTTCTGGATGCGCCCTGGGCGCGGCTCGCCGAGTCCGCAGGCTCGCGTGCAAGGCTTTTTCAGCGATCTCATGCCCCCCAAAGGCTCGCATGCCGACATGAGAGCTCGGCATAGGCCCCCAAACATCAAGCCAGCTTCACAGCCGGCCCCGTGACCCCATCGACCCCGCAAGGCCACAGCGCCCCGATGTCCTCCGCGTCCATCATGCCTTCCGCATACACATGCAGCCCCAGGCTGCGCAGCATGCTCACCGTGCCGCTCACGAACGCACGGCGCGCCGCGTCGTGCGCCACGCCCTGCACCACCGAGGCATCGAGCTTGACGTAATCCAGCCCGGCCTCGAACAGGAATTCGATGCGCGCCAGGCGCTCGCCCGCGTGCTCCAGACCGATGCGCACACCCAGCGGCCGCAACTGCTTGCACAACTCGCGCACCAGTTCGAAACGCGTGAGCGCAGCGCTTTCGGCCACCTCCAGCCACAGTGAATTGGCCGCCTGCGGCGAGGCCAGCAGGTGCGCCCGCAAACGCGGCACGAAGCCGCTGTCCGCCAGCGAAGCCGGCGACAGGTTCACGCCACGCGGGATGCCATCCTGCGCGATCTGCTCCAGCGCCATCAACACCGCCTGCTCGTCGATCTGCGACATCAGGCCGCACCGCAGCGCCATGGGCAGCCACACCGCGGCCGCCTCGTAGGCGCCTCCCGGGTCCAGCTGCAAGCGCATCGGGCATTCGTGGTGCACCAGGCGGCCATCGCGGTCCACTACCGGGAAGCGCACCAACTGGATCCGCTTGGCTGCCAAAGCCGCGCTCAGGCGACGGCGCCATTCGTCCTCGCCCATGGCAGGCTGGGCATGGGCCACGCTCAGATCGGCCGTTTCCACCGCGAAGTGGCCACGGCTTTCCGCACGCGCCAGCGCCGAGTCGGCCGAGGCCAGCACCTGGGCCATCGGCATGCCACGCACCCAGCGGGCCGCCCCGACCACCGCCTGGCCATTGATGGCCTGTTCGGAGAACATGCGCTTGAGCGAATCGGCCACGTATTCGGGCTGTGGCAGCGGCGTGCCGCCTTCGCTCAAGCACACAGCGAAGTCGCCGCCGTTGAGCCGGCCCACCGCCGCCCCCGGGATACCGTGGGTCACTTCCAGCAGCAGCTGGGCCAGGCGTTGCAGCAAGGCATCGGTCTGGCGGTGGCCCAGGTTGCGGTTCACGCCGGCCAGGTCCACCATGCGCACCAGGTAGATGACGCCCTGGGCCGGCCCATCCTCGCTGGACAGCGAGGACTGCAGCTGTCCCATGAAATGCTTGCGATGCGACAGGCCGGTCAAGGCATCGCAATGCGCCTGCTGGCGCAGCTGCTCCACCTGCGTGGCCTGCTCGTCGAACAGGTTCTTCAGGCGCGAGACCACCATGTTCATGGCCTGGCTCAGGCGGGCCAGTTCAGGCACGCGCGGCTCTTGCACGGTGATGAAGCGCCGCTCCATCAGCGCCTGGGCCTGCCCCACCGTCGCGTCCAGCGGCCGGCGGATGCCGCGCACCCCGAACGACGCCAGCACACCGGCCAGGCCGCCCAGCACGGCCAGCCACATCGCGGTCTTCAGGCTGCCTTCCCAGAGCTGATCGTAGGCGAAGCCCGAGTGGCTCGTCACCTCCACCGAGCCCAGCGCACGCCAGCCATCGGTGACCTGAGCCACGCCCACAGGCGAGTCGATGGGCACCATGCGCACGAACCAGGCGGGGGCCTTGCCATGGCCCGCACTCGGGTCGGCCTCGTGGTTGTTGATCACGCGCCCGGCCGGATCCTTGAGCTGGATCTGCTTGTAGAACCCCGTGTCGAACTGCGCCGACACGGCCAGGTCCATCAAGGACATGTCGCCGCGCTGCTGCGACAGGCTCAGGGCCAACGACTGCGCATTGTCCGCATTCTTGAGCCGAAGCTGGGTTTCGAGGTAGCCACGAGCCGAAGCCATCCAGACCCCGAAGCTGCCCAGGAAAGCCATCAGCAAGGTCACTGCCAGCAACAGCCAGATCTGACGAATCAGGGACATAGCGCCTCCTGCCAAAGCATCTTGTTCACCACCATCCTTCGGCCTTGGCTTTGCTCAGAATGTCCCGCCAGCGCGACAGGCGCGCCACCGGGTCCCCCGCGGACGACCCACCAACGCCCTGCCACAAGCCTTCGGCATTGAAGCTGAACACCGGTGCCAAGTCAGGCCGCCGCGAAGCCGGACGAATGTCCGTGATCAGGTTGTCGAGAATCAGCGGCTCGGCCGTGGGTTCGGGGTAATAGGCCAGCACCATGTGCGCCTGCACCCCACCGCCCAGCTGGGCCCTGACATAGACCATTCTCATCTTGGCAGGAGACACCCCCAAGGAGATCAAGGAAAAATACTTGGCGATGGCGTAGTCCTCGCAATCGCCCTGCCCCTTGTTGAGCAATTCCAGGGGGCTCGCCCAGTAATCCACCGCGCCCCAGGCATCCCGGTCATCACGGAACTGCACCGTACGGTTGAAGAAGGTGTTGATGACCTTGAGCTTTTCGTCCTCGGCGGCGTTGCCCACGGCCTCCATCTCCTGAACCAGGGCCTGCGTGCGCTGCACGGCCGAGGGGCCAAATCGCTGGGCCGACTGCAGCAGCCTGGGGCCATCCAGAGCGTTGCCATGCAACAACAGACACGCCACCACGGTCAGCCCCAGAGCCTGGGTGGTCCGCCATGTCCGGCGGTTCTCGACCACCTGCCAGGCCCCGGCACAGGCCGCCTGGCACAGACGCAATGCCGCCTGCCAGGGCTGGCACCACGCACGCATCGAAGGCTGCCTTGCTGAACGAGGCACTGAGGTCATCGACATGTCTTCGGCGGAACCGGCTTGAACTTGACCAAGATGTCTGAAAGACGCAGGCTGGCACAGCAGTGAGGGGGCTGCCCCCTGTTCCGGCGTGCCCCGAATGTACAAATTGATGCAAGAATCTATAAGTTTCTTTGAATAAGGGGCATCCCGAGGTGTCAGGTCGCCCTGACTCAACCGACGTTGTCCGACCAGCTGGAGGCTCACACCGTGTCCAAAACCCAAATCCGAAATGCACTGACCGCCACCGCCCTGGCTGTCATGTGCCTGGCCGTTCAAGCCCAGGCGCAGCAGGCTCCTGCCAGCAACAGCCTGGCCGCCGCCGCCCAGAAGGCCATCGCCAACAACCCGGAAGTCACCGCCCGTTTCAACGCCATGCGTGCCGCTGCCAATGAGGTGGACGTGGCCCGCGGTGGCTTCCTGCCCCAAGTCAACCTGTCTGCCGACGCTGGCCGCGACTACAACAAGTACACCAGCCGCAACCCTCAGGGCGAGTCCTTCACCAGCACCGGGGTGGCCCTGAGCATCAACCAGGTCCTGTGGGATGGCCTGTCCGTCAAGAAAGAGGTCGAGCGCCTGGGCCATGCCCGCCTGACCCGTTATTTCGAGTTCCTGAGCGCCTCGGAAGACACTGCCCTGGAAGCCGCCCGTGCCTACATCGACGTGCAGCGCTACCGCCGCCTGGTGTCCCTGGCCGAAGACAACTACGTGCAGCACAAGTATGTGTTCGACCAACTGGCCTCCAAGGTCAAGGCCGGCGTGGGCCGCGGTGTCGACTCGGAGCAGTCCAATGCCCGCCTGGCCCTGGCCGATTCCAACCTGACCACCGAGATCGCCAATCTGCACGACGTGGCCTCACGCTACCTGCGCGTGGTCGGTGAGTCGCCGGCACCACAACTGGCTGCCGTGGGCTCGGGTGTGCTGGACCGCAACATCGCCAGCAGCAATGCCGACGCCGTGGCCCAGGCCCTGTCGCGCAACACGGCCGTGAGCGCCGCCATCGAGAACCTGCGCTCGGTCGAGGCCCAGGCCGCCGGCCGCAAGAGCGCCTTCCAGCCCAAGGTCGAGGCCCGCGCCCGCGCTGCTGGCGGCAACAACCTTGATGGCAACATCGACCAGCGCCGCAACGCCTCGGCCGAACTGGTGCTGAACTGGAACCTTTACAACGGTGGCTCCGACCAGGCCCGCGTGCGCCAGTACGCCGACCTGATCAACCAGGCCGCCGACCAGCGCGACAAGGCCTGCCGCGATGTGCGCCAGACGGTCGCCATTGCCCACAACGACATCCGCAAACTGCAGGATCAACTGGCCGCGCTGGACCGCAACGTGCTGTCCATCGAGAAGGCCCGTGATGCGTATCGCCAACAGTTCGACATCGGCCAGCGCAGCCTGCTGGACCTGCTGAACGCCGAGAACGAGCTCTACACCGCCAAGCGCGCCTACGCCAACGCCGAGGCCGACCTGCAGCTGGCCTATGCCCGCACGCAGGCAGCCACCAACAGCCTGGTGTCCACGCTGGGCCTGAGCCGCACGGATGACGGCACCGGCGATTTGGCCGCCAACTGGCAGGCCGCCGACGATGCTGCCCAGCGCTGCCCCTCCACCACCGTGGCCGTGAGCGCCACCACCAAGGAAGAGCTCGACGCGCGCGCTGCCCGCATGGCCATGCCGGCAGCAGCCGCCCCCGTGCCCGCGCCGGCCGTGACGCCGCAACCGGTGGCACCGGCCGCGGCCGTGCAGACCGTGGAGCAGCGCCTGCGCGATTGGGTCGCCGCATGGATGGCCAAGGACGTCGAGAAGTACATGACTTTCTACGCCAAGGAATTTGCCCCGGCCCGCATGTCGTCGGCCAAGTGGATCAGCGAGCGCCGCCGCCTGGTGGGCAAGAAGGGCCCCATCGACATCCGCGTCGAAGATGTGAAGGCCCAGGCCCAGGGCCCGTACGTGGTCACGTCCTTCAAGCAGGTCTACAACTCGCAAGACTTCAAGGACAGCACCCTGAAGACACTGACCTGGCGTCCTATCAACGGCGAATGGGTCATCTTCAAGGAAAGCAACCGCTGATCCAGTGGTGATCGCCTGGCCACTCGATTGAGTGGTTTGCATCAAAAAGCGCCCTTGTAGGCGCTTTTTTGCTGGCGCGTCCAGCACGCGGCCTGTACATTGGTCCGCATGGACAACACGTTCCGCGATGCCTGCATCGGCGTGTGGTGCCTGAGCTGGCACCCCGCGACGGACGATGTCCGCCTGGAAACGCTGTCGGCCGTGCTGCGCAACAACCGCGTGGCCTGGCCGGGCCAGCACAAGGCGGTGCTGGCCTTGTTCGGCCATCTCCCCGGTGATGTCCTCGCACTGCACGAACCCGACATCGACGAACACCACGGCCTGACCCCCGTCCAGGCCTGCAGTGTCTTCCGGCTGCACCGGCACATGGGCATGGCGCCCGCCTTCTATCCGGTCACGATCGAAAGTGCCGAACGCTGGCACTGGCTCACAGCAGCCTGATCAGCCGGCTCGGGCTGAGACCCGAAACACCGCACCGCCCGCCAGACAGTGCGCCCATCGGTGATGGAGCCACGCGGCGACTGAATCGAATGTTAAATTCGAAACGAACCCTCGCAGTCGTCGGCCCAAGGCCCGCTTCACCTCGCTCCGGCTTCGCGCCTGAAAGACCTCCCGCCCCGATGCACCATGAACTCAGCCTCATCACCACCCTGGCGGTCGGCTTCGGCCTGGCCTTGATCTTCGGGTTCATTGCCACACACTTGAAGATGCCGGCACTGGTGGGCTATCTCTTTGCAGGCATCGTGATCGGGCCGACGACGCCCGGCTACGTGGCCGACATGGAGATCGCCGCCCAGTTGGCCGAGATCGGGGTGATGTTGCTGATGTTCGGTGTGGGGCTGCATTTTTCGCTGGGTGACCTGCTGTCGGTGCGCAGGATCGCGCTGCCGGGGGCGGCGCTTCAAATGGTGGTGGCCACCGCGCTGGGCATGGGCGTGGCGATGTGGGCCTGGGACTGGTCGCTGGGTGGCGCCCTCGTCTTTGGGCTGGCCCTGTCGGTGGCCAGCACCGTGGTGCTGCTCAAGGCACTGGAAAGCCGTGGGGTGCTGGACACGGTGAACGGGCGGATTGCCGTGGGCTGGCTGGTGGTCGAAGACCTGGCCATGGTGTTGGTGCTGGTGTTGCTGCCCCCTCTGGCAGGCTGGCTGGGCGCCCCTCAGCTCAACCCTGAAGCGACTCACGGCAGCCTGCTGAGCACACTGGGCAGCACGCTGGCGCGGGTGGCCGCCTTCGTGGCCATCATGCTGGTGATCGGGCGCCGCTTCTTTCCATGGGTGCTGTGGCAAGTCACGCGCACCGGCTCCCGCGAATTGTTCACGCTGTGCGTGATCGCGGCAGCCGTCAGCATCGCCTATGGCTCGTCCAAGCTGTTCGGGGTGTCCTTCGCGCTGGGCGCCTTCTTTGCGGGCATGGTGCTGCGCGAATCCCAGTTCAGCCACCGCGCCGCTGAAGAGACCTTGCCCCTGCGAGATGCCTTCGCGGTGCTGTTCTTCGTCTCGGTCGGCATGCTGTTCGACCCGCACGTGCTGATCGACAAGCCCCTGCAGGTGCTGGCGGTGGTCGCCATCATCGTGGTAGGCAAGTCGATCGCTGCGGCCGGCCTGGTGCTGGCCTTCCGCTACCCGCTCAACACCGCCCTCACGGTGTCGGCCAGCCTGGCCCAGATCGGCGAATTCTCCTTCATCCTCGCCGGCCTGGGCATGAGCCTGAAGCTGCTGCCGCCTGAAGGCAACAGCCTGATCCTGGCCGGTGCGCTGATCTCCATCGCCATCAACCCGCTGCTCTTCGGCGCCATCGAGCCGATCCAGCACTGGATACGCGAGCGCTCGCCGCTGGCCCGCCTGTTCGAGCGTCCCGACGATCCCCTGGCCGAGCTGCCCATGAGCACCGACCGCAAGTACTTGTCCAAGCAGGTGGTGCTGGTAGGTTATGGCCGCGTCGGCAAGCGTGTCGCCCAGGCATTGACCGAGCAAGGCATCCCCTTCGTGGTGGCCGATGNNTGCGCGCCTCGGGCACGCCGGCCGTCACGGGCAATGCCTCCGACCCTAGCGTGCTGATCCAGGCGCACATTGCCGAGGCCCGGATGCTCGTCATCGCCACGGCGCAGCCGCACGCGGTGCGTCAGATGATCGACACGGCCCGCACCCTCAATCCTGACATCGAGGTCGTCGTGCGCAGCCACAACGCCCACGAGGCCGAGTTGCTCGCGCTCGAACCCGGCAGCGTCGTCTTCCTGGGCGAGCAGGAACTGGCGCGCGCCATGGTGCGCCATGTTCTGGCGAGGGTGGTTCCCTCAGCGCCCGGTGCTGCGCACTGAAAGCGTGAGATATCACCGGATAAAGGCTTGAGACCACATCCCTTTTTCTAAGGGCGGAGCCACCAGGCGTCGTTAACCTGTTCAAGGCATGTCACAGGAACGGGAGCGCCTCATGCAGAAGTCGGATCGCCATCTCATCGGCCAGATCGGCAGCCGCCGCGTTGAAATCCACGTGTTCCGGGGCGGCGATGTGCGCGTCTGCGCCGTGCCGCGCTACCCCTCGCAGACGGCCGTGGCCATCGAGGCGGCTTCCGACGCGATCTACCAGGAACTCACCACCCGTGGCGACTTCACGCTTGACGAGGCCCGCACCATCGCCGCTCTGTGCGAACGACTGAATGTGCCCGAGGACGACGAGACCCTGTGGCACTGAGCGCCACACCTGTCGTTCGCTTTCAGGGCAAAACACCCCTCGATTCCACCGAGTGAGAAACGCCGCGCTGCGGCAAGCTGCCTCCAGGATCGCCATGCGACCCATGGCCCGAGGAGGCACGCATGATCACCGGCAACAGCAACTTCAACCTGAGCAGCGCCCTGCTGGCCTACTCGGACAGCCTGCGCGCCAAGGCCGCAGCCGCCGCAGGCAAGACGGACAAGACCGACGAGGGCGACAAGACCACCGCCGGCAAGACACCGGCCACCGGCACGGACAAGACCCCAGCCACCCTCCAGACGATCGAGCCCAGCACCGCCACCTCGTTCAAGACCACCCGCGGCCGGCAAGTGCTGGACCAGACCCAGCAGACCCTGGCCAAGGCCCTGCGCGAGGCCCTGACTGCCTCAGGCGGGACAATCAAGGGCGAGGTGAGCTTTGCGCTGGACAGCAGCCAGGGCCTGAAGATCACGGGCAGCGACGAAGACAAGAAAGCCGTCAGCGCCGCCCTCAAGGCCGACAAGTCATCGCCTTCGCTGGCCTCGCGCCTGGCGGCCTTGACCAAGGACGCGCTCAGCCTGGAAAGCGAGAACCGCTCCAGCGCCGCCATTTCCCAGGCCGCCCGCCATGCCAAGACGCCAGCGGCCGTGATGGCGCTCTACAGCAGCCTGATGCAGCAACAGCAGAGCAGCAGCACCACGGCCGTGTTCACCCTGTCTGACAAGTCCAGCACCCTGACCTACAAGGGCATGGTCGACACCTCCGCCTGAGCGCACAACGATACCGTATGTAACCCCTGTCAGCACCAGCCGACACACACTTCCGACATCGCCCGACAGCCTCGCAGCAGCCCCCCTCCTACGATCCACTGGCACCCGTCGATGGCCGCGCCATTCCACGCTTCCACCCCGCCAGAGGATCGAGATGAAGAAAACCGCCCCCAAAAAGCCCCTTGCCGGCCCTGAGGCCGTGGCCCAGTTGGATGCCGAGGTCAACCAGCTCGCTGCGCAGACCCATCACAACCCCAACAAGGCGGGCGAATATGGCTACGACAGTGCCGTGTCCCCTCCGCAGGGCGTGACGCACGAGCCGCCCTCTCCTGCCGCCGTGGGCAGCACCCTGAGCGAGTCCAATGCCAACGTCAAGGCCGGCCACGGCCCGGTTCCCGGCCACAATGCCACCATCGACACGCTCGATCGCGTGCGCGTGGACAGCACGGGCCGCATGCTCACCACCAACCAGGGCGTGCCCATCGGCGACAACCAGAACTCGCTCAAGGCTGGGCTGCGCGGGCCCACGCTGCTGGAAGACTTCATCCTGCGCGAGAAGATCACCCACTTCGACCATGAGCGCATTCCCGAACGGGTGGTGCATGCGCGCGGATCCGGTGCGCACGGCTACTTCGAGGCCTACGAGGACCTTTCCGCGCTCACCCGCGCCGCACCGTTCCAGGCAGCCGGCAAGATCACCCCGGTGTTCGCGCGCTTCTCCACCGTGGCCGGGGAGCGCGGCTCGAAGGACACCGCGCGCGATGTGCGCGGCTTCGCGGTCAAGTTCTATACCGACGAGGGCAACTGGGACCTGG
>DDJC01000103.1 GCA_002339015.1 Burkholderiales bacterium UBA1834
GGCTCATGTTGGCCAGGAAGCGTGACTTGGCCTGCGTGGCGGCCTCCGCGGCCTGCTGCGCGGCCTGGGTGAAGGCCTCGGCCTGCTTGCGCGCGCTGATGTCCTGGATGATGGCGCAATAGAGCTGTTCGCCGTCATGCTCGAAGGGAATCAACACCACCTCGGCATCGAAGGCACGGCCGTCCAGGGTGGTGTGGCGCCACTCGACGCGCTTGGCCTGGCCGCTGGTGCGCACCTGGTCGAGCAGGGCGTGGGCCTGGTCCATCGCGGCCTCACCACTGTGCTGCACGGCGGTGGACAGGGGCGGCAGCCAGGGCTTGAGGCCCAGCAGTGCGCGTTCGCTGTCGGCGCGGAACATGGCCAGGGCCTGTGGATTGGCACGCTGGATGCCCTGGTCGCGGCTGAAGAACAGGAAGGCGTTGGGTGCATTGAGGAACACGGCCACCGAGCGTGCCATCTGCTCCTTTTGCTCGGTGATGTCCAGCCAATAGCCGTTGTAGGTGGCGCTGCCGTCGGCATCGGTGCTCAGGGTGCTGTGGCAACGTACCCAGCGAGGGCGGCCCTGCACCGTGACGGACACCTCCACGGGGTGCGTGGGTGGGTGGTGGTCCGGCAGTTCGGCCAGACGCCAGGGCAGGGTGGGGTCGGCCTGCACGGTGATGGCGTCCAGCCCGATGACCCGCTCAACGGCCTGGCTCAGGAAGCCGAAACGCACCTCACCCTGGGCATCGCGGTGGTAGCGGAACAGTGCCAGGGGCAGGGTCTGGGCCATGTCGTGCAGTTCGCGGCGGGCCGCGGCCAGGGCGCCCAGGCGCCGGCTGCGCTGCAGCAGCATGGCCAGCACGCCGTAGCCCAGCATCAGCACCAGGGCCCAGGCCAGCACGCGCGTGGAGACCAGCGCGCCTTCGCCCTCCAGTGGGGCCAGCACCCAGGCGTTGTAGGTGTCGGCCATCACGGTGCGCTGCATGGCCAGGTAGCGCTGGTCGCCGATGGTGACCAGGTCGGTGGTGCGCGCGCCCACGGTGGTGCTGCCGACCCCCCAGGGCAGGGTGGGCACCTTGCGCTGGTAGAGCTTCTGCTGCGCGGCATCGGACAGCGTGAGCTTGTCGCGGATGGGCGCGTGGGCCAGCAACCAGCGTGGCTCATTGCTCATCACGATGACGCCGTTGCGGTCGGTGACGAAGATCAGGCGCTGGTCGCCATCGAACAGTCGGGCCATGCTGGCCGGGTCGCGCTTGATGACGAGCACCCCCACCGTTTGCCCCAGGCGCTCCACCCGGCCCGCGAAATAGAAGCCGGGCGACCGATTGATGCGCCCGATCACGAACTGCGAGCCGGTGCCGATGTCCAGCGCCTCGGTGTAGTAGCTGCGCGTGCGGTAGTTGCCGCCGATGGGGTTGGGCTGGGCATCGAAGCCGCTGTCGGCCAGCACCGTGCCGTAGCGGTCCATCAGGAAGATCTCGGAGAGGTTGAAATCCTTGGTGGTGTCCTTGAGCTGCTGGCTCATCTGGCGCACCGAGGGCATGGCCAGCAACCGGGCCTGCGTGCGCGCCCGGTCGGCCTCGGACAGGCCGGCGGAGTTCTCCAGCACGGTGTCCTGCAGAAACTGCTTCATGCCTTCTTCGCGGCCGAGGGCCCGGGGCAGGGCCACCATCTGCTGGAAACTGCCGTCCAGGTTCTCGCGCAGGCTGTCCAGGCGCAGGCTGGCGCTGGCCAGGTTGTCACGACGGGCGTCGTCGATGTCGTGGTTGATGTTCCATGCCGCCGCGGCCAGCACCACCAGCGTCCAGGCGGCGGCGGTCCAGCCCAGCAGAAGGGCCGTGCGGCGTCCCGCCGGCATCTTGAGTGCGTCAGGGGTCATGGGAGCGATCCTCGTGCCTCGTTGCGTTGTTCTGTCATCGCGGCCGGGCTTCTGACCCAGACCATCAGCCATTGAGCAGGGTGTGCTCAGCGCGTGCCAGATCCTGCGGCCGGCCAGACAGCACCAGCGTGTCGCCGGCCTGCACGCGAGTGGCCGCCTCGGGCGCGACCACGGCGCCCCCTGACCGGCGCAGGGACACCACCACCACTGCCTCCATCATGGGGTGCAATTCGCCGATGCTCAAGCCCGTGCAGGCTGCATCGGCGCCCAGCGTGACGGATTGCAGACGCTTGAGTTCCAGTTCGTCGACCGAATCATCATCGGCGCCGTGGAAGTAGTCGCGCAGCAGCCCGTAACGGGCCGAGCGCTGCTGACGAACCAGGCGCAGCACCCGGCGCATGGGCACCCCCACCAGCGCCAGCGCCTGAGAGGCCAGCATCAGCGAGCCTTCGATGGCTTCGGGCACCACGGCCGCGGCGCCGGCCGCCTGCAGCGCGTCCAGCCCGCTGTCGTCGATGGTGCGCACGACCGTGGGCACGTGCGGCGCCTGCTCATGCACCAGCGCCAGGATCTTGAGGGAGGCCGGCACGCTCGGCCAGGTGATGACCAC
The DNA here is from genome assembly GCA_002339015.1 of Burkholderiales bacterium UBA1834. GTDB lineage: Bacteria > Pseudomonadota > Gammaproteobacteria > Burkholderiales > Burkholderiaceae_C > Aquabacterium. Next base: position 2,472 of record DDJC01000103.1, read on the forward strand.
GGCGTTGGCCCGTGACAGGCCTGCGGCCATCAGGCTCTGCAGGCGGGTGGCGTCGCCGAAGACCACGTGCTGCCCGGCGGCGGCGGCCTGCTGCACACGGTCTGGATCCAGGTCGAGCGCGATGTAGGGGATGCCTTCGAGCTCCAGCAGACGCGCCAGGTTCTGCCCGCTGCGCCCGTAGCCGCAGATCAGCACGTGCTGCGCGGTGTTGATGGCCTTGGTGGCGATCTTGGTCATCGCCAGCGACTGCATCATCCAGTCGCTGGCCGACAGCCTGGTGACGATGCGGTTGCTGTGCATGATGAGCAGCGGCGTGGCCAGCATCGACAGCACCATGGATGCCAGCAGGGGGCTCTGCGCCTGGACGCTGATCAAGCCGTGCTCGCCGGCCAGGCTCAGCAGCACGAAACCGAACTCGCCGGCCTGCGCCAGGTACAGGCCGGTGCGCAGTGCCACGCCAGGCTGGGCACCGAACCAGCGCGCCAGCGAAGCCACCAGCGCGAACTTGAACAGCACAGGCAGGGTGGTCAGGGCCGCCACCAGGGCCCAGTGGTCGACCACGTGGTGCCAATCGAGCTTCATGCCGATGGTGATGAAGAACAGGCCCAGCAGCACGTCGTGGAAAGGGCGGATGTCGGCCGCCACCTGGTGCCTGTATTCGGTCTCGGCCACCAGCATGCCGGCCACGAAGGCGCCCAGGGCCAGCGACAGGCCGAAATGCTCGGTGAGCCAGGCCAGGCCCAGCGTGACCAGCAGCAGGTTCAGCATGAAGAGTTCTTCGCTCTTGCGCCGGGCCACCAGCGTCAGCCACCAGTGCATCACCTTCTGGCCGCCGGCCAACAGCAGGCCCAGCAGGACGCCCGCCTTGAGCGTGGCGATGAACAGGGCCCGGCTCAAGTCGGCCGGGCTGGCGCTGAGCGTGGGGATCAGCACCAGCAGCGGCACCACCGCCAGATCCTGGAACAGCAGGATGCCTATCACGCGCTTGCCGTGCTCGGTGTCCAGCTCCAGCCGCTCGGCCATCATCTTGACGACGATGGCTGTGGAGCTCATGGCCAGCGCGCCACCCAGGGCGATGCTGCTGCGCCAGTTCAGGTCCCAGCCCAGCAGGCCGTCCGGATGGGTCTGGTCGCCCATCCAGGCCATCACGCCAGCCAGCGCGAAGTAGCCGACCACGGTGGCCAGCATCGTCAGCAGCACCTGGCTGGAGCCCAGCCCGAACACCAGCGAGCGCATGCTGCGCAGCTTGGGCAGGTTGAACTCCAGCCCGATCACGAACATCAGGAACACCACGCCGAACTCGGCCAGGTGTTCGACACCGGAGGAGTCCTGGGCCAGCGCCAGCGCGTTGGGCCCGATGACCACACCGACGACGAGGTAGCCCAGCATGGGCGGCAGTCGCAGCAGGCGGCACAGCACCACGCCGATCACCGCGGCAAACAGGTACAGCAGCGTCAGGTCGAGCGTAGTGGCCATGTTGTCCCTAGAATCCCTGGATCCTACTGTGTGGTTTCGCCTTCATGTCCCTTTCGTCCTCCGCTGCTGCACCCCAGGCCGTGAATCCGCCCGCCATCCCGGCCGACGAGGTGCTGGCGGACCTGGCTCGCCAGGCACTGCAAATCGAAGCCCAGGCCCTGCTGGACCTTCGCGCCCGCCTGGAAGGTGGCGGCGCACCTGCGGGAGCCTTTGCGCGGGCGGTGGCCGTGGTACTGGCCTGTCAGGGCCGCGTGGTGGTGATGGGCATGGGCAAGAGCGGCCATGTCGGACGCAAGATCGCGGCCACCCTGGCCTCCACCGGCACCCCGGCCATGTTCGTGCACCCGGCCGAGGCGCACCATGGCGATCTGGGCATGGTCACGCCCGGTGACGTGGTGCTGGCCATTTCCAATTCCGGCGAGAGCGAAGAGCTCACCGGCCTGCTGCCCGTGCTCAAGCGCCAGGGTGTGCCCCTGATCGCCATGACCGGCAAGGCTGAATCGGCCCTGGCCCGCCACGCCGACGTGGTGCTCGACAGCGCCGTGGCCGTGGAGGCCTGCCCGCTGAACCTGGCGCCCACCGCCAGCACCACTGCACAGATGGCCCTGGGCGATGCCCTGGCCGTGACCCTGCTGGATGTGCGCGGCTTCAAGCCCGAAGATTTCGCCCGATCGCACCCCGGCGGCTCGCTGGGCCGGCGCCTGCTCACCCATGTGCGCGACGTGATGCGCGCCGGCGACGCCGTGCCGTCCGTGGGGCCTGACACCGCCTTCGGCGAGCTGATGCGCGAGATGAGCGCCAAGGGCCTGGGCGCAGCGGCCATCGTCGATGCCGAACGCCGCGTGCTGGGCATCTTCACCGACGGCGACCTGCGCCGCAAGATCGAGGCGGGCTTCGACCTGCGGGCCACCACCGCCGCCCAGGTCATGACACCCGGCCCGCGCACCATCGGCGATGAACTGCTCGCTGCCGAGGCCGTGGCCGTGATGGAAGAACGCCGCATCACCACCTTGCTGGTGGTCGACGCCGAGGGCCGCCTCGTGGGCGCGCTCAACACCAACGATCTGATGCGCGCCAAAGTCATCTGAACCCGATGCGATCCCTCACCCCTTCCCTGCGCTTCGAGGAGGCCGTGCTGGCCCCGGCCCGCGGCATCAGCGCCTGCATCTTCGACGTCGACGGCGTGCTGACCGACGGCACCCTCTACATCAGCGAGGCCGGCGAGACGCTCAAGGCCTTCCATGCGCTCGACGGCCACGGCCTGAAGCTGCTGGCGCAGGGCGGCATCACGCCCATCGTGATCACTGGCCGCGATTCGCCCGCCGTGCGTCGCCGCCTGAAGGATCTGGGGCTGACCCACGCCGTGTTCGGCGCGCACGACAAGCTGGCCGCTGCCACGCCGTTGCTGGCCTCGCTGGGCCTGGCATGGCCGCAGGTGGCGGCCATGGGGGATGACTGGCCCGACCTGCCTCTGCTGCTGCGCGCCGGCTGGGCCTGCGCCCCGGCCAATGCCCATGCCGAGGCCCGCGCGGCGGCGCACCATGTCACCACGGCCAAGGGCGGTCATGGTGCCGCGCGCGAATGCTGTGACCTGCTGCTGCAGGCCGGTGGCCGTTACGAGGCCCTGCTGCATGGCCACCTCACCACGCTGGACAGCAACGTGCCGGAGGCCCGCCCATGAGGAAGGCGCCCCGTCTGCTGGTGCGGCTGGTCGATCAGGCCCGTACGGCCTTCCCGATCGTGATGATCGCGGGGCTGGCTGCCTACACCTGGTGGCTGGTGCAGTCCGTGCCCTCCGAGGAGGGTGCTGATCGCGCGGCCCTGCCGCCCTCGATCCCTGACTACGTGCTGTCCGACGCCATGGTTGAGCGCTTCGACCCGAACGGCATGCGCACCTCCGTGCTGCGGGGCACCACCATGCGTCACTACCCCGAAGGCGATCGCCTGGTGGTCAGCGAGTTCCACATGGTCGGACAGGACGCCCAGGGCCAGCGCCTCACGGCTCGCGCCCAGCAGGGGATCTACCAAGGCGATGATGCCATCGTGAACCTCAAGGGTCAGGCCCACGTGGTGGCCACGCCGGTGGCGCCCAACCAGGCGCGCGGCCCCGTGGTGTTCGATGGCGAAGAGCTGGTGGTGCACACCGACACGCGCCGCGTGACCTCGCGCCAGCCCGTGCGCCTGACCAGCCCCGAAGGCGTGGTCAATGGCGCCAACCTGGACTACGACAGCCGCACTGGCCTGACCCAGGTGGGCGGGCGCGTGTCCGGCCGCTTGCAGCAGAACAAGGCGCCTGCGCCGTGAGCGGCTTGGGTGCCACCCGCTCGGCGTCTGCGCCACCTTTGGTGTTCATCACCGGGGCGTCCAGCGGCATCGGGCTGGCGCTGGCCCGGCGCTACCTGGCCCGGGGTGCGCGGCTGGCGCTGGTGGCGCGGCGCGCCGACGCCTTGCAGGCCTGGGCGGCGCAGCAAGGTGAGGCTGCGGCCCGGGTGGCCCTCTACCAGGCCGATGTGCGCGATACCGGCGCGTTGAGCGCCGTCGCCGCTCGCTGCCTGGCCGAGCAGGGCGTGCCCGATACGGTCATCGCCAATGCCGGCATCAGCGTGGGTGTGGACCTGGCCCTGGCCGAGGACCTTCCCGTGCTGCGTGACCTGTACGAGACCAATGTGCTGGGCATGGCCGCCACCTTCCAGCCCTTCATTGCGCCCATGGTGCAGCGTGGCCATGGCACCCTGGTGGGTGTGGCCAGCGTGGCGGCCGCGCGGGGGCTGCCCGGCCATGCGGGCTACTGCGGCACCAAGGCCGCCGTGGTCCAGATGTGCGAGACGCTGCGGGGCGAACTGCGCGGCCAGGGCGTGAAGGTGGTGACGCTCACGCCGGGCTACGTGGACACGCCCCTCACGGCGCACAACGATTACCCCATGCCCTTCCTGATGGACGCGGATGCGTTCGCGGCACGCGCGGTGCCCGCCATCGAGCGAGGCGCGCGCTTTGCCGTGATTCCATGGCCCATGGGCGTGGTCTACGCCGTGCTGCGGGCCTTGCCGCGCGGGCTGTTCGATGCCGTGGTGGGCGCCCAGAAGCACCGCAAGAAGCGGCGCCGCGAAGCGCCCGGGCCCGGCGACAGCCCGCCCTCAGCCGGCTGACGACCGAGCGCCAGCCAGCGCTGCATCATCAGTGGCGATGATCGCCACGGCGGTCATGGCGATCATGCCGGTCGTGGCGGCGGTCATGCCAATGGTCATGACGGTGATCGTGGCGATCCCAGTGGCGGTGGCCGCGGTCATGGATCACCACAGGGCGCGGCGCATTCTGCACGAAGTACACCGGCTGGCCACAGGCGCCATAGCGGCCGCAGTAACGTGACCAGCGCTTGTAGTGGCCAGGAGGCACGTGCATGTAGATGGGCTGCTGCACCACGGCCACGGGCGAGGACCGGATGATCATCGGTTGCTGGTAGACCACGGCAGGACGGTGATCCCCCACGACCACGCGGCCATAGAAGCCGGGCTGGTTCACCCCCACGCTGACGTTCACGCCGGCTTGTGCGGCACCGTGGGCCAGGGCCAGGCCCGTGGCGGCGGCCAGCAGGATGCGGCGGGTGATGGTGATGGCGGTGTGTGGCATGTTGTCGACTCCTGTGCCTTTGGTGTCAGGCTTGTGTGCCATTTCAACGGTTGGCGGGCGGGAGACGACGACAGGAATTGTGTAAGCAAATGACAAAGCTTCAGTTCAGCTTGTCTGTTTGCGACAGACAAAAAAACGGTGCCCGAAGGCACCGCTTTATGCAGTTTCGCGAGGAAACCGGCGGGGATCAGTAGCCACCGTCGCGGCGACCGCCGCCGTAGCCACCACCACCGCCTTCGCGACGGCCACCACCGCCGAAGCCACCGCCGCCGCCTTCGCGACGACCGCCGCCGAAGCCGCCGCCATCACCACGGCCGCCGCCGCCGTACGGGCTGCGGAAACCGCTGGGACGCTCTTCACGGGGGCGAGCGACATTGACTACGATCGAGCGACCAGCCAGAGGCTGACCGTTCAGGGCGTTGATGGCAGCCTGCGCTTCGGCATCGGAACCCATTTCGACGAAACCGAATCCCTTGGAACGGCCGGTATCACGGTCCATCATGACCTTGGCGGACTGCACGGCACCATAGGCACCAAAGGCGTCCTGCAGATCCTGATCGCGGATGCTGTAGGCCAGATTGCCCACGTACAGCTTGTTGTTGCTCATGGAAAGGAGCTCCTTCTATCTATCAACCATGTGGAGCTTTCAACCATCGGGACCCATTCCATCGAAGGCGCCGCTACCAGACACAGGCTGCCATTATGTGGTCTTTATGGGGTTTCGAATAGCACCTGCAACCTGTTTTAGGGGCCCAATTGGTTCGGAAATGTCAAGCACTTAGCTGCGGTGTTGCGCCCTATCGTCAAAATCACCTAGGGCTAGCCCCTAATTTTTGAAAATGCTGCCCATGAATACCAGAAACTCAAATCAAGAGCTTGACGTACAGGCCCCAGCGCCCGGGCAGCGGCCCGCCCAAAGCCTTCAAGGGCCATTTGATTGGTGGCGTGCCATCGTGCGCGTGCTGGGCAGCATCGAGGCGGTGCGCGATGGCCGGGCCATGTATGTGCTGCTGGGGGCTTTTGCCGGCGCCGGTCTGGCTTTTGCCACGGCGCAGGCGTCACTGGCGCGGGGCGAACTGCCCTGGGCCGTGGGGCAGGGCGCGGCGGCGCTGTTCATCGTGTTCTACGGCTCGAATGCGGCCGGTCTGCTGTTGATGGACCGGGCCCTGGGCCGTCCGGCGCGCGAGGTGACCGATGCGGTGCTGGATGCCTTGGGCGTGGGACACCGCGTGCTGATCACGCTGGCGGTGGTGGGCTTGGCGGCGGCTGTCATGGTGGCAGCCCTGGCCGGACTGTTCTGGCTGTGCCGGGTGCCGATGCTCGGCCCCTGGCTCTATGGCCTGGTCGTGCCCCTGACGGTGGTGGTGCTGGGGCTGGCGATGCTTGCGGGCGGTGCGGTGGTGGGGCCGCTCACCGGGCCCACGGTGTGGGCCGGCGCCTCGTCCTGGCAGAGCGTGCGGCAGGTGCTGCGCTTCCTGCGCGTGCATCTGCTGCATGCTGCGGTGATGATGGTGGGCCTGAGCCTGGTGACGGGCCTGGTGGGCGCGGGCACGGGCTTCGTGGTGATGGCCGGGGGCCGGTTGATGGCCGAGGCCTCGGTATGGCTGACCGGTGTGGACGTGCCACCCGAAGTACTGATGGTGGGGCTGTTCGGCGGCGGGCTGCACAACGTCAATGCGCAGGTCGTGCCGCCCGAGGCCGTGGGCTACATCCGCGCGGCGGCCATCGGGGGCGGGGTGGTGTTCTCGCTGGCGCTGGTCATGCCGACCCTGGTGTACCTGCGCGGTGTGTGCGAGATCTACCTGGCGCTGCGCGACCGGCAGGATCTGCAGGGCTGAGCATGCGCAGGAGGGGCGCATGGGCAGGGCGGCTTGAAGCGCCTGCGACCCTGCTCAGAAGTGCGCCAGGTAGCCGCCATCCACGGCCAGGGTCTGGCCGGTGATGTAGCTGGCCGCGGGCGAGGCCAGGAAGACCACGGCACCGGCGATCTCTGCGGGCTGGCCCCAGCGGCCCAGCGAGGTGCGGCGCAACAGCCAGTCGGCCACGCCAGGGTCGGCGCTCATGGCGGCGTTGGCCTCGGTGGCGAAGTAGCCTGGGGCCACGGCATTGACGGTAAGGCCACGCGGGCCCAGCTCGGCGGCCAGGGCACGGGTGGCGGCGTCCAGACCGCCCTTGCTCACGGTGTAGGCCGCGTCGCCCGCGCGCGAAATGGGCCCGGCGATCGAGGTGATGTTGATGATGCGCCCCTGGCCGTCCGGCATGAGCCGCGCCGCATCGCGGGCCAGCAGCAGGGGGGCGACCAGGTTGGTGTCGAGCAGGCGGAGGATGTCGTCGCCGACGAAGGCATCCAGCGGGCGGCGGTCACGCTGGCCCACGTTGTTGACCAGGATGTCCAGGCGGCCATGCGTGGCTGCGATGTGCGCCAGCGCGCGCGCGCGGGCTGCGGCGTCGGCGATGTCGAAAGGCAGGGCCTGGGCGCGCGGGCTGTCTTCAGGCAGATCCCGGGTGATCGCCTGTGCGGCGGCTTGCGTGGCATCGGCATCACGGCCATTGAGCCACACGGTGGCGCCGGCCTGGGCCAGGGCCTGCGCCATGCACAGGCCCAGTCCACGCACGGCACCGGTGAGCAGTGCCACGCGGCCATCGAGCCGGAAGGGGCTGGGCGGGCGCAGGGCGGTGGCAGGCGTTGTCATGCCATGATTGTGCCGTCGGCCCTGGGCGGGGTGCGCACCCCGGGTGCGCCATGCCCGCGAAGGGGCTGGCTGTCGAATGCCCCCTTGTCTTCACGCCTCGCTGATATGAACTCGCCCCGCCGTCCTCCTTCAGAACCGTGCCCGTGCGGTGGCGCCGCAGGGTATGCGGAGTGCTGTGGTCGCTATCACCCGGGTGGCATCCTGCCCATGCAGGCGCCCACACCCGAAGCGCTGATGCGATCTCGTTATACGGCTTTCGTCAAAGACCTGCGGCCCTATCTGCTGGAAACCTGGCACCCGACCACGCGCCCGGCCGGCATCGAGCCACCGGAGCAGGGCCTGAAATGGCTGGGCCTGACCGTCAAGGCGGCACCCGCGCCGTCTGAGAACCGTGGGCGTGTCAGCTTCGTGGCGCGGTTCAAGATCGGAGGGCGGGCCGAACGCCTGGAGGAGACCAGCGACTTTGTGCGGGAGCAGGGGCACTGGTACTACCTGGCTGCTGTCACGCCTTGACCTGAGGGCGGGGGGGCGCGCCCTGGGGGCCGGTACTTTGTGCGTTATGCATGCAATGCACACCCTCGATCAGGGGGTTAGGCGTCCGCGCAAAGGGCTTCCCCGGGAGACAGCGCCCGGGGAAGTCCTTATGGTGCTGAACAGGTGCTGTACCTGATCCACCCAGCGTGGCGCAACATGTTCGAGACGATCACCCACTCCCTGACGGATTTCTGGCAGACCCTGGATTCAACCCGGGTGCTGATGCTGGTGCTCGGCGGCCTGGCCGTGAGCATCACGGCGATGGAAGGGCTGGCCATTGCACGCCGCCACCGTAGCCGCCAAGCCTATGACTGGCGTGCCTTCTGGACGACGGTGCGCATCAACGGCTGGCGCCTGGTGGTCGAGGCGATCCCGATGGGTGCCGTGCTGGGGGCCTCGCTGCCGCTGGGTGCGTGGATGTACGAGCACCGCCTCTGGACGGTGCCGATGGACACCTGGTGGGGCTGGGTGGCCATGTTCTTCACCACTGAGTTCTTCTACTACTGGATGCACCGCGCCGGTCACCGCATTCGCTGGTACTGGGCCTCTCACCAGGTGCACCATTCGGGCAACCAGTACAACCTGGCGGCGGCCTTCCGCCAGTCCATCACCGGCAAGATCACGGGTGCCTTCGTGTTCTTCGCGCCGCAGTGCCTGCTGGGCTTCCCGCCCGAGGTGGTGCTGTTCTCGTACGCAATGAACCTGGTTTACCAGTTCTGGATCCATACCGACCTGGTGTCCAAGCTGGGCTGGCTGGAGGGGATCCTGAACACACCGTCGGCGCATCGGGTGCACCATGCGGCCAATGTCGAGTACCTGGATGCCAACTACGGCGGCACCATCCTGCTGTTCGACCGTCTGTTTGGCACCTATGTGCCCGAGAAAGACGACGTGCCCATCCGCTACGGCCTGGTCAAGCAGGTGACCACGTACAGCGCGATCAAGATCTGCCTGCACGAGTGGCTCAGCATTGGCCGCGATGTGCTGCGTGCCCGGAGCCTGAAGGATGCCCTGGGCTACATGTTCATGCCGCCGGGCTGGGCCCCGGATGGCAAGGGCCTGACCACGGAGCAGTTGCGTGCCCACATGAAGGCGCTGACTGGTTCGGCCACGGGGGTGCCGCCCGAGGCGCTGCTGGATGGCAAGCTGGCTGCCGTGGTGGCGTCTGAAAAGGGTGGGACTGCTGCTGCCGTCAACCCGTCGCACGCTCCAGCTCGCTGAGCCAGTGCATGGCGTGGGCGCGGTCTGCGCCGCACATCTCCGCCGACGGTTTCAGTGAACCGCACACGGCCGGTCGTTCGGGCTGGCCGAACAGGCGGCAGCGCAGGGCGTCATCCAGATGAGGGCAGGGCATGCCCGCCGGTTTGCCGTGAGGCAGTCCGGGCATTGGTGAACTGATGGAGGGGGCGGTGCAGCAAGCGCCGCAGCCTGGGCGGCATTGCATGGGGGTGGATTGTGCCTTGGCGTTGCGGGCTGTGGGTCGATGTCTTTTGTGTTTCACGTGGAACAAGTTGAGGCTCCCTGTATTTTTTGTACTGCCCTGCATGCATGGGTGTGAGCGCTTTGTCGTGGCAGCGCGGGGCGGGGTCTGAGGGGGCCTCTGGCCGGGCTTCGATGTTGGCGGTCCTGCCCTCGGCAGGACTGCTCTCCGGTGCTCGTACGGGACAGGTGGCTGCGCAACTCGCCCTTGCAGGGCTCAAACATGCTCGCCATCCCCTGGCCTGTGGCCAGGGGCAGACCTGTCCCTCCCTGCGCGCCTGCGACGCCAACAAGGCGCCCGGCCAGAGGCCCCCTCAGCCCTTTAGTGCCCCGCTCTCCGCATGCGAAGGGTCTTGTCCTTTGACTGGGTAGGCCTGACACCCCAAGGGCTGCGCTTGAACTGCTGCCTTGGCAAGTGGACCACCGCTACGCCCGCGCCGCAGTCGCAGCTACCGTGAGCGCTAGCGGTATTGGCGTCGCTTCACGCTTTACATGTCTGTCACGCGCAACTTCTTCTACGCACGCCACCAGCGGGGCGAAACAGGGATGTGGGGGTGGCTGGCCGGGCGCCTTGTTGGCGCCGAGCAGCGGAGCGACGAGGCGGGCATGTGCGCAGCACATGCTTCGTGAACTGACTGGCCGCATCTGTTTGAGCGCAGCGGCCGCAGGCCGCGGAGTGAGTCATGCGGCCCCGCCTCGTTGTGAGCAGCGCAGGGGAGTCACGCCGGAGGCGTGACCGCCAACATTGAAGCCCGGACGGCCACCCCACATCCCGCGCCCCGCGCTGCAACGACAAAGCGCGCCGTTCGTTGCGTGCCGGATCCCGGAAGCTTGCTCGTACCCAAGAAGCGCCAGCAATCCCCAGCCATCGAGCACACGATCAGGATGAATGCCAGCACCGCCAAACCCCCATCCCAGCCACACGAATGCTGGGGAAACGTGCGCCAGCCCCTGGTGGGCAGGCAGCCCGTCCGGGATAATCGAGCCCGTGCGCGGCCCTCAGGCCGCGTCTTCACTTGTTGATGGTGTTGTGATGATCTACCCCAAGGAATTCGATGTGATCGTGGTCGGTGGCGGCCACGCAGGCACGGAGGCCGCGCTGGCCGCCGCGCGCATGGGCTGCGCCACCCTGCTGCTGAGCCACAACATCGAGACGCTCGGGCAGATGAGCTGCAACCCCTCCATCGGTGGCATCGGCAAGGGCCACCTGGTCAAGGAGGTGGATGCGCTGGGCGGGGCCATGGCCGCCGCCACCGACGAGGGCGGCATCCAGTTCCGCATCCTCAACTCCAGCAAGGGCCCGGCCGTGCGTGCCACCCGGGCCCAGGCCGACCGCATTCTCTACAAGGCCGCCATCCGCCGTCGCCTCGAGAACCAGCCCAATCTGTGGATCTTCCAGCAGGCCGTGGACGACCTGATGGTGGAGGGCGACAAGGTGGTGGGTGCCGTGACCCAGGTGGGCGTGCGCTTCCGTGCCCGTACCGTGGTGCTCACCGCCGGTACCTTCCTGGACGGCAAAATCCACGTGGGCCTGCAGAACTACAGCGCCGGTCGTGCGGGTGATCCGCCAGCGGTCAGCCTGTCGGGCCGGCTCAAGGAACTCAAGCTGCCCCAGGGGCGCCTGAAAACTGGCACGCCGCCGCGCATTGATGGCCGCAGCATCGATTTCAGCAAGCTGTCCGAGCAGCCGGGCGATGGCGTCGGCCTGGTGGGGCAGTGGGGTGAGTCCGCGCCTGCAGGTCCCGAGGTGCCGGTGTTCAGCTTCCTGGGTACCCCCGATCAGCACCCCCGTCAGCTGCCTTGCTGGATCACCCACACCAACGAGCGCACGCACGAGATCATCCGCTCCGGCTTCGACCGCAGCCCCATGTTCACCGGCGTGATCGAAGGGGTAGGGCCGCGCTACTGCCCCAGCATTGAAGACAAGGTCAACCGCTTCGCCGACAAGGATTCGCACCAGATCTTCCTGGAGCCTGAAGGCCTGACCACCAACGAGTTCTATCCCAACGGCATCAGCACTTCGCTGCCCTTCGATATCCAGCTGGCGGCGCTGCAGTCCATGCCCGGCCTGGAGCAGGCCTACGTGCTGCGCCCGGGCTATGCGATCGAGTACG